>CAZUDB010000047.1:0-28559 GCA_964619055.1 uncultured Rhodospirillaceae bacterium
TAAAGGGCCATTTCCGATCAGTGCCTCCGCTCGCAAGCTGGTTCAGTCGATCCAATGCCAACCTTCCTAGCAGCGCTTGCGAACATGTCGTACCCGCTGCCGGAGGGAAAAATCGTCGCTGCTGTGACGCAGCCCAGTAACCAAAGGTAGCCGCAATCCAAGCCGTGCGGCTTGCCGACTCGGTGGCACGGAATCGCCGTCACCGCCACCACGCATCCGTCAGCGCGGTGGATCTTCGCATGCCGGTGGTGCCGTTACGGTTACCCGCAAGAGCCCTTTCGATCCCAACGCCTTACGCCGCCTTCCTGCCCCAACGCTTGATCACGCCGAAAACCCACACCCGAGGCCCCTTGACTCAATCGTCCGCAAGCGGTTTTTCTGCTTCACCTGATGGCAGGTCTCGATTCCGGGGTGCGACGATCGCTCGCAGGGTCGAGGCCTTTCTGTCTTTGCGCCGCTGATTGGCGCGCCGCAGATCGGGGCAATGGGCGGGAAACGGGCGCTGCAAGGGCAGGCGTCCAAGACGTCCGACGCCGAAACCAAAGGCTTAAGAGAGCCAGGTAACGCCATGACCGAGCGCGAAAATCCCGTCATCATCGGCATCGTCGGTGATTCCGGTGCGGGAAAAACCACGCTCGCCGCGGGTGTTGCCGAGGTCCTGGGGCCGGAGCGGACCGTCAACATCTGCATCGACGATTACCACCGCTATGACCGCGCCGCGCGCGCGCAGAACGGCCTAACCCCCCACGATCCGGCCTGCAACTACCTGGATATTCTGGTCCAGCACGTCACCCTGCTGCGAGACGGCCAGCCGATCCTGAAGCCCGTCTACAATCACAACGGCGGTGTGCTGGAGGCCCCACAGTATGTGGAGCCCAAGCCGTTCATCATCCTTGAGGGCTTGCTCGGCTATGCAACACCGGAGCTGCGCAACGTCTATGACGTCAAGTTCTACCTGGAGCCGGAGGTTGGCCTGCGCCGACGCTGGAAGCTGCAGCGCGACACCAGCCACGGTGGCTACACGCCCCTGCAGGTGGAGGCGGCGATGGCGCGCCTGCGCGCCGACAGCGAACGCTATGTGATCCCGCAGCGCCGCCACGCCGATATGGTGGTGAGCTTCTATCCGCCGGACAGACATCCCGAGGACACAGGCGAGCATCTGAACTGCGCCCACATCCTGCGTCCCACGTTGCCGCATCTTGACCTAACGCCGGTGCTGGAGCAGGCCAAGGACAACGGCGGCCTCGTGCTGGAACTGGCGCGCGACGTGGACGGCCGGCCGGTGGACGTCCTGCATGTGATGTCCAATCTGGCGAACGGCGACGCCAACCTGCTCGAGTCCTCGCTGTGGGGGCTGATCCCCCATGCGGCATCGGGCCACAAGCGGATCGGTGCGTTCCGTGATGCGAATGACACGGTCTGCTACGGTCGTGCGCTGGCGCTGTCGCAGTTGCTGATCACCCACTATCTCTTGACCGCCGCCGATGCCAACCATGTCAGCTGAAGGGAGACCGCCGATGCCGGGCGCACTCGCCAAGTCGGTTCAGGACATCGACACCCTGAATGCCGCCCCAGCGCGTGGAGTGGAGACCGAACCACGCGTCGCCACCCACGACGAGATGGTGGATGCGATCCGCATGCTCGCGGCCGATGCCGTGCAGAAGGCCAAATCGGGGCACCCTGGCCTGCCCATGGGCATGGCCAACGTGGCGACCGTGTTGTGGACGCGGTTTTTGAAGTTCGATCCCGCCGATCCGGAGTGGGAGGATCGCGATCGCTTTATCCTGTCCGCCGGCCACGGCTCCATGCTGCTGTATTCGCTGCTGTATCTCACCGGCTATGAGGACATCACGCTGGAGGAGATCAAGCGATTCCGCCAGCTCCATTCCAAAACGCCCGGCCATCCCGAGTATGGCGTCGCCCGCGGCATCGAGACCACCACCGGCCCGCTTTCACAAGGGCTCGGCAACGCTGTCGGCATGGCGCTTGCGGAGCGGCTCCGCAACCAGCGCTGGGGTGACGACATCGTCAACCACTACACCTATTGCGTCGTTGGTGACGGCTGTTTGATGGAGGGCATGAGCCAGGAGGCCATCTCGCTTGCCGGGTTCCTGCGCCTGCATAAGCTGATCGTGCTCTGGGACGACAACCGCATCTCCATCGACGGTCCCACGTCGCTGGCGACGGCGGACAACCAGCTCGCCCGGTTCGAGTCCTGCGGCTGGCATGCGGTCGCCGTCGAGGGCGATGATCCGGAGGCTATCGCCGCAGCGATAGCCAAGGCCCAGCGCTCCGACCGGCCGTCCCTGATCGCATGCCGCACGGTCATCGGTCGCGGGTCACCCACCAAGCAAGGCACGGCGGCGGCCCACGGTGCGCCGCTGGGTGAGGAGGACATTGCCGGATTGCGGGAAGCCATCGAATGGCCCCATCCACCGTTTCACGTGCCGCCGCACGTCTTGGCCGCCTGGCGGACGGCGGGAGCCCGCGGTGCTGACGATCGTTTGGCGTGGAAGGCCCGGTTCGAGGCCCTGGACGCGGACCGACGTGCGGAGTTCGAGCGCACCAGTGCGGGCCGGCTGGCTCCGGGCTGGCAGGCGCCATTGAACGAATTCAAGCGCAAGCTCGCTATCGAGCGGCCGAAGTGGGCAACACGCAAAGCCTCCGGGCAGGCCTTGGAAATGCTGACCGATGCCTTTCCGGAGATCATTGGCGGCTCGGCGGACCTTTCGGAGTCCTGCTGCACGCGAACGCCCAACATGACCGATGTCGCGCCCGGCGATTACTCCGGGCGTTACGTCCGCTACGGCGTGCGGGAGCATGCCATGGCCGCGGTTATGAACGGCATGGCGCTCCATGGCGGGTTCATCCCCTATGGCGGCACGTTCCTTGTGTTCGTCGACTATATGCGGGGTGCTGTCCGCATGTCGGCGCTGATGAAACAGCGCGTCATCTACGTTCTTACCCACGACTCCATCGGTGTCGGGGAGGATGGTCCCACCCATCACCCGTCGGAGACCATCGCGGGTCTGCGCGTCATGCCGAACCTGCTCGTCATGCGCCCGTGTGATGCCGTCGAAACCTTTGAGTGTTGGGTGATCGCGCTGACCGAGTACGACATGCCGTCGGCCCTTGTGTTGACTCGTCAGGCGGTTCCAGCCGTTCGCACCGAGCATGTAAGCAACAACCTGTGCGCGCGCGGCGCTTATGTGCTGGCCGAGGCTGAGGGTGGGGAGCGTGAGGTCACGCTGTTCGCCACCGGCTCGGAGGTCCACATTGCCTGTCATGCTCGCGATCGCCTGCAGGCGGAGGGGATTCCGACGGCCGTCGTCTCCATGCCGTGCTGGGAGTTGTTCGAGTTACAGCCGGACAAGTACCGCCGGGAGGTGATGGGACCGACCTGGCCGCAGGCGGTGCGCGTCGCCGTTGAAGCCGCAATCTCGCCCGGGTGGGACAAGTACATCGGTGACCACGGCGTGTTCATCGGCCTGAAGGAGTTCAGCCTGTCGGCCCCCGGTCCCGATCTGTTCGAGTACTTCGGCATCACGGCCGACAACGTCGTTTTGAAAACTCGGGACGCCGTCGCCCGCCGCCGTGCCGTGGCCGGGCGGGTCAGCCGCACGGCCGGGATCGACGTGGTCAGTTGAGCGAGACCGTTGCGCCCGTGACGAACGGCGTCAAAATCGCGCCCTCTATTCTGTCGGCGGACTTTGCCAGGCTGGGGGAGGAAATCCGGGCCGTGGACGACGCGGGAGCGGACTGGATCCATGTGGATGTCATGGATGGCCATTTCGTCCCGAACCTGACGATCGGGCCGGTGGTGATCCGCGCGATCCGCCACATCACCGATAAGCCATTCGACGTCCACCTGATGATCGACCCAGCAGGGCCGTACCTGGAGGCATTTGCAGAAGCGGGGGCGGACGTCATCACGGTCCATGCCGAGGCGGACCGCCACCTGGACCGCTCGCTGCAGGTCATTCGCGACCTCGGCCGTAAAGCCGGCGTTTCCCTCAATCCGTCGACGCCGGAAACCGTCCTGGAGCACGTCCTGGACCGGCTCGATCTGATCCTGGTGATGACCGTCAATCCCGGCTTCGGCGGCCAGGCCTTCATTCCGGCTCAATTGGAAAAGATCCGCCGCATCCGTGCCATGATCGGCGACCGCCCGATCGCGCTCGAGGTGGATGGCGGCATCAATGCCGAAACGGCCCCACAGGTCATCACCGCCGGTGCCAACGTACTGGTGGCCGGCACGGCCGTCTATGGCGAGCGGGATTACGCCGCCGCCATCGCCGCGCTCCGGCCCAATCTCGTGGCGGTCTAACGTCTCGCTGGTCGAGGTCCGGATGGGCTCAGAACGGCCAGATCAGTGGCGTGACCAGCACGGTGACGATGCCGACGAGGACATTCATCGGCAACCCGACCCTTAGAAAATCGGTGAATCGATAGCCGCCCGCGTTGTAGACGAGGGTGTTGGTCTGATAGCCAATGGGCGTGGCGAAACTGGCCGAGGCGGCGAACATCACCACAACCAGGAAAGGGCGGGAATCAAAGCCAAGCTGGTCGGCCAAAGCCACGACGATGGGGGTCGCCACGACAGCGACGGCGTTGTTGGTCACGGCCTCGGTCAGGATCGACACCACCGCATAGACGGCAGCAAGCACAAGGATCGGTGGCACCTCGGCGAGGCCCGGTGCCGCTTTATCGGCGATCAGCGCAATGGCGCCGGTCTTGTTGAGGGATTCGCCGACGGCGAGCATGGACAGGATCAGGACGAGCAGCCGCCAATCAACGGCCTGAAACGCTTCCGCCGCGTCCACACACCGGCACAGCAGCACCGCGGCCACACCGATCAGGGCCATCCCGGCGATGGGCAACACCTCGAATGTCGCGCCTAGGATCACGCCGATCAGAATCGCGATCGCGATCGGCGCCTTGCTTCGACGATAGGGGCCCTGCTGCGGCTCGGCGAGGCTCAGTAGGTCCATGTCCTCCGCCAGCCGGCGCAGGTCCTCGGGCGCGCCTTCCAGCAACAACGTGTCACCCACCTTCAGCGGAATTTTTTCCAGCCGGGCTTCGATGTTCTCGCCCTGGCGATGAAGTGCCAGCGGATAGACCCCATAGCGGCGGCGGATCCTCAGATGAAGCAGTGACTTGCCAAGCAGTTTGGCGCCAGGTCCGAGCAAGGCCTCGACCACCATGCTCTCCCGGCTGGCAACCGGCGCCAGTTCGCGACTGTCGGCGAACTTGAGCGTCTCCCCCTCGCGAAGCGCCATGACGTCCGCGACCGACGACTTGAGAACAACCCGGTCGCCGGCTTTCAGCACCACCTCATCGATCGCTCGCCGGAGGGACAGATCGCCGCGGACAACGTCGACCAGGCTGCAGTCGCCGGAACTGAACGCGTCCACCTCCACGGCGCGCCGTCCGATCATGGCCGACTGCTGGGGGATCAGGACCTCGACCAGAAAGCGTTGCGGCTCGCGGGGTCCGAGCAAGCTCGCCATCGTCTCCCGGTCCGGCAGCAGGCGCACACCATAGACGAGCACGAACGCGCCGCCGATGGCCACGATGATCAAGCCCAGCGGTGTGATCTCGAACAGACCGAACGGTGGCAAACCGAGATCGCGGGCGATGCCATCCACGAGGAGGTTCGTCGAGGTGCCGATCAGGCTGCAGGTGCCGCCGAGGATCGTCGCATAGGACATCGGAATCAGTAGGCGGGATGGCGCCGTCGCCATGCTGCGGCAGAGTCCGATGACAACGGGGATCATCACCATCACCACCGGCGTGTTGTTGAGAAATGCCGATGCCGGCACGATGATCGCCATCAGGGCGAAGAGGACCCATCGCGGCCCATGGCCCGTAAGCCGGCCCAATCGTCTGGCGACGGTGTCAAGCGCGCCGGTGCGCGCCAGGGCGGCGCTGAGCACAAACATGGCGGCAATGGTGGCCGGAGCGCTGTTCGACAGCGTGCCTAGCACGTCCGGTGTCTCCAAAACGCCCAAGGCGAGCAGAACTGCGACACCGGCGACGGCCGTAACCTCGGGCGGATAGCGCTCGATCATAAACGACACGAACATCACGGCGACAACGCCGAGGGCCACTACCGAGCCCAGGTCCTCTAAGCCAGTCATCGCACTGCACCGAAGGGGCTCCAAGGCGGCCGGGACCGACCCCAGAGGTTATGGAGGGAATTGGCAATGGGGAGTAAACCCGGGCGCGCGCGGAGGCAAGCGCGATCCCGGTCGACAGGCAGGATAGGCCGGGTAGGATGGCGATGTCGGCGCTGATCGGCGCCGGCCCTCGGACTTGCGATGAAAAAGGAAAATCCAATGATACCCGCTCTCAAGCCCCGCAACGCGGACTATGAGCAGGCGGTCGGCGCCTACGTGGCGGCCCAGAACTACCTGACCATGCTTGGTGTCGAGAGCACGGTGGTCGCGCCCGGACGGGTCGACTATCGCGTGCACTTCCGCCCGGATCTGGGCCAACAGGATGGCCTGTTCCATGGTGGGGTCGTCGGTGGTCTCGCCGAAGCGGTCATGGGGGCCTCCGCCTTTACCCTGGTGGAGCCGGGCGCCAACGTCGTCGGCGCCTCATATCGCCTGGACCTGCTCGCCCCCGGCGAGGGCCCGGTGATGACCGCCCGCGGCACCGTCATCAAATCCGGGCGCACGCTCATCGTCTGTCGCGCCGACGTCATCGTCACCAAGGACGACGGCGAGGAGACGCTCGCCGCCATCGCCCAAGGCACGATGGCGGTGATCCCGCCCCGCTCATGACTGTCGATATCCGACCCCTGGAGGGGGATGCACTGCGAGAGGCATTGCCGGGCTTAGCGCGTCTGCGCATCACCGTGTTTCGGGAGTGGCCTTATCTATACGAGGGCGACATGGAGTACGAGGCCGGCTATGTCGCCACCTATGCGAACAGCGCCGATGCGATCGTGGTCGGCGCCTACGACGGGGATGACCTGGTTGGTGCCGCCACCGGTGCCCCTATGGAGGACCACCCGGACGCCTTCGCCGATCCGTTCGCTCGGATCGGCTACGACCTGAAGGATGTCTACTACTGCGGTGAGTCTGTCCTGCTGCCGGCCTATCGCGGCCGCGGCATTGGCAACGCGTTCTTCGACCATCGGGAGGCCCATGGCCGACGCCTGGGCCGACGCTGGTCATGCTTCTGTTCCGTGATCCGCCCGCAGAACCATCCCCTGAAGCCGGCCGACTACCGGCCGCTGAACGCGTTCTGGGAGAAGCGGGGCTACCACCCGATGCCGGGCGTCGAGGCCCATTTCGCCTGGAAGGATGTGGACCAGCCTGAGGAAACCGAGAAGCCCATGCAGTTCTGGATCCGCGAGCTTTAATGGCTCGGATCGCCGCCGCCGCCTATCCGCTCAGTTGGTTTGACGACTGGCGGCAGACGGAGGAGAAGCTGTCCGCTTGGGTTGTGGAAGCGGCGGGGCAGGGCGCCGACCTTCTGCTGTTTCCCGAGTACGCGGGTATGGAGCTGGCGACGCTGGCGGGCGCAGACATCGCTGCGGACCTGAAGCGATCCGTCGATGCCGTGACGAAGCAGTTGGCACCCCATGACGAATTGCTCACCACCTTGGCCGCCCGCCACGGCGTCCACATCTGCGCCGGCACCGCGCCGGTCCGGCTGGACGATGGCCGTGTCGTCAACCGCGCCCGGCTGATCGCTCCGTCGGGCTACGCCGGTCACCAGGACAAGCTGATCCTGACCCCTTATGAGCGAGAGGTGTGGTCCATCAGTCCGGGTCAGGAGATGGCCCTGTTCGCAACGGCCCTTGGCCGCATCGGCATCACCATTTGCTTCGACGCAGAATTTCCGTTGATCCCGCGCGCCTTGGTCCAGGCGGGGGCCGAAATCATCCTGGTGCCGTCGGCCACGGACACGCGGGCCGGCGCAAAGCGCGTTCGGATTGGGGCGATGGCCCGCGCCCTGGAGGGGCAGTGTGTCGTCGTCCAAGCACCGCTGGTGGGACCGGCGGCCTGGTCTCCGGCCGTGGACATCAGCTATGGCTCGGCCGCGATCTTTTGTCCCCCCGATCACGGCTTTCCGGAAACGGGCGTGCTGGCCGAAGGGGCTATGGACCAGCCGGGCTGGGTAACGGCCGAGGCGGACTTGAACGCAATCACCCACGTCCGCCGCCACGGCCAGGTCCTAAACCACAGCCTGTGGACCGAGCAGGACAGCCGTCTCGGCGCCGTGTCGATCGTGACCCTGGATTGAAATCGATCACGATCACGTCATCGGAGTTACGCAAAAGGGCTGCACGACCGTCATCGCTTAGTCCGCAAGGGGTAACCCAAGCGCGCTACTCTGGTCCCATTAATCGAAACGTCAGAAGGGGAGTGGGACCAATGTTCAAATCGATCATCCGTCCGTCATCGTACGTCCTTGCCGCGGCCGCGTTCGCCGTCGCTGGCGGGATCTCGTCAGCCGACGCCAGTCTGCTGTCGGTCGGCACCTACAACATCCATCACGGCGAGGGGAATGACGACGTCGTCGACCTGGACAGGATTGCAAGTGTAGTCGCGTCCATGGACGTTCAGATCGTGAGCCTGCAGGAAAACGACATTGAAAACAGCCGCACTGACTTTGTCCACCAGCCCAATGTTCTGGCCGATCTGGTGTCTGGCCTCACGGGCGCCAATTGGGCGGCCCTGCCAGCGCCTGCCATTAGCTTTGGCGGCGGTGAGTACGGCAATGCAGTACTGTACAACACAGACGACCTGACACTAGGCAGTTACCAGGTGCTGTCGTTGCCGGACCCGGATGGCGACGGGGCCCGCTCCCTCGGGCTTGGCAGCTTCACCTACGAAAGCACGATCTTCCAGTTTGGTGCTACGCACCTCACCCATCGCAACCGGCAGTCCGATCAGGATCCCAATTCCACGATCCACATCGACAGCATGAACATCATCAATGACGCGATCGACCCGAGCGTGCCGGCCATCGTCGCCGGCGATTTCAATGCCGCCGTCGATCCGGCGCTCGGCATTAACCCGGACAGCATGGCCTATTGGGTCAGTCTCGGTTGGATCGTGGACAGCCCCACCGATGTGCCCACGTTCGTGGGCGGCAACGCCGCCATCGATTTCGTGACCAGCCTGGGTACCGACTGGCGGGTTTATGACACCTTCGTCCTGGTCAACGACCTCACCGATGTCGCGTCCGACCATTATCCAGTCGTGACCGTCTTCAACGTCCCGGTCCCGCCGGCGATCGTGTTGTTCGGACTGTTCAGTCTTGGCCTGGGTCTTGGCGCCCGACGCCGGAGCCACTGAGCGAACAGTCCGGTTCAGGCAACAAGAACGCCAAACGACGGGCGGCGGTCGCGAGACCGCCGTTCCGGGCCCTATCCCGGGATGATGAACGAGATGCCGAACACCAGTCGGCGGCCGTCCAGGTCATCAACCCATTTGCACACGCTCAACGTCGCCTTGCCGTGTTCGGAGTGGTCCACGCGCTCGTGGATGTAATGGGGCTTGCCGGTCGCCAGCACATCCTCGTCATTCGTCACAAGGGCCTTGGCGTTCGCCTTCCACACCAGCTCGTCGTCATTCTTCCCGGCCACGTTCTCCCCGGCCAAGTCACAAATCGCCCGGTTGCCCCACAGGTAGCGCCATTCCTCGTCCTTGACCCAGCACAGGAACGGCACGTTCTGGAAGGTTTCGAGGTCGTCGAGTCGCATGGCAATTCCTCCTCCCGACGGTTTTAGGACCGATTGACCAACCATAGGGTTGTACCAGGATCGGACAACAGCCGTCGATGTCCACCATTGCCTTGAACCGTGCTGCCCCTAACGATGCGCTCGTCCGCGCATGCAGTCTGGCCGCGCATGCAGTCTGGCCGCGGACGCCAGCCACGCGGCCGACGGTCAGGAGATCAAGCTTTGTGGCGGAAGCTTTTCCTTATAGCTGGCCGGCAATGCATCGATGGAGTCAATTTGCCCAACGGCGAGGATGTTGCCGAGTTTGTAGATCCGCCCGGCTTTTTTCTGCATCCAGGCGACGTCGCTCGTTGAAAGCGTGCGGTTGTTTTCTTTCCACTCGGTGATGTCCAGGAAAAATCCTTCCATCAGGGTGCGAAATTCTTCAAGGTTCCGATAATAGTTCAAGATCTTGCGTAAGCGTTCTCTTGAAAAATACTTGGGGAGGTCATTGAATACCTTCTGAAAGAACGGTTCGACGCCCCGGCTGTATCGTGCCGAGTGGTCAATTTCCGCGCCGACCTTCAAGAAGTTATCGACATAATGCTGCACATAATCAACGGAGCCTTGTATTTCCTTGGCATGAAAGAGAATATCTTCCAAAAGGCCGGCTTCGAGGCGCGACTTTCGGACAAAATAGGCGATTATTTCCTTGATCGCCCAACCGATCAGGGCGACGAGCAGCCCGGCCAGCAATTTCTCGACAATGGCAACTTGATCCAAATCCATCATCATAGGGCTCCGTCTTGTTCTTCAACGGCTCGATTATCGTACCGGGCGCACCCAGCCGGGACTTGAGGTAGCACTCCCTCAGCCGTACTGTCCACGGCCATGGCCAAGGGTGCGGCGGCCGGCCACAGCCAGGAGAACGGCGGTCCATCATGACGAAACCGGACTCCATCATCATTCGTCAGCTCGCCCCGGGGGATACGGCGCTGTTTCGGGCGTTGCTGGCCATGTTCGGCCGCGCGTTTGAGGAGCCGAGCACGTACACCGGCGCTCAGCCGCGAACCGCGTACGTGAAGGCACTCCTCGGTGGGGATCAGTTCATCGCCTTGGTGGCCATGGAAGGGGATGCCGTCGTCGGTGGGTTGGCGGCTTATGACCTTAAAAAGTTTGAGCAGGAGCGGAGCGAGATCTACATTTACGATCTCGCCGTGGACGCCGCCCACCGTCGCCAGGGCATCGGGACCAGCCTGATCCTCAGGCTCAAACACATCGCCGCCACGCGGGGCGGTTACGTTATCTTCGTTCAAGCGGACCTGAGCGATGCCCCGGCCATCGCGTTCTATTCAAAGCTCGGCGCGCGCGAGGACGTGCTGCATTTCGACATCGCCGTACCGTAGCAGCCCTGGCGCTAGATGACGCATCCAGACACCGAGGGAGAGAGAAACCAATGAACAGCATCAAACCATTCGCCGCCACGATGATGTTAGTCCTGGTGCTGCACGCCGCATCGGCCTTAGCCAGCGATTGTCAAATGCCGAGCGGTGAGGCCTGGGTCAACGAACTGGGCTCGGAGATGTCGGTCAAGATTGACGCGTCGGGAGTCATGTCCGGTACCTATACGTCGGCCGTCGGCTGTGGAGCGGAAACAGCAAAGCCACTGACGGGGTTCTGCAACGGCCACGCCGTGACCTTTGCCGTCAACTGGCAGGCATGCGATGCCGCCACCGCCTGGAGCGGCACGTACGAAGGCGGCAAAATCAGCACGCTTTGGCAGTTTGTTTCGGCCAAAAAGCCGAGTTGGAACTCGATCGTGGCCGGCACGGATGCATTTCATCAGAAGTAGAGGTAAGGGAAGCGATCCGACCCACCGCCGAACACGGAGCAACCGGAAGCAAAGGGGGGGCCCACAAAACGTCAGTTGTTCGTCGTAAACGTATCATTTGTGTATTTTTTGCGCCCTAACCCGTTGATTTTTAGCGGATCGTGCGTGTGTGGCCGGGTCTACTGTCAAAAATTTTGACACAATTGCACCATTCGGACCATCGCCCCAAACCGAAGTTGTTGACAACGCACATTCTTCAAGATCGGCGCGGTTCTTGCATCGCGTTGCGGCAGGACAGTGCCACCGCCGCCTATCCGATAGGCGCATAACGCGTCAAGGTCGGCGGTGCCCCGCAGAAACCTGAAAAGGGGAGAAGGTCATGAGCAGAACGCGCGGGCTCTCAATGCTGGTTGGTGGACTGATCGGTCTCGCCGTCTACGGCACGGCCGGGGAGAGCCGCGCCGAGCTGATCCTCGATCTCCAGCCGGGCGGCACGCCAACGCCATGCGGCGGGTGCGGCAACATCGCCGGCTTGACCCAGGGTTGGTACTTCACCGTCACAAGCACGATCAAGGTGGGCGGCATCGGAGTGTGGGATGCCGGGGCCAACGGGATCGACCGCGTCGTGCAGGCGGGGCTATGGACCTTTGCCGGCGACTTGCTGGCCGCCACCGACATCAGCAACGCCAGCACGCCCGTGCCGTCCAACGGGGACGGGCAGTGGTTGTTCGAGGATATCCGTGTGCAGAAGTTGGTACCGGGCCAGTACGTCGTCGCCAACGTTTTCTTCGATGAAACCCCGGTCGCGCAGTTCGATGCCACCTTCACAACCATTCCCGAGATCACCTTTGAGGGCTCAGCCGTCACGGAGGGAATTCGGGACCAGGGGTTCCGCTTCCCGAGGGAGTTCGTGACGGACACCGTTGGTCTCTTCGGGCCGACGCTCCGCCAGGTGCCCGTGCCGGCAACCGTCGCCCTGTTCGTCATCGCGCTTGCGGGCCTCGGCGTCGCGGCGGGGCGTCGCATCCCGGCCTGATCCCGTCTCGCGCCCCGATCAACCAAGGCTGTCGACCCCGGCCGGGCCGCCATCGGTGGCTGGAGAAACCCCCTTGACTTAGAGTGCGCTCGAAAGCGTAGCTTGATCAGCGTCGTGACGAGACAAGGGCCAAGATGAAGATTGGGGATCTGGCGAGGCGCACGGGCCTGACGACGCATGCGCTGCGGTATTACGAGAAGATTGGCTTGCTTCCGGATCCCGGGCGGAACCGGTCGCGCCATCGGGACTATGATCCGTCGATCCTGGTCTGGATGGAGTTCGTGAAGCGGCTGAAGACCACCGGTATGCCGATCAGCGAGATGGTCCGTTATGCCGCCTTGCGGCAAGGCGGCTCGGCAACGGAAGCGGAGCGTCGTCAGATCCTTGAAGCTCATCGCGATCGCGTGCGGGCTCAGGTCGCCAACCTTCAATCCAGTCTCTCTGTCCTCGACAACAAAATCGCTGGCTATGCCGGCCAGTCTGTGAGGATGAAAGATGATGACACTGACCGACCCTCTCCAAGAGAGCCGCTTCGAGCGGGGAAAACGCAAGCTTTCGGAAATCGACGGTAGCGCCGGCGAGGCCGTCGTCACTGCGCTTGAGGACATTTCCCCGGAATTCGGCCGCTATCTGGTCGAATTTGCCTTTGGGGACATCTATGCGCGGCCGGGACTTGGCGTTCGCGACCGTGAGATCGCGACCATCGCCGCCCTGGCCGCGTTAGCGAACGCGGCGCCGCAACTGAAGGTTCACATCGGCGCCGGCCTCAATGTCGGCCTGAGCAAGGGCGAGATCATCGAAATCCTGATGCAAATGTCGGTTTACGCCGGCTTTCCCGCCGCCTTGAACGGCCTGTTCGCGGCCAAGGAGGTTTTCGATGCTCGGCCGGACTAAGCGCGGATGACGGCGGCGATCACGTTCGACGCAAGACCGGGGCGCGCGCGAGGACGTGCTACACCGCGCTATCGCCGTTCAGTGAGGACCGGCGATAGCGCCCGCTGGTCCCTCGCAAGTCACGATTTCGTACATTCTGAGTTTCTTGCGCCCTAATCCATTGATTTTTAAAGGATTATGCCCGCGCGGCCGGTCTGAGCGTCAAAAATTTTGACACAATTGCGCCATTCCCACCGTCGACCCACCCCGAAGTTGTTGGTTATGCACATTTTTCGAAAAATGGCGTTGTTCTTGCACCGCACTGCGGCAGGACAGTGCTGTCGCCACACACTGGACGGACGCTGGACGCACGACGGTCGGCGGCGGCGCGCTCAGGGATGAAAAATGCGAGTATGGTCATGAGCAGATTGCGTGGACTCTCAATCCTGTTTGGCGGGCTGATCGGCCTCGCCGTATACGGCACGGCGGAGGAGAGCCGGGCCGAGTTGATCCTCGACGTCGGCCCGGGGGGCGGTACACTTCCATGTGGCCCTTGCGGTAATGGCGTCGGCTCTACGTTCGGGTGGGCCTTCGACGTCACCAGCACGATCAGCGTGGATGGCGTCGGCGTGTGGAATGCCGGTGCGAACGGCATCGGGCCCGCGGTGCAGGCCGGGTTGTGGACGAATGCCGGCATCTTGCTGGCCTCCGCCACCATCTCGGACGCAAGCTCGCCCGTCCCGTCCAACGGCGATGGCGAATGGCTGTTCGAAGACATCCCCCTGTTAACGCTCTCGCCGGGCCGCTACGTCATCGGCAGCATTTTTTTCGACAGCACACCACTCAGCCAATTTTTTACGGCCTTCACGACGATCCCCGAAATCACATACATAGAGAGCCGCATCCCGGCGGTGTTGCCGGACTCTGGGCTTGATATCCCGACAGGTTCCCTTGGCTCCGACGGTGTCTTCGGGCCGACCCTGCGCTTGCCTGAGGCTCCCGTGCCCGTGCCGGCGACCTTGGCCCTGTTCGCCATCGCCATGGCTGGCCTCGGCATCGCCACCCTCCGTCGCATCGCCGCCTGATTCAATCTCTCGCGCGAAAAATAGAACGGCGGCCCTGAGGGCCGCCGTTTAGCTTGGAGTCGGGCAGGGTGTTCGGCTCGTCGCCCTTTTCCCCTGCCCGAAAACCGGCCAACCTTAGCCAGCGCGCCGGCGCAGCGCCGCGAACACGCCGAGCCCCACAAGCAGCATCCAGCCGCTGGCCGGCAGCGGCACGGGCTTCAGCTCGAAGGCCAGGAACAGGCTGCGCTGACCGTTCGGATTGAAGTTGTTGTCCGATGCGATGATCAGCGTCGGGTTGCCGTTGTCCAGGGTCTCGCCGAAGGTGATCGCCTCCAGGTTGTCGTTCCGCACGCCCAGGAACTCCGGCGTGATGGTCAGCAGCACCTCGCGCATCAGCGGCTCGAACGTCGCTCCGTCCAGCGCGTCGATCGCGGAGACGTCCGTGGTCGTCGGCAGGATGTCCAAAAGCGTCAGGTTCACCGTGTTGCCGACGCCGCCGATGAAGTTGCGCTCGAGCGCCAGGAAGCGGGTCTCGTCCAGCGCCAGCAATTCGGTCAGGCCGAAGCCACCGGCGGGCAGAATGTAGCCGTACTGGGCCGTCGGCTCGCCGGTCGGGCCGTCAAAGGTGGTGAGGCGCACTGTCGAGGTCTCGGTCGCGCTAGACGTCGGGCCGTCGGGGACCAAGGCACCCTCGTTGCCGACGGTGACCGTGCCGCCGGGGCTGACGGCCAGCGCCTCCAGGAGCCGGTTGTTGCGGGCGCCCGTGGTCGCGCCGTCCACGTAATTGTAGTTGGTGGGCAGGTTGAATTCCCGCACGAACGTGCCGTCGGTCTGATACTCCCGCACGAACGGCTGGAACAGGTTCGCCGGATCGGATGAGAAATTGCCCTCCGACGAGACGTAAAGGTTGCCGTTCGGCGCGACCCGCAGGCCCTCGGGGTCGACGGTGTTTTGGTCGGTCGGGAACGGCGTGCCGTCGGGCCTTTGCAGGTTGACCTGGCTCTGGATCGAGACGCCGTTGAAGCCGTTTTGGTCGATGTCGAAGTCCATCGTGTAGAAGCGCGGCGCCCGGCCGGAGCCGCCGCGATCGTCGGACAGCGCGTAGTAGGTGCCGTCCGGGGCGCGGTCGAGGCCCGAGATGCCGCCGAACTCGACGCCGTTGAACGTCTCGCCGGTGGCGATCTCCTGCGAGCCCAGGAAGCTGAGCTTGAAGGGCGCTTCGGCTGTGGCGGCGCTTGCGGCGGCGATCGTCGCGACGGTGGTGAGCATGAACAAGCGAATGGTGGATGGCATGGTGGTCCCGTCTCCCGTTTTTAAGGATGAGCAGATGCGGCGAGCGCGATTGCGCCCGCGCAATCCGGCGCGGGCGAGGGGGGTGTCGCGGCTCGCCGGGCTTGGTGACAACACCCCCAGTTGAGGGGCCATGCCTAACACGCGGGCGTGAACCCGCCGCGACGTCCCGGCGACAAATTCATGACCCTTGGGCGGCAGCTCCATGTCGCCCCAAATACCCGCAAACAGCCCGCCGCACGAAGAACGGCGGCCATCGGGCCGCCGCTCCGCGTCAATGGCCGTATCGTGCTTAGCCGCGGCGTCGGCGCGTAAGGCCGAAGGCGGCCAGACCGATCCCGAACAGGGCGAGCCCCGCCGGCACGGGTGCGGCGGCCGGCGTGCCGTCGGCAAGGATGAACAGGAAGAACTCATCGCCGTACACGCGCCGCTCGGTGTCCCCGATCAGCTCGAAGTTCTCATCGAGAATGGGGAAGCTGTAGACGGGGATGAAGGTGATCATCGCCAGATACTTCGGATCGTCCAGTGGCATGATCTCGATCTCCAGGTGGCCGTAATGTTTGCCGCCGTCGATCAACATCGGGTAGGTCTCACCGGTGTTCGGGTCCGTGACCTCCACCCACAGCTCCGGCTCGTCCAAGGACGCCGTCCATTGGGAGAACGGGTTCAGCGCGTTCAACTCGTTGGGGTCCGTGGTACGCACGCCCCGCACACCGTCGCCGGCCACGCCCACGTCGAAGTATAGGACGCCGATGCCGTCACCATCCAGATCGACGAAGGACCGCTCGAACATCTCGCTGTGACCGGAGAGGACGCCAACAACGCCAAACTCTTCGAACAACGGCTGATATTGGCGCATGGGCGTACCGGCCTGACCGGTGGAGTTGGGATCGCTCATGGGCAGGCTGTGGGTACCGGACGAATAGGCGATGTGGTGCCACTGGGCCAACACGATCTGCCCTTGGTCGCGGGCATCCTCCAACTGCTCGACAACCCAGTTGTATTGCGCGGAGCCTGGATTGAAGTCGGAGAGGTCCGAAACCTCACCATTGACGGCGGCGGCTGCCGCGTAATCGGCCGCGTTGATGTTGGATTGGGTGTCCGTATCGAGGGCGTTGGGATCGCGGTTGATCTGATCCGGAAGACCGTTGCTGGAATCCAAGGTCAGCAGCGTGATGGGCCCGTAGTCGACGCGGTAGTAGTTGTCCTGGTGCTCCGGTGTGCCGTTGGACGGCATGTCGAAGTAGGCCTTGTACTTGTCGCGGCCGCGCTTGGGCGCGTTTTCACCCGTATTGGGATCAATGTTGTAGCCACCATTGATGGCGCCAAAGTTCTCCCAGTTGCCCATCGTTGGTGCGATGGGGGTTTCGCTCAAGGGCGTGTCGTATTCACCGGCGTTGTGGCGGAAGAACTCGTCCCAGCCGAGCTGGTAGCCACCGCCCTGGACCAGGTCGCCCGGCATGATGATCATGTCCGGCTTGCGCTCCTTGATGATCCGCACGTTCTGCCGATAGCCCTCGGTTTCGGTGAGGGGGTAGAGGTCGCGCCCAGCGCTGTCCTGTGGCCAATTGTTGGGCCGGCCGATGCTGCCCGGCGCCTGCGCATCATTGGACCAGTCGCGCCGGTTGGTGTTGCCGCGCGGCTCGGTTTCCGAGTCCGAAAGCGCGATCAGGCGGATCTTCGTGTTCCAGTCGTTGGCCGTGGGCGCCGTCTTGAAGGTTGACTGGACGGTCGCGCTGTTTTGCGCCACCGAATAAGTGTAGGTGGTGTCCGGGCTCAGTCCCGAGACCTGCACGGAGTGCTTGAAGTTCGTCTCGCCCAGGAGGGGGTAGCCAAGGTTGGCGGCTTGATCGCGCTCCGCCTGGGTATAGTCCAGCACCGGCGCCAGATTGACGGGCGTGGACGTAAATTCAAGCGGGTTCGGGAGACCACTGCCGTCGACGATGAGGGTCCCCGGCGTGTCCGTCTCGGTGAACCAGGTGAACAGCATGCCCTCGCTGGTCGGCTGCTGCAGATAGGGCTGGACCCGGAAGTCAGCGTAAGCCGTGCTTGTGCCGGCCAACAGTGCTGCCGTCGCAACGGTCGCATACGCCCAGGCGCGGGCGTTCAGCCTGCGTGTCATCATGTCCCTTCTCCTCAAGTCACTATGGGCTTCTAAAGAAAAAAAGCCTCTTGATCGTGTCAGAGGCTAGGACCGGTCCGTGACTTGATCATGATGACCATACGAAATTTTGATGACGTTGCTGCGATATCCACAGCGGTCGTTAATGTAATTTTAATTTTTTGTTCATGTTTTCCTGCATAGTTAAGTTAACATCCCGGTTTCAACAGCCTCGATCCCGTGCTGATCATTGTCGGCCATGCTTGTCACGACTGTGTAGCGCCGGGGCCAGGATCGGAGGTGCGCCACCAGTTCCGGCAGAGCAAGATCAACCGCGGATCAACGCGCTTCAGCTTCCGTGCCCGGGTCGCCCGGGGCCGATCGACGCCATTCATCGGGCGACACACCGACGGTCCGTTTGAAGCCACGGCTGAACGCCGACTCGGAGCTGTAGCCGACCCGGTAGCCGATTTCGGCCACGGGCAGGGTATTCTCGGCCAGCATTTGCGCCGCAAGATGCATCCGCCAGAGCATGAGGTAACGCAGGGGCGGATGGCCGGTGAGCCGCGAGAACCGCTCGGCGAAGATCGTTCGCGAGAGCCCGGCCATGCGCGCCAGCACCTCAACAGTCCAGGGATCGCTGGGACTTTTGTGGAGCGCGCCAAGCGCCCGCCCGATCGGTGGATCTTGAAGCGCGGATAGCCAGCCCGCGGGCTTGGGCCCCGGCGCGTCGATGTAGCGGCGCAGCAGTTCGATGAACATCAGCTCGCTGAGGCGCAGGCTCACGCCCCGACTGCCCGGACTGCTCGTCTGCGCCTGCTCCATGGTCAGGTCGATCAGCGGGTCGAGCAGGTCACGCCGATCGCCGCGCGGCCGGCGCAAACGCAGCATCCGCGGCAGGCTGGCCAGGAGCGGATTGAAGGGGCGCGCGTCGCATCCGAGAAAGCCGCAAATGGTCATGGTCCGCGGCGGGTGCCCGCCGCCCTCGGCGACCACGAACGGCAGCGAACCATCGGCCAGCGCCTGCATGAACTGAAGCGTCTCGTCGTGCGAGAGTTCTGCCGGTGCGTCCGGCGCGCTTTGCATCTTGTAGCCGTCGCCTTGCGGGAAGACGAGGATGTCGCCGCTGTCATAGGCAACGGGCGCCACGCCCGGAACGCTGGCAAAGCCGCTGCCCTCGACCGTGACGTGATAGGAAAAGACGTGCTGCGCCTTCGGCAGGATGATGGAGGCATAGTGGCGCGCGTGCGGCACCTCGATGCACCAGGGCGAGGTCGAGTCCACCACGAAAAACAAGGCACCGGTGAGCCGGACGGCGTTCAGCATGTCACCGAGCGGATCGTCCTTAAGCTGCGTCGCGACGACCGCGGCTTTGTCCGGGCCGGCCGCCGCCTCCCGTCGGTCCGTATCGACGTCGCCGTCCGGAGGAACGGCAAAGTAATCCGGCGTTCCGGTCATTCGCCCAACTCCCTCTTCGTTCTTACACTCCCAGCGATTGGAGTTCTACCCGGCGGTGGTCGGGCGATCCATCGCAACAAACTGTGTCCGTGACCTGGGACAAAGGAACACGAAAATGCACGGATCCCGTTTCTCCTCGAAGGTCCCGCGCCTGGTGGGCGCGGGGGCGCTCGCCACGATCGGCTTTGCCGCCTTCCTCGCGGCCACGCCGGCGGCGGCCGCCATTCTGCAGCAGGTGAACATCAGCGGCGACGTCGCCCTTTCGGATTTCGTCGAAGTGCCGGCCGGCGATCCCGTGCCTCGGACGGTTTCCGTCGAACTGTCCGAGCCGGACGCCCGGTTCAGCGCCTCCATCGATCCGTTCGGAAATGTCGGCCTGTCCGGTGCTCTGTTCCGCAGCGGCGCCTTCACGGTCAGCGCCACCATCACGAACGACGAATTCTTCAATCCGTTCGGTTTTCCCGTTCGAGCCTCCGGCAAGGTGATCGTCGATGGCGGTTTCCTTCGCGTTCTCGGGCCGAAGGACGCGAAGGTCAGCCTCCGTATCCTGACCACGGGAAACGGCGATGGTTTCGTCAGCATCGTCGGGCTTGAGATGGACAGCGATTTCGGCACGGCGACGCTGATCGAGGAGTTTACCCCCCTTAATCTGACCCGCCCGGATCAACCCGTGGGGAACGAGATCGTCATCGAGCCGACCGTGATCGACATCGATTTCGGCACGCTCGATCCGTTTGAGGTGTTGGACGTCTCGTATCAGGCCTTGGTCGAGATCGAGACCTCGGGTCCGACCGAAATCGCGGAATTCGCCTTCAGTGATCCCTTGAGCCTGTCCTTCGAGTCCCTGACCTTTACCCCCATTGACAGTCAGATCGCGATGCCGTCGCCGCCCTCGGCGCTCCTGCTCTTGGGTGCGTTTGCCGGCATGGTCTTGGGGCTGCGTCGGCGTCGGTCCTGACCCGGCCGGCGCAATCATGGGGAGGTGCGCAAACGAGCCGGTCGTCCACGGGCCACACCGCGGCCGCCGGCTCACCGGCGAACCTGCTATGGGCGCCGGCCAACGGCCACGGCATTCATTGCCAAGCGTGCGGGTTCTCTTCATTTTAGAGGTCACGAGGACCACCGATCGACCGCGCGGAGCGCCCCAGTGATCAAGCTAGTGATGTGTTTGACTCGCCGTCCCGATATCAGCCGCGAACAGTTTCAGGACTATTGGCTCAACAAGCATGGTCCGTTTTTCGTCGAGAACGCCGCCGTCATGGGGGCGAAGAAGTACGTGCAATCCCATACCATCGACACACCCTTGAATGACGGGATGAGAACGTCACGCGGCATGATGCCCGAATATGATGGCGTGGCCGAAGTGTGGTTCGAGTCGGAAGCGGATTTGATGGCGGCCATGAGCTCGCCGGAGATGCAAAACCTAAGCGCTGCCTTGCTGGAAGATGAAGGCAACTTCATCGACCACTCCAAATCCTCCGCCTTCCTGGTTCGGGAGCATCAATTTTAGGCGTGTTAATCAAACACCAAGCCGGATGAGGCCGGTGACGAGGTCCAGGACCGCTTCAGCAACGGCCGGTGGCGTGGCGTCGGCATCGCCCAGGGTTCGCCAGGATCGTTCGCTTGCCCACCTGGGTGGCGTGAGTGTCGGATACAGCGCGCCCGCGTGGCCACCGGAGCGCCCAATCGGGAGGAGGTGAGCGCCGTGGGCGGTGGCGACATCGGCCTCATGCGCTGTCCCTGGGCCACCCTCCACAACCAGGTAGATGGGTGCCAGCCGACCGAGGACCTCGCGGCGCTCCCCCATATCACGGCCGGCGAACAGGATCGTCCCGTAGTCTCGGCCGGGGAACCCGTGTGGCAGGATGTGAAAGACGGTGGGAGCCCGATCAAGCGCTCGGCATCGCGTCACGTAGCCCCGACCGACGGTGTCCCCGGCGCCCGAGACGCCACCAGTGAGCAGGACGAGATCCGCCAAGTCCCCGAGAAGCTGCCCGACCTGTGTACAGGTCCATTCGCTTTCCGGATGCCAGAACGATGCGCTGCCAATAACGGCCAGCCGAACACCATTCGGCATCTCGGCGGCCACACGGGCCGCTTCCGCATCGAAGTATGTCGCGCTCATCGGATATTTGCCCCCACGCTCCACTAAGAAAGAAATATCGTGTCGGCCAACCCAACGCCAGTCTCGTTTGAGGGCGCACTCTCTGGGCAGACGAGACCACTCGCCGGGTTATGCCGAAGGGCTATTTCCGGCGACGTGGGCTGTGCCTCACCTCACATAGTCATGGCCGGGCGACAGTCCCGGCCATCCACGCCTTGACATCAGCCTGATTGGATCGGCAGCGATCTCGAGCATGTCAAAGCAAGCGAATTCGGCGGACAATGACATTCATCGGAATACGCCTGACAGCTGTTCCGGCCTACGCGGGCTTATTAATGGCTGACGACATACTTCTCATCACGCCACGGATGCTTCTGGTTTTCATTGATGAAACGGGAATCGAGGATTACAGCGATCCCAAGAATCCGACGTTTGGTCGCGGCGGGTGTGCGGTACTTGCCGCCGATTACAAGAAGCTAATAAAGAGGCCTTGGCGCAAGTTGAAGCGCGAGCGATTGGGCGGTGCGACGAAGCCCTTTCATGCATCCGAGTTTGAGCATTCTCGACCGACCAAGAATCAGATCACGGCAATAAACAGATTTCTTGAGCGACCATTCTGGCGCTTTGCCGTAATGAGCGACAAGCGAACGGAGCTGCCGCCGGATATTGACGGCCACAAAGCGGTATCCCTCGTAACTGTGAAATTCGTTACCCGGCTTGTTGAATCTCATGAAAATATTGAGAGTGTCGCGCTTGTATTCGAAGCATCCGAGAGGGGCGATGAGTTGGTCAAACGTGACTTCGATCTGGCAACCATGAATCTCGTAAACATCTCAGGCCGACCGATTGAGGTTGGCGGTTATTTCATGCCTAAGGCATCAATGGAGTCCGGCTTGGAACTCGCGGACTTGATCGCGCATACGGCGGGCAGGCAGCGGCGCCACGAGATTGCGGGCAAAGAAGGCGTTACAAGGGATTTTGGGCAGATGTATTGGCACAGCCCGATTCCACCAGCCTTCATGTCAATCGATACGCGTGAGCTTAATGACCTAGCGATCGAGGAAGGCAACCAGAAGCGTGTACGGCGAAAGAGCGGAGCGTAATCGGCGGCATGTGACTGCAGTAGCACATCCGGCAGAATACGGACGTTAACCTTATCTGTCTCGAATGTCAGAGTGGACGTAGATATGGTTTCGCCGGGTTGACATCTCGGGCGAATCACGGTCTGCTCGTGTCGACGATGGCTTGAGACCAACAAGGGCGGAATCAACGCGCCCCAAAAAAGCTCCAAGCGGAGATCCAGCCGCGCCCCATCGGTATTTCCGGAACAACACTGCTCCGCCAATGGCGAGAAACAGTGCGTTGGCGGTTACACTTGGAGTCTAAGCATGAAGTATGCACTGATTGACGGGATCCGTCGAGAAGCCGAACCACGCCTTTCGGGCAAATGTCTAGCTTGCGTGTCCACCATGGTAGCGAAATGCGGAGAGGTCAGGGTGTGGCACTGGGCTCACTATCGGAAACCTGACTGCGACCACTGGTGGGAATCCGAGACCGAATGGCACCGCCATTGGAAGAATCAGTTTCCCGCAGATTGGCAAGAGGTCGTTCTCCGGGCCGAAACCGGTGAAAAGCACATCGCCGACGTGAAGACGGAGCACGGGCTGGTTATCGAGTTCCAGCATTCGCCCCTCAAACCAGAGGAACGTCGGTCTCGCGAAGCGTTTTACGGGCAGATGGTCTGGGTTGTGGACGCCCTAAGGAAAGAAAGGGATCTAAAATGGTTTTGTGAGGCACTAGCGCGTTCGCCAATTATCGTAGAGAACCCTCTTATTTATCGCATCTCTACGTATAAATGCGCGCTCTTAGAAGGCTGGATCGACGCTAAAATGCCTGTTCTTTTCGACGCCG
Organism: uncultured Rhodospirillaceae bacterium; assembly: GCA_964619055.1. GTDB lineage: Bacteria > Pseudomonadota > Alphaproteobacteria > Rhodospirillales > Defluviicoccaceae > CAYVUM01. The sequence continues at coordinate 23,351 of CAZUDB010000047.1, forward strand.
GAGAAAGTCCTCCTTACGGAAGTAGGTTTCCTTTCGACCAGCCGGTGCTTTGGCAACTCTACGCGAATAGCTCGGATAGTTGGGCGTACATGTTGGCAGTTTCGAAGGCTAAGTTCAAACAAGCCATGTTAACGGGAGCACGAATCCTAGACATCGACTTCTCGAACGAGATTACATCCGGGCTAGAGGTCTTACAAATGAACACGCACGCAGCCTTAGAGCTTCGACCAATTATCGTCAGCCAAATGGAAAGCTGAGAAGGCCCCCCCTCACGCGATCAGGTCGATCTGCTCGTCGGTGAGGCCGCCGGGGACGATGGTGACGGGGATGGGCAGCTTGCCGATCCGTTTCATGACGTGGGTGATCAGCCGGCCCGGTCCCTCGCCACCGCCCGTGGCCGCCCCCAGCACCAGGATCGAGTAGGCCGCCTCGTCCTCCTCGATCAGGTCCATCAATTCTTCCGTCAGCTTGCCCTCGCGCACGTGGACCACGGGCATCGCCCCGGACAGGTTGTGGACCACCTTGGCCACCACCTGCAGCATCTCCTCCGCCTGCTCGCGCCGTTCCTCCTCCATCAGGTGGCCGACGGCCATCCAGTGCTGGAACTCCACGGGCTCGATCACGTACAGGAGGGCGACCCGACCGCTGGTGCGCTTGGCCCGCCGGCAGGCGTAGCGCAGGGCCTGGTGCAGCTCCGCCGTTTCGTCCACCACGCAAAGGAAGGTGCGGGGTCCGGACCCGGTGGCGGGCGTCGGCGGGGTGTCGGCCGACTGGGTTGTCATCCCCTATCCCTTGCGAAACACCGCACTCGCCGTCCATCCTGCCACCACCGCGATAATGATGGCAAGGACGCCATAGGCGAACGCATAGTTGTGGGCGAAGTCGAACACCTGCGCTTCAAATCCCAGTTTTGAGACGACAAGCGGCGTGATTTCGGCACTTTCCACCTCGCCGTCGCGCAGCAAGTAGGTGGAGACCGTATAGGTCCCGGTGGGCGCGGTCGCCGGCAAGCGGATGTCGACGCGGAACAGGCGGTCGCCGATGAAGGTTATCTTGGCGGCCTCGCGGCTATACAGATCCAACTCTTGCATGGATTGGATCAAGGCCGTGCGGAACTCCTCGACACGGGCCTCGTGCACGCCTTCGGGGGGCTCGACCCGGATGTAGCGGGGAGCCAGTTCGTGGCGGACCCGCACGCTGTCGCGGGCGATTTCGTCCACGGGGCCGGAGGCGGCGTCCGCATAGAACCCCGGCACATCCTCGAACGTCATCTCGGCCTCGTTGACCCAAATGCCGGCGACGCGGCCCTTGCGGCGGACCACCTTTTGCTTGCGCGGGCCCAGCACGACCACGGCCACGTCGCCGCCGTCCTCGATGGCGCCGAACAGCAGCACATCCGCGCCGGTGAAGCCCGTGGTGATGGCGACCAGGTGGTCCGAGATGTCGGCCACCAGCTCCGTGGCATCCGCGCGCGGGGGCGGCATGGTCAGGGCCATGGTCACGCTCAGCAGGATCGCCGCCAGCATCGCGGGGACGCGCGCGCGGTTCATGAGCCGACCGTGACTTCAACGCCGTACAGGTTGTCCGGCGTCGCCACCAGGTCGAACACCAGCTTGCCGCACACCGCCAGCACCAGCAGCGCCAGCAGCACGCGCAGCTGGTCGCCCCGCAAGAGCGCGCCGGCACGGGCCCCGAACTGGGCACCGATGACGCCGCCGAGCAGCAGCAGCAGTGCCAGCACCACGTCCACGGTCTGGTTGGTGACGGCCTGCAGCACGGTCACGTTGGCAGTCACGAAAATGATCTGAAACAGCGACGTGCCGCCCACCACGCCCGTGGCCATGCCGAGCAGGTAGATCATCCCCGGCACCTTTATGAAACCCCCGCCCACGCCCATGATCGCCGCCAGCACGCCCACCAGGAAGCCGACGCCGATGGGCAGGATCGCGCTGATGTACAGGCGCGATCGACGGAAGCGGATCTTGAAGGGCAGGGAGTCGCGCCAGCTCCGGGCCGCGCGCTCCGGCGGCGGCCGGCCGCGACGACGGCCGATCATCGCGTTGAGGCTTTCGATCAGCATCAACAGGCCGATAATGCCGAGAAACACCACGAATGACAGGCGAATGACCAGGTCGACCTGGCCTAACTGGCGGAGCAGGGTGAACACACCAACGCCGACAGTGGAGCCGACGAACCCGCCGATCAGGAGGATCAGGCCCATCTTGACGTCCACATTGCCGCGGCGCCAGTGGGCCAGCACGCCGGAGACCGAGGAGGCGACAATCTGGTTGGCCTCGGTGGCGACGGCGACGGGAGCCGGAATGCCGATGAAAATCAGCAGCGGTGTCATCAGGAAGCCGCCGCCGACGCCGAACAGACCCGACAGGAACCCCACCATCCCGCCGAGACCCAGGATCAGGAAGACATTGACCGAGACCTCGGCGATGGGCAGGTAGATGTCCATCGGTGGGGCTGTTGTTCTCCGCCCGGAAGATGTGGGGCACGCCGGATCGACACCCCCTAGATCGCCAACGGGAGATGTCCACCCACCATGCCATGGATGACTGATCGGCTGACTGTTATTCCGTTCTTAGCAAAGGGCTTCTTCGATGTCACGGCCCGCCGCGGGCGGCTCCGCAGTCCGTTGCGCAAGCGTTGCAGAAGCGTCGCGGTCGCGGTTCTGGCGCTGGCCTTCATCAGTGTATTGAAGGCCCAGGCGGCCGCGGAGGATCCCGTGGCGGCGGCGGAAGCGGTGATCGCGACCCTGTCTCCGTCGGAATCGGACGCGGCGCGCTTTGCGGTCGATGACGGGGAGCGGGCGCGCTTCCGCCTGACCCCGGGTCGTCGCGGCGGCCTTGCCCTCAACGCCATGGATGCCGGGACGCGGGCCGCCACGTTCGAATTCCTGAGGGCAACACTCGGGCCGGACGGAGCGGCGCTGGTGGACACGATCATCGAGCGCGAGGCGATCCTGGGTCGGCTCGAAGGCCGACCCGGCTACCGCGATCCGGACCTGTACTACCTGGCTCTGTTCGGCGAGCCCGGCGAGGGCCGATGGGGGTTTCGGTTCGAAGGCCACCATTTGTCCCTGAACCACGCTTACGACGGCCCTGTGCTGGTCTCGGTCGTGCCGTTCGCGCTGGGCGCCAATCCGGAGCGCCATGAGGGCGAGGGCGTGCCGAGGACGGTCCTGACCGGCGTCCACGAGGCGGCCCGGGATGTGCCCGCCGGGGGACCCGGTTCGGGCGGCGGTGCTGCCCTGACGGCGATGCTGGAGCGGCTGCTGATCGCCGCACCGGCGCCGTTCCGCGAGGTCTATGCCCGTGACTTGGCGGCACGGCTGGCTAACGGCGACTGGCGGCTCACCAATGGCGGGTTTCGGCTGGAGGGCGACGGCATCGACATCGAGATGACCGGCCTGAACCGCAACCACATCCACATAACGGTGGAGGACAACCGCAACGATTTCGGCGGTCTATGACGGCCGCCCGCGCCTAAGGACTGCCGTCCGGCCACAGCGCGCGGGCGCGCTCGATCACCCGCAGCGTCTCGCACCACAGGCCGAGATCCGAGAGGTCCGCAAACGGCACCCAGGCCGCCTCCGCCGCATCGTCGCCGGCTTGCAGGTCCCCGGACAGCGGCGTGGCGGCATGGTTGATCAGCGTGTAATGCCACTGCACCCGGCCGGTACGATCCCGCTCGATCAGGTCGACCACGTCGACCAGACCGAGGATGTGAACCCGCAAACCGGTTTCCTCCAAAACCTCCCGTAACGCGGCCTCCTCGACCGTTTCGCCCAGGCCCTGGCGGCCGCCGGGCAGGCTCCATTCCCCCGCCTTGGGCGGCGTGGCGCGCCGGATCAGGAGCACCGCGCCGGGCTTCAGCACGATCGTGCCGACGCCGATGGCCGGGCGGTCGGGCGGCGTGCCGGGGGCCGTCCGCTGCGTGCGCGTGGTCATGGGATGGTGGTTCCGCCCTTTTCCTGCCTGGGGCCCTCTTATAAGCTGAAAATCCGGCGCGATGGAGAGTTAGAGGACCAAGACACGGCATGACAGACGCCCCAGACGGCAGCACCGACGAAACATCGAAGCGATCCGGCGGCCGCCGGGCGCGTAAGCGCCGGGAGCAGAAGCCCGCGGAGCCGCCGCCGCCGCCCACCCTGCACATGCGGCTGAGCGCCCGGCTCAGGGCCTATTTCTTTGCCGGCATTCTGGTGGTGGCCCCGGTCTCCATCACCATTTACCTGGCCTGGCTGATCGTCAGCTTCATCGACGAGCGGGTCGCGGCGCTGATCCCGGCCCAATACAACCCCGAAACCTACCTGCCGTTCGCGCTGCCGGGGCTCGGCGTCGTCATCGTGGTACTCGCGCTGATCCTGATCGGCGCGTTCACGGCCGGATTCTTCGGGCGCATGCTGATGCGCACCTACGAGGGCCTGCTGAACCGGATGCCGGTGGTGCGCTCCGTCTACGGCGCCATCAAGCAGATCATCGAGACCGTGCTGGCCCAGCAGTCGGCGGCGTTCCGCGAGGCGGTGCTGGTGGAATACCCGCGCCGGGGCCTATGGGCGATCGCCTTCATCACCGGGCGCACGGAGGGGGAGGTCCAGAACCTGACCGACGAGGAGACGGTCAACATCTTCCTGCCGACGACCCCCAATCCCACCTCCGGCTTCCTGCTGTTCGTGCCGCGCAAGGACATCGTGCCGCTATCCATGACCGTGGAGGAGGCCATCAAGATGGTGATCTCCGGCGGCATCGTGACCCCGCCGGACCGCCGCCCCGATTATGAGCAGGCGGAGCCGCAGATCACCGTTTCTCAATACGAGGATTTGGACGTGGTCCGGGAGCGGGAGCGGGGACCGATCCTGGCGCCGCGCGAGCGCGTGCCGGCCGAGGAGTAGGCGCGACGGGCGTGGTTTCGCGATCTACTAGTAGATAGTCGCGGCGGTAAGGCCCATAAAAAAGCGCTGGCGCGTCAATGTTCTATTTTCGTTCTTTGAGGCATTCTAAAGTGTTTCACGTGAAACAGTTTGGAATGGCTCCAAACGTCCGTACAGCGCATTGAATTTACGCCGAAAATAAATACCCATAGCCCACCGACGGTGTTTTGCCTGGCGGCTTGTCGGTTTTCGCGGGGCGGGGCGGTTCCCGGGGCCAAGGCCACGGTTATCCCGTACCGGTTAGGGCTGTTCGTGGATGGCCGGGAC
>CAZUDB010000048.1:0-28389 GCA_964619055.1 uncultured Rhodospirillaceae bacterium
TGGAGGCAACGCGTGCACTCGCCTTTGATCCAACCAGCCCCGGCGCCCACCGCTTTCTCGCTGATAATCTCGCAACTCAACCCCGCAGTGAAGCCGCGCGGGTCAGTGAGCAGCTTCAATCACAATTGTTCCAGAACCTCACGACGGACCCTGTGTCGCCCAGCCTCCTGGAGCCGAGCCTGCAGTTCGGCGTTCGCGGCGGACCGACTGCCCTTGGCCTTAACGAGTTCACCCAACTGTTCAAGAGCAACGGGGCAACGCTGAAGCTGGACGGCATCGCCGGCAACTTGGATACCTTGGCTGCGGAAGCGCAGGCAAACGCCATTTATGATTGGGCCTCGGCTAGTGCTGGCTTCTTCCACTATCAAACAGAAGGCTTTCGGGACAACAATGATGTAAGGGACACGATCGGGAATATCTTTCTTCAGGCAGCGATTTCGCCGGAAGTCAATGTTCAGGCTGAATTTCGAACAAGAGAAACTGAAAAAGGGGATACACTCCTGAGTTTTGATCCGCAGAGTTTCACAAATATTCGTGGTGATATAGACAGAGATTCTGCTCGCTTGGGATTTAAAATAAAGCCGATAAATAATATTACCTTTATAAATAATTTTAGTTATGTTAATCGAAGAGTCGCTGTCAATGTTTCATTTCCATTTCGAGATTCTGGTGTTGATTTCAATGGTATCTTAAATATACGTGAAAAATCAATAGGATATCAAAATGAATTGCTATTGCAGTACGATAATGACAAGATAAATCTTCAGGTCGGTAATAGAGTTACCCGGCTGGATCGAGATTTTGATCAAGTGTCGATCATAGAGTCTGCTAGCTTTTTTTCGTCTTCAGTGTTTTCCGAACCCTTTAAAGCAAACCTCGAAGGCTACTGGGCCTATGCTAATATCAATTGGCCGTCTCCGGTCGTGTGGACGCTTGGTCTTAGCTATGACGATCAGCGAGCGCTTAAAGACCGCCGGAAATCACTGAATCCGAAATTGGGTATGCGTTGGCAGGTGACGGATTGGCTGGAGCTTCGAGCAGCATGGTTTCAGACTCTGCAGAACGCATTTTCGACCCAAGCAACCATTGAGCCGACACAAGTTGCCGGCTTCAATCAATTTTCCGATGCGACGGATAGCACGAAAACTGAGACAATTGCGGCGGCAATCGATATTAGACCGGTTGACAATTTTGGTTTTGGTGCAGAGTTTACGGAGAGATACTCGTCAATCCCATCATTAGATTTTGGTTTAGGAAGAAGTATTATAATTAATTTTGAAAATATAGATGAAAGATACGTTGATTTATATGCTTTTTTTGCCCCCACAACGGAGGTGATTTTGCGAGCAAATTTTATTTACGAGAGCTTGATTGGAAAAAATCTATCGCAAGAATTTCTTCTTCGTTTCCCCAGCCGTATTGACAGCACATTTGTGCCAATTTCGGCTGGTTTTTTTCATGAGAGTGGCATTTTTGCCGACATTACGGGTACATTTGCCCATCAGTCTATAAAAAAGCCGCGTTCTTCAAATTTTGCCCGAACCAATAATAGCTTTTTTCTGGTCGATGCCCAGCTTGGTTTTCGCTTCCCAAAGCGACGAGGTGCTGCCTCGTTCTCGATAAACAATGTCTTTGACGAGCGGTTTTTGTTTCAAGATCGTAACTTTCTATTGCCGCTCAATGAAAACAGCGGGGGACCGAGATTTATTCCACGCCGTACCTTCTTTGGGCGTTTGACGTTTATCTTCTAGGCGCTACCCCACTACGGGCGACCGCGACGGCGCATAGATCCGCTCGCCGTCGCGGTCGTGAACGCTACTGACAGATTTCGCCCGTGTAGCGAACCAGGCCGACAAGATTTTCGGGGTCCCGGAGGTCAACAAGCCCGAAGCTGGCAAACTGCCCTGTCGCGCCCCAAAGCGTGCCGCAGGATAACGTATCGTATTTTTCGCACAATATGGAGTGGGTGGTGGCGCCCGTGATCCTTGAGATCATCCGGTGGAGCGGCAAGTACGACCATCGGCCGTTCGCGCTCCGCGAGATGGTCGATCTTATTGAAACAGACCGCGCCGGCTTGGAAGCAAAGATCTTCAGAAGCTAGCGACGGCGTGCGGTTATTTCCTCGCCGCCATCTCTCTCTCCGCTACCGTCTCTTACTGGTTGGGGCCAGCGCCTAGCTCCCCTCATGACAAACTCTTACGCGCCAAATACGCAGTGGCTTGAACCTGCCCATGCGCCGCAGTATGTAAGTCGCGTTAAATTCTCACGCGGGGTGGCGATCGTCCGTCGATAGGCAGGGACGACCGTTCGGTGTGGGCTTTTGCCCATTAAGGTCCCGCGGCGGCAAAACCGGACACGAAGGACCATACGGCATGGCGATGCCTGACTTCACCATGCGCCAGCTTCTGGAAGCTGGCGTGCACTTTGGCCACACCACCCGGCGCTGGAACCCAAGGATGCAGCCGTTCATCTTTGGCAGCCGCAATGGCATTCACATCATTGATTTGGCTCAGACCGTTCCCATGCTGGACCGGGCATTGGCGGCGCTGCGCGACGTCGTGTCCGCCGGTGGGCGCGTGCTGTTTGTCGGCACCAAGCGCCAGGCCAGCGACGTGGTCGCCGATGCGGCGCACCGCTGCGGACAGTACTACGTCAATCATCGTTGGCTCGGCGGAATGTTGACCAACTGGCGCACTATTTCCGTATCCATCAAGCGCTTGCGCGATCTGGACACCCAACTCGCTCAGGACAACGTGGGGTTGACCAAAAAGGAACTGCTGAACCTCACCAGAGAACGCGACAAGCTGGAGCAGGCCCTGGGTGGCATCAAGGAGATGGCCGGTTTGCCGAACGTTCTATTCATTATCGACACCAATAAGGAAGCGATTGCCGTCAGCGAAGCCAACAAGCTCCGCATTCCCGTCATCGCCGTTGTCGATTCCAACAGTGATCCCACAGGCGTCGATTTTCCCGTTCCTGGCAATGACGATGCGCTGCGCGCCGTCTCGCTTTACTGCGACTTGGCCGTGCAGGCCGTGTTGTCGGGTCTTCAGGAGGAGTTGACGGCGGCTGGTGTGGATTTGGGCGAGTCCGAAGAAGTGTTCGAGCCGGGCTTGGATGACTTCGACGAGAGCGCCGAGGCTATCGAAGGCGAGGGCGCGGCGGTTGCCGACATCGCAGCCCTTGAAGGCACGCCTGGGAACAGCACGCCCGGTGACAGTCCCGAGGCGGGGGTCGGTCTTGCCGCCGAGGCTGAGACTGCGGCCGGCGATGCTGTCGAGGAACAACAGCCCGCTGGTTCCGAGGAAACTGTGGCCGATCCGGGCAGGCAGGAAGGCGAAGAGCATCAGACGGCGCAGGGTTGAGACCGCGATGGTTGCGTCAACGCAGCCTTGCGAACGAGGGAGAGCATGATGTCGGGAGTGAATACGGCACAAATCAGGGATCTGCGTGAGAAAACCGGGGCCGGGATGATGGACTGCAAAAAGGCCCTGGTCGAAAGCAATGGAGACCTGGAGGCCGCGGTCGACTGGTTGCGCAAGAAAGGGCTTGCCGCCGCGGCGAAGAAAAGCGGTCGGGTTGCGGCCGAGGGCTTGATCGGAGCCGTGGTCGATGGCGGTCGAGGGGCCCTGGTCGAAGTCAACGCGGAGACGGATTTTGTCAGTCGGAATCCGGAGTTTCAGGCCTTTGCGGCCGACGTGGCCAACATCGCGCTCGGCACCGACGGCGATGTCGAAACCCTGAGGGCGGCCATCCATCCGGCCACTGGCAAAGGCGTCGGCGAAGTCTTGACCGATCTCATCGCCAAGATCGGCGAGAACATGTCGGTGCGGCGATTGGCTGTGCTCGCCGTCGATCCCGGCGTCGTCGGCGCCTACATCCACGCGGCCCAGGCGCCGTCGCTCGGCAAGATCGGTGTGCTTGTGGCGCTCCAGTCCGAGGCGGATCCGAACCAGCTATTGGAGCTGGCGCGCAAGCTTGCCATGCACGTGGCCGCCGCCAATCCGTTGTTCGTCTCCCGCGCGGATGTTGACACCAGCGCCCTCGATCGCGAACGCGCGGTCTTGAGTGATCAGGCCCGGGCGTCTGGCAAGCCGGAAGCGGTGATCGAAAAAATGGTCGAGGGCAGACTTCGGAAATACTACGAAGAGGTCTGTCTTCTCGAGCAGGTCTTTGTCATCGACCCGGAAAACAAAGTTCAAGCGGTGATCGAGCAGGCGGCCAAGGACCTCGGTATGCCGATCACGGTCTCCGGCTTCGTGCGCTTTGCCCTCGGCGAAGGGATCCAGAAAGAGGACAAAGACTTCGCGCAAGAGGTTGCCGAAACGGCTGGGACGTGATCCACTGCTGTTGATTTCAGGTCCGTTTGCCGACAGCCCATAACAGTTGCACTCATGACAGTTGCAGGTGCAGGTGTCGCTGGTCCAGCGCCGGCCGGCGCATTGAGGGCCGCAATCGATCAAGGGGGCGAACAGCCCATTATGACAAAGGCCCTCCGGTACAACCGCCTGTTGTTGAAGGTGTCAGGCGAGGCGTTGATGGGGGAGCGGGGGTACGGCATCGATCCCGGTGTCGTTTCCCGCATCGCGGATGACATTCGAAACACCCATGCGCTTGGCGTGCAGGTCGGCGTCGTCGTCGGCGGCGGCAACATTTTTCGCGGGGTATCCTCGGCTGCCATCGGCATCGAGCGAAGCAGTGCCGATCACATGGGGATGCTGGCGACGGTCATGAACGCCCTGGCCCTGGAAAGCGCCTTGATGGCGGCTGGCGTGCCGTCCCGGGTGCAATCGGCGATCCCCATGCCCACGGTGTGTGAGCCCTACACGCGCCGGGACGCAGTCCAGCATCTGGAAAACGGCCGGGTCGTGGTGTTCGCCGCCGGTACGGGCAATCCCTATTTCACCACCGATACGGCGGCGGCGTTGCGGGCGGTCGAGACCGGGTGCGAGGTGCTGTTGAAGGCAACACAGGTTGATGGGGTCTATTCGGCCGATCCTAAATCCGATCCAAACGCCGAGCGATACGATCACATCAGTTATCAGACCGTGGTTGCCAACAACCTGAAGGTTATGGACACCGCTGCGATTGCCCTTGCGCGCGACAATGGCTTGCCTGTGATTGTCTTCAGCATTCATTCTCCGGGGGCGTTGACGGCTGTGTTACAAGGAACCGGACGCTACACGTTGATTGAGTGAGGGAGAGTGCTGTGGCGGAAGTTGAAGTGGCCGAAATTGCAACGGAGGCCGAACGTCGGATGCAGGGCGCCGTTGACGTGCTCTTGAAGGAGTTTTCGGGGCTTCGCGCCGGCCGCGCGTCCACGAGTTTGTTAGATCCTGTTATGGTTGAAGCTTACGGAAGCGAGATGCCGATTGCTCAGGTCGGCACCGTTGGCGTACCGGAGTCGCGGCTTCTGACCGTTCAGGTTTGGGACAAAGGTCTCGTCAAGGCTGTCGAGAAAGCGATCCGTGATGCCGGCCTGGGTCTCAACCCGTCCAGTGATGGCCAGATGGTGCGGGTTCCAATTCCGGCGCTGAACGAGGAGCGCCGGGCCGAGTTGAGCAAAGTCGCTGGCCGGTATGCGGAGGAGTCGCGCGTATCGATTCGCAATGTTCGTCGCCATGCGCTCGATGAGTATAAGAAGGCCGAAAAAGAGGGCCTGATCTCGCAAGACGAGAACCGTCATCATATGGATACGATGCAGAAAATTACGGACCGCTACGTCAAAAAGGTCGATGAGCTTCTCGTAAAGAAAGAAAGTGAAATCATGCAGGTTTGATGGAATGGATGCTGCCCCCGCCCTGAGCAACGATCGTCCGCCGCCGTCCCATATCGCGATCATCATGGACGGCAACGGCCGCTGGGCCCGCTCCCGCGGCCTGCCGCGGACGGCTGGGCATCGTCGCGGGGCCCAGGCTGTCAAGACGGTCGTGGAGGCGGCCATCGGCGCTGGCGTCCGCTACCTTACCCTGTTCGGGTTTTCGTCCGAAAACTGGAGGCGCTCCGCCGATGAGATCGCGGACCTGACCGGATTGCTGCGACACTATCTAAACCATGAGATCGATTTCCTGCTGCGAAATGGTGTGCGGCTGCGGGTCATCGGCGACCGTGAGCGGTTCGGGCCGGACATTGCTGCGTCCTGTGCCGAAGCCGAAGCCGTTAGCCGGAGCAACCGGCGTCTCGATCTGGTGATTGCTCTGAACTACGGTGGACGTGCGGAGATTGTTGAGGTCGTTCGAACCATCGCCAACGCCGTGGCTGCGGGTGAGCTTGCCGTCAGCGCCATTGATGAGACGACTGTCGGCAGCCGACTTTACACCGCTGAGATGCCAGATCCGGACCTCTTGATCCGCACCAGCGGTGAGCAGCGCGTCAGCAACTTTTTGCTGTGGCAGCTTGCCTATACCGAGTTTGTGTTCGTCGATACCCTGTGGCCCGACTTTTCGGCAGAGGATTTCTGGCACGCGATCCGAGAGTTTCAGAACCGTGACCGTCGATATGGCGCGGCTCGACTCTGACGTGCCACACCCCGCGCCGGCAAATGCGTCGGCATCCGCCTCCGGCATTTTTGCCAGCGTAATCGCGGCCGGACGCAGCCATGCCGCGCGCGTTGCGACGCTTGGCGGTGTCAAGGTCCGCACGTTGTCGTCTCTGGTGCTCGCGCTTCCCGTCATTCTGGCGGTGTGGTTCGGTTCCCCCTGGTTCGAGGCCATGGTTGTTCTGTGCGCCCTCGTTCTGGCCCGGGAGTGGTCGCGGCTGTGCGCAGGGGTCGTCTTCGCGCCCGCCTGCCTTGTCTTTGTCCTGGGGTGTGCGGGCGTTATTGCGCTTTATGCGCTTGATCAAATTGCGGTGGCGGCGGTGGTCGGGATTGTAGTGGTCGTCACGGTTTTTCTGGCGGCGGAACGGCGTGGCGGCTGGCTGGCCGCCGGTGTCGCCTATATCGTCGCGCCTGGCGTCGCGCTGCTGTATCTGCGCACGACGCCCGTTGATGGCCAGATTGTCGTGTTGTGGCTGCTGCTCGTGGTCTGGGCATCGGACGTGGGCGCATACGCCATCGGCCGGAGTATCGGGGGGCCACGCTTGGCGCCCCGAATCAGCCCCAACAAGACGTGGACGGGACTTGTGGGGGGGCTTGGCTTTTCCGCAGCGACAGGCGTCATCGCCGCCATACTGCTGACGGGTGGCGGCGAGACTTGGTGGTTGTCGGCGCTGGCCGGGTTGGGGCTTGGGGCCGCGGCACAGGCGGGGGATCTGGCTGAATCAGCGTGTAAACGGCGGTTTGGGGTCAAGGACGTCGGTGGTTTGATCCCCGGTCATGGCGGCCTTTTGGATCGGATCGACGGTTTGATGACAGCGTCCGTTGCGGCGGCATTGATCGTGGTCCTGGCGGGCGGCAGTATGGCGCCATGGCTCTAGGCATCCACCCGACACCCGATCACACGGTGCCGCGCAGTGTCACCGTCCTTGGTGCCACCGGCTCCGTCGGATGCAACACGGTGAACCTGCTGCTTGGCCAACGTGACCAGTTTCGGGTGGAGGCGCTGACCGGAAATCGCAACGCCAAGCGGCTTGCCGAACAGGCACGCCAGCTCGGGGCTCGGATTGCCGTTGTTGCCGATCCGGGTGCATATCGTGAGCTGCGCGAAGAGCTGTGGGGCAGCGGCATCGAAGCCGCGGCGGGTGCCGATGCCGTGGTCGAGGCCGCCATGCGGCCGAGCGACTTTGTCATGGCCGCCATTGTCGGCACGGCTGGTCTGGCGCCAACCTTGGCCGCTGTGCGCCGCGGCTCGATCGTCGGCTTGGCCAATAAGGAATGTCTCGTGTCTGCCGGGGCCGTCGTGATGATGGAGGTCGACCGGTGCGGCGCAACTCTGGTTCCGGTAGACTCGGAACATAGTGCCATCTACCAGGTGTTCGATTTCGAGAACCCGGCCGGCGTCCAGTCGATCATTCTGACCGCGTCCGGCGGGCCGTTTCGCACGTTCGATCGTGCCACCATGGCCGCCATGACCCCGGCGCAGGCCGTTGCCCATCCCAATTGGTCCATGGGGGCCAAAATCTCCGTCGACTCGGCGACGATGATGAACAAGGGCCTGGAACTGATCGAGGCCTTTCACCTGTTTCCCGTCGACGAGGCGCAGATCCGCATCGTTGTTCATCCGCAATCGGTGATCCACAGCCTTGTCGAGTATGTCGACGGCTCCGTTCTGGCTCAACTCGGCACGCCGGACATGCGAACCCCGATTGCCTATGCGCTGGCGTGGCCGGGGCGCCTTAGGGCGCCCGTGCGTCGCCTGTCGTTGGTCGACTGTGGCCCGTTGACGTTCGACCAGCCCGATGCCGATCGCTTCCCCGCCCTCAGGCTCGCACGCGAGGCCTTGAAAATCGGCGGTACGGCACCGACGGTCTTGAATGCCAGCAACGAAGTGGCGGTGCAGAGTTTTCTGACCGGGCGTATTGGCTTCCTTGACATCGCCGGCATTGTCGAGGAGGCGCTTCAGCGCCTCGGCAGCAGCCCGGCCCACGACCTTGAAACGGTTTTAGACGCGGACCAAAACGCGCGCCGCCTCGCGGAGACGCTCGTCTCCGAGGTTGATGCGCCCGCTGCCGCGTCCGGCTGAAAGCTAAAGGCACGATGGAAATCCTCAACACGCTCTTTGGAACGCTTATTCCGTTTGTTATTGTCTTCACCACGCTCGTATTCGTTCACGAGTTGGGTCATTACTTGATTGCGCGATACAATCGCGTTCGGGTGGAGACCTTTTCCATCGGCTTCGGGCCAGAGCTGTTTGGTTGGAACGACAGTCACGGCACGCGCTGGAAAGTGGCGGCCGTGCCGCTCGGCGGCTACGTGAAAATGTTCGGCGACCAGGACGACGACGACGCACCGCTCACGGCGGAAGAAGAGGCCGTTTCCTTTCACCACAAACGGTTGCGTCAGCGAACCGCCATTGTGGCGGCGGGACCGCTCGCCAATTTTCTGTTCGCGATCGTACTTTTTGCAGGACTGTTCATGGCCGTGGGCGTGCCGACGCCGCAGGCCGGAATCGGGACGATTCAATCCAACAGTGCCGCAGAGGACGCTGGTTTCGAATCCGGTGATTTGATCCTCAGCATCGATGGTGCGCCGATCGCCACGTTTGATGAGTTGCGCCGTACGGTCATGGAAAAGCCGAATGTTCCTCTGACGTTCGAAGTCCAGCGTGGCGAGAGTGTGCTTGTGCTGACGGCGACGCCAAAGGCGGTGCCCGGCGGCGATGACGGCAGCATGGGCCAGTTGGGCGTGACGCCCGATCCGGCTTACGTGGGCCATGACCGGCTCAACCCGCTGTCGGCGCTCTGGTCTGGGGTGGAGTGGACCTATTTCCTCACGACGCAGATTTTGGACGCCCTCTGGCAGATCATCTCCGGCAGCCGCACTGCGGACGAACTGGGGGGCCCGCTTCGCATCGCGCAGTTGTCCGGTGAAATGGCGCAAGGCGGGATCGAGAGTTTGATCCGCTTTATGGCCGTTCTTTCCATCAACCTTGGCCTCATCAATCTGTTCCCGGTTCCGATGCTAGATGGTGGCCATTTGGTGTTCTACGCTGTTGAGGCCATTCGCGGCCGCCCGCTTAACAGGCGAACGCAGGAGTATGGGTTCCGTGTTGGTCTGCTGCTCGTCATCATGTTGATGGTCTTTGCAACGTGGAATGATCTGGTCCAGCTGGAGGTCGTTGATTACGTCCGGCAGCTGGTCTCGTGACCGGGTGTCCGGTGAGATTTGACTGGTGCCAGCTTTTCGTCGTTCGACAGTTTTATCCTTTGTCCTGGCTCTGTTGCTAAGCGCCGCGGTCGGTGCCCAGGATTTTGTTCCAGGCCTCGGTCGCATCTCGGACATTGTTATCGAGGGCACGCAACGGGTCGATCCCTCGACCGTGCGCTCTTATCTCCTCGTTCGCGAGGGTGATTTCTTCGACCGAACACGGATCGATCGCTCCCTGAAAAGCCTGTTCGCAACCGGGCTGTTTGCCGACGTGGCGATCGAGCAGGAGGGCAGCGCCGTTATCGTCCGCGTTGTCGAGAACCCGGTCATCAACAGGATTGCCTTTGAGGGCAACCGCCGGATCGACGACGAGACGCTTGAGACCGAGACCACGCTGCGACCCCGCCAGATTTATACGCGCACCAAAGTCCAGAGCGATGTGCGTCGGATCTTGACCTTGTATCGGCGCAGCGGGCGTTTTGCGGCCACGGTTGAACCAAAGGTTATCCAGTTGGCCGACAACCGCGTCGACCTGGTGTTCGAGATCAACGAGGGCGATGCCACCGAAATCGAGCGAATCCGGTTTGTCGGCAACAGTGCCTATGATGATTCCGACCTCCGTGGCGTTATCCGCACGACCGAAAGCGCTTGGTGGCGGTTCTTCACCACCGACGATGTCTATGATCCCGATCGCTTGGCCTTGGATCAGGAGCTGCTGCGGCGGTTCTATTTGTCCGAAGGCTACGCGGACTTCCGTGTCGTGTCCGCCCTTGCGGAATTGTCGCCGGATCGTGAGGACTTCTATCTGGTGTTCACGGTCGACGAGGGGGAGCGCTACCGGTTCGGCACCATCATTCTGGAAACGACCCTGCGCGACCTGGACCCGGGACCGCTAGAGGATGAGTTGAAGTTTGAGAGCGGCGAGTGGTTCAACAACGATGAGATCGAGACGTCTATCGATGCTTTGACCGAAGCCGTATCCAATTTGGGTTACAACTTCATTGATATTCGTCCTCGGGTGGTGCGCAACCGCGAGGCCAAAACCGTTGACATAACCTTCGAAATCAATGAAGGGCCGCGCGTGTTCGTGGAGCGCATCGACATTGAAGGCAACGTTCGAACCAAGGACGAGGTGATCCGGCGGGAGTTCCGGCTTGTCGAAGGTGATGCCTTCAACGCCTCCAAGATCAGGCGCTCGCGCCAACGCCTCGTTAACCTGGATTACTTCAGTCAAGTCGACGTGGACGAAGTTCCTGGTAGCAGCCCGGACACGACCGTTGTCAAGGTGAATGTGGAGGAAAAGTCGACCGGCAGCATCTCATTAGGCGTCGGCTTTTCGACGACCAGTGGAGCGCTCGCCTCGGTGGATTTGCGCGAGCGCAATCTGCTCGGTAAAGGCCAGGATCTGCGGGTGCGCGGCGTGCTCGCCCAGAGAGATAGCCAGCTGAGTCTGAGCTTCACCGAACCCTTCTTTCTAGATCGCGAGCTTGCCGTCGGCTTTGACATCTTCCGACTGTCAGTGGATCGCCAAACCGAGAGTTCGTTCGACGAAACCAACCTCGGTTTTGCACTGCGCGGGGCTTACGCAATTACCGAATCTTGGAGCCAGTCGTGGCGATACTCTTTGACCTATACCGAGATCCAAGACGTGCCCGACACCGCATCAGTGGCGATCCAGGAGGAGGAGGGGGACTTTCTGACATCTCAGATTACCAACATCACGACCTATGATGGTCGGGACAGCGTCATCAACCCGACGGAGGGCTTTTTTACGAGATTGACGAACAGTGTTGCAGGTCTCGGTGGCGATGTCCGATATTTCCGCACCGTCGCCGATGCCGGCTACTACTATTCCGTGTTCGATGGCTGGATTGCAAGCGTTAGCGGTGAAGGAGGCGTTGTTTGGGGCCTGGGCCAGGACGTCCGCCTGTTCGATCGGTTCTTTGTCGGCGGCGATAATCTGCGCGGTTTCGAGACGGCGGGCGTCGGGCCGCGTGACCTCCGCACGGATGACTCCTTGGGCGGCGAATGGTTTTACACCGGCACCCTGCAGCTCGCGTTTCCGCTTCCCCTGCCGGACGAATTGCAGTTTCGCGGCCGCATCTTCGCCGATTTCGGCAGTGCAGGCGGGGTTGCCACGAGCGATCCTGACGTTGTCGACACGGGGACTTTGCGCGCGTCCGTGGGCCTTGGCGTTACATGGAATTCGCCGTTCGGGCCGATCGGCGTCGACTACGGCATCCCGGTGCTCAAGGAGTCTTTCGACAAGACACAGAGCTTCCGATTTAACTTGGGGGCGCGGTTTTGAGCAGATGGGCGATGGCGCGCACGTTAGCTTTTGCGTCTCTGCTCGCGGCAATGCCGCTACTGGTGTCCCTCACCGTCGCCGCCCAAGAACAGTTGCTGGACCAAGAGGCCGCCAGCGTCGTACCGCTGCAAATCGCCATCCTAGATGTTGACAGGGTGTTCCAGGAAGCGGCCGTGGTGACGGCTGCGCGTGATCACATTCGCAGCGCGCTTGACGCCTATCGCGCTGAGACGCAAGTGGAGGAGGAGGAGATCCGGGCCATCCAGCGTGAGCTCGAGGGGCGCCGGGAGGAGCTGTCGGAAGACGCCTACGAACAGCAGCGGCGCAAGCTCGAACGCCGCTTGCTGCGCGCCCAGGCAGTGGTCCAGGAGCGCAAGCGCAGCCTGGATCAGACACACCTGCAAGTCATGGGGCGTGTGCAGGGTGCGCTTAACCGGATCGTGGCGGACATTGCCAATGAACGCTCGCTCGCGCTGATCCTCCGCAAGGATCTGACTGTGATTTCGGCACGATCACTGGAGATCACGGACGAGGTTCTGGTGCGGTTGAACGAGGTCCTGCCCGATTTTGAAACCGTTCAAACGCTGTCGGACAGTGATGCCGACGAGGCGCCCTACTGATGCATGGCTCGGGAGCCGGGCGCCCGATCGCGCCGGCCTGCGGGCCTAGAGCGGATCAACGGCCGACCTGAGCGCCAACGAAACAACACTCCGGCAGATCGACCCGCGTGGCGACCCGCCCGCCGGCGATTTGCCCAACCAAACGGGGGTGGCTGATGACAGATCCACGCTTCTTCAAACCGACAGGGCCGCATCCGCTCTCGACGTTGGCCATGGCGGCCAGCGGCAGGATTGCCGACGGCAACCCCGATGCCATGTTCGTCAACGTTGCCTCGCTCGCCGCCGCCGGCGCCACGGAGGTGACCTTCTATGACGAGCGGCGGTCGCCCGAGTTGCCCCACAGCACCTCGGCCGGTGCGTGTGTCATTCGGTCCGATCAGGCGCATCTGTTGCCGCCGGCAACCGCCCGCCTGATTGTCGACGATCCCTACCTCGGCTTCGCTTTAATCGCCCAGGTGTTCTATCCGACGCCGGCGCGTGCCGAGCCCGTCATTCATGACCGAGCCATCATTGATCCCTCGGCCCGCATTGCAGACGGATGCCGTATCGATGCCGGCGTGGTCATCGGTGCCGACGCGGACATCGGTCAGGGCACCTGGATCGAGGCCAATGCGGTGGTCGGGGCCGGAGTTGTCATTGGCCAGCACTGCATCGTTGGGACCTTGAGCTCCTTGTCTCACGCCGTGATCGGCAACGGGGTTATCATTTATCCCGGCGCCCGGATTGGGCAGGATGGCTTCGGCTATGCCCAGGGCCCGGAGGGCCACGTCAAGCTTCCCCAGCTTGGCCGGGTGGTGATCGAGGACGGCGTCGAAGTGGGCGCCAACAGCACCATTGATCGCGGTACGCTCGGCGATACGCTTGTGCGGGCGGGAACTAAAATTGATAACCTGGTGCAAATTGGCCATAACGTTCGTATTGGCTTAGGATGCGCGATTGCAGGGCAGGTCGGTTTGTCCGGCAGCACGATTTTGGGCGATTTTGTGATGATGGGCGGTCAGGCCGGCTCGGCCGGGCATCTCACCATCGGCAACGGCGCCCGGGTTGCAGCGCAGGCAGGGCTGATGCGGGATGTTCCGCCGGGTGAGACGGTGGTCGGCACACCGGCGGTTCCAAGCCGACAAGGAATGCGCCAGTTCGCAGCCGTGGCGCGGCTGGCGAAGAGATAAAGGGGCTTGAGGAAGGCAAACGCCATGGATTCGGAAACGGCGCCATTTCTGCCGGAGGTCATTGACGTAATTGACCTGCCGCGGATCAAACAAATGATACCGCATCGGTTTCCGATGCTGATGATCGACCGGGTGGTGGATGTCGTGCGCGATGTGCGCGCCACCGGCGTCAAAAACGTCAGCGCCAATGAGCCATACTTCCAGGGTCATTTTCCGGCCGAGGAAGTGATGCCCGGCGTTCTGATCATCGAGGCCATGGCCCAGACCGCAGCCGTCCTTGTGGTCGCGACCCTGGGACCCGACAACGAGGGGCGCCTCGTTTACTTTATGTCTGTTGATACGGCCCGGTTTCGCAAGCCCGTGGTACCCGGTGACACCCTCGAAATCGTCGTCGTCAAGCAGCGTCGCCGCGGCAATGTCTGGAAGTTTCGCGGCGAGGCCAAGGTCGATGGCGTATTGGTCGCGGAAGCGGTTTACTCGGCTATGATCCGGGACGAATAAATGCCCGAGATTCACGCGACGGCTGTGGTCGCCGACGGGGCTACCATCGGCGACGGGGCGACCATCGGCCCGTTTTGTTCCATCGGCCCCAAGGTCACGATCGGCGCTAATGTGACCTTGGTTTCCCACGTCGTCATCGATGGCATGACCACCATTGGCGCCGGCACCCGCATCTATCCATTCGCCTCCTTGGGCCTCGCCCCGCAGGATCTCAAGTATCGCGGCGAATCCTCCCGCCTGGAAATCGGTGAGGACAATTCGATCCGCGAGCATGTCACAATGAACCCGGGCACCGAAGGGGGCGGCATGGTCACGCGCGTCGGCCATCGCTGCCTGTTCATGGCCGGCTCACACGTGGCCCACGACTGCGTCATTGGCGACAACGTCATCCTGGTCAATTGCGCCACCCTCGGTGGTCACGTCCAGGTGGATGATTGGGCCATCGTCGGCGGTCTGTCGGCGGCCCATCAGTTTATTCGCATCGGTCGCCACGCCATGATCGGCGGCATGTCCGGCGTGGAGACCGATGTCATTCCCTTCGGCCGCGTCACGGGCAACCGCGCGCGCCTGCAAGGACTCAACATCGTCGGGCTGAAGCGGCGCAACTTCCCGAGGGAAACTGTCCACGATCTGCGCCATGCCTATCGCCTGTTGTTTGCGCCGGAGGGAACCATGGCCGAGCGGCTGACCGACGTTGAGGAGGTCTTTCGAGGCAACGACACCGTTATGGAAATCGTCAACTTCATCCGCGCCGAGTCTTCGCGCGGGATCTGTCAGCCGATGCCCACCAATGGCACCTAAGCTCGGAATTCTCGCTGGCGGCGGCGAGTTGCCGTTGCAGATCATTGAGGCCTGCCGGCAAACGGGTCGGCCCCACTTCGTGCTCGCTTTCGAAGGGCAGACGCCGGAGAACACGGTGGACGGGACGGAGCACGCCTGGATTCGCATGGGCGCCGCCGGCAAGGCCATCAAGATCCTCAAAAAGGCCGGTGTGGAGGAGTTGGTGCTCGCCGGACCGGTGCGTCGGCCCTCGTTCTCGGAGCTGAAGCCGGACCTGTGGGCCGCCAAGTTCATCGCGCGCGTGGGCGTCAAGTCACTGGGCGACGACGGCCTGCTCGGCGCCATCATCGAGGAGTTGGAGCGCAAGGAGGGTTTCCGCGTTGTCGGTGCCCACGATGTGCTTCCCGCCGTGACGCCCGAGGCCGGCGTGTTGGGGAACGTGCAGCTTGATGATCAGGCCGAGGCCGACGTGGAACGGGCGCTGGAGGTGGCACGGGCCCTTTGCCGATTGGATGTGGGCCAGGCCGCCGTCGTGCAGCAGGGCATCGTTCTGGCCGTTGAGGCCATCGAAGGTACGGATGGCATGTTGAGCCGTGTGGAGGGCGTGCGACGGCCCGGTGAGGGGGGGGTGCTTGCCAAGGTGTCCGTCGGCAAGGCCGAGCGGCGTGCCGACCTTCCGGCCATTGGTGAGACGACTGTTGCCGCCGCGGCGGCGGCGGGCTTGCGCGGAATCGTGGTGGAGGCTGGCGGGGCCATTATCATCGATCGCGAGCGCACCGTGGCGGCGGCGGACGAGGCCGGTCTGTTTCTGCTCGCTGTGGCGGCTGAGGAGTCCGCGGCCCCGTGACCGATCGTCCCGGCGGCGCCCGACCGCTCGGCGGCGATCCGGATCGCGCTGAGGCCTTGACGATCTTTCTACTGGCCGGCGAGCCTTCAGGGGACTTCATTGGCGCTGGCCTGATGGCCGCGTTGAAGCGCGGTTATGCGGGACCGATCACATTTGTCGGGGTGGGCGGGCCGAAAATGGCTGCCGAAGGGCTCGACAGCCTTTACCCGATGACGGACATTGCCCACTTCGGCGCCGCGGAGTTGATCCCGCATCTTCGCCTGCTGCTGCGCCGCATCCGGGAGACCGTCGCGATCATCCAGGCCCTGCGCCCCCATGCCGCCATCACAATCGATATCCCTGGGTTCGCCTTCAAGGTGCTGGAGAGGCTTGGCGGCTACGGTGTGCCGCTGATCCACTATGTCGCGCCGCAAGTGTGGGCATGGAAGCCGCAGCGGGCCGGCCAGATCGCCAAGTATCTCGACCACGTCCTCTGTCTGTTTCCGTTCGAGCCGCCGTACTTCGAGGTCGAAGGGCTGCCGGCCACGTGCGTCGGCCATCCGGTGCTGGAAAGTGGCGCCGGCGGCGGCGATGGCGCTGCGTTTCGCGAACGCCACGGGATCGCTGCGGACGCGCCGTTGCTGTGCCTGCTGCCGGGCAGCCGCAAGGGGGAGGTGCGGCGGCTGTTTCCCCGCTTTGCTGACGCCGTAGTGCGCTTGGCCGCCACGCACTCGGACCTGACGGTGGTGATCCCCACGGTCGCCACCCTGGTCGACGACATTCGTGCCCGCGCTGCCAAGCTGCCCGTCCCGGTGGTCGTGGTCGTGGGCGACCGGGACCGCTTCGATGCGTTTGCGGCTTCGCGGGCGGCGCTGGCCGCCTCCGGCACCATTGCGCTGGAGCTGGCCATGGCCGGAACCCCCAGCATCATCAGCTATCGCCTCAACCCGATCACGGCCTGGGTCGTGCGCCGTGCCATTCGGGTGTCGCATGTCAGCCTGGTCAACCTGCTCGCCGGCCGCACCGTGTTTCCTGAAATGCTGCAGGGCGAGTGTCGCGGCGACCGCCTCGCCGGTGTGCTCGGCGGGCTGTTGGATGATCCCGCGGTCCGGACGGAGCAGATGCGGGGCATGGAGGAGGCCATCGGCGCGCTTCGTGCCGGCGGCGACCGGCCGAGCGAGCGGGCCGCGGACGTGGTTCTGCAGGTCGTCCGTGAAGGGCCGAGGCGGATCGCGCCGGCACTCCCGCCGCCGATGGCATCGGGCGACGGCGTATAACGATGTCGGCGACGTCGCTGGAAAGGCCCCAAGTCGCCTGTTATCTTAGGAACATGCAAAAAGAACGGCACAATCGACCCGTCGAACCCGCGGGGCAACGGCTGCCTGACGACAAGTCCAAAGCGTCGCGCTCGGATGTCGAGGCCTTTCTGGACACGATCCAGCGAAGCCCGTCTGCGGTCGCGGCCAGCGGCGAGCCCGGTCGGCTGCTGTTCGCACTCGATGCCACGGCCAGCCGGCAGCCCACTTGGGATCGCGCCGCCCACATTCAGGCGGAGATGTTTCAGGCCACCTCGGATATTGGAGGCCTTGCGATTCAGCTTTGCTTCTACCGAGGCTTCGGTGAGTTCAAAGTCTCTCCCTGGCTCTCCGATGCCAACCGTTTAGTGCGCATGATGACCTCGGTGACCTGCCTCGCCGGCCGCACGCAGATTGCCAAGGTGCTGAGCCATGCCGCCAACGAGACGCGGCGCAAACGCATCGGTGCCTTGGTGTTCGTGGGCGACTCTATGGAAGAGGATGTGGATACGCTTGGCAACCTGGCGGGTCATTTGGGCGTGCTTGGCGTTCCGGCCTACATCTTCCACGAGGGCGACAATCCGATCGCCCGATTTGCGTTCAATCAAATCGCGACACTGACCGGTGGGGCCGCCTGCCGGTTCGACGGCAGCAGCGCGAAAACACTGCGCGACCTGCTCTGCGCCGTCGCCGTCTTTGCTGCGGGCGGACGTCCGGAATTGGAGCGCTATGCCGTCGCCGAAGGGGGAGATGTCCGGCGCCTCGCCGACCTAACGAGGCCCGGGGGCTAGCGGGCCGAGCTGCGGCGGTATTGGGATCGGGCTATGCTGCCGGCATTTCTTCTTGGACTTTCCCTGGTAATCGGCGTGGTCCTGATCGCACGGTGGTTTGTGGCCGCCGAACCGAAGCAGGTCGCGAAAGCAGTCGCAATAACGGCGGTTGCGATCGCGGCGGCCCTCACGGTGTTCCTGGCCGCGACCGGGCGTTTGGGCTGGGCGATGGGTGCCGCTGCTTTTGCGCTGCCCGCCATCATCCGCCTCATCCAGGCCGGAAACATGCTCAAGACGCTCGCTCGGATGGCCGGACTGCGGGGTGGATTGGGCGGCGGCCTTGGCGGCGGGCGCAAATCACGGGTGGACACGGCGGGCCTCCGCATGACTCTGGACCATGACTCCGGGCTGTTGGACGGCGAAGTGACGACTGGCGGGTTTGCGGGTCAGCGATTGAGCGACTTGTCCCTGGATGACCTGCTTGCCCTTCGCGTGGAGTGGCAACACGAGACTGACACCCGCCAAGTGCTGGAGGCGTTTCTGGACCGGGCCCACCCGGACTGGCGAGCCCGCGCGGGATCGGCGGCTGGCGCGGGTGACGGCGCGCGCGGTAGCTATGACTACGGCGCCCGGAGCGAAACGAGTGGCGCCATGACTCGCGAGGAGGCCTTGGCCATCCTGGGGCTCGAAGACGGTTCTTCGACCGACGAAATCAAATCCGCCCACCACCGGCTGATCGCCGGCCTGCACCCCGATCGTGGCGGGTCCACCTGGCTTGCAGCCAGAGTCAATGAGGCACGCCGCACGCTGCTGGGCCGCTGAAATCCGGTCCGAGGATCGTTGGCTGGGACCGAAACAGTCGGTCGGCACAGTGGTTTGCAGATGCGAAGGTGCGCCGCTGTGGACGGTTGCCCTCACGTCGCGGCTGTGGCAAATAGGGGCCACCTTCCGGCTGGCCCGGATGCGACTGCCCGGTCTCATTGGTCGCCCGACGCCGCCAGCCGCGTCACGAACTTGACGGATCAATCAGGCTTTAGCAAAAGGCGTGCGTAGGCCATGACCAAACCCGTGCGCAAGGCGGTTTTTCCGGTTGCAGGCTTGGGAACGCGGTTCCTGCCGGCGACGAAGGCAATGCCGAAGGAAATGCTGCCCATCGTCGACAAGCCGTTAATCCAATATGCCGTTGAAGAGGCGCGCGAGGCCGGCATTGACGAGTTCATTTTCGTCACGGGCCGCGCCAAGACACCGATCGAGGATCATTTCGATCACAGCGTCGAGTTGGAGCAGACTCTCGCCGGTCGTGGCGACGAGGCAATGATTCGCTCTATTTCGGAATGGATGCCGCCGCCTGGCCACATCGCCTACACCCGCCAGCAAGCGGCACTCGGATTGGGCCATGCGGTCTGGTGCGCACGCAACTTCATCGCCAGCAACGAGCCCTTTGCCGTGCTCCTGGCGGACGATCTCATCCTCGGCCAGCGGAGTTGCCTCGCCCAGTTGATCGACCACTACGATCAAGTGGGCGGCCACATGGTCGGAATCGAAACGATCCCGCGTGAGCACACAACCAAGTACGGCATCCTTGACGTGGAGAGTGAAGACGGCCCGCTGGTCAAGGCTCGCGGGCTTGTTGAAAAACCGACGCCCGACGAAGCGCCGTCGACGCTTGCCATTACGGGTCGCTACATCCTGGACCCGATCGTGCTCACCGTGCTTTCCCACCAGCAGCGCGGGCGAGGCGGTGAGATTCAGCTGACCGATGCGCTGGCGCGCACCATCAACATCGTGCCCTTCCACGGCCTCAAGTTTGACGGCCGCCGGTTCGATTGCGGCAACAAGGTGGGGTACCTTGAAGCCAACATCGCCTATGCGCTGCAGCGGCCCGATATGGGCGACAGCGTGCGCGAGCTGTTAAAACGCTACCTAACGGACGCGTCCCAGGAGATTGATGAGACCGAGCAGCCGCTCGCGGCCGTGCGATAAGGGGGACTGGATTAAAGTTCGGCGGGCACCGGAACGGATGCCGCTAGCGCGCGATGCTTGTGCGCCTGTCCGGCGGACTTCACGGTTTGGTATTCCTTTGCACATAGAAGTTTCGGTCGGTCCGAAGCTGTAACACCAGGGGCCACCGTCTGGAGTTTGGGTCATGCACCTTGCGATGATTGGGACGGGCTATGTCGGCCTGGTGTCCGGCACCTGCTTTGCCGAGTTCGGCTGGGATGTCGTCTGCGTTGACATGAACGTGGACAAGATCGCGAAGCTGGAACGCGGCGAGATGCCCATCTTCGAGCCGGGTCTGGACGAGATGGTCGCGAGAAACGTTGCCGCCGGGCGGCTGCGCTTCACGACGGATTTGGCTTCGACTGTGAAAGATGCCGATGCTGTGTTCATCGCGGTAGGGACGCCGCCCCGCCCGGAGGACGGTCACGCCGACCTTCAGTATGTCATCGGTGCCGCCCGTGAGATTGCGTCTGCTGCAAGTGGCTATACGGTCGTCGTCACCAAGTCGACGGTGCCCGTCGGAACCGGTGCCATGGTCGAGGACGTTATCCGCGAGACCCGCTCGAATATCGATGTCGACGTCGTCTCCAATCCGGAGTTTCTTCGCGAAGGGGCGGCTATCGAAGACTTCATGAACCCGGACCGGGTCGTCATCGGCACGGAAAGTCCCCGCGCCCGCGACCTGATGGCCCGCCTGTATCAATCGGTTGAGGAGCGCGGCGCGAAGATCGTGTTCACCGCCCGCCCGACCTCGGAGCTGATCAAGTATTCGGCCAACGCGTTCCTGGCCACAAAGATCACATTCATCAATGAGATCGCCGACCTGTGTGAGGTCGTTGGCGCCAACGTCTTGGACGTGGCCTACGGCCTCGGTCTCGATGACCGCATCGGCGCCAAGTTTCTGCAGCCGGGACCGGGTTATGGCGGCTCCTGCTTTCCGAAAGACACGCTGGAGTTGGTGGCGACGGCCAGAAAAAGCGATGCGCCGGTGCGGATCGTCGAGGCGGTGGTTGCCGTTAATGACGACCGCAAGCGGCGCATGGCCGATAAGGTGATCGCCGCCGCCGGCGGTTCCGTTGCCGGCCTCACCATTGCCATCCTCGGCCTCACGTTTAAGGCCAACACCGATGACATGCGTGATGCGCCGAGCCTGTCGATCATTCCGAGCCTGCAACGGGCGGACGCGCGTCTTCGCGTCTACGACCCGGAGGGCATGGCCCATGCCCGCGAAATGATCGACGACGTCGAGTGGTGTGGCGACGCCTTTGAAGCCATGCGCGGCGCCGACTTGGCCGTCATCCTAACCGAATGGGCGGAGTTCCGTGAACTGGAGCCGGCCCGGATCGCTAAAACGCTGACCACCCCGCTTCTGGTTGATTTGCGAAACCTCTTTGATCCCGACGTGATGGCACATGCCGGCATCCGCTATGTCAGCGTCGGGCGCGCCCCGTCCGGACCATCATCCAATGATCTGTCCCCATCCGAGAGCCGGATGGCGGCCAATGGCTGACCCAACCATGCTACACCCCTCCATCTTTCGCGAGTACGACATCCGCGGCGTTGTCGGTGACACCTTGACCGTCGACGGCGTGCGCGCCATCGGCACGGCCTTCGCGCACCGCTTGACCGCCGCCGGAGGGCGACGTGTGGCGGTGGGCCGGGATGGTCGGCTGACGTCTCCCGAGTTGGAAGCGGCTCTGGTCGACGGCCTCACCCGCGGTGGCGCCGATGTGGTGCGCGTGGGATTGGGCCCCACGCCGATGTTGTATTTCGCGACTAAGCATTTGGACGCGGACGGCGGCATGATGATCACCGGATCGCACAACCCGTCCGACTACAACGGCATCAAGATGACCTTCATGGGCCGACCTTTCTTCGGTTCCGATATCCAGGCACTGGCGCAGGCCGCTGCCGTGGCGGAACCGGCCGGCCAAACCGGCCGCGTCGAGGAGCAGCCGGTGGCCGAGGCCTATGTGGATCGGCTCTGCCAGGACTTCAGGGGCGCGCCCGCGTTATCGATCGCCTGGGACCCGGGCAATGGTGCCGCCGCCGCGGTGCTGCCGTTGCTCTGTGAGCGTTTGTCTTGCCGCCATGTTGCGATAAACGACGTTGTTGACGGTCGGTTTCCGGCCCACCATCCGGACCCGACCGTGGAGGAGAACTTAGAGCAGCTTAAGGCGCTGGTGGCGGCCGAGAAATCAGATCTCGGTATCGCCTTTGACGGCGATGGGGATCGCATCGGTGTCGTCGATTCGCTCGGTCGCGTCTTGTGGGGCGATCAGTTGCTGCTGATCCTGGCGCGCGAAGTCCTGGCCGAGTGCCCAGGGGCGACCATCATCGCCGACGTCAAGACCAGCCAGGTGTTCTTCGATGAAATTCGCCGCCTCGGCGGCAACCCGATCATGAGCCGCACGGGCCATTCCCTCATCAAGACCCTCATGGCGGAGACCGGCGCACCGTTGGCCGGAGAGATGAGCGGCCATATCTTCTTCGCCCATCGCTACTATGGCTACGACGATGCGCTTTATGCCGCCGTTCGGCTGCTCGCCATCCTGGCCCGCTCCAGCGACTCGTTGGCCAGATTACGCGATGCCATGCCGGCCGTCGTCAACACGCCAGAACTCCGCATTGATTGCCCCGATGACCGCAAGTTCGTCGTCATCGAAAACGTCCGCACCCGGCTTGCCTCGGAAGACGGTATAAGCGTCAACGACGTCGATGGCGTCCGGGTCAGCTCGGACGGCGGCTGGTGGCTCCTCCGGGCATCCAACACCCAACCGGTTCTGGTCGGACGGTGCGAGGCCAAGGACCAGGCCACGCTGAATCGCCAGATCGATCAGTTGACAGTCCAGCTTCGCGCGTCGGGTATCGAGCCACCGACCCTGGTGTGAAAGGTCTCTGGGTTCGTGAACAAGCCGTTTTTCTTCTATGGAACGTTGCTGGACCCGGACGTCCGGGCGGCCGTCATTGGCCGACCGGTGCCGGCCGAGCACCTTCGGGCCGCAACGCTGATCGGGTATGTGCGCCGCTACCGCGCAAACGCCAGCTATCCGGTGCTGGTGCCGAGCGAGGGCGCTCGTGTCGATGGCTTGCTTGTGTCCGGCGTACGGCCGCCGGAAGTGGAGCGGCTGATTGCCTTTGAAGGGGATGAATACGCCTTGATCGAAATTCCCGTTTCGCCAAGTCACGGGACGCCGCTGACCGCGGCAACATTCCTCTCCCTTCCAACCGTGCCGGCCACGTCTGAAGCGTGGGCATTCGAGCCCTGGCGTCGCCGCCATAAGCAAGCTTATCTCTTGCGCATCGCCGGGCGCGGCGGTCGGCGGCGGAACGAGGCACCGCGCCACGCATCCTGATCGCGCGGCCGCGCCCCCCGTACGCCCGCGCCTGATGTTTGCCGCTTGCGCTTGTTTACCCGTCAGGATTTCTTAGCCCCATACCTGGGTGACGGCGGCGCATCATTGACGCGCCGGCCGCCACTTCGAACGCGGGCCCAGGCCTGCTTGGTCGACGCCAACGATGGATGCAAATGCACGGTTCCGTCTGAAAGATCGGCTGCTGGCCGAGGCGGTACGGCTGCATGAAGTGCGCCTGCAACAACCGTTGGAGTTGCCCGGCGAGGCATTGCCGGAGCTTGAGGCGTTGCCGACCTTTGAGGAGCGGATCGTTGCGCGCGCCCGCTGGGTTGGTATTTCGGATAGGCTCCGGGAGGCGCTGGACGATCTGCGCTGGGCCAGCATTTGGGTGCTGGTCGTTGCTGTTGCCGTGGCGGCCGTGGCCGGTGCCGCTGCCGCCGGCGTGCTGGTGGCGGCAGGTCCAGGCGAGCCCGCGAACATCTTTCGCGTCCTGACCATCCTGCTCGGTTTCCACGCCTTGGCACTTCTGGTCTGGCTTGTTGCCATCATCACCGCGCCGCACTCGGCGGCGGCTGGCCTGTTCGGGCGCTTGACGCTCCAGGCCGGCCGGTGGCTGGCCGCGCGTTTGGCTCGCGCTTCATTGCATCGTGGCGATGACGGGGAGGGACGGGATCAGGTCGAGGAGGACGCACCGGCGCGGCCTCGTACCGCTCTGGAGGCCGGTGGTGCTACCGCTGTCGTCCTGGGTTCGACCCGGCTCGGCCGGTGGCTGGCCAGCACGGTCAGCCATGGCCTTTGGCTTGCCTTTTTCGTCGGTTGCTTAGTCTCAGCGTTGCTGCTGCTGGGCACCCGCCATGTCACTTTCGCCTGGGAGACCACGATCCTGGACCGCGACGACTACGTGGTTATCACGGATGTGCTGGCGACAGTGCCGGGGGCGCTCGGCTTTCCCGTGCCGGACGCCGCGGACGTGCGGGCCAGTCAATGGCTCGGCAATGGTCCGGTGGCATCGCAGAGTCGGGGCGTTTGGGCCGGCTTCCTCATTGGTTGCCTCGCTGTTTATGGCGCGGGTGCACGGCTCGTGCTCCTGGCCCTGTCCGTGATCCAGGCGCGGCGGGCCGCGTCCGCCTACCGCCTCGACACCACCCGTCCTGGGATCGCCCGCCTTTATCCGGTGTTGATGGCACCAAGCCGGTCCGTCGGGATCACGCAAGACGAAGCCGACTTGGCCGATGTACCGGTCCCGCCGGCCCCCCCCGTGCGCGGGCCCGGACCGGTCGCTCTGGTGGGCTTGGAGATCGGATTGCCGAACGCAGGCTGGCCTCCGGACGCCAACGGAATTACGTGGCTCGATCTCGGCATTGCCGATGACCGCTCCGGGCAGCGGGCGGCCATTGACCGGCTGCGGACCGCCCGGCCGCGAGCCCGGCTCGCCGTCGTCGTGGCCTCATTGGTGGAAACACCGGACCGGGGCGTCGGCACGTTCCTGGCCGAGGTCCAGAATGCGACGGATACGGCTTTGTTTATTGCCCTGTCCGAAGCCGGACGGCTGACTCAGCGGTCGTCGGGTGCGGGCTTGGAGCAGAGAAGCCGCGACTGGCGGCAGTGTGCAGCACGCGCCGGTATTCCCGAGAGCCGCGTTCGTCTCATCGATTTACACGGCGACATGGCGGCAGGGGCCGAACTGGCGGCGTGGGTCAGGGCGGCGTCATGACCCCATCGACGCCACTGCTCCGGGTGGCCGTCGTCGGCCACACCAACACCGGGAAGACATCGCTGCTGCGGACGCTGACCCGCGATGCCCGCTTCGGCCAGGTGTCCGACCGGCCCGCAACCACCCGGCATGTGGAAGGCGCCACGCTGTTGGTGCATGGTGCGCCGCAGGTAGAGCTGTACGATACGCCGGGGCTAGAGGACTCCATCGGTCTGCTTGAGTATCTCGATGACCTGCGTGCCGACCGTCGTCAGGACTGGATCGAGGTAATCCGCGCGTTCTTGGATGATCCCGATGAGGCGGCTCCCGTCCACGATCGGTTCGAGCAGGAGGCCAAGGCGATCCGTCAGGTGCTGGCCAGCGATGCGGCCCTCTACGTCGTCGACTGTCGGGAGCGCGTGCTGGGCAAGCATCGGGATGAGTTGGAGATCCTCGCCCGGTGCGCCCGCCCGCTGGTGCCGGTCCTGAACTTTTTAGCGAGTCCTGAAGCACAGGTGGAGGCGTGGCGGGAGCATTTGCGTCGCTTGGGTCTGCACGCCGTTGCCGAGTTTGACACGGTCGTCCTGAACGAGACCGCTGAGCGGCGGCTGTTTGAGACCATGATCACCCTTCTCGATCGCTTTCGGCCGACCCTGGAGGCTCTGATCGCCGATCGCGAGGCGGAGCGTCGGAGGCTTGTCTCCGGGGCCGCCGGGCTGATCGCGGACCTTCTGATCGACGTCGCCGCCCACACCGTGTCGGTGCCCGGGGACGCCGACAAGGACGCGGCCATCGATGCGTTGCAGGATCGGGTTCGGCTTCGCGAGCAACAGACGGCCGAGGAGATTTTGGCACTGTTTCGCTTCCGCTCGGACGATTATGAGGCCGAGGCGGTGCCGGCGGCCACCGGCCAATGGGGTCGCGATCCGTTTGATCCGGACCTGCTGACTGAGCTTGGGATCAGCGTTGGCAGCGGTGCTGCCGTTGGCGCCGCCACGGGTCTGACCGTCGATGTGCTGCTGGGCGGTTTGTCCTTAGGCGCCGCGACGGCGCTCGGGGCTTTGGTCGGGGCCACCTGGAGCGGTGCGGAGAGCCACGGCCAACGGCTTTGGGATCGCGCGCGTGGCTATGCCGAGCTGCGCGTGGACGATGCCACGCTGCGCCTGCTTGCCGTCCGTCAGATCGGGCTTGCCCAAGCTCTGCTGCGGCGCGGCCACGCCAGCCAGGACAAGATCCGGATGGTGGCGGAAGCCGACACCGCCCGTCAGGGCTGGGTCAAGAAGGCGTTGCCCGACCCCGTCAAACGGGCGCGCCGCCATCCCGAGTGGAGCCGGCTCACCGAGGAGGACAGCACGTCCGGCGGCCGGGACAAGGCCCGGGCCGCGCTCGCCCAGGAGATCGAAGCGGCGCTACGCCGACCCTAACGCGCCGTCAAAGCATGCTCTCCGCTCCCGCTTCCTCCCCTGTGCCGGTGCTGTTTTGCCAAGGGTGAACATGTTAGAGGTCGGCTTATGCTGCTGATCGATGCGCTCACCTACCGGATCGGGGCTCGCACGCTCCTCGACAGCGCCACGGCGACCATCGACGCCGGCCACCGGGTCGGGCTCGTGGGCCGCAATGGCACGGGCAAGACCACGCTGCTGCGTCTGATCGCCGGCGGCCTGGAGCCCGATGGTGGGCGCGTCCAAGTGCCGCCGCGCTGGACCATCGGCATGACCAGCCAGGAAGCGCCGGACGGCGAGGCCAACCTGATCGAGACCGTCCGTGCCGCCGACCGGGAGGTCGCCGCGCTGGAGCGGGAGGCGGAAACGGCCCAGGACCCGGACCGCATCGCCGCCATCCACGCCCGCTTGCAGGACCGCGAAGCCCATTCGGCCACTTCCCGCGCCGCCCGCATTCTGGCCGGCCTTGGTTTCTCCGATGCCGACCAGCAGCGTCCCTGCTCCGACTTTTCCGGCGGCTGGCGTATGCGCGTGGCCTTGGCCGGCCTGTTGTTCACCCGCCCCGATCTGCTGTTGCTGGACGAGCCCACCAACCACCTGGATCTGGAGGCGAGCCTGTGGCTGGAGGGTTACCTGGCCCACTATCCGGGCACGATCCTGATCGTCAGTCACGATCGCGGCCTCCTCAACCGCGCGGTCTCGGAGATTCTGCACCTGGAGGGCGGCGCATTGACCCTCTATCAGGGCGCCTTCGACCGTTTTGAGCGCACCCGGCGCGAGCGTCTGCTCCGCAACGAGGCCATGCGCGCCCGACAGGAGCGCGAGCGCGCCCACATCCAGTCCTTTGTGGACCGTTTCCGCTACAAGGCCTCCAAGGCCCGCCAGGCCCAATCGCGCTTGAAGATGCTGGAGCGGATGGAGCCGCTGATGGAGTCTCGGGAGGAGACGTCCGTCACCTTCCATTTCCCCGATCCGGACCCCATGCCGCCGCCGCTGATCACCATGGACGACGTGGCCGTGGGCTACGATGGCAAGGCGATCCTGCGCAAGCTCGGCCTGCGCCTGGACGCCGATGATCGCGTCGCGGTGCTGGGGGCCAACGGCAACGGCAAGTCGACGCTGATCAAGCTTCTGGCCGGGCGTCTGACGCCGCTTGCCGGCCAGTTCCGGCGCTCCAACAAGCTCAGGATCGGCTACTTCGCTCAGCACCAGACGGACGAGCTGGATGTGGCCAACACCCCGCTCGTCGAGCTGGCCCGTCGCCGTCCCAACGACACGGAGGAGCAGCTTCGCGGCCAGCTCGGCCGATTCGGCTTTTCCCAGACCCGGGCGGAGACCCGCGTCGGCTCCCTCTCCGGCGGGGAGAAGGCGCGTCTGCTGTTCGCGCTCGCCACCTGTCACCGCCCCCATGTGCTGCTGCTGGACGAGCCCACCAACCACCTGGACATCCAGGCCCGCGACGCCCTAATCCAGGCGCTGAACGCGTTCCAGGGGGCGGTGATCCTGGTCAGCCACGATCCGCACGTCATCCAGCTCACCACCGACCGGTTCTGGCTGTGCGACAAGGGCCGGGTCCTGCCCTTCGAGGGCGATTTGGAGGAGTATCGCAAGCTGCTGATGGATCGCCGCGCGCAAGCCGCCGGCGTGTCCGCGACCGCCAAGGCCAAATCCGCCGACGCAGGCCCCGACAAGAAGGAGCAGCGCCGCCAGGCGGCGGAGAAGCGCCAGGCCCTGGCCCCCTTGCGCAAGCGCATCCAGGACCGGGAGGCGGCCATCGAGCGGCTCACCGCCGACAAAGCCAAACTGACCGCGCGCATGGCCGATCCGGCGCTTTACAACGGCGATCCCGCCAAGCTGGTGGCGCTTCAGGTCAAGCTGGGCCA
>CAZUDB010000049.1:0-27823 GCA_964619055.1 uncultured Rhodospirillaceae bacterium
GTTAGGCGTGCTGAGCGTCGCCCAGCGGCTGCTCGCCCGTGGGCATCGAACCGGCTTGGTTTTGGTTCTGGTCCTGGGCGACAATGCGGAAGGCTTTGGAGTTCGGCAGGTCGCGCCAGAAGGCAAGCTGGCCGTAGCGGTCGAAGAGGTCGGGCGGCAGGATGGTCTTCCGCGGGCGTGGCCGGACTCTCGGGTGAACGCGATGCAAGCCGTCAAGACCGAGCTGTGCGTCGAACTCTGGAGCGTCGTACGTCACGCCCTCAAAGTCGTGGGCGTAAGGCTCCTCACCGAGAAACTGGTAGAGTAGCCTAAACACGTCCGGTGCATGCTGCGTCAGCAGATCGTAGTCGACGATGACCAGGCGCTCGGCGAAGTCCGAATAGCAGGCCTCCTTGAGCGCATGCCAGGCGAAGCCGACGAGCCGGTCGGCGCCGGCGAGGGCCTCGGTCCGCGTGTAGACGGTGGCGCGCTCACCAGGGTTGTTGAAGAGCCGCGTATGCTCGAAGGCGTTCTGCCGGTATTGGCGCTCCATCGAGTCCATGATCCAAGCGACGTCACGCACGAGGCAAATGAGCTTTGCCTCGGGAAAGAGCCGCGTGAGCGCCGGGAGGTGTGCGGTCCAGGCGCGGTTGGTGTCGAAGATAACGGGCTCGGGATGATCGGCGTAATAGCTGTCGAATAGGCCTCTGAGGAGCCTCGCCCGCTGCTCTTGGTCGACCATAGTCGACAGCTCGGTGCCCGCCGAGACCTGAGCGATGAGGCCTTCAAAGAGCGAGGCCACCGGACTCGACATGCCGGCGTGGAAGCGCTGGTTTTGGCGCAGGAGCGCCGCCGTCAGCGTCGAGCCTGCGCGCGGCAGGCCCGAGATGAAGTGGAAGGTGCGCGCGGTCATTGGCAGTCTCCGGTCGCCCACGGCATCGGAGGTCGGAGATAAAGGGCAGCGCGCCCTCGGGCAACGGCGCGCTGCCCCGACGCTGGCCGTCGGTGCCAAGGCTCCGGTCGGTCGCCGCTCGGCCTCACCCAGGTCCTTGCGGTTGGACGCTGAGCAAAAGACGGATCACCGACGAGCCTTGCCGCCTCGCATCACCTCGCCGAGCCGGCATATCGGCGGAGCACGACGAAACCGGCGCAGGCGGAGAGCAGGAGCCAAGCGCTCGCCGGGAGCGGGACTTGGCTCACCGTCACCTGCAACGTCATGCCGTCGGAGCGCGCGACCGAGGCCACGTCGAAGCGGTAGCCGTCGCTGCCCTCGATGCGGAGGATGTCGCCGATCGCGTCACCGTCCAGGCCCTCGACCACGATCTCTTCGGCGTGGAGAACGTCGTAGGTGCCCAGATCTTCTTCGGTCAAATCGCCGAACATCATGGCGTGGATGGTCGCGTCGGGCGCGAAGGTCATCGTCCCGCCGATGGAGAGCACGTCGGCCGCGTCCGCCGAGAGGTCGAGGACGAGTTCTCCCTCCGCTTCCTGGATGTAATCGCCGTCGATCCACGTCGAGCCCGCCACACCGTCTCCGCCCACATAGAGGGTGCCCTCGTTGACGAGCTGCTTGACCTCGAGCCGCTCGCCCGCCTCCACTATGGCGCCGACCCCGTTCAGGAGGGTTATTTCGCCACGCTCTCCATCAGCAGGGGTTGCGAGCGGGGAAGCTGCGCTTTCGTCGTTACATCTAGGGTTGTTGACACAAATACTTCCGACGATTTTCGCGTTCGTATCGGCGTTGTTGTTCACAGCGAGGCTTCCAGAACCGTTGTAAGCGATAGCGATTCCCGAACTGCCTTCCACTGATTGGATCGTGCCGGAGTTCTCCACTGTGTTGGAGTCTTTGCCGGCGTCCACGTAAATGGCTGCACCATCCTGAAACTCATTGCTATCGCTGGCCGTGCCGCCTTGCACCGTCACCCCCTCGTTAACGGTGATATCGATCTTACCGTTAAACAACGCGATTACCCCTAGTCGCGTTGCGCTAGAGCCGCCTGCGAATCCTTGACTTGACGCATAGATCCCGTGCGCACCACGGCCGGAGACGTAGATGTTATTGCTCGTCGTAATCGTCACGTCGCCGCCAACGGCGCCCGCGTTTGTGTATATCGTTCTTGTTGTTGAAGGCGTCCCGCTGATGCTCGTTGCAAAGATGCCGTGGGCTTGGCTCTGCGTCGTTTTGATCCCGGTCGAGCTTGCGGCCAGCGAAATCTCGATGTCGCCACCGTTGCCCGGCGCTCCATAGTTAACGGAGTTTTCGATCAGGGGGGTGTCGGCGCCGGTGCTGGTCGCACTAATTCCAATAGCGCCAGGACCCGATGTGTTGATGTTGAAGCCGCCGGCAATGGTGATCTTGCCGCCGGCGCCGCCCTGGCCCGACCAGCCGTTCTTCGCCCCCTCGGTGTCGCTAGACCGCTCGCCGCCCTGGCCGGCCACTCCGCCCGTACTACTCGCAACGACGCCATGGGCGGAGGAGCCGGAGGTCGTGATCGTGCGTGTCCCCGACGCAATTGTGATGGCCCCCCCATCGCCGCCGTTACCGCCGTCCTTGCCGGTAGTGTCCTCTTCGTCACTGGCTTCCTTTTCCGCCTTTATGCCGTAACCGCCCTTGCTGTCCATAAAAATGCCGTATGCTTTTTCCCCGGTCGTGGTAATCGTCCATTGACCGGCGCTGGTGGTGCCGTCCGGTAACGTGTCGAAGTAAAGGTGACCGCCGCGCCCGCCATCGCCCCCCGGCCCCGGATCCGCATTGCTACCGCCACCCTGCGTGGGACTCCCGTAGCCCCCGTGGCCGCCGAACGATTCGAGCTTTATCGCTTCGCCGCTGCTGTCGATTGTGGATGTCGAGCTCGTGACGATACCGACCGTGCCGCCCGCACCCCCAGTGCCGCCCTGCCTATTCTTGGGCGGACTGTGGGTGTTGTACCCGGCGTTGCCGCCGGTCCCGCCTTGGCTGGCCGCGATGATTCCCGTGCCGTTGGCGGAGATCGTCCATGTTCCGGAAACGTTGATTTCTGATCCGGCCCCGCCATCGCCGCCCGCCCCGGGGGAACCCTTCTGGGAGTCGTTGGTGTCCGATCCGCGGCCTCCGTTGCCGCCATTTCCAAGGAGTTCGACGGCGACGGAGTCATCGCCTTGCGTGGTGACGCTGCGGGCGGCGTCCCCCAAGAGGATCTGACCGCCCGCCCCCCCTTGGCCGCCAGGGTGCCCCTCTCCTTTCAGCGTCCCTCCGGAGTCGCCACCTTTACCGCCAACGGTCTCCAGCCGGATGGCCCTCGCGCCGGCGGTCGTCGTGATGTCCCATGTTCCGGTGGAGGTGCCACCGTCGTTCGGGTTGAAGTCAAGCATGATAGGACCGCCCGCACCACCGTCGCCGGCCATACCGCCGCTCGCTTCGCCTTCAGCAGCGCCGGCATTCCATGCCGTTCCCCCGTTCCCCCCATCCCCACCCGACGAGACCAAATGAACGGCGTGGGTGGGTGCCGTGACCGTCGTCTTGACATTTGTCGTCAACGTGACGGTTCCTGTGCTGCCGCCGGCGCCGCCGTCTCCGCCGCCCTGCTGGAATCCCGAGCTCGGACCACCGCGGCCGCCATCGCCCCCACGCGCGCCCGTCGTCGAGGCATCAATTGTCCCATCGGTGTCCGAGCCTCCGTTAAGCGTGACATCGCCTCCATAGGGGCCGAGGAGGATGGGCACGCCGCCACCACCACCGCCCGCTTCGCCCGCTCGACCTGGCTTTCCTTGTGGTCCTTCCGCTCCTTTCGCACCCTCCGTCCCCGCCGATTGCACCAACAGCACACTCTGAGCCCCTTTGTTCGTCGCGGTGCCGGTAAAATGCAAGCCAAGATTCGGTGCTTGTTTTCCAGAATCGACCGGATTCGGCGCAAAAGAAACGTTGGCGCTTCCATCGCCAACTTCATGCGTAATAGAACCCATATCAATCTCCAGATTGAGATTGATACTGCCTTCACGCTGCGTCGAGAAAATGAATGGGCCAGTATAAGGTTCGTCTTGCCCCTCGCTGTTCTTGATGGGGGTGAGACTGTCAACGATGATCTTGTCGACGCCCACACCTCCGTCATCGACGTCAAGCCCAGAATTAACGCCAACCTGGAAGCCCAGACTTTGGTTGCCCTGACAGAAGTAGTCT
Organism: uncultured Rhodospirillaceae bacterium; assembly: GCA_964619055.1. Classification (GTDB taxonomy): domain Bacteria; phylum Pseudomonadota; class Alphaproteobacteria; order Rhodospirillales; family Defluviicoccaceae; genus CAYVUM01. Next base: position 4,136 of record CAZUDB010000049.1, read on the forward strand.
CCCGAGACGGTACAGTCATCGGGATCGGCGAGGAGCGGCGTCGACAGTGCCGTCGTACCGAGCAAAACGCTTAAGCCGGCCAGCGACCGGCGGATGGACCGGCCGATGACCGGCTTGCTCCAAGTAAAAGCGCGCGTGTCCGAACCCATCTCTTTGCCTCTGAGTCATGTTGCAAACCAAAAGGCGCCGACTTGACCTCGCCCCGGCCGCACCGCCGGAACCTGGGCCAACACCACGCAACGCGCCGACTTCGGGCGCACCGCGTCGTCCACTGTCGCAATCACTGAGGCCGGTCTCGAACGCGATCAGCGATCGAGAACGTCCCGCACCGTTTTTGAAATCGTCCCAAACCGCACTAAACGGTAACGACTCGATCCACGTCGGTCTGTCTCATTGTCCGATTGGTCTGCAGTGTACAATCGCGGGCCATGGCCAGCAAACGTTACGTCTGCCGGGGGGTCTACACAGGGTCAGACTCGGGCTTCGGATGGAGCCCCTCAAGGTTCCGCTTATGGCAAGCGAAGCGGAAGGATCGCTGTCTCGGGACGTACCGATAGTCCGCACAACCGAACTCGACGCCGAGAACGCCAAAACCATCTATACACGATCGCGCAGGATGCAGGGTACCGGTTGCGGGGGGCAGGATTTGAACCCCTCGCACGTCTTCTTATCGCGGTAGGGCAATTCTCGCTTTTTGAGACCTCAGAAAAAACGCTGCGGCCCCCACCGCACCACGTGGAAACTCAAAAAGGGGGACCCCTTCGAGCAACGAACCACAAAGGCACCCGGCCTGGGCGGGCCTGGGTGAGCCAAGCTGCCTGAGCCTGCGATAGCTACTGTCAGCCGACGGCTGGTCTGCCTCGAACCTGCGGTCAGGCTCGGTGCTCTGTTCCACTAGACCAGGAGTTCCCTCCGAAGCGGGTCCAGGCCATCCTAGGGCATTCAAGCATACAGATGACGTATGACGTTTACGGCCACTTGTTCCCCAGCGAGAAAGACGATTTCGAGCGACTGGCGGCAAGTGAGCTTGCCGTTATCGGCAACGACGATGCAACATCACTGCGACACGTCGTCATATTTCCCTTATATTTCAATGCGAAAATTTTCAATCATCATCCGCGCGTCGGGGGGGGTTCAAGTCTCTCCTCCGCTACCAAATCTTCTGAACAGCAAGAGCCGTTTGACCCTTCCGCTCACGGCACCGCGGCTGTGACGAACGTCGCACTGGGGCGGAAGTGGTCGATGATGTGCTCCGCCAGGCAATCGTGAAGGATGGACCGAGCGGCCACCGATCGCCGCAGTTCGATCCGATAGTCGGGCATGGGCGGAAAGCCGTCCCGCTGGTTCAACACGCGCAGGTCTTCGGTCACGTTGCTCTTGGGCAGCGCGCAGACGGCGAGGCCGGCACGGGCTGCCGCCATGATCGCCGCCAGGCTGACGCTGGTCATGGCCAGCCGGTAGGATCGTCCCGTGGCGGCCAGCGCGTCGATTGCCCGCTGGCGGAACTTGCAGCCGGGCTGAAACAGCGCGAGCGGCACCGCGTCCTCCTCATGGGGGGCGTGCCGCGCGGAAGTCGCCCACACCACCGGCTCCTGCAGCAGGATCACGCCCTCATCGTCATCGCCGTAGCCGTAGGTCACCATCGCTAGGTCGATCGCGTTCTCGGCCAACCGCGCGAGCAAGCGTACCGAGGTATCGCACACGACCTCCACGTGGACGTGGCATTGACTTTCGAAAAACCGGGCCAGGATCGCCGGCAGGAAAGCGACGGCGTATTCGTCCGGCGTGCCTAAGGTCACCGTGCCCTCCAGGTTGGGCTCCGCGAACACAGCCAGAGCCTCACGGTGAGCGCGCAGGATGCGCCGCGCGTGGCCCAGCAGCACCTCGCCGTCATGGGTCAGGCGGACGGTCCGACCCTCGCGCAGGAACACTGGACGCCCCAGCGTTTCCTCAAGCCGCTTGATCTGCATGCTGACTGCGGACTGCGTCCGGTGCACGCGGCCGGCGGCGTCGGTGAAGCTGCCGCTTTCGGCAATCGCCACGAACGTCTGCAGCAGATCAGGTTCCAGGGTTGCCAGCATCACGCTACTCACATCAGTTTTCCTGATGAATATAATAAAAACTATTCGTTGGATTGATCAACCCCGCGTCGGCAGAGTTGGCTTCAAGGAGATCGTCGCATCGGCGACCGGATCAGGAGCCCGACCATGCTGTATCGATCAGACAATCACGGCGACCCGTACACCCGCTATCTCCGTCACGCGCGGGTAGAACGGGCACGCGCCTTCAGTCATCTGTTTGCGATCGTGGCGCGGACCGTCTCACCGCCGGTCCGAGCGCTGGGGCGCACCGTGGTCAATGCCGTTCGTTCGCTGGCAAAACGTTTGGCCGAGGCCCATCGGCGGCGGGCCGCGATGCGCGAGCTTCAGGGATTCGACGACAGGATTCTGGCGGATATCGGCATCTCCCGCAGTCAAATTGCCGCCGCCGTCCTTGTGGGCCGTCCGCCGGACGAGGCACCAAAGGAGCCTTCAGCCAAGCCGCGCCGCTTCAGGCTGATCATCAACCGAGCGACAAAGGTGAAGGCCACCCCGCCCCGATCACGCAAAGCCGCCTGAAGCGGACCGCCCCCGGAAGATCATTGACACCCCGGTCCTCTGGCACTGACGATCGATCCAGTGAGATGCAGCGGGAGCGGGGCGGATCGGCAAACGCGGCGTTTGCCAAACGCATCGGTATCCCGCCCTCCTTGTCATTACCGATGGCTCGACCCGACCATCCACGTCTTGAGTACGTCGGGGTCGGCGGTGCCTTTTTTTAGGCCCCGGCGCCGCGTTTTCCGCCCTGTGCTCCCATACTCCCTCCCGCCCCAAGAACACGACGGCGTAAATGGTCCGGTCACGCCCGGCCATGACGTTCTTTCTTCGTGCGGACTGTTCCGCCGGTATCGCCCGCCTGATAGACATGCGCCCCCTTAAAATTTAATTTCTGTCAAAAATTTAAAAACATCCTCGACATGAATGCCTCCGCGCATTACCTTCACCGCCATGAAAGCTCTCAGACGATATGAATTCGGCGAGCGGTTGGCGGACCTCCTGGGTCAATCCCGCCGCGATGTGCGGGTCCGGATCACGCTCCTGGTCGCCAGCGGCCTGATCCCGGCCGGTGCTCGCGGCCCCGGCTCGCCACCGGCCACGTCGGGTTACGCCGCCGACCTGCTGCTCGGCATCATGGCGGCACCGCAGCAGGCGGCGACGGTGGACGCGGTTCAAAGCTACCGCGCCCTCGTTCCCACCTCCCTGGCCGCCGATGCCACCACGGCCCGCGTGGCGTTGTCCGCCCCATTGGCAACGGACGCGCCCGCCGACGCCTCCATCCCGGACCTGCCCCAGCGCTTGCGTGGCCTCCCCTTAAGCGCCGTCCTCACCCGCCTTCTCGACCACGCCGCCGAGGCGCGTACAGCCGATGCGCTCGCCCGCCTCGTGTTCGGCCTGTGGGTGTGTCGGGGCTTCCCCGTAGCGGGCCTGCAATACCGCGTAGGCCTCCACGGCCGATCAGCCCTGATCACCCAACGCTACGAGCTGCCCGACGGCACCCGTCCGCCAGCTTGGCTCGACCCCGAGCGGGACGGCGTCGCCGACGCCGGGCTGTTTCATACCACCTTCCTGCCGGCCGCCCGCCTGTTGGACATCGGCCGGCTCATCGTTCCGGACCACGAAAGGACATCCGCCGTGATCGATTTGCAAAGGACCATCGGCGAGGTCTCGAGCCTCGCCAAGCTCGCCCGCCGCTCCAGGGATCGCCGCCCGTGGCAAGCCTTCCTGGACAAAGCCAAGGACGCGCTGGAAACCATCGACGGCGGCGAGGACGCCGGCCGCGATTACCTGACCGAGGTCACCGGCTTTGGCGCCAACCCCGGTGATCTCAAGATGTGGACACACATCCCGGAGGAGTTGCCGGAGAACGCGCCCCTCGTCGTGCTGCTCCACGGCTGCACGCAAACCGCCGCCGGTTACGACCGCGGCACCGGCTGGTCGACCCTTGCCGACCGGCACGGCTTCGCTTTGCTGTTGCCGGAGCAAAAGCGCACCAACAATCCGCTACGTTGCTTCAACTGGTTCAAGGACTCGGACACGACTCGGGACTCGGGCGAGGCCCAGTCCATCACCGAGATGGTGGATCGCATCTGTCGCGATCACGGACTGGATCGCAGCCGGGTGTTCGTCACCGGTGTTTCCGCCGGCGGCGCCATGACATCCGCGCTGCTCGCCGCCTATCCGGATGTGTTTTCCGGCGGGGCGATCATTGCCGGCGTACCCTTCGATGCCGCCGAAGGCCTTCAGGATGCCTTCGAGGTCATCTTTCAGGGCCGCAGCCGCCCGGCCGAGGAGTGGGGTGCTGCGGTTCGCGCGGCCTCCCCCCACGCCGGCCCGTGGCCGCGCATTTCCGTGTGGCACGGCGCTGCCGACAGCACCGTCAAGCCGCTGAACAGCGAGGAGATCATCAAGCAGTGGCGGTCCGTCCACGGACTGGACGAAGCACCGACGATTGAGGATCAGGTTCAGGGCCACGCCCGCCGAAGCTGGCAGGACGCAGCCGGCAACACGCTGATCGAGGCCTACACCGTCAACGGCATGGGCCATGGCGTGCCCATTGACCCGACAGCCCCCGATGGTTGCGGCACGCCGGCGCCATTCATCATTGATGCGGGTATCTCGTCTACCACCCATATCGCGCGCTTTTGGAACCTCACAGACGTGGTGCGGGAGGTAAAGCCGCGGGTTCGCAAAGCGCCTCCGAAGCCGGAGCGTGCGCGGGATACGATGGGCGTTGATCCCAAGCCGTCACCTTGGGCCGGCGACGCGCCGGCCTGGCCCACGGTGGAGGCTATGCCGATCGTCGAAGTAATGTCGCCGCAACCGCGCGAGGGCGGCGATAGCGCGGCGGCCTCCGTCGCCGGGGTCGATCTTGGCACCATCGTCAACCGTTCCTTCGCCACCGCGGAGCTGTTCCCTGACCGGGTCCGTACGTCCGCGAACCGGGAATCATCGCCCACCCCCGGCCTCGGCCTCAATGTCCATGAGATCGTGTCCACCTCCCTGGAAGCGGCGGGCCTGCTGTCGCGAGACAGTGCCGCCCGGGCCAAGGGCGGCAAAGCGCCCCTCGGCATCGACATCCCGGGCATCATCGCAACCTCCTTCGAGGCGGCCGGGCTGATGCGGCGCAAGGCTGCGGAGCGGACCAAAGCCGATCTGGCCGACAAGGCCGCGACCGTGCCGCCGTCCAGTCCGTCCGCTGATAAGCCGGAGCAAGCGGCGTCACCCGACCCAGCGCCGGAGGCGCCGCCGGTCAAGGAGGATCGGAGCAGCCAGTCACAGGCCGAGCAAAATACGGGGGCGCCCGCCGGCTGGTTCGGCGAAGGCTGGGAACTGACGGAAACGGACAGCACGGGCAACGATGCTCAGCCAATCCTCCACGGCAAGGCTGTCTCGGGCTCCGGTACGGCGATCGAGCGCGCGGTTCGCACCATCTCCTGCCAATTGACTCTGGGCCCAAAGCCGCGCCTGGCCTACCGACGCCGGCTGGATCTGCAAGCTGCCGCCAACCCCTACACGCGGGCCGGGTTCGCCGTCCTCATCGATGGGGAGGCCATCGATGAGGCGTCCGCCGTCGGCATGGATCACCGTGAGGAGGACTGGTGCCAGTCCTCCGACATTGATCTTACCCGCTTCGCCGATCAAACCGTCACGTTGACGTTCGAGGTCAGCGCCGGCTCCAACGTATTCGTAGAAGTGTCAGCGGCCGCGTGGATCCGCGATATCGCTGTCACAAACGCGGCAGACTGACCGGTCTTGCCACCCCAAAGGACCCCGAGCCCGTCACGGGCTCGGGGTCCTTCTGTCAAATATTAACGTCATTGGTCAGGACACAGCAGCGCCAAACACGCGGTCGAAGATCGTGTCCACGTGGCGAGTGTAGAAACTCAGGTCGAACAGCCCGGCCAGGTCGTCCCGGCTCAGCTTTGCGATCACTTCGGGGTCATCCGCCAGCAAATCCAGAAACGTGCCTTCCCCCGCCCATACCTTCATGGCGTTGGCCTGCACCAATTCGTACGCATCCTCCCGGGACACGCCGGCCTGTGTTAGAGCCAGCAGCACCCGCTGGGAAAATACCAAGCCGCCCAATCGATCTAGGTTGGCGCGCATGGCCTCCGGATAAACGATCAGCCGCTCCACAACACCGGCCAAGCGAGCGAGCGCAAAATCCAGCGCGATCGTCGCGTCCGGTCCGATGACCCGCTCCACGGATGAGTGGGAGATGTCCCGCTCATGCCACAAGGCCACGTTTTCCAGCGCCGGCACCACGGCCGACCGGACCAGCCGGGCCAGACCCGTCAGGTTCTCGGTCAGGATTGGATTGCGCTTATGGGGCATCGCTGAGGACCCCTTCTGCCCCGGCGCGAAGTACTCCTCGGCTTCGCGCACCTCAGTTCGCTGCAGATGGCGGATCTCCGTGGCCAACCGCTCTACGGACCCAGCGATAATGCCGAGGGTCGAAAAAAAGTGCGCATGGCGATCGCGGGGGATCACTTGCGACGAGACGGGCTCAACGGCGAGGCCGAGCTGCTCGGCCACATGGGCCTCCACGGCGGGATCGATGGTGGCGAACGTGCCGACGGCACCGGACAGGGCGCAGGTGGCGACACTGGCCCGGGCATCGACCAGCCGCTGCCGATTACGCTGCCATTCGGCATAAAAGCCCGCCAGCTTTAGCCCGAACGTGGTGGGCTCGGCATGGATGCCGTGGCTGCGCCCGATGCAGATTGTCGTCTTGTGCTCCAAGGCTCGCCGCCGCAACGCCGTCAGCAACGCATCGATGCCGTTAAGCAGAACGTCGGCGGCGCGGCTCAGTTGCACGGCAAAGCAGGTGTCGAGTACGTCCGAAGAGGTCATGCCCTGATGCAGGTAGCGGGCCTCCTCGCCCACGTGCTCGGCCACATTGGTGAGAAAGGCGATGACGTCATGCCGGGTTTCCCGCTCGATCTCATCGATCCGCTCCACCTCAAACGCGCCGCGCGCCCTGATCGCCTCAGCGGCGACCTTCGGGATCACGCCCAAGTCAGCCTGGGCGTCGCAGGCATGGGCCTCGATGTCGAGCCAGATTTGAAAGCGGGCTTCCGGTGCCCAAATGTCGGCCATAACTTGACGGCTGTAGCGGGGGATCACGAGTGTTCTAGACCTTACCTAAATCTTGACGGGAGCGACGGTGTGCGAACCTGACGGATCAACCCGTTCCTGTTAAACTGCGAACGATCTGTGGACAAGGGATGCCCATGCGGGATGCAACAAGCCAGGGAAAGCCGCCCAATAGTGAAGCGGTAATTCCCTTCTTCGATTTGGGACAGGCTGGCCCCTTAGCGCTCATGGATGAAGCCGCGCAGGAGTTGGATGCCATCCTTATGGCCGGCCGACGCCATCACGGCACCCTCGCTCTTCGCATTGGGGACGCGATCTCGGAGAGCTGGCTCAGAAAGTCCAGCAATCCATACCTGGAGGAGATACGCACGATCGCCGCCCGGATTGACGGGCCCGGCGCGTTCCTTCTTAACCTCTCTTATGAGTGGAGCTGCACGACCGGGGTCGGCCCGGACCCGTCGGGTCACGGCATGCGCATGCTGCGGACGCTCGACTGGCCCATGGAAGGCCTCGGCTGCCACGTCGTCGTGTCCCGGCGCGAGACCGCTGTCGGCGAGGTTTATGAAGTCACATGGCCCGGCTTCACGGGCATGCTCACCGCCATGGCACCGGGACGGTTCGCTGCCGCGATTAATCAGCCGCCCATACGCAAACGCACGCCCTGGTGTTGGACCGATTGGGCGCTGTCGCGCCTGACTTTGTGGAGCACGTCAGCCCTGCCGCCGCCTCACCTGCTGCGCCAGGTGTTCGAGCAGTGCACCACCTTCGAAGAGGCGAAAAAGCAGCTCAGCGAAACGCCACTCGCCATCCCGGCGTTCTTTTCCCTCGCCGGGACCGCTCCCGGCGAGGCCTGCGTGATCGAACGGACGGAGGATCGCTTTGCGGTCCATGAGTCGCCTGCCAGCATCGCCAATCACTGGTGCGCACTGGCCGAGCGTGGCCGAGACCGGGGCGTGGACAGCCGCGGCCGATTGGCGGCCATGGACCGATGCCGCGACGAGGCCGTAGACGGGTTTGGCTGGGTTGCGCCGCCGATCTTGAACACACAGACCCGGCTTGGCATTGTCGCGAATGCCGCAGCGAGTCGCCTGATGGTGCGTGGCTACGAGGACGCGCTGGCTGTTACCGCGCCGTTCACGCTGGAGGAACCCCATCGCGTCGAAACAGCCAAAACCACGCCAGCGCCGCCAGCTGCAGTGCAAGCATAATCGCAAAGGCGGGACCGTAGCTGTCTGGATCGTAGTGCCCAGGGGGCAACGCCAGATCGTCCGCTGTCAGGCCGGCAATCACTTCACCGACGGCCCATTGGGTCACGAACGCCATCGCAAATGCCAGGAGGTTCAGGCCCGTGTTGAGGCGTCCGGCGAGGCGGGCCGGGTAGCGTTGCGACAAGGCCGCGTAGGGCACGATACCGGCGCTGCCGAAAAAGCCGAATGCGGCCCAGGCGATCAGGGCTCCCTGCTTTGGCTCAAAGATGATCAGGACCGCCTGCACCACCATGAATGCTGACATTCCTCCGATTGCCACATGTAAGGGTGGCACACCGAGCCGGCTCGCCCGTGCGGCACTCCAGCCAAAAAACAAGAACCCCGCGATCATGCCGGTGGCGATCAGGCTTAGGCCCATTGCCACATGATCTCGCCCCACGCCCGCCACGTCCCGAAGCCAGGGTCCGCTCCATAGGCTCTGCAGCGCAAGAAACGTTGCCTGACTGAAGACCGTTACGGGCGCCACGCGCCAAAACAGAGTGCTTCTGAACACCGTACCGATGCCGGCAACCTGGGCATGGAACGTCTCCCGGCGGCCTGGTACCGCCCGTTCCGGAACGACCCGAGCGATGATGGCCGACGTGGCCAGAGTCAGCACTGCCAACACGCCGAACAGGGTGCGCCAATCGATCACCTGCAGCACCAGCTCGACCGGTGTGGCACCGGCAAGAGCGCCCAGTCCGCCCGCCGCCATCTGGCAGCCGTTCACGAGCGGCAACCGTTCGCGCGGAAACCACACCACGAAGGCCTTAAAGGACGCCATCAGGCACGCCGATACGCCCAGTCCGATCAACGCCCGACCGACCAACAGGCCAGTCATGCTCTCCGACACGGCAAACAGGGCCGCACCGCAAGCCGCGATCACCAGCAAGCCGGCCTCCGTGCGACGCGGGCCGAAGCGGTCCAACAACACGCCCAGGGGTAACTGGAAGGCCGCAAAGGTCAGGAAGTAAGCGCTCGTCATCAAGCCGAGAGCACCCGCGTCCAGCGACAGCTCCGTCGACAAATCGGGCGCAATGACGTTGTTGATGACGCGAAACAGGTAGGAGACGAAGTACCCGAAAGCGAACGGTAAAAAAACGCTGAGGATCGTCATCCAGGATGCGGCGGTCGGCGGTTCGGCGGTCGACGAGGTTCGCAATGTGGGCGGTCCCTAGTCACATCTAGCTTGGGTTGGGCATATCATGCACGGGCGCTCGACCTGGTCCACACCCGCCCTTGTCGGCAGCGCCGGAAAGGCCGATACAACGCCCGAGACCGAGCCATCGCCCCGACCACTCGAAAACCGCCAGCGTGAGATCATGAATCGATGTCCTGTGCTGCCTGAGCCATTCGCGGTCCCGTGGGCTCAGTCCCCGTGCCGCCACCGAGCGGCGCCCGCGCCGCGACTGTGGCGCCCGCTGGCTCGTGCGATCGCAGTGCTGGTGATGGCCCTGGCCACGGTCGCCCCCAAGGACCAACCGGCTGCGGAACGTTCCGGACCGGACGTTTCGTTTCATGCACGCCCCATCGACTTAGACCCGGATCGACCGCGCGATCGCCGCGTTGGTAAGCTCATGTTTCGCGGCGGGATCGCCATCTCGTCCTCTGATAGGCGGTTTGGTGGCCTGTCGTCCCTGTTGATCGCCGATGGCGGTAAGCGCTTCCTGGCCACCTCCGATCGCGGCTATTGGATCGACGGCGAGCTCACCTACGACGCCGAGGGAGACTTGATCGGAGTGCGTGATATCGGCATTCGAACCTTTGTTGTCCCGTTGAATCGGCTCGGCAAAATGTCGCCTTGGCGGGACGCGGAGGCCCTCACGCCGCTCGGTCGGCTCGGCGTTGTGGTTGGGATCGAAGGCGCTAATCAACTTTGGCTATACACATCCCTCGATGACCGTCCCCGCAGAGTGTCACCGCCTCAGCAGCTGTACCGGTCGCCTCCGAACAGCGGCGCCGAAGCATTGGCAACGCTCGATGACGGCCGTTTGGTCGTCATCACGGAGGGCCTGGAACGCGATGACGGTTACGCGGCCTGGGTCCAAACGGCAACGCCGCGCTGGGACAGCTTCACCTATCGGCCGGCAGAAGGGTTCCGCCCCACTGGTGCCGCCAAGCTGCCCGATGGCGATCTCGTCGTTCTTGAGCGTCGCTTTCCCCTCCTTTCAACGCGCATCGTTCGGGTCCCCGCCGACCACATCAAAAAGGACGCCTTGGTCACAGGCGAGCAACTAGCGCGTCTAACCGGTACCGTCGACAATGTGGAGGGCATCGACGCGGTCTTGGACGTTGAAGGTAGGACCTTGATCTACGTGATTTCGGACGACAATTACCACGCACTGCTGCAAACAAAATTGCTCATGTTCGAGCTCGTGGGTGCCCCGTGACCGATGCCCCCGGCGACCGTCCCCGCAACGATTTCGACACGATCGCGACGCTTGTTCCTTATCTCTGGCCCCGCAACGCGCTGGACTTGCGCATTCGGGTCGTTGCCGCCGTTGTCTGCCTGATCGCCGCAAAGGGCATTAATGTCGCCGTCCCGTGGTTCTACAAGGAATCCGTCGATGCGCTGAGCGGGGACGCATCCACGGGCGCGGTTGCTGCAGCTGTGCCGGTGGGGCTGCTCATTGCCTATGGCGGTGCACGCGTCTTAGCCCTTGCGTTTGGTGAGTTGAGGGATGCGATTTTTGCCCGTGTGGGTCAGCGCGCCATCCGCATGGCGGCGCTACAAACGTTTCGCCACCTCCATGCGCTCAGTCTGCGCTTTCATCTAGACCGCCGCACGGGGGAAGTCAGCCGCGCCATCGAACGCGGGACCAAAGGCATCGAGTTCCTGCTCAATTTCATGCTCTTCAACGTGCTGCCGACCTTGCTGGAGATCCTGCTGGTCTGCGTCATTTTATGGTCGCTGTTCAGTGTCTGGTATGCCCTGATCACGTTCGTTTGTGTGGCGGGCTACATTGTCTGGACCGTCATGGTCACCGAATGGCGCATCAAGTATCGCCGCGCCATGAACGACACGGACAACGCGGCCCACACCCGCGCCATCGACAGTCTGCTTAACTTCGAAACCGTCAAGTATTTCGGCAATGAGCAGCACGAGTCCCGCCGGTTCGACTCGGCCCTGGAGGCTTATGAAGCGGCGGCCGTCAAAAGCAAGGTCACGCTTAGCCTGCTCAACATCGGCCAGGGCGTCATCATTTCCATTGGCTTGATTATCTTGATGGTCATGGCTGGCTACGATGTTACGGCCGGCGCCATGACGATCGGCGACTTCGTTTTGGTCAACACCTACCTCATCCAGCTTTTCCTGCCGCTCAACTTCCTCGGCTTCGTCTATCGGGAAATCAAGCGGTCCCTGACGGACATGGAAACCATGTTCGGCCTACTCGATCGCACGCCCGAGGTCCATGACCCGCCCGACGCGCCGGCCCTGGCCACAAAAGGTGGCGCCATCACGTTTTCGGATGTGCGATTTGCCTACGATGCCCGCCGCTCCGTGCTTAACGGCATCTCATTCACGGTTCCGCCAGGCAATACGCTGGCCCTTGTCGGACCGAGCGGTGCCGGCAAGTCGACGATCGCGCGCTTGATGTATCGATTTTATGACATCACCGGCGGAAGCATCCTGATCGATGAACAGGACATCCGGAGCGTGAGCCAGACGTCGCTGCGCGCCGGCATTGGGATTGTTCCACAGGACACGGTGCTGTTTAACGACACGATCTACTACAACATCGCCTACGGGCGACCGTCCGCATCCCCGGCGGAGGTGGAGGCGGCGGCGCGGCTCGCCCGCATCCACGATTTCGTCACGGCGCAGCCCGACGGCTACCAGACCACCGTGGGTGAACGAGGTCTGAAGCTCTCCGGTGGTGAAAAGCAGCGGGTCTCCATTGCCCGCACGATCCTAAAGGAACCCTGCATTCTCATCTTCGATGAAGCCACCTCAGCCCTCGACACCCAGACCGAAAAGGCGATCCAGGCAAGCTTGCGCGAGGTCTCGGCGGGGCGAACAACACTGATCATCGCCCACCGCCTTTCGACGATCGTGGACGCCGACGAGATCGTGGTGCTCGATGGCGGGCAAATCGTCGAGCGTGGGCGACACGCGGAGTTGCTGGCCATCGGCGGCCTCTACGCCGACATGTGGCAAAAGCAGCAAGAGGCGGAGGAAGCTCGCGAGGTACTGGAACACGCTGGGGAAGACCCGGCGCCACAACCGGCGGAGTGACGGCGCCGGGGGGGGCCCTTATTAAGATCGGCTGCGACATCGGTTCTGCAGACCTCTTCGCGCCAAGTCAGCGACGGCATTGCACCCGGCGCCCGTGACGATATCAAGCTTGCAGGGACTTAGCGGCGCCAGGGCCAGTCACACAGCCCCCCATGGGGGCTCTCGATGTCGGCTATAAAGATCGCCACGCTGCCGTTTTCGATTGGCACGGGCGCGTTGGAGAATCGACACAATCGTCTGCGCAACCTCGGTCAACGAATGGCCGACAAGCAGCATCGTTGCCGGCCCGAAAAGCCGACTCGCGTCGCTCCGAGCGACGACTTAGTGTCCTACCGAGCTTAGAGTGCGCCGGTGCGCTCGCGGTGAACATCTCCCTTTCGCGCTCGGCACAGGACCGACGTTTGCAGTGGGGGTAGAATACACGTACCAGATTGGATTTCTTGGGCGCGGGATCATGGACAAAGCGGACATACACATCACGGTGGATGGGCGTGAACTCGCGGCCCAGGCCGAAACCTCCGTCATCGAAGCCGTGTGGCACTCCGGGAATGTTCTGGTCGAAGGCGTGGGGTGCCTACAGGGCCTCTGCGGCTCCTGCCGGGTGATGGTGCGGCGAACGGGCTCCAAGGACGTCACCATGGAGCTCGCCTGCGAGACAATCGTCGAGCCCGGCATGCAAGTGACGTTTGTCGGCTTTCTCGCGCATCATAAGCACCACGTCTATCAAATCGAGGACTTCGCCAACGCGTGGGATGTCCTCGAACAGATGAACGCCGTCTTTCCGGAGGCGGCCCACTGTCGCCACTGCGGGGGATGCGACGCAACATGTCCGCGCGGCCTGGAGGTCCAGCGTGGTGTAAACCTTCTCGTCGAAGGCAGCGTTCAAGAGGCGAGCGACATCTTTGCAGAGTGCATCATGTGCAACCTTTGCACACGGGCCTGCCCCGAGCGTATCGGGCCAAACCATCTGGGGATCTTGGGGCGGCGCATTGTGGCCTCGCTTTCGCTGCATCCGCCCAACCTCTTGGTTCGGCTCAATCAACTGAGACGGGGCGAGCTTACGGTGGACATGGACGCCATCGACACCGACACGGCGCGCTTGGGATAACAGCGGAAGATGACGTCGACCGGCATACCCTATGACGAGGCGTTGGCGACCTGGAGGGCGTCGCCAACGCCACAACTACGGGACCCGAGCCTCGGCTGTAGAGACTTGCTGAAGCGCTACCACCCCGATTACCAAGACGAGACACGAACAACGCTGCAGATTGGCCCCAACGCGGGAGATCCGTGCCACCGCTTACTCGCCGACACTTTGCAATCGAACGCTCGGATCGACGAGGCCGACCTGGCGGGCGCACGCGTGGTCGACACAGACGTCCTCGTTGTCGGGGGCGGCGGCGGCGGTTGCGCGGCCGCGCTCACGGCCGTCAAGGGTGGCGCCAGTGTGGTCGTTGCCACGAAACTGCGCTTGGGCGACAGCAATACCGTCATGGCCGAAGCGGGCATTCAGGCCGCCGTCAACCCGGAGGACTCACCGCAACGCCACTTCGAGGACACGCTGCGGGGCGGCCATCTTAAGGGGGACAAGGCGCTCGTTGCGCAGATGGTGATGGACGGTCCCGACGTGATCCGCTGGCTGATTCAGCTCGGCATGCAGTTCGACCTGGACGGAGAGAACATCCGAACCCGTCGCGTCGGCGGGGCTACCGCCGACCGCATTATGGGCTTTCGGGACTACACCGGCCTGGAGCTGATGCGGGTCATGCGCGAAGCCGTACAAAAATGCGACATTGACGTCTGGAACCGGTGTCCTGTCGTCGAGCTGCTCTGCGACGAGCACGGGCACTGTGCCGGCGCCGTCGTGTTCTCGCTGCCGACCCGCCGGTATCAGCTCGTTCGGGCGAAGACCGTCATTCTCGCCACCGGTGGCGTTGGCCGACTCCACCTGAGCGGATTCCCAACGTCAAACCACTTTGGTGCCACCGGCGACGGACTCGTTCTCGCGTATCGGCTGGGCGCGCGGTTACGTAACCTCGTCTCCTTTCAATATCACCCGACCGGTCTTGCCGACCCGCTGCGGCTTGCCGGCAACCTTGTTACCGAGACCATACGCTCCGCTGGCGCACGGCTTGTGAACGGCCGCGGCGAGCGCTTTGTTGATGAGTTGAAGCCGCGCGATCACGTGGCCGCCGCGATCATCCGCGAATGCGAGGAAGGGCGCAGTGTCGTTACTGACTCAGGCCATCGTGGCGTGTTCCTGGATACACCGGCGGTCGAACGCCAATGGCCGGGCGTCCTGGAAAAGCAGTTCGGCAGCCTGGTAAGGCTGGCGACGAAATGCGGGCACGACCCCGCCGAAAGGCCATTCGTTGTCTATCCGACGCTCCATTTCCAGAACGGCGGCGTCGTGATCGACGGCGACGGGGCGTCGTCGGTTCCTAACCTCTTTTGCGTCGGCGAGGTCGCGGGCGGCGTGCATGGCCACAACCGTCTCGCCGGCAACGCGCTCCTGGAGATCCTCAGTTTCGGTCGACGGGCGGGTGCCAAGGCGGCCGAACGAGCGAGTGCCGTGTATCCCCAGAAGCTACTGATCGAACATGTCACCCGACGCCAGCGCGAGATGACGGACGCCGGGCTTCCCCTTGAGCGGATCGGCCCGCCATTGTTCCCGGACTACGCCAATTTCGACACTACGACCGACTACGCGCCGCGCAGCACGTCGCGGGGCTCGTTGGCGGAGGAAAGGGTGCGCGCATGAGCGTCCTGAACCAGGTTCTGCTCCATGACAGGTGCCTCGTCGGCCCGGACTTGGGGCAATGGCTGGACGGCCCCGGTGGCGACGGTCTGGAGGCGGCTCTCGCGACGCCCGACTTCCTGACCGCCATGATCGAAGCGGCCGGACTGCGCGGTATGGGCGGTGCCGGCTTCCCGACTCACCGCAAGTGGGGATTCGTTGCTGCCGAAACCGGGTCCCCGGACAAATACCTGATCTGCAACGGCAACGAGGACGAGCCGGGCACCTTCAAGGACCGCATGCTGCTCGAAAAGTCTCCGCACCAGGTCATCGAAGGCGCCTTGATCGCGGCGCTGGCAACGAGCGTCAACCACGTTGTCCTCTACGTCAACCCAGCGCAGCAGGCGGCGGTTGCGAACGTTCGAACGGCTATTGAGCAATGGTTGGCCCACTCGCTGTTCGAGCAGGTGGCACGCGTGATCGACCGGCCGATGGCCCTGCGCCTCGTCGAGAGCTCGGGTCTCTACATCGGCGGCGAGGAGTCAGCGGCGATCGCGTCGGTGGAGGGCGGTTTCCCGTTTCCGCGTCAAAAGCCACCCTACCCGGCGCAGAGCGGCGTTAACGGCTGTCCGACGCTGATCAACAACACTGAGACGCTGGCCAACGTCTCGCACATTATCCGCAAGGGCGCTGACTGGTACCGCAGTCTAGGGATCGGCGAAGCGGCCGGGACCAAAATCTACACGCTCACGGGCGACATTGTCGCGCCCGGCGTCTACGAGTTGCCCATGGGCACATCGCTCAGGGATTTGGTTGAGGTCTACGGGCGCGGCATGCTCGCCGGCAAGCAGTTCAAGGCCGTCTTCACGGGTGGGCCGTCGAACACGATCCTTAAGAAAGAGGACGTTGACGTCGCACTCGATTTCGATTCCGTGCGTGAGCGCCATTCGAGCCTCGGGACAGGGGCCATGATCGTCATCTCCGAGGGAACGGGTATCATCAAACGTGTCACTGACTATGTGGATTTCTTTGCCCACGCGTCATGCGGTCAGTGCCCGCCGTGCAAGATTGGGACCCATCAGTTGTCGCGGCTGTTGCGGAAGATCAACACGGGCGATGGGACACGCGCTGATATGGATGCCCTACTCAACCTGTGCAGCGTGCTACCGGGCAGCGGGCGTTGCAGCCTCATCGACGGCGCGGTCACTGTCGTCAACAGCTCGCTCCACAAGTTCCGCAGCGAATATGAACGCCAGCTAACCCTGTAACCCTCGGCAGCGCACCCAGCCTGAAGGTCTCGACTGGCGCTAGGCAGGTGCAAGCCGAACCGTCCTCCTGACGAACACTGCGTTTCAGCGACTTACGGACACATAGAGCTCTTAAACCCGAACTGTGAAGTTCGGGTTGAGTTCGATCACTTTACAGCGCCGTCCTCTTCTCCAACAGTTACGCGATCCCGAAACCGGTCATTGACAGCAACGGCCCGGAAGCTGGACCCTCTCCACCGAGGGACGGTCGGTGCCGAGCCGCGCGACACGTAGAGGGCCACCCATGGCGAAGGTCGTTTTAACGCCCAACATCCAGCGCCACGTCACATGCGCAACGGCCGAAGCCGAAGGTCAAACCGTGCGCGAGGTTTTGGAGAATGCGTTCGCGGCAAATCCGCGGGCCCGGCAGTATGTCCTCGATGATCAGTCGGCGCTGCGCAAACACATGATCATTTTCGTGGACGGTGAGGTGATCGCTGACCGTCGGGGCCTATCCGACCCGGTTACCCAGGAAAGCACAATCTATGTGTTTCAAGCCCTGTCAGGAGGCCGATCGTGAGTGACGAGCTGCTCGTTTCCACCCGCAAGGGATTGTTTACGGTGTCGCGCACCGAAGTGAACTGGGAGATCTCCAAGGTCGATTTCCTCGGCGACAACGTCTCTATCACGCTGACGGACGCACGGGATGGACGTCACTACGCCGCCCTTGATCACGGCCATTTCGGTGTCAAGCTCCATCGCTCCACGTCGGACGGCTGGGAGGAGATAGCGGCGCCCGCCTACCCGCCGAAGCCGGAGGGCCATGAAGAGCACGACATGTGGGGACGCCCCTTGGCGTGGAGCACAGCGCGCATTTGGTCGATGGCAGCCGGTGGCGCAGATGAGCCGGGAGTCCTTTGGTGCGGAACCTTGCCGGGCGGCCTGTTTCGCTCCACCGACCACGGCGACAGCTGGGAGATCGTCAGCGCCCTGTGGCACCACCCCAAACGCACCCAGTGGATGGGCGGCGGCGCGGATCTCCCCGGTATCCATTCCATTTGCGTCGATCCGCGCAATTCACGCCGGGTTTGGATTGCGGTCTCCACGGGCGGGATCTGGTTTACGGATGATGCCGGTGCCAGTTGGACGCAACGCGGTCACGGGATGCGTGCAGAGTATGTCCCGCCCGAGCTGGTTCATGACCCCATTGCCCAAGATGTCCACTGCCTGGTGCAATGTCCGGCGGCTCCGCATCGGATGTGGATTCAGCACCACAACGGTATCTTCATCTCCTCGGACGAGGGCGCAACGTTCACCGAGATCACGGATGTCCAGCCGTCAGCGTTCGGCTTCCCGGTGGTGGTCCATCCCCAAGACCCGGACACGGCTTGGTTTGTCCCGGAGATCAAGGACGAGCGACGCATCCCCTGTGACGCCAAGGTGGTCGTCACCCGCACGCGTGATGGCGGCCGCAGCTTCGAAGTGCTGTCGTCCGGACTGCCGCAATCCCACGCATACGACCTGGTATACCGCCATGCCTTGGCGATTGACGCGGACGGCCAGCGGCTGGCGTTTGGCTCGACGACCGGCGGTCTGTGGGTCAGCGAGGACCAGGGCGACACCTGGACCTGCATCTCACACACCCTGCCGCCGATTTACGCCGTGCGTTTCACCTAAGCGGACCTTGCGACCAGAAGGCCCAGTTAAGCTCGGCATGGGCATTGTTGACGTGCGGCTTGGCTGTCACGAAACGACCTAAAATCGTGCCCGGAATGCGGCGCCCAAAATTGGCGCCGGGTCGTAATTCTGCTCTTCAATGCGATTTCCGTCCGGGTCTTCCACGCGCAGGCGCCCGAACAGTTCGGCCCCCGCGAAGGCACTGACGCTCCCGGCCGGCCATGGACGATATTCCACCGACGCAACCAGCGGGAAGCTGCGGTCCTCGCCAATCCCCAGTGGTGATGACGCATCTTCGTTCAGGCGCGAACGCAGGGTTTCGAATCGCCCGCTCACACCGAGACGCACCTCCTCCGTTGCCTTCCAGGACAGCGTCAAACCGGGCCCGCGCGTGGCTGCGAGACCACGCCCCGTAGACAGATTCAGGCGGTCCGTAATGTCCCAGTCAATCGCGATGATCGGAAACACGCTGACGCCGCCGCCGAGCTTGCTGAACACGCCGATACCAGGACCAATGGCGAAGCTCGGACTGAATCGCCACGTAGCCCCCAACAACGCGCCCTCCGTTCGCCCCTTATCCAACGACGCTCCGCTTTCGATGTTGGTCCGCAGGGAAGGAATAATGATGACGTCGAGGGCTTCCGTCGGCGCGAAGCGGATCGGCAGGCTGACCCGAAAGTTGCGAAGGATCCGCCAGGGCTTGCCGCCGGCGACGTTGGTTGAATCGGAGAAGTTGTAACGGTCCTCGCCACCACCGACGGAGAGGGACACGCTGTTTCGGCGGTTCCAGGCATATCCGATGCTTGGCTGCACGAACCAGCGCGAGACCGTGAAGCTCCCGGCGTCATCCAAGGCGGTGTTGAACTGGTAAGCTCCACCCCCCTGAAGAGCGAATTGCCAGCTTCCCTCATGCACCTGCTCGGCGCAGACGGCAGAAAACGGCAGGCACATGGCCGCCAAAACAAGGACGCCAGCAAAGCGGCCCATGAAGACTCTCCCTATTCAAACTGAATCTCGAACGACACCCGACGTTAGGTTCGGATCTCCGGGTGTGTCGCCGTGTCCAGACCCGGCCCTGTTTTAGCCCGCTCGATCCTATGGCTCAATTGTGGCGGTGACCTTTCGTCGCATATACAGCCCTATATACACCAGAGACGAGAAGATGATCTGGTCGAGCTCGCCAAAATGGGATCGATGTCGTATGTCAAAAAAAAAGTCCAGTGACCTTCCTGTTACAATGCGCCAAATCTGTTTTTTTGCTGCATACGACACCGTACGCAGCTATCTTTTTGATCATGATTTTCAAAACTTAGTATTTTTTCCACGAAAATGACCATTCATTTTCTTATGTTGCATCAATCCTGACCGAACATTTGAAGAAATTACGCGACAGTGGGGTGGCTTGGTAGTTGCCGGCGGGGCTCGCCACAGTGTCTCACAGTGGTCGCCAGTCAGCGATACCGGTCCCCCGGGGCTAACCTTCGCCCGATCGGCGTGACCGGCCCAAACGAGGAGGTCTCCTCGCGGACAACACCTCATGACCGCATGACGATTCGCCATATCGCGCGGTGGAAACGAATGGAATACAAGGCACGCGCGGCCCCTGGACCGATCAAGTCGGCGACGTGCACCTGTAAACGCTGAAATTCTTCACCCAATCCAAATTCTATTTATCAGGTCTTTCAGGCAACACCCGGTCCGCGATATAGGAATTGCCGTTCGCCCATGTTGATCGCAAAGGAGTTTCTGGTCATGAGCGAAAAGACCAAGAAGATCGCCGAGGACGTGCAAGCTCGCATTCGCGAGGCCGCGTATCTCATGTGGGAATCGGCAGGACGGCAACACGGCATGGCCGTCGACTACTGGCTGGCGGCGGAGCATCACGTGCTATCCACGGTAGAAGCTGCCGCAAGTCTCATGAGGCCAAAGGCACGGCAGACTTCGGAGGACAAGCACGAGGCCTCGGCTTCGACACCGGCAAAGCCACCGCAAGCCGCGCCAGCGGAGCCACCATCAAAGCCCGAACCGAAGCCGGAACCGAAGTCGGCCGCCCCCGCCCCTCAGCAGCGAGAGCCGACACCAACGGCTTCGGCGGCCCCCAAGCCGGCCGCAGCACCAGTCCAGACGCCATCCACTCCCGAGCCGGCGGCCGCAAAATCGCTCGCTGACATTGACATTCGTGAAATTGAAGGGATCGGCCCGGCTTATGCGAAGAAGCTGGCCGCCGCCGGCATCACTTCGCCCGAGCAGTTGCTGAAAGCCTGTGCCACGGCCAATGCGCGCGACAAGGCGGCTGAGAAATCAGGGATCTCCCTCAAGCAACTGGTGCGGTGGGCGACCATGGCCGACCTGATGCGCATCGGTGGCGTTGACGGCAACATGGCCGAGCTTCTCGAAGCAGCGGGAGTGACCGCGGTTCAGGACCTGACGAATCACAGCCCGGGCGACCTGGCAAAATCTCTTCGGTCCATCAATGCCGCAAAGAACTTAAGCGGCGAAACGCCAAGCCCAAAGGCGCTGACCGGCCTTATTGAGCAGGCGAAAGCCCTGGAGGCGCGGCTGACTCTCTGATCTTTGTTACCGTTCCCGAGTCGCTCCCGTCAGATCTCCGGGCTCATGCCATGGGGATCGGCGCGCTCCATGTCCGCCGCTGGCTCGTTCAGAACCACGTCCAGGGGTGTGCCAGTGGCATGGGCGTAAAGAACCAGGTCGTTCAGCAGCACGGCTTCGGTTTCCGCCTTGCGCCGGTTGCGGCGGATGGCGACCAGTTTCGTCAAGGCCTGGACGTTGAAGCCCTCGGCCTTGGCCTCTGCCTTCATGTCCTTCAAGTCGTCGCGCAGGCCATCGATCTCATCCAGCAGTCGCTCCATCCGTTCGGCGAAAGCGATCAGTTTGGCGGCCGTTGCGGTGTTGGTTCCGATCGTCAATCCAGTCTCCCTGTCACAAGGTGATGGCCGAACCGCTGGCCACCGGGCCCTTGTCCTGGCATGTTCGCCCCATGGCCGCAAGGGACCACGTGCTAGGACGCGCCGGTCGGATGCTAGCGCAGTCCCACCATGGGTAGGCGCCTGCGGCGTCTGGTCGTTTCTGACCGATGGTCCGCGACCCATTTTCGGTGCATCGCGCTTCGTATCGTCGCGTGCTTCGGCTTGCTTCTTGCTGCGATCGGTCCGCTGCACGCCCTGCCGGCCCATGTCGGCAGCGAGACCTGTCGGACCTGCCATGCCGCGACGCACGACGCTTGGCGCGGCTCCCACCATGGCCTGGCCATGCAGCCGGCCACGGCGGAAACGGTGTTGGGAGATTTCGCCGATGTCACAGTCGAGCACGCCGGTGTAGAGACTCGGTTCTTTCGCCGTGGCGATGCCTACTGGGTCGAGACGGAAGCGGCCGATGGCTCTCGCAAGGCCTTCGAGATCGCCTACACGTTTGGCGCTGTCCCGCTGCAGCAGTACCTGATCGGCTTCCCCGACGGCCGCTATCAGGCCCTCACCGTTGCTTGGGACACGCGGCCCGTCGAGGCCGGAGGGCAGCGCTGGTTCCATCTCTATCCGAACGAGGCCATTCCGCCGGGCGACGAGCTGCACTGGACGGCACCGGCCCACACCTGGAACTTTGCCTGCGCCGAGTGCCATTCCACCAACCTGCAGAAAGGCTACGATGCCGCGCAAGACACCTATCGCACCACGTGGTCGGAGATCAATGTGGCGTGCGAGGCGTGCCATGGCGCGGGCGGCGATCATGTGGCGGCCGCGGCCGCTGCGCGAGAGGCCGGTTTGCCGTTGGAGCCGTCGCAGCTTGGTCTGACCGTCGCTCTCGGCGGACCCGGCCGTTGGCACCTCGCCCCGGATGCCCGTATCGCGACCTTTGAAGAGCCGTCGGCCGGCGTCTCCGAGGTCGAGCATTGCGGACGCTGTCATGCGCGCCGCAGCCAGATCACCGACGACTATGAACCCGGCCATCCCCTGTCCCACACCCACCGCGTCCAGTTGTTGAATGACCGCTACTACCATGCCGACGGCCAGATCCTGGACGAAGTTTTCGTCTACGGCTCCTTCAAGCAAAGCCTCATGCACGTGGCCGGGGTCACCTGCAGCGACTGTCACGAGCCCCATAGCTTGCGATTACGGGCCGAGGGTGATGGCGTCTGTACCGCGTGCCATGCGAACTGGGCGTACGCGACACCGGACCATCACTACCACCCGCTGAACACGGCGACGCCAACCTGCGTGGACTGTCATATGCCGGCCCGCACCTACATGGTCGTGGACCCCAGGCGCGATCACAGCTTTCGCATTCCGCGACCGGACCTGTCTGTCGCCATCGGCGTGCCCAACGCCTGCACCCAGTGCCATGCGGACCGGACGGACGATTGGGCCGCGCGCGCAGCCGAAACGTGGTATGGCGCCGACCGAAACCGGGGTCGCCAGCGTTTTGCCGCCGCTCTGCACGCGGGGCGAACCGGTGCCCCGGGGGCCGGGGAAATATTGGCGGCTTTGGCGGTCGACACCTCGGCGCCGGCAATCGCGCGGGCGACCGCCCTGCAGGGGTTGGCCCGGTATTTGGCTCCCGACACTTGGCCGGCCGTTCAGGCGGGTTTGAGCTCGGGTGATCCGCTGATGCGACGCGCGGCGGTGGAGTCCCTACAGCCCCTGCCCGCCCATCAGCGCTGGCAGCTGCTCAAACCTTTGCTCACGGACCCGATGCGGAACGTGCGCCTGGCCGCTGCAGCGGCGTTGGTGGACCTGCGCCCGGCGCAGTTGCCCGAGACCGAGCGCTCGATCCTGGAGCGCGGCTTTGCGGAGTATGTGGCCTCGGAACAATTCAATGCGGATCGCGCCGAGCACTGGGTTAATCTCGCTCGCTTCCACGGCCTGCAGGGTGATGTTGTCGCGGCCGAAACCCACTTCGCCGAAGCGCGACGCCGCAATCGGCACTTCGTTCCGGCCTACGTCAACCAGGCCGATCTCTATCGCGCCCTCGGTCGCGAGGAGGACGGGGAACGCTTGTTGCGCGAAGGCCTGACGCTCGTACCGACAGCACCCTCCCTCCACCATGCGCTTGGCCTGTTGCTGGTGCGGACCGAGCGCCGCGATGTGGCGTTGGAGTCGCTGGCGGCCGCCCACCGGCTGGGCGCGGATCAGCCGCAATATGGCTACACCTACGGGGTTGCGCTCGACTCCGCCGGTGACCGCGAACAGGCCATCGAGGTGTGGGAGGATGTGGTTGCCCACGCCCCGAACCACCCCCCCACGCGCCAGGCCCTCGCCGTTGCCTTGCTGGAGATGGGCGAACCCGACCGCGCCCTTCCCCACGCCGAACACCTGTTGGCCCTCATGCCGAACGA
>CAZUDB010000050.1:0-26998 GCA_964619055.1 uncultured Rhodospirillaceae bacterium
AGAGTTGGGCGCCCTACGTCCTCATCGGCGGCGCCGGATAAGCAATCGGCCTAGTAACGGGCGGGTTTTGCGTCTGCCGCCAGAACGCGATAGACGAACGCGCGTGCGATGCCGAGCCGGCGGGCGATCTCGGATGGGCCGACGCCCTCGTCCTGTAGAGCGCTGATATCCTCGGCAAGGGATGGAACGCCCAACGCCAGGCTCCGGTCAGGGGCTTTAGGCCTTCGGCTATTGGACGTTTGGAGATTTGGCGCTCCCGTCCGAACTTTGTTCGAGCCGCCCCTTTGATAGGGTCGCCATTTCCTTGGAAATGGCGCGCTCGGCAGGATTCGAACCTGCGACCTTCGGCTCCGGAGGCCGACGCTCTATCCACTGAGCTACGAGCGCTTGAGAAGCGGAGACTGTACGCCGCTGTCACTATGGCGACAACCCTGCCGTTGGGCCGTCCGGGTAGCCGACCGCTGTCCGATCTAGCGGAGCTCTCGCCGCATCGAGCCTTTCGTTCCAGTCGAAAACGCGCTAAGCCTTGATTGTGACAATGCTGCACTGCACACGGAGCCTGTGGCACCATCAAGGGGGACGCAACTCAGTCCGGAGGCCGCGCCAAGCCGACAGGAGCGGAATAGCGACCCGACAATTGCCTCGGCGGCGGTCAGGCCGTGTTGCATCCGGGCTTGTTGAAAGGGCCGCATGGTTCTAAGTCATTCCCACTTGGCGTCAACAGAAGAAGATCGGCCATGTATATTACAATGATTTCGTCGGAGTTGTCGCCGGTCGCGAAAGTGGGCGGCCTGGGGGATGTTGTTTTCGGCCTGAGCCGAGAGCTTGAAGTGCGCGGAAACGCGGTCGAGATCATTCTGCCGAAATACGATTGTATGTGGTATGATGAAATCTGGGGTCTTCACAAGATTTGGGAAGAACTTTGGGTGCCCTGGTATTCCGGGGCGATTGCCTGCAGTGTCTGGTTTGGATTTGTCCATGGTCGAAAGTGCTTTTTTATCGATCCGCATTCACAAGATAATTTCTTTCATCGTGGCTGTTTTTATGGACATCACGATGATGCGCTGCGGTTTGCATTTTTTTCGCGGGCCGCACTTGAATTTATGCTGAAGGCTGACAAGCGGCCTGACATCATTCACGTTCATGATTGGCAAACGGGACTTGTTCCTGTTATGTTTTATGAAATCTATCACCGGATTGGCCTGGACCGGCAACGGGTCGTCTACACTATTCATAACTTCAAGCATCAGGGTATTTACGGCGAGTCCGTGCTATGGGCTTCAGGGCTGAACCGCCCCGAATACTATTTTCACCACGATCGCCTTCAGGATAACTTTAATCATCGTGCCCTCAATTTCATGAAGGGCGGGATTGTTTATTCCAACGGTGTAACGACCGTCTCCCCCCACCATGCCTGGGAGGCAAGGCATACCGAGCAGGGCCACGGCCTTGGCCATAGCTTGGCGGTTCATCAGGGCAAATTCACTGGGATTCTGAATGGCGTTGACTACGAGGTCTGGAATCCGGAAATCGATCGCTTCATTCCGGTCCACTACAACGAGTGGAATGTGGAGGCCAAGTACGAGAACAAGACCGCATTGCGGGAGCGGCTGTGGCTGCGCAATGAGTTCAAGCCGGTCGTTGCGTACGTGGGCCGGCTCGATGCACAAAAGGGTGTGCACCTGATCCAACATGCCGTGTTTTATGCGCTGGAACGGGGCGCGCAATTCGTGCTGTTAGGTGCGGCTGGGGACACGGGCATCAACAACCACTTCTGGCACCTAAAGCACCAGCTCAACGACAATCCCGACGTCCACATGGAAATCGGCTTCAACGAGCAACTTGCCCACCTGATTTATGCCGGCTCTGACATCATGATCGTGCCCAGCATGTATGAGCCCTGCGGACTGACCCAGATGATCGCTATGCGCTACGGCACAGTGCCGGTGGTTCGAGCGGTTGGGGGTCTCGTCGACACTGTGTTCGACCGCGACCACGCCGACAAGCCGTTGGAAGAGCGCAACGGCTATCTCTTCCACAACGCCGACTTCCACGCGCTTGAGTCAGCGCTCGGCCGGGCCATTGGTCTGTGGTTCTCCTATCCGAAGGAATTTCGTCGGCTCATTACCAATTGCCTGGCGGCGGACTACTCCTGGGGTGTGTCAGGTGCTCACTATCTCGGCTTGTATGAGCACGTTCGCGCGAAATAGTTCCAGTCAAACAATCATTTGAGTGGAGGCGGCGCTTATCGGCTGTCTCCAGGGGGAGCCGCACTTTCGGCTGCCGTTCCGGCTAGGGTTGCGGTTCAGACTCCGCCGCCGGTGCGGCGCCTTCGGATCCGGAATCCATCTGATCCATCGCGACGGCAGCGTGCGGCACCAAGCGTTCAGCCTCATGGATTTCCGTCCAGCAGGCGTCCAGGTCGTGATGGGTTTTGTGAACCCAGGCGTCGCCCCAATAGAGGTTGCAGGACGTCTCGGCCCTGAGCAGGCGCCAGCGGGCGTGGTCCAGGTGGTTCCACGCCCTCTGCTCCAGATCACCGGCGTCAAGAGCGCGATCGAGCAGAGCCCGGAAGGTTCGGCTGGTGTCGTGAATGCGGGCCATGGCGTCGCGCTGCATTTCACCGCCTTGCCACTGGTGGAAATCCCAGCCGTGGTGCTCGTCCGTGTTCCAGGCACCACGGCGCACGGTAACGCGGCCGTGGGCGCCAAACCGGTCCAGGTAGTCCGAGATTTTCGTAGGCCGCATCACTGACCAGCCATTGCGGATATGGTCCAACGCCTCTTTGTAAAAATACTGCCAGAAGTTGGCCTTGGCATTGGTATTGCGGAACCAGCCGCCGTTGTCCCCGTCCGTGGCGGTGGTGACCAGCGGCGGAAACTCGCACCACTTCGTCCGTTCGTTCAGCTCATGGTAAAACCAGCCGTAGTCCATGCCGGCGAGCTGCGCGTTGGAGAGATCACGATCGCGCACGACGATGACGATCTCGTGGCCGTCATACTCAGCGATGTGCGGGCGATAGCGCAGCTCCTGCCAGGACATCTGATCCACGGGGTCCACATACTCGCTGTCGACCAGCACATAGCGATAGCCGGCCCTTACCAGGTGCGGGATCACCTCCATGGTGAAGCCCATCTCCGGCGGCCAGAAACCCGCGAACGCATCGCGCCAGAACACGTGGCGGGCGAGGCCGAGCCAACGCTCGATGTGGTCGTCCCAGTCGGCCTCAGGGATTAGCGCCAGCACGGGATGATAGTACCCCGTGCCGATGATCTCAAAGATGCGTTCGTTCTGCAGCGACCACAGCAGCGTGCCGCAATCGACAATGCCATAGGTGCGGCTCTGAAACCCCGGGTCCGCGAGCGATTCCAGCAAGGTGCCGGATAACGTCAGGTTAACCCTTGCAATGTCTTCGTAGCTCCACAGGCTGCGCGGCATGCGGTCATAGGCAAATAGGATCTCCTTGCACTCCCACTCGTTCATGGCGAGCAGATGGTCCAAATTGCCGGAGGGCTGGTGCAGGTTGAGCACGAGCGCGTGGTGGATTTCCTGCATGTCGTTTCGCCCTGTTTTTGTGGTCCCGGTCGGGGTCGAGTTGCCAACGGCGGCAGCCGCTTATGGTTTGATCATGGATCATCGCCGTTCATCACGAGGCTATCCGGCGTTGGCGTTGCCGGCAACCAGGGACTTGCGAACCCGGTGCTATCAGCCGCTGCCGTCCGGCTCGCTTCGAGCAAGTTCGGCTCGCCCTTTCAGGTCCTGAACCTCCCGTCGCAGGGCTCGGAGTTCCTGCAGGATCAAGGCTCTTTCGTCTTGGGCGTCACTCTCGACCTTGGCTTGCTCAACCTCATGCTCCGATTGCATGGCGCTGACGACAACAGCGATGAACAGGTTCAGCATCGTGAAGGTCGCAACCAGGATGAACGGAACGAAGAAGAGCCAAGCGTAGGGATAGGTGTCCATGACCGGGCGGACGATCCCCATGGACCAGCTCTCTAGAGTCATGATCTGGAACAGGCTGTACAGACTCTCGCCGATGGTGCCGAACCAGTCGGGAAAGCTGTTGCCAAACAACTTGGTCGCCATCACGCCGGCCACGTAAAAGATCAGGGACAGCAACGCGATGATGGCGGCAAGGCCTGGGATCGCCGACAACAGCGCCTGAACCACGGATCGCATCTGCGGCACCACAGAGATCAAGCGCAGCACGCGCAGCACCCGCAGGGCCCGCAACACCGAAAAGCCGTTGGTGGCCGGCAGCCAGGCGATGCCCACGACAATCACATCGAAGATACCCCACGGATCGCGGAAGAAGCGCCAGCCGTGGGCCACGATGCGGGCGGCGATTTCCACAGTGAAAACCATCAGCATGGCACGATCGAGGGCGAGAACAACGTCGCCCGCCGCGGTCATTACGGTCTCCGAGGTTTCCATGCCAAGGGTAATGGCATTAAGCACGATCAGCGCGATGATGATGCGCTGAAACGTCGGCGCTTCGACCAATGTTCGCAACCGCTGGCGCCAACGCGCGGTTTCGCTTCCCGTCTGGCCGGTTTCCGCCGTTGTTGCGGTGTTTGCCGTGTCCACCTCGCAGGTTCCTCCTTAAACCACCGTTAACCGCCACCCTGGCATACTGGATGTTGCCCCTGCCAGCGGATCGGCTCTGCCCGTTCGCTTGCGTCTGACCATAGGGTCCTCGGCGCCATGACCTCAGCCACCTCCGGGCCCAGCGCCGCCGACTTCTCGCGGGCGCTGTTGCTTGGCTCCATCCAGACCCAGTACGACCAGCGCGCCCGGACCGAAATTGAGCGCATCACCGAGCGCCACGGCGTGGACATTGGTGCGGCCGAGCGTGAGCGCACCCGCTGGCAGCGTCACAAGACCGACCTCGGCAGTGCCCGCAACCTTCTTGAGGACACGACGCGGCGGCTCCAAGCGATCCAACGGAGTCTGGACGTGCTGTCCGAGACCATTGTCCAGGCCGAACGGGACCCGGAGATCGCGACCGGGTCAGCGGGCTACGCGACAGTGTTCGACAATCATTTGGATGCAATCCGGTCAAGCGCGGAAAATGCAAGGTACGATCCCAATCTGCTCGGCAACATCACGGGCTACACGTTCTCCTTCGATGTCAACCTGACCGGTCGCAGTCACACCGTTCACGGCGGCTATGTGGGCACGACTTATGAGTTCCGGGACGCGGGCGACAAAACCTGGGTTCCGGACCACCGTGCCAATCTGCTGCAGCAATATGATGACTACCCAACCGAGGAATCGGGGCTCCGTGCGACAACAGCCGGTGGCGTCGAGTTGGATGCCCTTTCGGGCACTTCGGCAACCATCACGCTCGGCCGGGAGACGGCGGCGGCTCTGACCGTCTCCGGCACCATCGAGGCCAAGGGTCTGGCCCTCCTAGATGCGTGGAGCTATCAAAATCTGGCCGACGCCGACGGTCGGTCCCGGGCGCTCTCCGACATCGCGTTTGCCCGACAGACGCTGAACCTCGAACGCAGCCGCTACGAGCTTGCCTTAAGCGTCGTGGATCGCAGCGAGCGAAGAGCCGATGCCGCCATCGAGCGGACCACCCAGGAACGCCTCGGTCTGATCCGAGAACGCGAGCGGGCCAAGCAAGTCGCCCAGGCCCAGATCCAGAGCCAGCTCTCCATGGTGGCCAATTCGCTCAGCCACGCCGAAGGTTTGTATCGCTCCTACCGCAACATGTTTGGTCAGTACAGCACCCTGCCGGGGAGCTTTAACCGAGTCGTCGGCACAACGTCCGCGGCACGGGTGTTCTCGTCGATCCTGAACATTCGCGCCTAGGCCGGGCCGCTCCGCCATAAACGCCTTCGGTTGACGGCAGCGCCGAACAATCGCCTTGCGGCAACACGCGCAGCCTGTTTGACTGGCGTGCTGAGGGGCATCGGGGGCCCGCCAACGGCGCCCCCCGTAACGGTTTCGACCAAGGGGGGCACCGCCGGAACGTCAAGCCGTGTGGTCGAAGGGAACCAACATCCCACGCGATGCCACCCCGCCACGTCAACAATATCGCAGTGCGCATCGCCGCACGCCCAAGGAGTGAGGAGCGCCCGCCGTGTTGGACCTGCCTGAATACGTTGATGGTCTGCCGAATCTCGCTGGCCAAGAGACGGCCGTTACCAAGGCCATGAAGGCCGCCGCGAAGAAAGAGGTTTATCGTCCCGACAGCGGGGTCGACTTCGGCGCGATCCGGGCCGCCTTCGCGATCGCCCTGCACCAACACCAGCCGCTAATCCCGGCAGGCGGCGGTGATCTTTCAACGGCGGCCGTGATCAGCAACCTGCAACATATGATGGAAAACCAGGGCATTGGCGACAACCACAACGCGCCGGTGTTCGTTTGGTGTTATAAACGGATTGGCGAGTTCGTGCCGCAGCTGGTGCAAGAAGGCAACCGCCCGCGTTGCATGTTGGAGTACTCCGGCACGCTGCTACACGGGCTCCGTGCCATGGGCGAAGATCACGTCATCGACGCGCTCAAAGGCGTCACGATGAACCCGAATTACTGGAACGCTGTCGAATGGTTGGGCATGCCTTGGGGCCATGCCGTGGCGCCGTCTACGCCAGTTCAGGATTACCGCCTGCATGTCCAAGCTTTTCTGCACCACTTCGCTGCCATCTTCGGCAATGCCGCGTTGGAGCGGGTGCGCGGCTTCTCACCGTCGGAGATGGCCCTGCCCAACCACCCCGATGTGGCCTATGCGTTCGTCAAAACGCTGGTCGACTGCGGCTTCCAGTGGGTGCTGGTGCAGGAGCACACCGTCGAGCAGCCGGAAACCGGTCACGGCATCGCGCATCGCCATATCCCGAACCGGCTCGTCGTCCGCTCCTCCACGGGCGAGGAGGCGGAAATCCTGGCGCTCATCAAGACCCAAGGCTCTGACACCAAGCTCGTCGCACAGATGCAGCCCTATTACGAAGCCAAGTCCATGAGCCGGATCGAGGTCGCGGGCATCAGTGTTCCGCCGCTGGTCACCCAGATTGCCGATGGCGAAAACGGTGGCGTAATGATGAACGAGTTTCCCGGAAAGTTCATGGAGGTCATGCGCGAATCCTCCCATTCGGACACGCCGGCCATGAACGGCACGGAGTACATCGAGCACCTGTTCGCCGCTGGCGTGAAGCGTTCCAAACTTCCAATCATCCAGCCGATCTTCCAGAACATGATCTGGTCGCGGATGACGCCGGGTGATGGCCCGGACAAGCTGGCCAAGGTCATCGAGGAGTGTCGTCAGGCTGACCACCGTTTCCACATGGAGGGCGGTTCCTGGACCAACGACCTCTCCTGGGTCCACGGCTACGACGACGTGTTGACCGCCATGGACCGGGCCAGCGCCAAATTTAACGAGCGGGTTTTAAGCCAGAAAAAACTCAAGACCGACGAACAACGCTATCGCAATGCTTTGTTCCACCTGCTCACGGCGGAAACCAGCTGCTATCGCTATTGGGGCCAGGGGATCTGGACCGATTACGGCCGGGAACTGTGCCGGCGGGCCGAGGCCATCGTCGACAACGACTACGCATAACCACACCTGCGGGCAGGCGGCTCCGTCGCCTGCCCCTCAATGCCTTCCCGCGCAAGGGTTGAAAAACTCTCGCCGCATTGCATTTTTTGACTCGGTGATTGCGTGATGAGGCTGTGGTGGGAAACAATGGCGACTGTAACATTCCGCTGGTCGGATGCGGGGCCGGATAAAGGACGCGCGCTGACGGTCGAGACCCCGCCCGGCACGACGCCGACGTTGCTGGAGCTGGCAGGGGCGCACGGCGTGCCATTGCTGTTCTCTTGTCGCACGGGCGACTGTGGCGCCTGCCGGGTTGAGGTGTCTTATCCCTGTGGTCGACCCGAAACGCTGTCACCACTGACGACACCTGAGCGGCTGCATCAAGAAGCGAGTCGGCTGGCCGGTTCTTGCGCGCGCGACCTGGAGGCCGACGGGTTGGTGGATCACCCGGACGTGCGGCTCGCCTGCCAGTATCGCCTTCGCGGTGAAACGATCATGGTTGCCTTCCCGACCATTGCCGACAGCTTCTGACCACTGAAGTCGTTCGCCAGCTGAGATTGCTTGCGTCCCTCTCGCCTAGATCTCATCTTCGACTGTGAAGCCCTAGTGCAATAAGGGGCTCGTGGATCTGGAGCCGAGCAAGGGATGGACCATAGCAATGATCGAGAAGCCAGCGGGTGGCCCGCCGGATCAATCGGCGGCCGACACACCTGATGTCCGAAAGGGTGCCGAACCCATTCGTCCAAAACGCCGTCGTCGTTGGCTTTTCATCGGGCTCGGCATCGTTATCGTGCTCGCCTTAGTCGTGCTCGTGGCGCCCAAGTACGTGGTTCGCTATGTGGCTGAGCGCGAACTCGCCAAGCTTGGCATCGAAACCCATGGCATCGGCACCATCGACATTAATGTTCCCCAGGGGCGAGTGTCTATGGGGCCAGTCGAGTTCTCTGCCGGTGGGGCAGACCGGGGCCTCATCGGCAATATCGTGTTTGATATCGATCTGCTGAGTCTGTTTGAGCAAAAAGCGTTGGCCGAGCGCGTGATTATTGAAGGTGTCGAGTTGGTGCTTGCGCGAAGCCCGGACGGCCAGATCACCATCAACGGCATCGATCCGGCCCAGTTCATCACAGGTGAAGAACAGCCCGAAGAGATCGAGGAAGATGCCGAAAGGGCATGGGACGCCGGCATTCAAAACTTTCAATTTCGTGATAGCAAACTCATTATCGACGGCTTTATTGAGGGTGAACCGGCCGTCATTGCTTTGGAGTACTTTGACGTTCACCTTTTTCACACCTGGGTTCCGGAAGAACCGGGCACAATCGAGTTCAAGGGCAACTTGGATGGCGCGATTCTCAAGGTCTATGCCCGTGCCCGCCCATTTTCGGATGACTTGATCTTCGGGTTGCAGTTTCAGCTTGAAAAAGTGGAATTGGCAAAAGTTCGCCGCTACTTGAGATTTAGTGAAGATTTTAGAACTCAGATATTCGACGTCATTGAGGGTACGATCCAAACTCGCTCCAACTATTTCGGCGTGATAATGGCGGATCAGACGATCGCCTTGAACGGTGTGCAGCGAATCGCGCTTGATGGCCTTCGGCTGGTAACACCGGATGATCGGTCAATGGCGCTCGATAGCGCTAACGTGACGCTAAAGAGTATCGAGTACTATCGTCCGACGGGCGAGTTTGAATTTGCGGGCGACCTCACCACGGCCTTCGAAAGCTTTGCCGCCGCACCGGGTGATGGCGCCGCTGTCGAGGTGGCAAACCTTCAGGTTCACCTGCAGAATTACCTGATCGAAGGGGACGGTAAGGGCGCCTACGAGGCCGTCGGCGATCCTGAACTGACGATCGAGGGCCTGCAGGCCCGAGCGGATGACAGCACGTCCGTGACCGTCGCCACCGGCAACCTGAACATGGTGGGGGTCGATGTCTCACCCGCCGACGATGGTGGCTTGGATGTGGCCGCCGAGCTCTCGCTGGCCCTAAAGGACATCACCACCGTAGTCGGTGGCGCCGAGGGGGCGATCGCGTCGGTTTCCGGTGATGTGACCGAAACCACCCTTCGTCTGGCCGCGGACGGTGCCGTTGCGTTGACGTCCAGCCCCAATCTGCGCATCGACGGTGTTCGCCTCGGCGGCCCTTTGCCACTGTCTGCCGGCCAGATTGCGGCTAACTTATCGCCGGTTTCCATCGACGTGGCCGGCGCCAACGTGGTCATCGCCGCCACCGGTGCCGCCAGTTTGAGCGATGCAAGGCTCGCGCTCACCGGCCCGGACGGCGCGCCCGGACCAGACGTGGACATCGCGAGCGCGACCGCCACGTTGACTGGCCTCAACACGCAGCTCGCCGGTGACGCCATCAACGTCAAGGGCGGGCTGGAAACCCGTGTTGACGGCCTTGAGGCCGAGGTGCCGCAGGACGGAGGCGCGGTGGCGGTGGTGGCGGAACAGATTGCTGTATCGCTGCCGAATCTCGCGGCGGACGTGGCCGGTGCGACCACTCGATTGGATGTGGGTGGGGGGGCCAACCTTGCTGGAATGACCGCCGACGTTCCGGCGGGATCGGGACTGCCGGCCATGACCGTTGGGCTCGATGCTCTGGACCTCACGCTGAACGAGACCTCGGCGACCCTGTCCGATGCCGACCCGCAATACCAAACGTCCCTGGATCTGTCCCTGAGTGGCGCCACGGCGGAGATCGCCATCGAACCGGCGGCAACGTTCAATGTGGGTTCGCTGAACGTCAGTGGTCTGCGAACGGATCAAACGGGCACGATCATCCTGGATGAGGTGCTCGTTGGCGCCCTTGAGGCCGATATCTCCGACCGCTTGCCGGCCGCGTTTGGTGGCGGTGACGGGTCGGTCTCCGAGGCCGAGCCGGGCAGCGGGGCCGCGTCGGCGCCGTCCGCCGGTGGCAGCCCCATCAAGATCCTCCACGCTCAAGTTGGTGGTGGCTCCGTGATCAGCTTCACCGACACCTCCGTTGACCCGCCGGCCATCATTCCGATCACCGTCAATGAACTCGAAATCCACAACGTCGACACCAGCAAGCCCAATGATCGCACGCAATTGGCGATCCATGCGGGCATGTTCGAATCGTCCCGCATTAACGTGACCGGCTGGGCAACGCCGCTGAAACCCACGCCGGACTTCGATGTCAAGGTCAACATTGATCAGCTGCCGCTGCCGACGTTTTCGCCCTATGCCCGGGACGCCATCGGCATGGATCTGAACGGCGGCGACCTCGATACGGACTTCACCGCGCGCGCCGAGGGCAACGCCCTTCGCGGTAAACTTCGGGTCATGGTGTCCAACCTGTTCCTAAAACCGGCCACGGATGAGTACGGCCGGGAAATGGAGGACAAAATCGGCCTGCCCGTGGAATTCGCCGTCGGCCTGCTGAAAGACAGCCGTGGCCGCATCGACCTGACCTTTCCAATAGCTGGCACGCTCGATGAGCCCGATATCGGCTATGGTGACGTCATTCGGACGGCGCTCACCGGCCTGATCGGCTCCTTGTTCGGTTCCGGCGATTACCAGGGAGCGGACGGCTTTAAACTGGCGCCGGCCTTTTTCCAGCCGGGCGCAGCGGAGCTTGATCAGCGCACGATGATTGTGGTTGACCGCTATGTGGACCTGCTGCGGCGGAAATCGACCTTGAACGTGGGTGTATGCGGGCAGGCGACCCGGCCGGATTACGCCGCCGTGTTTTCCGGCCGTGCCGGATCAAGCCGCCAGGGCTCCGGCGTCCGTTCGGGATCTGGCGACCGCGAAAGCAAACCGGCGGCAACTGGAAGCGGGTCCACATACGCACCGGCTCATCTCACCATCACGGAAAAGAAGGAACTAACCGAGCTGGCCACGGCGCGCACCAACGCTGTCCGCCGCTACATGATGGACCGTGGCATTCGCCCGGAGCGGCTGCCGCAGTGTCGGGTCAGTTACAACATGCGGGACTCGGAGCAGCCTAAGGTGATTTTCGCCTGGTGAGCACGAGAGTCGCCTGCGCTGCCTGACCCATACCGCCCATCCGTCGACACCCTCCATGTCCGGTGCTAGCATCCCGTGTAGAGCCTTCCGATCAAGCGAAGGCGGGGGAGTCGATCCGTGTTCGAGCTATACCGCCGAATCTGGCACGCCACCGGGCGTGCGCAGATCGTCCTGATCATCCTGTCGATCGCCGTTGCCATGCTAGCGGCGGCGCCGCTGCAATACCAAAAGGACATCATCAACGGGCTGTCGGGCGACATCAGCGTCGATGACCTCCTGCTGCTCGGTGCCCAGTTTCTGGGAGTTCTTATCCTCAGCGGCGGCCTGAAGTTCATCATGGGCTATCGCAGCTCGATCCTAAGTGAGGGCGTCATCCGCCGGCTCCGAACGGTTGTCTACCAGGGTGACCTGCAGCGCCAGGAGCCATCAGACGACCCCCCCCTGGCACGCGGCACGCTCGCCTCCATGATCACCGCCGAGTCCGAGGAGGTGGGCAAGTTCACGGGCGCGGCGTTTTCGACCCCCCTGATGCAGATCGGAACGCTGCTGAGCGTCATCGCCTTCATCGCCGCCAGTCAGCCCGAACTCGGCTTTTTCGCCGCGGCTGTGGTGATCCCGCAGGCGATCATCGTCGTGGTGCTCCAAAAGCACATCAACAGGAACATCAAGGAGCGGGTCAAGCTTCTGCGCCAAGCGACCAGCGCGATCGTTGCCACGGATATCAAGGTGGCGGAGCAGGACATCCTCGCAGACTTCGACCGTATCTATGAAACCCGCCGCAAGATCTTCATCTTCAAGTTGTCCTCCAAGTTCGCGCTCAACATCATCAACGGCCTTGGCACAGTCGGCATTCTGATGCTGGGCGGTTGGCTGGTGCTCGAAGGCGAGACCGACATCGGCACAGTTGTGGCCGCGCTCACCGGTCTTGGGCGGATCGCCCAGCCGTGGCGGGAGCTGATCGCGTTTTACCGGGAACTCAGCGGCGTGCGCGTCAAGTTCGAGTTGATGGTCAATGCCCTGCCGAAGTAGCGCGAGCTGGGACGGGGCTCGGCACCGCCCCGAACGGTTTCTCATTCGTCCGACGCGATAGCCGGCGGCCCGTTAACGGTCGATCGGCTCGGCCGCCACGTTCGCCTGCCAGCCAACGCGGTCCAGCAGCGGGCGGTCGTCATCCGCTTCCGGCCAGCCCACGCAAAGGTAAGCGGTCAGCTGCCAGTGATCGGGCACGGTGAGTACGGCCGTCACGGCCTCGGGGTCCAGGATCGATACCCAGCCGACGCCGACGTTGAGAGAGCGGGCCGCGAGCCACAAGGTGTGGACGGCGATTGCGGTCGAAAGTTGAACCGTCGCGGGCATGGTCACTCGGCCCAGGGCCCGACCTTCGGCGGGTTGGGGTTCGGTGAAGAACGCCAAGTGCTCAGGTGCGTCCCTCAGCCCTGACAGCTTCAGCCGGCAATATTCGGCCCGTGTATCTGACTGATAGCGCGCTGCCGCTGCGGCGTTGGCCCGCTCGAATACGGCCGCGATCGCAGCCCGGCGTGCCTGATCGCGGACGCGGACAATCCGCCACGGCCGCGAGTTGCCGACCGACGGTGCCAGATCGATGACGGACAGCAACCGGGACATTGTTTCGGGCGGCAACGGATCAGGCTTGAAGTGACGTGTGTCCCGGCGCCAGCGCATCACCGTGGTCAGGACGTCGAAGTCATCCTCCGTGAATTTCATCGCACACACACCGGACCGGACCTCTTAGCCGACACTCTGTCTGGCTTCTTTGTTGGTCCCAAACCACTCCTGAGCGGTGGCGATGTCAAGCACAGTCCGACCCGCGACCCTCAGCGGGCGGGTGTGGTATGCTGCGGACGCTCAAGCCGGACGAAGTACGATGCACAATGATCCGCTCACGGATATCGTGAGATCCCTCGACCTTGGAGGGGGCATCTTCCTTGATGCCGAGTTCACGGCGCCATGGGCCATCTCGGCGCATGTCACCGAGGAGGACTGTCGCCCCTTCATGCCGATGCCGAGGCAGGTGATCGCATATCACGTCATCACGGAAGGGGAGGCCATCGTTTCCCTCGATGATCGCGAGGGTTATCGCGAACACTACAGGGCGAAGGGCGGCGATGTCGTGTTCCTGCCATGCAATGCTCTTCACGTGCTGGCGAGCGAGCCGGGGCAGTCGCTGGTGTCCGGCGACGATCTGCTCCTGCCCGCTGGCGCGGATCGGCTCGCGCGAATCAAATTCGGCGGCGGCGGGGCACGCACGCGCATCCTTTGCGGATTCATTGCAAGCAAGGCGGGGCCGAGCCGGCTGCTCGACACGCTGCCGGAGCTCCTTGTCATCGGCATCGGTAACCTCGCGACGCTCCGCTGGATCGAGGCGTCAATCGCCAAGGCGGCACAGGAATTGACGGCTGGTCGGGTCGCGGCCGGCGCTGTCATGGCCCAACTGACCGAGCTGTTGCTCATTGAGGCCCTGCGCGCGCATCTCGAAGATGCTCCGCGGCCCAGCGGCTGGCTCGCCGGCATGGCCGATCCGCGGGTTGGCCGCGCTCTGGCGCGCATTCATGCAGGCCTTGCGTCGCCGCCTCCGGTCACGGCCCTGGCCGATGCGGCCGGCATGTCCCGCTCGTCTTTCGTGACCCACTTCACCGAAATCATGGGCGTTGGCCCTCAACGCTACATGCTCGATCAGCGAATCGAGGCGGCGCGCCTGCTGCTGCGCGACACCGAGCTTGGCATGGCCGAGGTCGCCTATCGCGTCGGCTATGATGCGCCAGAGGCATTCTCCCGCGCCTTCAAGCGGGAGACCGGTCGATCACCGGCGGACTGGCGGGCTGCACAGGACACCTGACGCCGGCCGGTGGGCGGAACGTACCTTGATTAACTTCGTGGCTCGGCCAACGGCCAGCTCTCTGCGGCAACGGCAAACATGAAATCTCAGGCGACAGGTGCGTGATACCGCGAGCAAGATTAACTAGAAGAGCAAGGAGGAGCGAATGGCATGTTTGATCGCACGCCTCCACACCGTGGGAGTGGTCGCCGTCCTGTTGCTGGGACTAGCGGCGTTCGCTGCCGGGCTGACGAGTGCACTGGCGCAGGGAAGCGGCACCGCGAGAGCAAGCGAGGCAGGAGATACGATGGAAGAGTATAAGGCGACGTCTCGGAAGTCGATCCAGTGGTGGGACAGCAAGTTCACGGTCGACCCTGACGATCTGTTTGCGAACGGTTACGTGAACCACCAAGAGCCGATTGCGGCGGGCCAGGGCGAGACGGGCGTGACCCTCGACCAGCTGAAGAAAATCGTGGCTGCCAATCACGGCGCGTTCCCTGGGTTAAAGGTCGACATCCTCATGCAGATCGGCGAAGGCAACCGGGTTGCAACGCACTGGACTTTCAGCGGCAAGCAAGAAGGCACTTACGAAGGGTTGGCGCCAACCGGAAAGGCAGTCAGTTGGTCGGGGATCTCGATCGACGAGTATGATGGCGACGGCAAGATCTCGCAGACGTGGGTTGTCTGGGACAAGGACACGCTGTTTCGGGAGGTTGGTCTTATCCAGTAGTGTGCTGCTGATGCGGTGTGCCAGCGCACATTTGCGGACGGAGAGCAGCACTGCCCATCCGCCGCGGCGGGCCATCCTCCTCCGTGACCGCCTGCGGCCTCCGCTCAACTGAGAGCCGACACCGCTTGAACAGCCGCGGGATGGTGTCCGCGTTTGCCCCCTTCATGTCGTTCACCCGGCGTCAGCCTAACATGTCGGCGTCATCCGAACGTGTCTGCGAAGTGCTGGTGCCCCCAGGGAGACTCGAACTCCCACTCTCCGAAGAGAAACAGATTTTGAGTCTGTCGCGTCTACCAGTTCCGCCACAGGGGCTATGCACATCGCGTGAGCCGGCCGAGGTCTCCACGCCCAGGGCACACCTCCGCCAATCATACGGGGGGCAGGGCCCGGGTCAAGCGGCGGAAAGCGGAACCGGCCGCTGACCCGGCCGCCTCGGGCCCGGCGTTGCGCGCGGAAGCCCGCCCTGATACATAGCGCGGAACACCGCACGCCGATCCGCCCTTGCCGCCGTCCTCGGCCTCTCTGGAGCTCCATTTTCCCCGTGCTGCGCCGTCTTTACGACTGGACCATGAAGCTGGCCGGTCATCGCTATGCTATTCCGGCACTCGCTGGCGTCTCGTTTATCGAAAGCTCGGTCTTTCCGATCCCGCCCGATGTGATGTTGGTTCCGATGGTGCTGGCGCAGCGCGATCGCGCCTGGCTGCTGGCCGCGGTCTGTTCGGTCGCGTCCGTGCTGGGCGGGCTTGCCGGTTATGCCATCGGCTACTTCGCCTACCAGGAAGTGGGGCAACCACTGTTGGACTTCTATGGTCATGCGGACAAGTTCGATGCCTTCCGGGCCGGCTATCAGGAGTGGGGGGCGTGGATTGTCGCCGGCGCCGGCTTTACGCCGTTTCCCTACAAGTTCATCACGATTGCGAGCGGCGTCTTCAAGCTGGACCTCCTGACCTTTATCATCGCCTCGGCCTTATCGCGCAGTGCCCGGTTCTTTCTGGTGGCTGGTCTGTTGTGGTGGTTCGGCCCCCCTATCAAGCGGTTTTTGGAGGCCAACCTGGCCTTGGTGACGACCCTGTTCTTTTTTCTTTTGTTCGGTGGCTTCGTTGTTGCCAAATACCTGTTATGACCATTGAGATGGATGGTGCAGCCCGATCGGTGACCGCCAAGCCCCTCGCCCCGGGCGCCTGGGCGGAGCGGCTTGCCGCGCTTGTGCCGATGGTGGTGTTCGGCGTCAGCGGTGCCGTGCTGACGGCCGTGATGGTCGCTCAGGAAGTCTTCGATATCGAGCCCTGCATCCTATGCCTGTATCAGCGCGTCCCCTATGCCATTGCGGCGCTGCTGGGGTTGGCGGCGCTGCTGCTGCCACCCGCTCAGCGGCGCGTAGCGATGATCCTGTGCGTGCCCGTGTTCGTCCTGGGCGCAGGCCTCGCCATGTTCCACGTGGGTATCGAACAGCACTGGTGGACGTCATCGCTGCCGGGCTGCGGTGTCGATACGCTGCCCACCACCTTGCCGGATACGTTGTCGACGGAGGATTTCCAGGAGATGCTGGCGGGGCCTCCGCCGCCGGCCTGTGATGAGGTGTCCTTTCGCATCTTTGGCCTGTCGCTCGCCCAGATTAACGTTCTCCTGTCGCTGGCCCTGGCGGTGCTGAGTTGGATCGGTATTCGCGAGGCCGCGAAAGTGCGCCCGTCATGACCGTGCGACCCGGCCATTCGGCGCGACGCAGGCCGGCGCGCCTGCC
The DNA here is from genome assembly GCA_964619055.1 of uncultured Rhodospirillaceae bacterium. Taxonomy (GTDB): domain Bacteria; phylum Pseudomonadota; class Alphaproteobacteria; order Rhodospirillales; family Defluviicoccaceae; genus CAYVUM01. The sequence continues at coordinate 16,836 of CAZUDB010000050.1, forward strand.
CGGCGACCCAACGGCGCGCGAGCGTCTGGAGCGGATCTTGCGGGTCGACCTCGCCGGCGAGTACGGCGCGGTCCGGATCTATGAGGGTCAGTTGGCGGTGTTGGGCCACGATCGGGCGGTCGGGCCCGTGCTCCGGCGAATGTGGTCCCAGGAGCGCCAACATCTCGCCACGTTCGAGCGCCTGGTGGCCGACCGCCGGGTTCGGCCATCGGCGCTGCAGCCGATTTGGCATGTGGCCGGCTTTGCGCTTGGGGCCGGGACGGCCTTGCTTGGTCCCCGGGCTGCCATGGCTTGCACGGAGGCGGTCGAAGAGGTGATCGACGAGCATTATGCCAGCCAGGTCGAGAGTTTGGGCGACGAAGAGGCTGAGCTTCGCGACCTCTGCGAGCAGTACCGCCGGGAGGAGGTCGAGCATGGCGAGACCGCCGTCGCGCACGGCGCCCGCGATGCGCTGGCGTACCGGCCGCTTTCGGCCATGATCAAGGCAGGCTCCAGGGCGGCGATCTGGTTCGCCGAACGGTTCTGATCGCGGCCAATCAGGCGGGGTGTTCGGGCAGGGCTAGCGACCTTTGAGCCAACCAAACAGCGTTCCTCCGAACCCGGCCTCGCCCAACGCGCTGTCCGGGACTAGGCGGATGGTGCCGGCCATCTCCTCGAACGTGGCGGCGAGTTCGCGATCGGCCGCAATCACCACGTCGGCTCGGACAAAGGCCTGACGATAAAGGTGTTCCAGGCGCTCGCGGTCCGGCGTAGCCAGCCCCGCCCAGTCCGGTGGTTCGGCCAGGTCGATCATAAGGGCGCTCGGTCGCACCCCGTCCACCACCTCGGCGAGCCCCTCCACGCTGGGCGACGCCACCATCATCGTCCCCGCCGGCGATGGGCCCCAGGCTTCATAAGCCGCCGCAACCAGCGCCGGGAAGTCGTGCCGGCCGGCCACGGTCACGCCAGCGCTGGTCTGACCCGGCTGCCATCCCCAGCAAATGGCGCGTCGATGCCATCGCTTTTGATCAGCAAGGCCGAATGTACGATCGAGCATTTCTACCGCCAGCATGCGCCGGCGTTGCCGGCTCTCGTGCGTGCCGTTGGGGCCTGCCTCCCGCAACGGCGCAGCCAAATCCGGCAAGGCGACAGGCCCCAAGACATCCAGCACCCGGTTGACGGCACGGCCGTCGATAAGGACGTGGATCAACCGGTCTGCGCGGGAGCGGGCTCGGGCGCCATCGGTGACGGCTTGCAGGACGACTAGGTCTAGCGATGTCTCAGCCGCTGACGTTGCTTGAGGTGCAGCGGATCGCGCTGGAGCGACCTCGCCGCCATCGCCGGCCCGATAGAGCTCGCTCGCCCGTTCAATCAGGGCTTGCAAGTCCGGCTGCGCGCCACCCGCCTTCACGGCAGCCGATCGGACGGTGCGGGCAGTTTCGATCGCCGTGTCAACGGCGGTCATGAGTCGACCCCGGTTGACGGCAAGACTGAATTCGCTCTTGGCCAGCACGTGCGCGGTTTCGGCACGTCGGTTGTCCCGCTGATGCTTGAGGCCGGCAACGGTAATGGCCAGGTCCGGGAACGGGACCGGGATCAACGCGCCGGGCATGGCCAGGTCCGCGACGGCCGGGCTCGCTTCCGTGACGATGGGAACGCCGGCCGCTATGGAGGAGACAAACCGGTCTGAACAGTCTAGCGCAGCCTCGGCCGCCGTGTCGGCCAGGTGCACGATCACATCGGCCGCGGCCAGGATAGCTTTGTCCGCAATGCCAACATCCGCCTGGCACCCGACCACGGCAACGCCGGGGAGTCCTGTCAGGCGTTTCTCAAGGCCCTGTTCTTCGGCCTCGGCAACGAGGCGGACCTGAAGGTCGGGATCGGACAGCGCGGCGAGCGCTGTCGCAACCTCGAGCAGACGGTCCGATGAGCGTCCATCAGCCACCATGAGAACCGCGAAATCGGAGGTGCCGATGCCAAGCGCCGCCCGGGCCACCTGGTGGCGCTTGCTTTCGGCGTTGTCACCGTGTTGGAGGTCGCTCAGCGTCTGCCTTTCCACGACGGGGCGAACCAGATGGCCGCCATGGCGCGCCCGCAGCGCAGTGGTGGAGACTGTGATCGTGTCGGCCGCAGCCAGCAGCTCATCGGACAGCCGCACTGCCCGTTCATCGGTTGGGGAGACAAACGCCGTCGCATCCAGCGTTGGCAAGTCGCTCGTTAGCCTCGCCGGATGGTCGGCCGGAGAGCCGATACTGGCCCGTGCTGCGTCGATCAGGAGTGGGCTGGTGAGCGCTTGCTTTAAGAGGCCACCGAGCAGCAAGGCCGGCAATTGCGGGCCAAGCACGTGCACCAGATCGTAGCGGGCGCAGCTGGCAAGAACGGTGGCGTCGGCAAAGAACGCCCGGAAACACGCGATCGGAAGGACTCGCACGGCCGCTGCTTCCCACACGCTGTCCCGCAATCCGCTGTGTTCCCAGTCGCCATCCGTCAGCGCCAGGATTTCCACGTCCCAGTCGGGCGCGTAAAGCTTCGCCAGCAACACCGCGCGCGATGCAGCCGATGGCTCCGAAAGGGACGAAATCAACGCCACCCGGCGCCGTTCCGGCATGGCCGCGGGCGCCGACAACGCGGCCTCCCCGTGACCGTCAGCGTGCGTTGCCCGATAACGCAGGATCGCGAGGTCTTGCTGCAGTGCGGCTTGCCGTGCCGCCATCTCCGCAAAGGCCGAACTCAACGTCCGCAGGTTCTGGCCCAGGCGTCGCAGGCGTAGCTTATCGGCGCTCATGTCTGCTCTCGGCCCCCCTTGGCACCGGTCTCAGGGCTCACGACGGTAGGGCTGCCAGGGCTCATCGTTGACCCGGCTGGAGACAAGGACAAAGCCGAGCGCCCGCGACTCCAGGCCCGGCCCTGCGGCGGGTTCCTCCGCGCAGGACAGATTGAGGATGACGCGCGCTCGGTCCGCGAAAGACGTGACCTCAACCGTGGTCTGGGCACCCCGCTCCAGGGTCACGGTGACGGACTCTACGCCGTCGCCGAAGAGGCTCAGTGGTTTTGGCATCAGGGCCGGGCCCGCCGGCAGATAGGCGTTCATGCTGTAACGCATGACCCCATCGAGCGTCAGGGCCGCCTCCGCTGCAATCCAGCTGTCACGGTAGGCGCCCTTGACCCAGCGCACGTGCGCCGTTGAGATAGAATTGTAGGCGATGGTGACCGGATCGCACGCCGTGCCGTCGGCCGCCGTCAACGCGATCGTCAGGCCGCTGTCCCCTTCGACGGCAACGCGCGCCGTCCCGCCCGCTAATCGGTACTGGCTCAACTCATCTGCGTCGGCGACGCTCAACGGGCAAACACTGGCGAGGACATCCACATCGCCAACGTGCTCGAGTTCAAACAGCTCGACCCCGTTGGCCACGAACCAGCGATTCTTCTCCGCATGGAACAACAGGGCCGGCGGCAGTGCGCTGTCGCGCGGCATCCGGCGCAGGATCCGCTTGGCAGCGCGGACCCCGGTCCGCGCAGTGCGCGCCAATCCGCTCACGGTCCCCTCCCCGTTCTCGTCCTGGTGCAGTCCTGCCCCATCATTGCGGGCGCACTGTAGCACTGCGGCGGGGGAAGAGCGACGCGGCACCTCATCCCGCACCCCGGCGCCGGTCGGAGAGGCATGCGATGACACCTCGCAATGTCCGGACCTCCTGCACGGTGAGTGCCGCCCGGCCGAACAGATTGCGCAGATTGCGCACCATAATCTCGCGCTTGCCGGGCAGGCGGAGGAAACCGCAGGCATCCAACTCCTGTTCCAGGTGCTCGAACAGCCCGATCAGGTCCTGCTTGGCCGCGGGCACTGTCTCCTTCGGCATGGCGAGGCTCTGCTCCGGCGTTTCGTCTGCCGTCATCCACCACTCCCAGCCGACGAGAAGAACGGCCATGGCCAGGTTCAACGACATAAATGCCGGATTAAGGGGCGCCATGATGACCGTGTCGGCCAAAGCCACATCATCGTTGAGAAGGCCCTTGGCCTCACGCCCGAACAGCAGGCCGGCGTTGCCGCCGGATGTGACATGATCGCGCAGCTCCCGCGCCGCGAGGCGTGGAGTGACGATGCGCTTGGTCATCGCGCGATCCCTGGCGGTGGTGGCATAGACGTGCTGCAGGTCGGCGACGGCCGCGGCCGTGCTGTCGAACAGTCGGGCCCGGTCCAGCACCAAATCGGCGCCAGCGGCGGCGGCCTCGGCCTTGGCGTTGGGCCACGGCTCGCGCGGGGTTACGAGACGAAGTTCGGTAAGCCCGCAATTGAGCATGGCGCGAGCGACCATGCCGATGTTCTCGCCCAGCTGTGGGGCGACCAGGATGACAACGGGGCCGGGACCTGAGCTTCGTTCCCGACTGCCATCGGTTCCGGCCATGGTGGTCCTGCTGTCAAACGCGGCCGCTGGAGGCGTTCGCCATTATGAGCCGATCAGGCGGCCCGCACTTCGGGACCCTCGACGCCGTCCCGGTAAAGCTTATAGACGATGGAGTCGTGCAGGGCCCGGTAGGAGGCGTCGATGATGTTGGTCGAGACGCCGACAGTGGTCCAATGCTCGCCGTGATCGGTGGCGCTCTCGATCATCACGCGGGTGACGGCACGGGTGCCGTCGCCGGGGGTGAGAATGCGAACCTTGTAGTCCACCAGTCGCACGCTCTCCAGCTGCGGATATGTGCCGTTCAGGACTTTGCGCAAGGCAGCGTCGAGGGCATTCACGGGGCCGTTGCCTTCCTCCACCGTCATGAAGTGCTCACTGGCGACGGTCAGTTTGACCGTGGCTTCGGAGAGTGTGATCAGCTCGCCGCGCGCGTTCCAGCGGCGCTCGTCGATGACCCGAAAGCTGGTGCACTGAAAGTACTCCGGCACGCCGCCCAGGGCCTGGCGGGCCAAGAGCTCAAAGCTGGCCTCGGCCCCGTCGTAAGCATAGCCATCGAACTCGCGCCGTTTGACCATCTCCACCAGATCGTTGATCTTCGGGTTGGTGGGATCGATGTCCAGGCCAATGTCGCGAAACCGGGCCAGGATGTTGGAGCGACCCGCCTGATCGGAGACCACGATGTGGCGGTGGTTGCCCACCAGCTCCGGCACTATGTGCTCATAGCAGCGCGGATCACGCTCGACGGCGGAGACGTGGAGTCCGCCTTTGTGCGCAAAGGCGGACTCGCCCACGTAGGGCGCGCTGCGGTTGGGGGCCCGGTTCAGGCGTTCATCCAGCATGCGGGACAGGTGGGTCAGCCGGGTCATATCGTTGGCGTCAACCGCGGTTTCGTAGCCCATCTTGAGGACCAGCGACGGGATCACGGAGATCAGGTTGGCATTGCCGCAGCGCTCACCGAGCCCATTGAGCGTGCCCTGAACCTGGCGCGCCCCGGCGCGGACGGCGGCAAGGCTGTTGGCGACCGCGTTGCCGGTGTCGTCATGGCAATGGATGCCGATGTGATCGCCCGGGATGTGCTCGGCAACGGCGCCGACAATAGCCTCGACCTCGTGGGGCAAGGTGCCGCCGTTGGTGTCGCACAGCACGATCCACCGCGCCCCGGCGTCGTAAGCCGCCTTCACGCAGCGGAGCGCGAACTCCGGATTGGCCTTGTAGCCATCGAAAAAGTGCTCCGCGTCCAGCATCACCTCTTCGGTGCGCGTGCGACCGTGGGCGATGGACTCGGCGATCATGGTGACGTTTTCATCGAGGCCGGCGCCGAGCGCCACCTCCACGTGAAAGTCCCAGGTTTTGCCCACCAGACAGACCGCCGGCGCGCCGCTGCCGATCACGGCGGCGAGCCCGGGATCGTTCTCCACGCTCCGACCGGGGCGGCGGGTCATGCCGAAGGCCGACAGCCGGGCGCGGTGCAGCGGCGGCGGGTCGGCGAAGAAGCCGTCATCGGTGGGGTTGGCGCCGGGCCAGCCGCCTTCTACGTAGTCGAAGCCGACGGCGTCCAACTCCCGCGCGATGGCGGCCTTGTCCGTCACGGAAAAATCGACCCCTTGAGTTTGGGCGCCATCGCGGAGCGTGCAGTCATAGATGTAAACGCGGTTGTCGGTCATCGAAGCGGTCCGTGCGGTGGTGGTTCGTGCGGTTGCGGGCCGGTGTTCGCGGCGCCGTTGGGGGACCAAGTTGGTCCGATTTTTAGACCCTTAATTGTGGATAAGCGAAAATTTCGCCATAGCTTTCCACCATTTGCAGCGGTTTTTATAATCGGTCTAAAGTGTTTCACGTGAAACACATTGGAATGCATTTAAGTCGCATTCGCATGGCTGAGCCCACGTCAACGTCGGCGTATGCACCACGATCCCCGCTCCGGGTCAAGGGGGGTGAAGCGCGGTGCGGTGATCACCGGCTGTGCGGCGCCTGCTCCTCTATGCCTGGCGGCGCGTCCGTCCGGAACGACCGACGGAGTCTCTCGATTTACACCGGAACCGGCTTTGTCGCGAGCCGACGACGGCTTTCGGGGCATCTGCAGACCTTGCTACACGCAAAGAATGATCTCGCAAGTTAGCCAACCTGAGACATTTTGGACGGCTAAAGAAGGGGATATCTTCCAGGTCAATGCGGTGTTTCTGTCTCACTGGGAGATCTTCACAAAAGGCTCGGACCGAAGCGGCGTATCGAGAGCTCGAGTCGATATCTCAAGTAGCCTCTCAACAGCTTCGAGAGTATTATGTTCACAATTGGATGACGGCATAAGTGGTTCCAGCAACGACCCTCCGGTTTGGGTCAAATCAGTGATCGGAAGGTTTAGTTAAGGGGAACGAGTAAATGTTTCGAAGGCATGGAACAAAAACAGGGAGGAAATTTCATGTATCATATGATCCGCAACACCAGTCTGAAGCGTCTGCTTGTTCTTGAGGCTCCGGCGCTTTCGCTGGCATTCCTGACGGCCGAATTGTTCTACAAGTTCGGTTCGTTCGCATTGGAATGCTTGGCCTTCTTGGCCACTTGGCTCGCGTTTTCCCTGGTCTTCGACCAACTTGGTCGACGGTCCATTTTCAGGACCGAAAGCTAGCAGGAGGAACCAGGGCAATGGCGATTAACATTCAAAACTATATAGATCAGCTTGCCAGTGGACCGCGCAAGAAAGCAGTCGTCGGCTCGCCCGAGCCTGTTTTTTCGACACACAAGCAACGCGCCGAATGGTTCCGTTCCCGCGAGGCTTGGCCGTCGCGGGAGGCGGCGAGCTTTCTGCTGTTGCGAGAGCGTGACCGGGTCGCCACAGAACTTGGCGTTGCATTAGGCGAAACGAGCTGGGAGTTCGCGGGTCCGTCCAATATCGGCGGACGGATGACATCGCTGATCTGTCATCCTTCGGACCCAGATCGAATCATTGCCGGCGCGGCCGGTGGCGGAATATGGCGCAGTCCAGACGGCGGCCGCAGTTGGCAGAGCCTTTGGCACAAGCAGCCGACGTTAAATATCGGTTCTCTCGCCTACAGCCCCACCGATCCCCATACGGTCTATTGCGGCACCGGAGAGGCGAACCTGTCGGCGGATTCTCACCCAGGCGTCGGCGTGTTTCGATCGATGGACGCCGGCGATACCTGGGAGTTGTTGGCCTCTTCCACCGAGACGGGCATTCCAACACGCATCGGGGCGATCGCGGTTGATCCATTCGACCCCAACCATCTACGCCTCGGCGGCGTATCTCATGGATCCGGAAACGATGGGATGTGGACGTCTAACGACGGCGGGCGTACGTGGCGCCGAGAGACTTTTGCTACGTTTGGCCACTATCGGTGCCATGACATTCAGTTCGATCCCCGCCGGCAAAACACTATTTATACGGTGATCGGCGCGCGGGGAGTTCTTTCCGGCATCTGGCGCTCCGATAACGGCGGTCAGACGTGGACGCACCTGGGAAGCGGCCTGCCGCATTCCAGCAACATGGGGCGCGGAGCCATCGCCCTCGCACCGTCCAATACTACTATTCTATATGCGCAGTTTGCCGATACACAGAGCAGGGTTCTCGGCATCTTTCGATCGGGCGATGCAGGTAACACCTGGGTTGATATCTCAGGGTTTCATTTCGCCGAAGAGCGGCAAATGTCCTACAACAACACGATCGTCGTCCATCCAACAAATCCCAATCACGTCTTATGCGGCGGTGTCGACATTCATAGAACGGTCAATGGCGGGCAAAGTTGGCAACGGGTGACTGACTGGTGGCGCGATAAGGGTGACCCGCAATACGCCCATGCCGATCAGCATCGCCTTGTCATGCCTGCCGAACGTGCCGGTCTTGTCTATGCCGCCAACGACGGTGGCGTCGACACCAGCAGTGACGGTGGGGAAAGGTGGGAGAACCGCAGTAACGACCTAGCCACGACGATGTACTACGACTTGGAAATGGCACAGTCGGATGGCCGCATGTATGGGGGCGGTTGCCAGGACAACGGCACCAACATTACGGTGTCCGGCAATTCCGACGATCACTTCATGATCAGCGGCGGAGACGGCGGCTGGATAACCATCGATCCTACCGATCCGCTACACCTATTCTCGTCGTCACAAAGGATGCGTATTTTGCGGTTCCGACAGACCGATGGATGGGTGGACGTCTCGCCTCTTCCAGTCGATAACGCCGAACGGCAAAGTATGTGGATGGTGTTCATCGCCATGGACCAGAACGACCCGCGCACCGTTCTTACGGGGACCCAACGCGTCTGGCGAACCCGGAACGATGGTGATACATGGTTTGCGGTGTCACGGGTTCTGGATGGCAGCATCATTACCGCAATCGAGGTGGCGGCTGCGGATTCACAGATCATCTATGTTGGCACTGAAAAAGGCGGCATTTTCCGCAGTATCGATGGCGGCAACACCTGGAGCGGCGACCTTTCGGGTCCGCTGTTGCCAGGGCGCCAGATCACGCGCCTAAAAGCCAGCCCAGAGGATGCGAACCTCGTTTATGCAACCGTCGCCAACTTCGAAAACGCGAGTGTGTTTCGCTCGCGGGACGGTGGGCTGTCATGGGAGGACATCGATCAAGGGCGTTTGCCGAGGGTCCCCCACCATGGAATCGCCATCTCCAGCAAAGCGCCCAATCTCGTCTTCGTGTGTAATGACGTCGGCGTTTTCCATTCAGACGACGGCGGCGATACTTGGGGGAATATCACAGGCAACTTGCCGAACGTGATGGTGATCGACATCGTCTATCACCGGCTCGACAACACGCTGATGGTCGCTACCTATGGGCGCAGCCTGTGGCGACTCAATCTCGATTAGTTGGGCGAGATCAATCGTCGCCACCGAATCGGCGCTGAAACCACTTTTCTCGTCCTTCTAGGTTGCCAGGACCCTCAACGGGTCCTGGCTGAACGCCGCGGGAAAGAAGATCGCGCAGTCGACCCGGATCCCGTAAGCCGTCCAAGCTGATCGGGTAGAGCCTCCACGTTCCGTCATCGATGGCGGCGCCCACGCTCACTGTGGCTGCGGGCTTCAACCCAACCAACTGCTTTAGACAAGGCGTTGTCGTTAGAGCGGCCATCGACTGGTGCAATACGAGATAGATCAAACGGCAGCTAACACCGGCGTCTCGAAGGAAACACTCAATCGCACCGGCGATAACATTAGCTTCTATTGGCGAAAACATGATAAGGACCCAGGCGGCCCGTTCGTAATCGCCAGAGAAATTCACTACCTTGCGAGTTTCCAGGCGCTCAAGTTCATCAATGGCGGCAACCACGGATAGCGAGCCGCCTTGATGGCGGAACACACGTACGGAAGGTAAGCGTTTGAGGAGGCCTAGAAAAATGACATCTGCGGACGTACCACTTTCATGAAGGCTCGATACCGGTACCTCCTGCCACCCAGCGACACTACCCTCTAAGCCTCGTTCAACCATCTTGGACCCTCATAGCCCCATCCGTTTTTGCACTAGATGCATTACCTCATTTGGTCAGTATTTGCCACTTTCTGTGCTGTTGCCCTGTCATGCCGTTCGTGAAGGTCAAACGGTGAAACCAGTAAGGTAGCAGCCTGATCTTGACCCGGCTCCACGAGCTAGACCAATTTCTAGATTAAATCGCTGGTGCACGGGAAGGGTTGTTTTGGCCGTCAGTCATAAAGAATGAATGCTCCAGCGGACCTCCCTAAACTCTAGGCTTCTGGCGCTAGAGCTTTCTCACATTGAGTGTGGGTAGCCGGCATGGCGGAAGTAGTTTCTGC
>CAZUDB010000051.1:0-26733 GCA_964619055.1 uncultured Rhodospirillaceae bacterium
AGGAGAGCGAGCCTTCGGCGAGAGAGAGTTTCTTGATTCGACGTTGTCACTTTCAATCCGCCCTACACCGATCACCCGGCCATCAACTTGGCGGAAAGGTCGGTCTGGGATCCGGGAAATACCGCGGTACGACAGTTCTTTCCCCGTGTTGCCGACGTGCTGAAACCTGGTGGACGCATTTATTTGGGCTGGGCGGACTTTGCCGATCTGGATTTCATCGAGGGCTTGACGGCCGATCATGGCTTGCGCTTCCGACGCATTGATGAGGCATCAGACGACACCAGCTTGTTCGTCGTTTACGAAGCAACCTTCGGAAACCGGTAGCCGCGCCCCTTTGCCGGCGATACCTTCAACGGGAAGCGGGAGACCAAAACGCTTGTCGAACCGGCTCAGAACACAATTTGATAGCCGGGCGCGCGCGCATCGGCGCGACGCCAAACCTGAGTAGCAAGCCTGGGAGCAGACACATGACGCGCGATGAATTCGTCGAAAAGCTCAAAACACAGATCGACCAGTGGAACGCCGACATCACGAAGACGGAGGCGGAGATGAAGTCCGCGAGCGGCGACATGCAGCAACGCTATGCGGAGAAAATCGCCGAAGCGTCGCGCTATCGTGCCGAGGCGCAGGCCAAGCTGGCTGAGAGTTTGAAGCATTCGTCGGAAACCTGGGAGAAGAGACGCGCCGATATGGAGAGCGCGTGGGGTGACATTATGGAAGGCTTCAAGAAGGCCTGGGCCCGGTTTTCGTAAGGCTCTTAGGACAGGAGCAAGACGCGGGACGGCGGACCCGGTGCGGACGCTTACGGCTGCCACCGCAGTACGGCCGTCAACGATGCACGTGGCTTTTTTTGCGGATGTCCGCTTCTCGCTATTCACATCAACGCATTGGGCGGGTTAGGGCGACGCTCGTAACCCGCCGGATGCGTTCGTCCACAAACGTCCACGTTCGGCTCGGTACGTTAACTAAATCCGCCCTACGTAGGTCAGCAAGGCACCTCAAGCCCAACCACCTGCGATTGGGACGACGTGGCCGGTGAGGAATCCGCATCTGTCGGAAGCGAAAGAAGGCGATCGTCTCGGCCACCTCTTCACGATTGCTAAGACGTTTGGCCGAGATGTTGGCGAGCATCTTGGCGATGACCTTCTCGTTGGTCAGCAACTCCGCGCGCGATCGTCGATCGTCATACGCCCTCCCCTAAACCTCCCGAACCTCGGCGACGCCGTCGATCTGGCGGAGACGCAGGCTGGTGGTTGCGTCGATGGCGTAGTCGCCCGGGAGGACAACCTCCACCTCGGTGGCACAGTCGAGCCAGGAATTGAGGCGGACCCGCCCGCGGCCGGGGCCGGCCTGGTTCAGCACGCGATGGATCGCAGGCAACGCATCGGACCCCTCTACCGCCAACGTCACATCGGCGGGTGTGCGCCCAACGACCTCGTCCAGGGCCTCGATGGATTGGGCCGTGAGACGGCGGCTCTCCCCATCAGCTTGGACATTGACCTTGAGCACCAGAGACGATCCGGGCTCCAGCAACTCCCGATAAGCCGTGAGCTGCTCGGAAAAGACCGTGACCTCATAGGTCCCGGACGCATCGGACAGCTCCACGAATGCGTAGCGGCTGCCTCGAACCGAGGTGCGCTCCTTCTTGGCGGTGACAGTCCCCGCCATCGTCACCGTTGGTGCCAGGCCCTCGCCGTCCAGATCGGCACACCGGACGGCCTTGACGCGCTTGAGCACGCGCTCATAGGCCTGAAGCGGATGGGCGGAAAGGTAGACGCCCAAGGCCTCGAATTCCTGGGCGAGCCGCTCCAGTGGTGACCACTCCTCAACGGCGGGCAGCCGCAACTCGAAGGCCGCCGCGGCCTCCTGACCGAACAGACCGATCTGGCCGCTAGCGCGATCCTCGGCGGCACCGCCGGCATGACGCAACACGCTTTCGGCCGCCTCGAAGACCGCGCGGCGGTTGGGTTCCAGCGAGTCGATCGCCCCCGAGCGCGCCAGGTTCTCCAACTGGCGGCGGTTGATCTGAGCCGGATCAATGCGCCCGGCCAGGTCCATGAGGCTTTGGAACGGTCCCCCTTCCCGCCGGACGGCCACGAGGGCTTCCATGGCGGCGGCCCCGACGTTCTTGACGGCGGCCAGGCCATAGCGAATGGCGAGCGCGCCGTCCGGCTGGCGTTCCACGGCGAACGTGGGTTCCGAAGCGTTGACGTCCGGCGGCAACAGCACGATGCCAAGCCTGTTGAGCTCGCGACGGAGCACGCTGATCTTGTCCGGATGGTCTACGTCCAAGCTCATCAAGGCCGCGAAGAACGCCACCGGGTGATTGGCCTTCATCCACGCTGTCTGATAGGCGACGACGGCATAGGCGGCGGCGTGGCTCTTGTTGAACCCGTAGCCGGCGAATTTGGCGACCAGATCGAAGATGTGAGAGGCCTTGCCGCGATCCACCGACCGCTCGACCGCGCCGTCGACAAAGACCTGACGCTGCTTGTCCATCTCCTCGGCGATCTTTTTGCCCATGGCGCGGCGCAGCAGATCGGCGCCGCCGAGAGAGTAGCCGGCCAGGATCTGGGCGATCTGCATCACCTGCTCCTGGTAGACGATGATGCCGTAAGTTTCCTTGAGGATGCCAGCGAGATCGGGATGGATGGTGTCCACCGACTCCTCGCCGTGTTTGCGACGAATGAAGCTCGGGATGTTGTCCATAGGCCCGGGGCGATAGAGCGCCACCACGGCGATGATGTCCTCGATGGTGTCGGGCTTCAGCCGGCGCAGCACGTCGCGCATGCCGCTCGATTCCAACTGGAACACGCCGACGGTGTCCCCGTGCCCTAGCATGCTGTAGGTGGGGCGATCGTCGAACGGCAAGCTGGAGAGGTCCAGGCTCACGCCTTCGCTGTCGGCAACCCGCTTCACGGCCTCGGCGAGAACGGTAAGCGTTTTCAAGCCGAGGAAATCGAACTTCACCAGCCCGGCCGACTCAACCCACTTCATGTTAAAGCCGGTGACGGGCAGGCTGGAGCGAGGATCATGGTAGAGAGGGATCAGCTCCGAAAGCGGCCGGTCGCCGATGACCACACCGGCGGCGTGGGTTGAAGCATGGCGGTAGAGCCCCTCCAGCCGGCCTGCAATGTCTACGAGGCGGGCAACGGCCTCGTCTTCGGCGATCATCGTCTGGAGCTGCGGCTCCTCAGTGATCGCTTGCTTCAGTGTCACGGGCTTGGCCGGGTTGTTGGGGACCAGCTTGCAGATGCGGTCCACATGCCCATAGGCCATGCCGAGCACCCGCCCCACATCGCGGAGCACGGCGCGGGCCTGAAGCTTTCCGAAGGTAATGATCTGGGCAACACGATCGTGGCCATACTTGTCCTGCACATGGCCGATGACCTCGTCGCGGCGGTCCTGACAAAAGTCGATGTCGAAATCGGGCATGGACACGCGCTCGGGATTGAGGAACCGCTCGAACAGCAACCCGAAGCGGAGCGGGTCCAGATCCGTGATCGTCAGCGACCAGGCCACTACCGAGCCGGCGCCGGACCCACGCCCGGGGCCAACGGGGATGCCCTCCGTCCGTGCCCACTGGATGAACTCGGCAACGATCAAGAAGTATCCCGAGAAACCCATCCGGCAAATGACGTCGACTTCGTGGGCCAGGCGCTCATGGTACGGGGTGGAGGCGCGTGCACGCGCGGCTGCGTCCATGTCGGGCGTGAATACGTGGCGGTCCAACCGGGCCTCAAGCCCCCGGTGGGCCTTCAGGCGAAGCTGATCGTCCTCTCCCAGGCCCGTACCAGGCTCGAACGACGGCAGGATCGGCTTGATGGGCTCGACCATAAACGCACAGCGCCGCGCGATGTGCCGCGTGTTGTCGACGGCATCGGGGAGGTCGGCGAACAGCGTTCGCATCTCCTCAGCACTTTTGAAGTAGTGCTCCGGGGACAGGTGACGACGGTCGGCGTCGGCGACGTGGGTGCCTTCGGCGATGCAGATCAAGGCATCGTGCGCTTCGTACATGTCGGGCGTCACGAAGAAGGCTTCGTTGGTGGCGACAATCGGCAGGCCGTAGCGCTCAGCCAACGCCAGCAACGCCGGCTCGACGGCGGCCTCCGTTGCCAGGTTGTGACGCTGCACCTCCACGTACAGGCGATCCGCAAACGCCGCCGCCAGCTCAGCCACGGCCGCATCCGCATCGTCGGCCTGCCCCAGCGACAAAGGCCGATTGACGGGCCCATCCGGTCCGCCGGTGAGCGCGATCAACCCATCCGCATGGTCCGTCAGCGCCGACCACGGAAGCACGGGGATACCGGTCTCCCGGGCCGGTTCCTGTGCCAGGGCGATCAATTGCAGCAGATTGCGATAGCCGCGGTCTGACTGGGCCAGGACTACGATATCATCGGTGGCTTGACGGCGACGCCCGCCGGCACCGCCCGCCTCCCGTCGGGCAAGCGGTAAGGCACAGCCGATGATGGGCTGAATACCGGCCTTGGCCAACGCCACGGACGCCTCCATGGCGCCGAACAGATTATGGGTGTCGGTGATGGCGACCGCCGGCATCCGCTCGTTCGTGCAGGCCTTGACCAGATCGCCGATCCTGATCGCCCCTTCGGACAGCGAGTATGCAGTGTGGACGCGGAGATGAACAAAGTCAGCGTGGGTCATGGTGGTCAGGGTCGCACAGGTATCTGACGCCTGTCACGACCCCTCCGTCGCCACCCCTACGGCCGGACGGAGTGGGAACGACAGGCCATTGCGATTGGCCGTGTCGCTGCGAGGCGCCGCCTCCGGATCGGCGCCGGGGTTGTCTAAGACGCCGATGGGGACGGGGCCGCAGCCGCGTCGGGCTCTGCGAATCGGGCCCCGCCGTCACCGCCTGGCAACGCTTCCTCCTCCGTTGGTGGGGCGACCGGTGGTGCCACGGCGGTGGCAAATCCCGGCAACAACCGCCCGTCGGAGAAATGGATGACGCGATCCATGCGCGCGGCCAGCTCCATGTTGTGCGTAGCCACCACGACGGCGATCCGCGCCGTGCGCGCAATGGACACCAGCATGGCAAACACGTCCTCCGCCGTTTGCGGGTCCAAGTTTCCCGTGGGTTCATCGGCAAGCAGCACGCGCGGGATGTTGGCAACGGCCCGGGCGATGGCGACACGCTGCTGCTCCCCCCCAGAAAGTTGACCGGGACGGTGGGTCAAACGCTGGCCCAGGCCCAGCCACTCCAAAATCTCCTTGCTGCGAGATCTGGCCTCCCCCCAGGCGGTACCCGCAATGAGTTGCGGGATCGTGACGTTTTCCTCGGCGGTGAATTCGGGCAGCAGGTGGTGTCGCTGATAAATGAAACCGATGTTGTGACGCCGAAGCTTTGTGCGAGCATCGTCGCTCAGGCGCGAGCAGGCCTGCCCTTCGATCTCCACCTCACCAGCGTCGGGGCGCTCCAGCAATCCGCTGATGTGCAGCAACGTCGACTTGCCAGCCCCCGAAGGACCGGTGAGCGCGATGATCTCGCCTGCGGCGACATCCAGGTCGGCACCGCGCAAGACTTCCAAGGTGGCATCGCCTTGGTGAAAGGTCCGAACGACTTGGGACAGTCTCAACACCAGGGCGGCAAGCGCGGGATTGACCGCACCACCGTCGGACCCGGCCATATGGACCATCGGGATGTCTTTGTCCGCGGCCTCGGTTGCCCCTGCGTCACTCATAGCGCAACGCCTCCGCCGGATCGATTCGAGCTGCCCGCCAGGATGGATAGAGGGTTGCGAGGAACGACAGTAGCAGACCAACGACAACGACCACGGTCACCTCGGCCGGGTCGATGCGCGATGGCATCTGGGCCAGAAAGTAGATTTCCGGCGAGAACAGCTCGGTGCCGATCAAACTCTGCAAACCCTGTCGAATGCTCTCGATATTGGCCGCGAAGGTAAGACCGAGCACAAAGCCGAGGAGCGTGCCGGCGACGCCCAGGCTTGCACCTGAGATAAAAAATACCCGCATCACCATGCCGCGGGTGGCTCCCATCGTCCTCAAGATTGCGATATCGCCGGATTTGTCCTTCACCAGAATCACGAGCCCCGAAATGATGTTAAACGCGGCCACGATGATGATCATGGTCAAGATCAATGACAGAACATTGCGCTCCACCTTTAGTGCGTTGACCAGCGCATTCTGCGATCGCTGCCAATCGAGCACACGGAGATCGTCGCCCAAGGCCAACTGGAGTTTGCGAGCGATCGTGGACGCGTCCCCGGGGTCCTCAATGAACACTTCCAGCGTGGTTACATTGTCCCCCAAACGGAAGTACCCCTGTGCCACGTCCAGCGGTAGAAAGATCACGCCGTCGTCGAAATCAGTCATGCCCGCTTCGAACACTCCACCCACGGGATAGCTAAGGACCCTGGGCATGGTGCCGAAGGCGGTCACGTTGCCCTTGGGCGAAATCACGGTTACCTCGTCACCTGCGGTCAGCCCCATCGCTTCCGCGAGCCGCATGCCGAGAAAGACCGACTGCGCCGCATCGAATCCGTCGAGGCTCCCGACGCGAATGTTCTCCGACACCAGCGTTTTGCTTTTAAGGTCGTCCTCGCGCATGCCGCGGACGTAAGCGCCACGCGTCACTCCATTGGCAGTAACGATGACTTGTCCTTGCACCAGGGCGTTGACCCGAACGACGCCATCGAGGGTCCTGATCGTCTCAAGGATCTGGGGATCCTCGGCAACACCCGTGGGGCCCGCGAAAACACTGATGTGACCGTTGAAGCCGAGGATTCGTGAGAGGATATCGTGGCGGAAGCCGTTCATGACGGCGAGGACGATGATCAGCGTGGCAACGCCGATCATGATCCCGATAACCGACAACCAAGCCACCACGGAGATGAAGCCTTCCTGGCGGCGGGCCCCCAGATAGCGAAACGCCATCATCCATTCAAAGCGGGAAAACACCCGGCAGAACTCCTTCGTGTCAATCCGATTTCGGCCGCGGGCCGTCGCCACGCGGCTTGGCCAATCAGCCCATGAGGCGGTTGAGAGCGGTATCCAACGTCGCCTTACTGCGCTCCCCGGTGAGCCGATCCTTCACTTCAACGGTGCCGTCGGCAAGTCCCTTCGGCCCGACAATGAGCTGACGCGGCACGCCGATGAGGTCCATCTCGGCAAATTTCACTCCAGCCCGATCCGGTCGGTCATCGTAAAGTACCTCCAGGCCCTTGGTGGACAATCGATTGTAGAGATCATCACAAGCGTTCGCACAGGAGTCGTCATCGGCCTTCAAGTTGATCAGGCCGACTGGGAACGGTGCGATGGCCTCGGGCCAGATGATCCCGGCCTCATCATGGGAGGCTTCGATGACTGCACCGACGAGTCGGGACACGCCAATCCCGTATGAACCCATTTCGACGGCAACCTCCTCCCCATCGGGTCCGGTCACGACGGCACCGAGCGGTTTCGAATACTTGGTTCCAAAGTAAAAAATATGACCAACTTCAATACCGCGGCCCACAACCAAATCATCGCCCAGCGCGGCCTCGGCCGCCGCGTCACGTTGCTCGTCCGTGGCGGCGTAGCGCGCCGTGAAGTCATCGATGAGGGGCTGCAGATCACCGTCGGGGTCAAAATCGACCGTTGCCCAGTCCATGGCGGCAAACGCAACGTGGTACGCAATCTCGCTTTCGCCGGTATCGGCGAGCACGACGAATTCGTGGCTCAAGTCCCCACCGATGGGACCGGTATCCGCAGCCATAGGAATGGCCCGAAGGCCAAGGCGAGCAAATGTACGCAAGTAAGCCATAAACATCTTATTGTAGGACACGCGAGCGGAAGCAGCATCGCTATCGAATGAGTAAGCATCCTTCATCAAAAATTCGCGGCCTCGCATGACGCCGAAACGGGGCCGAACCTCATCCCGAAATTTCCACTGAATGTGGTAAAGTAGCTTAGGAAGGTGTCGATAGCTGCGAACGGAGCCACGAAATATCTCTGTGATCATTTCTTCATTTGTCGGCCCATAGAGCAGTTCGCGATTCCGCCGATCACTTATCCGCAGCATTTCAGGGCCGTAAGCATCGTAGCGTCCGCTTTCGCGCCACAGGTCGGCTGGTTGAATCGTCGGCATCAACAGCTCCTGACAACCGATGCGATCCTGCTCCTCCCGCACGATCCGCTCAATGTTACGCAGGACACGAAGTCCGAGCGGCAACCACGAATAGATGCCGGCACTGGATTGCCGAATCATGCCGGCCCGCAGCATCAGCCGGTGCGAGACGATCTCTGCGTCGGCGGGCGTTTCCTTGAGAGTGGGTAAAAAGTACTGAGACAAGCGCATGGGGAAGGGTCCTGGTGGTGTCTTTTGAGCAGCGACGACAGGCGCGACCAAGGGGGCGAGCGACCGACCGTACCCGGCTGGAGATCAGCGTCAGGACTTTAGGGCAAAGTTCGAGGCCACATCAACGCCGCCCGGCGGAAGTGCCAGCAAGGCGGGCTCGCGATGATGCAGCGCAGCATGCTGCCAATGAAGCTGCAACAATCGGGTGAATGGTGGCGCTGCATGACGACAGAAAAAAACGTGCAAGCCAGCCATCCTAAGCACGCCTCGGCTCTCCACGATACTTCGCCTCGCGAGGCATTACATGCTTGTGCTGACGCACTGCGTGCCGGGACTGAATTTCCGCAAAAAAAAGCGTGACGCGCGCATTCCTGAGCGCTATACTCTCGATTGTAACAAAGATTTGCCTTTTTTGGCAACTCAACGGCCCGGGTTTTGGGAGAACACCAGGAACAAAGTAAGCAAGCGTGTAAAACGCACTGCAAGAGCAAAAATCAACTGAGCGGAGTCGCAGGCAAGGTCTTTTTGATCTTGCCTTTCTTACTTGAAAACTCAACCAAAGTTCTCCACACTCGATTTTGTTCGCTTATATTGACCCGCTGTAGCTTCCGTCGAGCCAAAAAGCCCATCAGCGTCTCGTTCTGACATGTCGGAGAGAAGGCGCCCAATTCTCATCGGCTTTCGCCATACGGCCGATGTAGGCGGGCCCCGCTGGTCACGGTCTTCTATGAGCGGAATGAAATCAGATCGCTCTCGACGACTGCAAACACGACTAGCCAAAGCAAAGCCGCCACGACAGTCGTAACGGCCATTTTCAGGCCAATCCGGGGCCGTTTCGGCGCGCTCTGCGCATGGCCCCGGACGACATCTTCACTGTCAAGGGTCCGCACACCCCAGGGTAGAATGGCGAAAATTACCAGCCACCAGATAATGAAATAGACCGCAATGCCGCTCACCCATCCCATGGGAACACATGGACTTGACGATTAGGCGACCGCTTCGGCCTACTCGAGTTCGGCAAGGGTGCCCAGGAAACCACTGGGATGCGTGACCGGCACGGGCTTTGGCGCCCACACCCAAGCGCCAAGCACATCGCGGGCGCGGGCCGTTGTCGGCTCGGGGTCAGGAATAGAAATGGCGCTCCGATCCCGGACGCGATCGTTCCTGCGGAAGCCAAACTGGGCAAGATGAGTGCCGCCTATCCTGACCCGGGCACGGCTCCGCCGGACTCAAGCGGACAGCTTAGCGAAGGCTTCGATGACCTCGGGCGGCGCCTGTACAAGCTCAATCAGAACGCCCTCGCCGCTAATCGGCAGCTCCTCATTGCCCTTCGGGTGCAGAAACGTGATATCGAAGCCCGCCGCGCCTTTGCGGATACCGCCGGGGGCGAAACGCACGCCGTTGGCGGAGAGCCACTCCACGGCGGCAGGAAGATCGTCTATCCAGAGGCCAATGTGGTTAAGGGGTGTGTTTTGGACCGCGGGTTTCTTCTCGGGGTCCACCGGCTGCATCAAGTCGACTTCAACTTTCAAGGGGCCAGAGCCAATTGCCGCGATATCCTCGTCGACGTTCTCGCGTTCACTCTTGAAATTACCGGTAATCGTCAGGCCGAGTGAATCAATCCACAGCTTCTTCATCTTTTCTTTGTCTGGACCGCCGATGGCGACCTGCTGTATGCCGAGGACTTTGAAGGGTCTGTCGCTCATGTCTCTCCCCTTTGGTGCGTTATCAGAATTATACGAGCACTAGAGTATGCCATGGGCTGCCGAGGTTGTGAAGACGGTGGATATATTGACAGCAAGGAGCAGACACCAAGCCCGTGGATCATAGGGATGATATGCTCGCGCGGGCATGGACCGTCGATGTCCTCACACCAGGATTGGGGTATTTGACGGCCAATGCAACGACACGACGCTCCTAACGTCAGGACCGATCCAACTGGCGTTATCGTGACGATGTGGCGCGCTGGTGGATCAAGAGCAGGCCTTTCAACGTCAAGTCCGGATCGGCACGTTCGAGCACGGGTGAAGCATCCAAAAACAGCGATGCCAGGCCACCGGTCGCGATGGCTGTGAGCGGTTGGCCAAACTCTTCGCCCATGCGCTTCACCAAACCTTCGATAAGACCCACGTATCCCCAGAAAATTCCGGCACGCATAGCTTGGACCGTGTTTTTCGCAATGGTCCGATCCGGACGGCCCACAGCCACCCGCGGCAGCCGGGCCGCAGCAGCGTGGAGCGTTTCGAGTGACAGGTTAATCCCCGGCGCGATAGCGCCGCCAAGGTAGCCGCCGTCGGAATCAATCACGTCGAACGTGGTCGCCGTGCCAAAGTCGACCACCACGAGCGGGCCTCCGTAAAAGTGGTGGGCTGCAACGGCGTTGACTAAGCGGTCGGCCCCTACCTCCTCCGGGTGGTCCATGCGAATGTCGACGCCCAAATCGACGGTACCCGCCCCGACAACAAGCGCCTCGCAGCCGAAGTAGCGACGGCTCATCATCCGCAAGCTGAAAACGGCCGCCGGCACCACGGACGCAATGATCACCGCATCGATCAGGCTACGATCCAGACCATCAATGGCACAAACCTGATGCAGCCAAACGCCGATTTCGTCGGCCGTGCGGTCTGCTTTGGTCGAGGCGCGCCATTCGCCACGGATCACGCCATCATCATCGAACACCGCGAACACGGTGTTGGTGTTGCCGCAATCGATGGCCAGCAACATTGCGCCTTCGGCTCCCCAATCAAACCGTGATCGGAAAGACGTCGGCGGCGTGAACCCGCCGAAGCCCCGAGGCGGTTTCGACGACAAGTGCGCCATCAGCATCCAGGTCGCGAAAGCTGCCCTCAAAGGCTTCATGGGGAAGGCGAACAGTCAGCCGAGTACCGTACCCATGAGCGCGCGCGAGCCAAGCCGGGCGGATAGCGGCAAAGCCATCCTGCTCCCAGCGCTTTAGCCAGAAATCGAGGCGTCGTGCATAGGCGGATAGGGCGCTTTCCACAGTAATGACCGGAGACCAAGACGCCAGCGCCGCAGCGGGATAGGCCGCCACATCCGAGTCCGGCGCCCAGGTTACGTTGATGCCGACACCGATGATGAGCCACCGAACCCGAGCGTCGGGATCAAGTGCGGATTGCAGCAGGATACCCGCGATCTTTCGGCCATCGACGAGCACGTCGTTGGGCCATTTGCACACGATCGCAGGAGACCCGGGCACGAGCTCTTTTGCCAGGTCCGAAACGGCCAAGGCGGCAACAAACCCCAGATTGGCCGCCGCGGCGGCAGCGCATGCCGGCCGCAGCACGGTCGACGTGTAGAGATTGCCGAAAGGCGATTGCCAAACGCGCCCGCCCCTGCCCTGGCCGGCCAGTTGCTCCGTCGCTACCACCATGGTGCGGTCTGTCGCGCCCGCCTCGGCGAGCGACGCCGCCTCCGAATTGGTCGAGCTCACGGATCCCAAGTGAACCAGATCAAAACCGTGATCAGCGGACAAGCCGGAAGGCACATCCCCAGACGGAAGCGAGTTCACAACCCCGCCCGTGATGTCGCGACCTCGCGGGTCCGTTGTGGTGGCAGTTTCGAGCCGGTGGACGTGACCGTCACTTGGCAAAGAGAGCATTCGCCGCGGCGTCGGCATTGGTCAGAAGGGGATCGGGAAACAGGAAGAACAGCGCGATCAACACACCGGTGCCGATCATGACGACACCCACTTCCCGGGCGATGCGCCGATCCAGCGGGTCGTCCACGTCCTCAAAGTACATGATCTTGACGATGCGCAAATAGTAGTAAGCGGCGACAACGCTGGACAAGACGCCGATCACTGCAAGCGTGAACATCTCCGCCTCGACGGCCGCGAGGAAGATGTAGAGCTTGCCGAAAAAGCCCGCGAGGGGCGGGATTCCGGCCATGGAGAACATAAAGACCGCCAGCGCCAGCGCCATAGCCGGATGAGTCTTCGACAATCCGGCCAGATCAGACATGTTCTCAACGGCCTTGTCGCGACGGCTCATACTGAGGATACAAGCAAACACCCCCATGTTCATAAACACATAGATGACGAGGTAGATCATCACTCCGCGAGCCCCGGCTTCGGAGCCCACGGCAAGGCCAATGAGCGCATAACCCACGTGACTGATGGAGCTGTACGCCATGAGGCGCTTGATGTTCTTCTGGCCGATGGCAGCGAACGCCCCAAGGATCATGGAAGCGATGGAAATGACGACGATGACCTGCTGCCACTGCGCGATCAACGGGCCGAACGGGTCCAGTAACACTCGCAAGAACAGGGCGAAGGCCGCCAGCTTAGGCGCCACGGAAAAGAACGCCGTCACCGGTGTCGGCGCGCCCTCGTAAACATCGGGTGCCCACATGTGGAACGGGACCGCCGAAACCTTAAAGGCAAGCCCGGAGATCACGAACACGATGCCGACCACGATACCGGCGGGAATGTCACCGCTGGCTTGGAATCCGGCGAGGGTGTCAGCAAGTGCCGTGAAGTTGGTCGATCCCGTAAAGCCGTAAACGAGTGAAGCACCATAGAGCAGCAGGCAGGAAGCAACGGCGCCCAGAACGAAGTACTTGAGGCCGGCCTCCGTGGAGCGCAGTTCGTCGCGCCGAAAGGCGGCCAGCACGTAGAGCGCGAGGCTTTGCAGCTCCAACCCGATATAGAGGGAAATCAGATCATTGGCCGACACCATCATCATCATGCCGGCGGTAGCGAAGAGAACCAGTACGGGGTACTCGAAGCGAGCGAAGCGGTACTGTTCCAAGAAGTTGCGGCCCATGAGTAAGCATAGGCCGGACGCAATCACGATAAAGATCTTAAAAAAGACCGCAAAGTCGTCCAGCACAAACTGCCCGTAGAACGCTTCCGATGGCCCCTGCCGTCCGAGCGCCCACACCACGAAAAGAACCAGCAACAGGGCACCAAGCGCCAGACGGCTGACCAGGGTGGTGGCGCCAGACGCCTCACCCATCTCTGGCTCGGGCTGAAAAACGCCCACCATCAGCAAAATCATAGCTGAGAGCAGCAGCAGGATCTCGGGAATGGCCGGGACCAACTGAGGCAAGGCCATTTCGGTCATCTTGGGCTCTCCTTGCCGCGGATAACTGGCGTCGCGCGCCTATTCACTGGTCGTTCCGGAAGGCCATGCGATCTAAGCCGAAGCAGCCATGTCAACGGTTGACCACGGTGGTCGCGGTTGCTGCGGCGTCGGCCGCTGCCCGCGCCGCGTCCAGTTGGTCAACGAGATTACTGACGGACGCATGCATGACGTCCAACACAGGTGCCGGATAGATCCCCATCCACAACACAATCAGGATCAACGGTGCGAACACCGCGACTTCGCGTGGGCTCAAGTCCAACACTTTTTTGAGGCTGTCCTTGGTCAGCGACCCGTAAATGACCCGACGATAGAGATAGAGCATGTAAGCGGCGCCCAAGATCACGCCGAGAGCGGTCAGGGCCGCCACCCACGTGTTGACCTTGAATGCGCCGACCAAAATCAGGAATTCACCAACAAAACCGCTCGTGCCCGGCAAACCGACCGATGCCATCATAAACAGCATGAAGACGAGCGCATAGCGCGGCATGCGGTGGACGAGGCCGCCATAGGTGGCGATTTCGCGGGAATGCAAGCGGTCATAAACCACGCCGACAACCAGGAATAAAGCCGCGGAAACCACGCCGTGGCTCAGCATCTGGAAAATCGCCCCCTCAACTCCCTGCATCGTCATCGTGAAGGCACCGACCGTAACGAAGCCCATGTGGGCGACGGATGAATATGCGATCAGCTTCTTCATGTCCTCCTGAGCAAGGGCAACGAGGGAGGTGTAGATAACCGCGATAATGCTGAGACCAAAGATGAGCGGTGTGAAGTCAATGGAGGCTTCCGTGAACATGGGCAGGGAAAACCGCAGGAAGCCGTATCCGCCGAACTTCAGCAACACGCCGGCGAGAATGACTGAGCCAGCCGTAGGGGCCTCAACGTGAGCGTCGGGCAACCAAGTGTGCACAGGCCACATCGGCACCTTGACCGCGAACGAGGCGAAGAATGCGAGCCAGAGCCAGGTTTGCATGGTTCGCGGGAAATCGTGGGTGAGGAGCGTCGGAATGTCGGTGGTGCCGGCGTCCAGATACATGGCCAGAATGGCGATCAGCATCAGGACGGAGCCGAGCAGCGTATACAGAAAGAACTTGAAAGCGGCGTAGACCCGCCGCGGACCACCCCAAACCCCAATGATGATGAACATGGGGATCAGGACGCCTTCGAAGAAAACGTAAAACAGCACCAGATCGAGGGCACAGAACATGCCCACCATCATCGCCTCCATGACGAGGAAGGCGATCATGTATTCCTTGACCCGCTCGCGCACGCTTTCCCAGCTGGCCAACACACAAATCGGCGTCAGCAGCGTCGACAGCATGACAAACGGTAGGGATATGCCGTCGACACCCACATGGTAGGAAATGCCGAAGACGGACATCCATTCCGCCTGCTCGACGAACTGAAACTCGTGGGTCGACGGGTCGAAGATGAACCACAAGCCCAAGGACAGGACGAACACGACCAAGGAGGTCCACAACGCCACCCAACGGGCGTTGCGGGCGACAATCTCCTTCTCACCACGGATGGTGAAAATGAACAGGGCCCCAACCAGCGGCAGGAACCAGAGCAGAAACAAGATTGGGATGCTCATGACCTCGACCTACCCCCTAGCTAGCAGTGAACAGGAGGTAGCCGCTGACTATGACGAACACACCGATCAGCATGGCAAACGCGTAGTGATAGAGGTAACCGGTCTGCAAACGGACTGTGCGCCGGGCGATCTCCAGTGCGGTCGCGGCAACGCCGTTGGGACCCATGCCATCGATGAGGACGCCGTCGCCGGTTTTCCAGAGATTGCGGCCGAGGCTCATGGCCGGGCGCACGAACATCCAATCATAGAGTTCGTCGAAGTACCATTTGTTGTAAACGAACGTGTACACCGCTCGGAAGGCTTGGCCGAGCCTACCTGGCCACGCCGAAATGCGCGCAGGAGTCGCCGGGAACATCCCGTAAAGCGCCACAGCCGTGGCGATGCCAGCAATGCCCACGACCAGCGGTAACAGCTTGACCCAAGTCGGGACATGGTGGGCATCTTGCAGCGCCGTATGGCTGTCCAGCACAAAGATCGACCCGCGCCAGAACGCTTCCAACCCATCGCCGACGAACGCGTTGTAGCCCGCAAAGCCCGCGATGACCGCCCCCACGGCCAACACGGACATCGGAATCAGCATGACCTTGGGCGACTCGTGGACGTGGGCGATGACCGTTTCATCACTCCGCGGCTTACCGTGGAACGTCATGATCAACAGCCGCCAGGAGTAGAACGCCGTCATAAACGCGGCAGCGATGCCGAGCCAGAAGGCGTAGCTGCCCACGGCAGAATGGGCCGCATAGGCTGCCTCCAGCACCATGTCCTTGGAGAAGAAGCCCGCAAAGGGCCATATTCCTGCGAGGGATAAGGAGCCGATCCACATCAGCACATACGTAACGGGGACCAGACGCCATAACCCTCCCATCTTACGCATGTCCTGCTCGTCCGACATAGCGTGGATCACTGAGCCCGCGCTGAGGAACAACAAGGCCTTAAAAAAGGCGTGGGTCGTCAGGTGAAAGATGCCGGCCGCATAGGCCGAAACACCGCAGGCGAAAAACATGTAGCCCAGCTGCGAGCAGGTCGAATAGGCGATGACACGCTTAATGTCATTCTGGAAGCAGCCGACCGTGGCGGCAAAGAAGCAAGTGGTCGCCCCAATGATCGTGACCACTGCCAGAGCCACATCGGAAAACTCAAACATCGGCGACATGCGGCTGACCATGAACACGCCGGCCGTAACCATGGTGGCCGCGTGGATGAGCGCGGAGACAGGTGTCGGACCTTCCATAGCGTCGGGCAGCCAAGTGTGGAGGCCAATCTGAGCAGACTTGCCCATGGCGCCGACGAATAGCAGCAGGCAGATCACGGTCAGGGCATGGAATTCGGCACCGAACAGATGAAGCGTGGTCTCCGCATGCTCGGGCGCGGCAGCAAAAATCGTTTCGAACTGGATCGAGTCGAACAGCAGAAACGTGCCGAAGATGCCGAGCGCGTAGCCGAAGTCCCCAACACGGTTGACGAGAAATGCCTTCATCGCCGCGGCGTTCGCCGACGGCCTGTCGTACCAAAAACCGATCAGCAGGTAGGAAGCGAGACCAACACCTTCCCAGCCGAAATACATCTGAGCAAGGTTGTCCGCTGT
The DNA here is from genome assembly GCA_964619055.1 of uncultured Rhodospirillaceae bacterium. Taxonomy (GTDB): domain Bacteria; phylum Pseudomonadota; class Alphaproteobacteria; order Rhodospirillales; family Defluviicoccaceae; genus CAYVUM01. The sequence goes on from CAZUDB010000051.1 coordinate 16,599, forward strand.
TACCAACATCAGCATGAAGAAGGTGAACAGGTTCAAGTAGGCCATAAACCGCGGGACATGCGGATCGTGGCTCATGTAGCCCACCGAATAGATATGGATCATCGCCGAACAGACGGTGACGACCAGCATCATGACCGCCGACAGCGTATCGAGCCGCAGCGCCCAAGAGACCTCCAGCGTGCCGGAGTCAATCCACGTCAACAATTCTACCTGGCGGTCATTGCCATGGACTGCGACGTCGACGAACACGCCCACGGCAAACAGCGCCGATAGCACCAGCGCCGAACACGTAATCCACTGTGACAGGCGCTTGGCGCGCGCCTTCTGCTGATCATCCCCATGAGCGGTGAAGGCCAAACAGCCCGCCAGGATGGCGCCAATCAGGGGGAGGAATACGGACAGGACGGCCATGGCTCGTGGTCCCCGCTCAGCCCTTCATCAGGTCGATGTCTTCGACCGCGATGGAGCCGCGGTTGCGGAAGTAAACGACCAAGATCGCGAGGCCAATAGCCGCCTCAGCAGCGGCGACGGTGAGCACGAACAAGGCGAAGACCTGCCCAACCATGTCCCCAATCTCGGTCGAGAAGGCGACGAGGTTGATGTTCACAGCAAGCAGCATGAGCTCAACGGACATCAGGATGATGATGACATTCTTGCGGTTCAGGAAGATGCCAAGGAAGCCGAGGGCGAAAAGGACAGCAGCAACGGTCAGATAGTGTGACAGGCCGATTTCGAACATCTGCTAACCCCGTCCTGCCCCAGCGTCAGATGCCGCGCCCGGTCGGTACCTTGCGAACCTCTACCGACTCTTCGGGACGGCGAGCAACCTGGGCGGCAATGTCCTGGCGACGGACGCCCACCCGCCGACGGTGGGTTAAGACAATGGCGCCGATCATGGCAACCAGCAGCACGATGCCGGCAACCTGGAACACATAGAAGTATTGGGTGTAGATCAACCGCCCCAGGGCTTCCGTGTTGGTGACGCCAACATCGGTCGGGACTGGGGCGGCCGCGACGGCCGCAGCGTCCGGCGCCAGCGTCCAACCACCAAGGACAATCACCAGTTCTGCGACCAGAATGATACCGATCAGCGCACCAATGGGCAGGTACTGCAAGAAGCCTTGGCGCAGTTCGACGAAGTTGATGTCGAGCATCATGACCACGAACAAAAACAGGACAGCGACGGCCCCAACATAGACGACGACCAAAATCATCGCCAAAAATTCGGCGCCCATCAGGACAAAGAGCCCCGCCGAATTGAAAAACGCCAAAATCAGGAACAGGACCGAATGAACAGGATTGCGCGCCGAAATGACCATAACGGCCGAGGCGACAGCAACGAAGGCAAACAGGTAAAACGCCAGCGCCTGGACGACCATGACCTACTCTTGTTGAACCCGATTATGGATGGCACGACCGGGAGGGGCGCACCTCGCGAGCTTAAGTGGTGTTCTTAGCGCCCCCGGCCGAGAGACACAAGGCTTCCGCCTTCACCGATTGCTAATCAACGATAGGGGGCGTCATTTGCCAGGTTGGCGGCCAGTTCCGTTTCCCAGCGATCGCCGTTGTCGAGAAGCTTGTCCTTGTCGTACATCAGCTCCTCGCGGGTTTCCGTGGCAAACTCGAAGTTGGGCCCCTCGACGATGGCATCGACCGGGCAGGCTTCCTGGCAGTAACCGCAGTAGATGCATTTCAGCATATCGATGTCGTATCGTGTCGTCCGCCGGCTGCCGTCGTCGCGTGGCTCGGCCTCGATGGTAATGGCCTGAGCCGGACAAATAGCCTCGCACAGCTTGCAGGCGATACAGCGCTCTTCGCCGTTCGGATAACGCCTGAGCGCATGTTCGCCACGGAACCGGGGACTCAGCGGGCCCTTTTCGTGGGGGTAGTCGAGGGTAACCTTGGGCCTCAGCATGTAGCGGAAGGTGAGGGCCAACCCCGACAGCAGCTCGGTGAGAAAAATCGTCCGCGCACCACGTGCGACAAAGCTCATTGTCCCAACCCTTTCTCGTCGCGCATGACGCGCAAGGATACCGCGTGGCCCAGTCCCTTAGCCGGCCGACGGTATCAAATCAAAGACCACCAAAACGCCGGAAACCACAACGACAGCTGCGAGCGAAATGGGCAAGAACACTTTCCACCCAAGCCTCATCAGCTGATCATAGCGGTAGCGCGGAAATGTCGCCCGAACCCAAAGAAACACGAACAAGCAGGCTGCGATCTTCAGAGCAAACCAAATGGGCCCCGGAATGAAATCGAGGAAGCCGAACGGCGGGAGCCAACCACCCAAGAACAGGATTGTGGTCATGGCCGACATCAGGATCATGTTGGCATATTCGCCAAGGAAGAACAGCGCGAACGTCATCGCCGAGTATTCGACGTTGTAGCCGGATACCAGTTCCGCCTCAGCCTCAGGCAGATCGAACGGGTGGCGATTGGTCTCGGCCAGCGTCGATACAAAAAAGATCACCGCCATGGGCAGCAGCGGGAAGACAAACCAATTCAACATCCCAAGCGGGCCATCCTGAGCGCGGACGATTTCGCTCAAGTTCAGCGAGCCGACGCACAGCAGGACGGTGATGATGACGAAGCCCATCGATACTTCGTAAGACACCATTTGCGCCGCAGAGCGCAACGCGCCGAGGAAGGCATACTTCGAATTGCTGGCCCATCCGGCCATGATGATACCGTAAACGCCCAGGGACGAAATGGCGAACAGGTAGAGGATGCCGACGTTGATGTCGGCAAGGACAATGCCGTCGCCAAACGGGATCACAGCCCACGCGATGAGCGCTAGAATGAACGTGATCATGGGCGCGACGACAAAGACGGCCTTGTCGGCCCCCGAGGGGATCACGGTTTCCTTCAAAAACAGCTTCAGGCCATCGGCCATGGGCTGCAACAGGCCGAACGGGCCCACCACGTTGGGGCCGCGACGCAGATGCATGGCGCCGATGACCTTGCGTTCCGCCAGCGTCAGGTAAGCCACGGCAAGCAACAGCGGCAGCACGATCAGCAGGATTTTCAGAATGATCTCTATCGTGGGGAAGACGTAGTCACCCCAGAAACCGGTAGTCGCCAAACCGAGTGCTTCAGCCATGGGTTCCGGTCCTTGGCTGATCGCCCTGCTCAAACGCTGCCACACATTCCGCCATGGTCACGGACGCGCGGCAGATCGGGTTGGTGAGATAGTGACTTTGGCTGGAACTGGTGATCGGTGCGGCATCGATGGTGCCCTCGTTACCGAACACCTCCCATGACGCGTCGAGCGGCGCCTCGTCGATCGCCGCAAAGAGCGGATTGGCGCTGACCAGCGCCGCCTGAACGTCCGCCAGGGAGTCGACGGGTAGCCGACGGCCGAGAACGTCCGAAAGCGCCCGCAGTATGGCCCAATCCTCGCGCGCATCTCCGGGTGGATCGCCAGCCTGCGTTGCACGCTGGACCCGCCCTTCGATGTTCACATAGGTGGCCGTCTTCTCGGTGTAGGCGGCGCCGGGCAAGATGACATCGGCGCGCGCCGCACCGGCATCGCCGTGATGGCCTTGGTAGATGACGAATGCCGAGCCTAATCGGCTCGTGTCCAGCTCATCGGCACCGAGGAGGTAGACCAAATCGATTTCGCCAGCTTCCGCTCCGGCCAGAATGCCGTCCAAGTCCCGGCCGCCATCACCGGGCACAAAGCCGAGGTCAAGTCCGCCAACTCGAGCCGCCGCCGTATGCAACACGTTGAAGCCATTCCAGCCCGCGGCGGTATCAATCATGCCGTAGTGCTCGGCGAGGGCGCGGGCGGCTGCCAGAATCGCCGCGCCGTCGGGACGGGTCAACGCCGCCATGCCGAGGATAAGCATGGGCCGTTTGGCAGCCGCCAAGATTTTTCCAAATGCGTGATCGGTTGCGCTCAACGCGTTCATCGCCGACGGATCAGCGCCCAGCTCATGGACCTTATAGGTCAGATCGCTTTCAGGGCCGATCCGGCCAATCGCAAAGCCGCCCATCAGCCAACGCTTGCGAATGCGCGCGTTCAGGACAGCCGCTTCGTGACGCGGATCGGTGCCGACCAGCAACAGCGCATCGGCGGCCTCGATCCCGGCGATGGTGGAATTGAACAGGTAGGCCGATCGCGGTACCGCCGGCAGCGCGGAACCATCCTGACGGCAATCCAGATTGCCGGAGCCGAGCGTCGTCATCAGCGTCTTCAGCAACAGCATGGACTCGGCGCAGGCAAGATCACCAGCGATGGCAGCCATCCGGTCGCCCGGCGTGACGCCTACCTTCTCGGTAATGCGAGCAAATGCCTCGCCCCAACTGGCAGGCCTTAGCCGTCCCTGATCACGGACGAACGGACGGTCCAAGCGCTGGCGGCGAAGGCCGTCGCAGGCAAAGCGCGTCTTATCCGAAATCCACTCCTCGTTGACGTCGTCGTTGATACGCGGCAGAACCCGCAGCACCTCATTACCGCGCAAATCGACGCGGATGTTCGATCCGACGGCGTCGTGAACGTCGATGGTTTCAATTTTCCGCAATTCCCACGGCCGCGCCACATACGCGTACGGTTTCGAGGTCAGAGCACCGACGGGGCACAGGTCGATGATGTTGCCCGAAAGCTCCGAGGACAGTGCCTTTTCAACGTAGGTGCCGACCTCCATGGACTCGCCGCGCCCGGTGGCGCCCAGCTCCGGCACACCGGCGACTTCCGTCGCGAAACGGATGCAGCGCGTGCAGTGAATGCACCGGGTCATGATGGTTTTGACCAACGGTCCGAAGTTCTTATCCTCGACGGCGCGCTTGTTCTCAGCAAAGCGGCTACGATCAAACCCATAGGCCATAGCCTGATCCTGCAGATCGCACTCGCCACCCTGGTCACAAATCGGGCAGTCAAGAGGGTGGTTGATCAGCAGGAATTCCATCACCCCCTTGCGCATGGCGCGCACCTTGGGGCTTTGGGTGTCGATGACCATGCCCTCGGCCACTGGCATCGCACAACTGGCCACAGGCTTGGCCGATTTCTCCATGGCCACTAAGCACATGCGGCAGTTGCCGGCGATTGACAGCCGCTCATGGAAGCAAAAGCGCGGGATCTCGATCCCGAGTTCCTCACAGGCCTGAAGAATTGTCAGACCGGCTTCGACCTCAACTTCGGTGCCATCGATGGTCAGCTTTGGCATGGTCGTCCCTATCTCAGGCGGCCTGTTTCGACCGCCCCTCCCGGCGTTCGTGGATCCGACGCTCAAGCTCCGGGCGGAAGTGGCGGATCAGACCCTGGATCGGCCACGCCGCTGCATCGCCCAGCGCGCAGATGGTATGACCTTCCACCTGCCGGGTCACCTCTTCAAGCACGTCAATTTCCTCGATTTCCGCATTGCCGTCACACAGCCGCTTCATGACTCGCCACATCCAGCCGGTTCCCTCACGGCAGGGGGTACATTGCCCACAACTTTCATGTTTATAGAAGTAAGAGAGACGCGTGATGGCGCGAACCACGTCCGTCGACTTGTCCATGACCATGACGGCCGCGGTGCCAAGGCCGGTGTGCGCGGCGCTGCAGGAGTCAAAATCCAGCAGCAACGTGTCGCAGACCGATTTCGGCACCAGCGGCACGCTCGATCCACCGGGGATGACGGCAAGCAAGTTGTTCCAGCCGCCCCGCACCCCGCCTGCGTGGCGCTCGATCAAGTCCTTCAACGGGATACTCATCTCTTCTTCCACCGTGCACGGCTCATTCACGTGGCCGGAGATATTGAAGAGCTTGGTGCCGCAGTTGCGCGGCCGACCGAGGGAGGCAAACCAATCACCGCCGCGACGCAGGATCGTCGGAACAACTGCGATCGTCTCAACATTGTTGACGGTGGTGGGGCAACCGTACAGGCCGACCGTGGCTGGAAACGGCGGTTTTAGGCGGGGCTGACCTTTCTTGCCTTCAAGGCTCTCTATAAGGGCCGTTTCCTCACCGCAAATGTAGGCGCCGGCGCCGCGATGCACATAAATGTCGAAAGAGAACCCGCAGCCACAGGCGTCGGGACCGATCAACCCGGCATCATACGCTTCGTCGATGGAGCGCTGGAGCGCTTCGGCCTCTCGATAGAACTCACCGCGCACGTAGATATAGGCGACCTGGGCGCCCATGCCGGTACCGGCCAACAAACAGCCCTCGATGAGCTTCTGGGCCTCGTGGCGCATGATTTCCCGGTCCTTGCAGGTGCCGGGCTCACTCTCGTCGGCGTTGACAACCAAATAGTGCGGGCGATCGCCCGCCTGTTTCGGCATGAACGACCATTTCACGCCCGTTGGAAAGCCGGCACCTCCACGGCCACGTAAGCCAGATTTCTTGACTTCCTCGACAATCCAATCGCGACCCTTCTCCACCAGCGCTTTGGTGCCATCCCAATCGCCGCGGGATTTGGCACCGGTTAGGCTCGAGTCGTGGAGGCCGTAAATGTTCGTGAAAATGCGATCCTGGTCGCGGAGCATCAGGTTTCTCCCTGCCCACTGCCGGTTACGGCAACGTCCTTAAGGGTGGTCAGTCCCCCGATCGGTTCCGAGCTGCGCCGGTCGATCTGCGAGCCCACCTTCGGGGCGCCACCGGCCATAAGCTCCTCCAAAATGCGTACCGCCGTCTCCGGCGTCAGATCCTCATAATAGTCGTCGCCTACCTGAATCATGGGTGCGTTGACACATGCGCCCAGGCACTCAGCCTCAGTAATCGTCAGGCCGTTATCCTCGGTGGTCTCGCCGAGATCGATCCCAAAGCGCTCCCGGATGGCGGCTACGATCCCATCGGACCCACGAAGCCAACAAGACAGGTTGGTGCACACCTCAGCATGAACACGGCCCACGGGCTTGAGCTTGAACATCGTGTAGAAGGTGGCCGCCTCGTACACGTGGATGGGCGGCATCTGCAGATAATCTGCGATGTAATCGAGCGCGGGCTGGGGGACCCAGCCCTCCTGGCGTTGCGCCAGATACAGCAGGGGTAGAACGGCGCTGGCCTGCCGCCCCTTCGGATACTTGGCGATAATCCGCTTGGCCTCGGCGTCGTTCTCCGGCGTGAAGACGAAGGATGTGTCGGTGCTCACAGCGGTGCTCATCGATCCACTTCCCCAAAAACGATGTCGAGTGAACCGAGCACGGCAACGACATCGGCGAGCATGTGGCCCCGGCACAGCAAATCCATGGCCTGCAAGTGCGCAAAGCCCGGCGTGCGTAGCCGGCAACGGTAAGGCCGATTGGTGCCGTCGGCGACCAAATAGACGGCCATCTCACCTTTCGGCGCTTCCACGGCCGTATAGGTCTCACCCTCGGGCACATGGTAGCCCTCGGTATAAAGCTTGAAATGATGGATGAGCGCTTCCATCGATTGCTTCATTTCGCCGCGCGAGGGCGGCGCGATCTTGTGATCATCCACCTTCACAGGTCCCGCCGGCATCCGGTCGAGACACTGCATGATAATCTTCAGGCTTTCCCGGAGCTCGGCGATGCGAACCAGATATCGGTCATAACAATCACCATGCCGGCCGACCGGAATGTCGAAATCATAGCCCTCGTAGCCATCGTATGGTTGGGCCTTACGCAGATCCCATGGCACCCCGCACGCGCGCAAATTCGGACCTGAGAAGCCCCAGTCGAAGGCTTGCTCGGCGGTAAGCGCGCCAATATCGACCGAGCGCTGCTTAAAGATGCGATTTTCCGTAAGCAACGCCTCCAGGTCATCGATGATCTTGGGAAAGGCCTCTGCCCAAGTGCGGATGTCATCCACCAATCCGGGCGGCATGTCGAAAGCCACGCCGCCGGGCCGGAAGTAATTCATGTGCAAACGCGCACCGCAGACGCGCTCGCAGAACTCCATGATCCGTTCGCGCTCCTCAAAGCCCCACAGCATGGGCGTCATGGCACCGATATCCATGGCGAACGCGCACACTGTGAAAAGGTGATTGAGGATGCGCCCCAGCTCTGCATACAGAACCCGAATGTGCTGCGCGCGCGGCGGCGGCGTGATGCCCACCAGCTTTTCGACGGCCAGAGCGAACACGTGCTCTTGATTTTGCGGGGCCACGTAGTCGAGCCGGTCAAAATAGGGAACGGCCTGCAGATAGGTTTTGTATTCGATCAGCTTCTCGGTGCCGCGGTGCAGGAGTCCGATGTGTGGGTCCGCTCGCTCGATCACTTCCCCGTCCATTTCCAGGACAAGGCGCAGAACGCCGTGCGCTGACGGATGCTGCGGACCGAAGTTGAGCGTCAGGTTTTCAATCTGCATTTCCGCCATTGTCAGCTCTCCGTCGGCTCCGCCTTCTCATCGCCCGGCAAGCGGGTCATTCCCTCCCACGGGCTCAGGAAATCGAAGGAGCGATACTCCTGAGGAAGCTTCACGGGTTCATAAACCACGCGCTTTTGCTCATCGTCGTATCGGACCTCGACATAGCCCGTGAGCGGAAAATCCTTGCGCAGCGGATGTCCCTGAAAACCGTAATCGGACAGTATGCGGCGCAGGTCGGAATGGCCATCGAAGAACACACCGAACAGATCCCACACCTCGCGCTCATACCAGTCAGCGGAGCTGAACAGACTCGTAATGCTGGGCGCCGGCGTCGTCTCACTGACCCAGATCTTGACCCGAATGCGTCGATTGTGGGTGAGGCTGAGGAGGTTGTAGACGATCTCGAACCGCTCCGCCTTTTCGGGCCGATCCACGGCAGTGATGTCTACCAGCTGACGAAAATCGCAGTTCGGATCATCGCGCAGGAACTTCAGCGTTCGAACGATGTCACCGCGATCCACAACGATGGCCAACTCCCCGTGACGGACTTCCACGCCATGGATGAGGTCGGCTAAGGCTGCCTGAATGAATTCGCCGAGGTCGTTGAGGACCGTGTCCATAGGTCACGCCATTTCTTGAAGGTCTCGAACTGCCAACGGGATCGGCTGCTCTAACGCCACAGGGTTCCCGTGCGCCGAACCTTTTTCTGCAATTGCATCAGTCCGTAGACAAGCGCTTCCGCGGTGGGGGGGCAGCCGGGAACATAGACATCGACCGGCACCACGCGATCGCATCCACGAACGACGGAGTACGAATAGTGATAATACCCACCGCCGTTGGCGCAGGAGCCCATGGACACCACGTACCGCGGCTCGGCCATCTGGTCATAAACCTTGCGGAAGGCGGGGGCCATCTTGTTAGTCAATGTGCCGGCGACGATGATCACATCAGACTGCCGGGGGCTCGGGCGAGGAACGATCCCAAACCGGTCGAGATCATAACGACTGACGTAAGCGTGCATCATTTCGATAGCGCAACAGGCGAGGCCAAAGGTCATCGGCCACATCGAGCCCGTACGGGCCCAATTCACCACGGCGTCAAGACGCGTCAACAAAAAGCCGCGGTTATTGAGTTCGGCGGTCGCCTGCTCCAACAACGCCCGTTGTTGCTCCCCCGTTGCCAGAGGACGATCGGGGCCGTAAAGCACCTGCTCATTCATTCCCATTCGAGTGCTCCCTTCCGCCACTCATATATGAAGCCGACCGTGAGCACGCCGAGAAAGATCATCATGGACCAAAACCCGAAAGCCCCGATTTCTCCTAGGGATATGGCCCAGGGGAACAAAAAGGCGACTTCGAGGTCGAAGATGATGAACAGGATCGCGACCAAGTAGAAGCGGACGTCGAACCGACCGCGGCTGTCGTCAAAGGCGTCGAACCCGCACTCGTACGCCGAGTCCTTTGCAGCATCGGGCTTTTGTGGCGACACCATGTAGGACATGCCGACAGCGATCAAGGAAATCCCAATCGCCAGGATTAGGAACACGAAGATCGGCAGATACTCGACGAGTAGTGCGTCCACCATCCCACCCTCCCCGGCCTCATCGGCCAGTCTTGATCCAGTCCCAGCCCACGTTGATCACGCCGAATGCGACGGAGTTTTCAGTACGCTCCATCGCCCTCTTGCGGCGGCCGTCCGTCACCTTCGATCCCTGCAGTCATAAGAGGATGGCGGGAGTGACGGGACTTGAACCCGCGACCTCTGCCTTGACAGGGCAGCGCTCTAACCAACTGAGCTACACCCCCAACATAGCGCACCAGTCTGCGCGTGGGGAGCGTTCACATACCGCCCGTGAAACCGCCCTGTCAAGTCAAGGGGACCGAG
>CAZUDB010000052.1:0-25649 GCA_964619055.1 uncultured Rhodospirillaceae bacterium
AAACTACTTCCGCCACGAAGGCCACACACACTCATTGTCAGAACGCTCTAGATGAGGCCATAGCGCGTTTTCATTTGTTCTCCCGTATTCGAACAGAGTTGGAGGCGAAAAAGGCTGCCCTGGCCGAGCGCAAGGCTATTGACCGTGCCAAGGGAATCCTAATGCAGGCCAAGGGGCTCTCCGAGGACGAAGCCTATCCCCTTTTTGCGAAAAACGGCCATGGATCAGGGCCGGAAGCTGGGCGATGTTGCCAATGCTCTGATCACCGCAGCGGACCTGCTGAAATGAGCCGGACGGTTCTGACATGGGGTTTTGTCCGGCTTGTTGACTGTGCACCGCTTGTTGTCGCTTGATCTTTCCCCGGATGAGTGGACACCAATCATAGGCTTTCGAGCCAGGAGGAGGAGTGTCCACTCATCCGGGGCCAGGATCAGTCCCTCGGAGCGACGGCGGTGCTTCGTGGCAGCGTATAGAGGCTGCGGTTGACCTGCTTCGGCATCTTGCGTCAGCGGACGCGGTGCGATGTTAACGGCCCGTCAGTGCTACCATCCCAGCACGTGCGGTCACTTCACCAATCGGCACTTCTGGCGCGAAATCGATAACGCCCTACGAGTTATCCGGCCCGAAGAGATGCCGAACGTCCAGGCTCGCTACAACGTGGCCCCAACCCAGGACGTTGCCGTGGCCTTTCGCTAGAAGGATGGAGACGCCGCGAGCTTGGCATGATGCGCCATGAGCTGATTCCGTCATTGGCCAAAGATGCGTCCATCGGGGCCAAGATGATCAACACCAGGGTGGAGACGATTGCAGAGAAGCGAGCTTTTCGGTCCGCGTTCAAGGCTCGTCGGTGCCTGATCGCGGCAGACGGGTTCTACGAGTGGCAGAGGCTTGGGATCGGGTCGAAGCAGCCCCACTTCCTCACGACGGCCGGTTACTGACCGTCTCGCTGCGGGCTTCCATCTCAAGGTCCCGCTTTGCCAGCGCGCGTTTTTTTGAGCAAGGGTAGGAACATCAGGCACCCGACGCCCGTGGTCACTGTCGCTACGATAAGCACGACGCCGTAGCTCATCAAATCGGCGATCACTCCCGCGGCCAAGGCCGAGAGCACGCTGGCGATCGCCGTGGTGGCATTGTAAAGGCCCAGGGCCTCGCCCTCAGGCGTCCCCAGGGGCACGGCAAGCTCGGCACTGACCGCTGTTCCGGCGACAATCAACGGCGACCATGCCACCGGCAATAGCACGAATGCCGCCGGCACCAGCCAAACGTCGAAGGGCGTATGGACATAGGCGAGGACCGCCATGCCGGCGGCCGACGCCAGTGTCATCAGCGCGCCGATCAGGACCACCCGACCATCGCCGATGCGCGTTCCTAGGGTGCCCGACGGCGCGTAGGCGAAGATGCCCAAGGTCGCGGCGACGGCATAGTACAGTGAGGACTCGCCGGCACCGATTCCGTAGGCGTTCTGCATCAGCAGCGGATACAGGTTGTAGATCAGCCATGTGCCGAACATGATATGGAACCAGCTGAGCAGAAACGCGCCGAAGCGCGAACGCCACACCTTGAGAAGCCGCCGCAGGGCCATTTGCACCTCGCTGTCGTAGTGGTGCAGCAGCGACGCCGGTGCCCGCGGCTTGCGGTGTTGCCGATGGTCGAAGTTCCGGTCTTCCAGGGCCGGGGGGGCATGGTCCGGCCTTCGTGGCAGGCGCAACGAGCCGAGGACGGCGGCCGGGGCCATCAGCGCCGCCGCCACCCACAGTCCGACGGCCGGTTCGGCCTGCAGCAGGGCGGCCAGCCCGAGGCCAACGGCCTGTCCGATGCCGTAGAACGTCTCCAACCAGCCGATGCGGCGGTCCCACTCCCGCTTCGGCTTCCACTCGACGATGAACATCGCTGCCACGGTGTTGGTGGCGGCCGAACCGGCCCCCTGCAGGAAAGCGAGCACCGACCAGAACCAGAAGTCATCGGTTAGCGGGAACAGGCCGAGACCGACGGCGAGCAGAGCGTAACCGGCGAAGTAGGTCAGCCGGAACCGCCGGCTGCGGTCGGTGACGATGCCGAGCATCGGCGCCAGCAGTTGCCCGACATAGAAGAAAGCGACAACCATGCCGGCGGCCGCCGGACCGCCGGTGGCACCGACCAGGATCGGCAGCAGGATCGGCGCGACTCCGAGCACGACCGCGCCCTGAAAGGCATAGCCCGTATACCAAGGTTCGCTATAGCGCAGAACGGACACAGGCACCTCCGTATCGCACCGCTGCACGTAACCCTTTGTTTCTAGTGCACATCCGACCCGCTTGGATCAACCATTTAAATGGGCCTGTGCACTCGCATCACGGTGCCGAAAACGTCCTGAGCGGTCAGCGAGGGCGGATCGGCCTGGTTGTAGGGGTCCGCAGATGATATCTCGCGTCACCGAATTCCGATGGGAGGGCGCATACCATGACCGAACCGAAGATTAGGGCTTAAGCGATCGATGTGAAAGCGGTACCGTTCGGGGGACGGGTCACAAGTCAATTGCCACCATCGGCATCGATACTGGCAAGAACACGTTTCACGTCGCTGATCCCTGCCTGCCGGCATGCTTCGGGAACGTCGTGGCCCGCAGCGAGGTGTATCTCGAACTCCCGTAGCAGCTTCAGGGCATCCTCGTTCAGATGACGCTGCTGGGCCATCGATCCCACCTCCCCAATCAAAAAACGTGGCCCAGCCAATGGGGGCTTTTTAAACGCGGCACTCAATGTCACTTCTTCTTGCCCCGCTAGTTACCCTCAGGTATTTTTGTGGCTTCTATTGGCCTCACTTTCGCCCTCTTACTTATTGTTTTTGCTTGGTGGGCGCACAAGGACTCGAACCTTGGACCCGCTGATTAAGAGTCAGCTGCTCTACCGACTGAGCTATGCGCCCCACCGTTTTCCGACCCAAGCGTCTAGCAAACCGGCGTGCCGTTGTCGAGTGCTGCACTGCAGTCCCGCAATCGGGCCTCTAAATCCCGTCCGCTAGCAAGCGGTCGACGGTTTCCGGCACGACCCGGGTTGCTGTGCCGTAGATGGTCTCGTGAAACAAGCTAGCCCCGGCCGACGGCTCCATATTGAGCTCAATCGTCCGGGCTGACGTCACGCGGCGCACGTGGGACACGAAGCCGGCGGCGGGATAGACGTTGCCTGATGTGCCGATGGACATGAACAACGCGCAAGCCTCCAACGCGTGAAAGATCTCGTCCATGGCCAGCGGCATCTCCCCAAACCACACCACATGGGGGCGCAACTGGCCCGCGCGCTCGCAGTGGGGACAGACCGTGTCGATGGCGAGATCATCGCGCCAGCTTCGGTTCCGACCGCAAGCTTCACAACGCGCCCTCAAGAGTTCGCCATGCATGTGAATCAGGTTTGTCGAACCGGCCCGCTCGTGCAAGTCATCGATGTTCTGGGTCACCACCAATACCGGCCCGGGCCAGTCCGCTTCAAGGCGGGCCAGCGCTTGGTGTGCCGGGTTGGGTTCAACTCCCGCCGTGATCAATTGGCGGCGGCGGCCGTTGTAGAAATCGTGGACCAGCGCAGGGTTGCGGACGAAGCCTTCGGGCGTGGCGACGTCCGACAGGTCATACTTGGCCCAAATCCCATCTGCATCGCGAAATGTGTCCAGCCCGGACTCCTTTGATATGCCGGCGCCCGTGAGAATGACAATGGACTGCTTAGAGTTGACGCGGTCGTTCATGTTCACCTTTCTGCCGTTTCGATCCCCTATGGCCGGTCCGTGGGTCGCCAAAGGCCGTACGCGGTTGGTTAAGCCGGCAGTGAACAGGTGATACTGTCTCGGTTGTTTGGGTCAAGGCGGATCGGCCCCGCCGACGACACGGAGTGCGGACCCATGATTAACGTGTTGTTCGTCTGCCTCGGCAACATCTGCCGGTCCCCGGCCGCCGAGGGTGTGTTTCGCGCAATCGTCGCCCGCGAACGGCTTTCGGACCGCATTGGTATCGATAGTGCCGGAACCCACGACTACCACGTCGGCCGCCCGCCCGATGCCCGGACGTGCAGCGCAGCCCGCCGGCGCGGGCTGGATGTTTCCGGCTTGCGGGCACGTCAATGCGAGGCGGAAGATTTTCGCCGGTTCACCTACGTCCTGGCCATGGATCACAGCAATCTGGCGGACTTGCGCGATCTGCGACCGCCCGGCAATGACACCAGGCTCGCGCTGTTTTTGGAGTTCGCACCAACGGTCGCTCACTTGGAAGTATCCGACCCTTACTATGCCGGCCGCGAGGCCTTCGATTTCATGTTCGAGTTGATCGAAATCGGCAGTGCGGGTCTGCTCGACCATCTTCGAGAGTCACTGAAATGAGAGCCGTCCCCCAGGCCCGACCCGGCGGCTGCGTTCCAACCGAGTCGCCGTTCGTCATTCTCGACTGCGATGGCGTTCTCGTCGACAGCGAGCCGATCGCAGCCCGGGTGATGGCCGAGTTCGTCACCGAGTTGGGCCTGCCCATGGCACCGAATGAAGCCGTCGCGCGTTTTACCGGACTGTCGCTGACCACCGTCCTTGGCCAAGTTTCAGCGGAGTTGGGCCGTGAGCTGCCCGACAGTATCGTTGCGGACTTGAGAGCACGGGATGAAGCCGCCTTTCGCTCGGAGCTTCGAGCAATCGCCGGCGTCGAGACTATCCTGAAGTGGCTCCGCGGTCGGTGTTGCGTCGCATCCTCGGGCCGGCCCGAAAAAATGCGGCTAACGCTTGGACTAACCGGTCTGTTGGAGTATGTAGAATCCCACCTGTTTAGTGCCACGCAGGTGGCTCGAGGCAAGCCGGCTCCCGACCTGTTCTGGTTCGCCGCCGCGCAAATGAGCTGGAACCCTGTCCACTGCGTCGTGGTGGAGGATAGCGTCGCCGGCATCCGGGCCGCGTGTGCGGCGGGTATGATCGCGATCGGTTTCGCGGGTGGCGGCCATTGCGGCCCGGACCATCAATCCGTCCTGCGGGCGGCGGGAGCGACCTTGACACTCGACGCTATGGCCGATCTCCCCAATGTACTCGCAAAGCTGAACGCGCGCGGGGCCACCAACACGCCATGACGCCCAGCGATCACATGCTTGGGTTGTCGTCGTTGACAGCAAGACTTGCCAAATAGTCGATTTCGTCGTCCGACAACGCGCTCAATTCCTCTAGGTTGTTGACCCACTCTTCAAGCGTTGCCCACCGATGCCGGACAATGCTGCGATGCAGGTTGGCTTGACGGCGCGAAGGTTGCTGGCAAGGGTTCATGGCGCTGCTCCTAGTCGGCGTTAGCTCAAAAAGAACATAAAAAGAACATATCCGGATCAGAGCGTAAGGCAAGCGGGTCAGTCCACGGATGCGGCCAGAATCATGCTGAGGTGGGCAAGAGGGCGACCCGTGTCGTCGCGCCAGCAATTAAACGCGGCTTGGATGGCGGTTCGGTCGCTTTTCGTTTTTGGAACGCCGGAAAATGCCCCCCAGTGATTGAGGGCCTGCACCACAAAGTCGGTCAATAGGAAAGTGTCCTTGCCGGCCATACGCAGGAACGCCGGTGCAGAGGCGCCCCCCATCTGACTGAACCGTCGTTTCAAGGCTGCCCACAGGCCCACCACGTCGCTCTCGGGCCAGTCCGCAAGCCAATCGCCGAAGCGTCCCCGTTCGGCCGCAACGCCCCGCATCGCCGCGGCGTTGGTGCGCACGGACCGGATCTTTCCCCAATGCCGAATCAGATGCCCGTTGTTCATCAAGCCTTCCAATGCCTCGTCGCTCATGAGGGCAACAAGGTCGGGATCGAACCCCGCGAAGGCATCCTCGAAAGCCGGCCATTTGGCATCGACCAAGCTGTGCTTCAACCCGGCTCTAAACACGCGAAGTGCCATCAGGGACAGATATCGATCATCGCTGATCGCACGCAGGGCGTCCGGCGATTTGACGTCGGGAAAGCGCGCCTGCAGTTCGTTCGATCCGATCCTGCCCTCCGCAGCCGCCAAAATGGGCGCAAATTCGATCATCATGCTTTCCCCTGTGTGTCTTCATCACACACCTGTCCTAAACGCAAGAACTGGGCTTCTCCTGGATGCACTGGCGATGGCCGTTCCACACCCACAATGCGGATTTTCCCGCGCCTCCACCAGAGAGGAAAACGTCCGACTTTGCCTTTGTTTTATGCAGACCCCACGGATCTCCAGACGACGGTTGACGGTGGTGCTCGGCGGGCGGTACAGACCAAAGATGACTTGGGGTTTGCTCACCAGCGAAAGCGGTCCCGATCGCCGGGGTAGCATGGCGATTAGCAGCCCCGTCCTCATGTGAGGGCGGGGTCAGAATCGATCATTGCTTGTTGTGCTTTCGATGGTTCAGGAGCGAGACCGCCATGCCGTCCCCCGTTCAGCTTAGTACTGGCGCAAGTGGCGCTACCGCTACACGTTGCTTGCCGTCTTCCCTTCGATTGACATGCTTCTCAGTGGTTGCCAGCGCGGATCCCGGCGTCATGCCACGCGTTATTCAGGTGTTTGCCAAGCGGGGCCTAGTCCCGCATCGGTGGTTCAGTACCATCGCCCTCGCCGGCGAGAGCCTGCACATGGATCTGCACGTGGCTGATCTTGATGCGCAAGTCCGCGACAGCCTCGCTCGGGCCTTACGACAAATCGTCGCCGTCGAGACAGTTCTGACATCGGAAAGTCGTGTGGCGGAAAGAGCATGAGGCTTGCGCTGCCGATTTGGGTAAGGACCAGGAACAGTACTATTGCAGGAGGACACCGGCCGTGAGTTGGGGAGACCGGATCGAAGCTTGCGGCCGGTTTGACGCGGATCGCTTCCGATCGTTCCAGGTGGACGGCCTCGCAATTGGGCTGGTTCGGGACACCTTCGTAGAACGCCTGTTGACGTTTCGCGATGTATTCATTGCTGCGGGAAGCGGCGTCGCGTTGGCGCCGGACGTGGCTGATTTCACCAGCCGCACGGCTGCAATCAGCCACGTCGTGGAGCGCCTTGTTGTTGACGGTGACCTTCGCAAGCGACATGGCGAAGCCTACGCCGTGGCCGAACGGTTTACCGATCCGCCCCTGTTTACGATGGACCGCGCGGCCGTGCCGATGTTCGGGGTGCGGGCTTACGGTGTCCACATGAACGGATTCGTGCGCAACGGCAGCGATCTCGCCATGTGGGTGGGCCGCCGCAGTCTCGACAAGCCTGTCGCACCGGGAAAGCTCGATCAGATGGTGGCAGGCGGTCAACCGGCGGGGTTAACGCTCGCCGAAAACCTTCGCAAAGAGGCGGAGGAGGAGGCGGGCTTGCCGACGGCCTTGGTCGACACGGCCCTGCCCGTTGGAGCACTAACCTACAAAACCGAACATCCCGACGGCCTGCGCAACGACGTCCTGTTCATCTACGATCTGCTGATGCCGGCCGAAATGGAGCCTGTGAACAAGGACGGGGAGTTGACCGAGTTCATGCTGTGGCCGCTGGAAAAGGTCGCAGCGCTGGCCCGGGATAGCGATGAGTTTAAGTTCAACTCAGCTCTTGTGGTGGCCGATTTTCTGATCCGTCACGGCCGTATCGCGCCCGACGCCACCGAATACCTGGACATCATCGCCGGTCTTCATTCTGCCTAGCTGTTGGCCGAGGCTCGCCCGGTCCGTCACCGGCCGGCAGACGAGCATGGCCTTGCGTGAAGATTTCCGCTAGGACAACGCGCAAACGAATGACGCGGAGGAGACATGGCGGTCGTGCCGCAACTCCAGGGACCAACGCTCGCCCCGGTTGGCGGCTTGTCGCCGCGGCAGATCGTGATCCTTCTGCACGGCGTCGGCGCCGATGGTCAGGATCTCATCGGCTTGGCGCCGCTATACCAACGCGTGTTGCCCGATGCGCTGTTTTTGGCGCCGAATGCCCCGGAGGCTTACGACGCGGCACCTTTTGGGCGCCAGTGGTTTGCCCTTGGTGATCGCTCGCCAGCGACGCGGCTTGCCGGTGCTCGGAGCGCGACCCCCATCCTTAACACCTTTATTGATCGAGCATTGGCCGATCACCACTGCGACGATCGCAACCTCGTCCTGATGGGATTCTCCCAGGGCGCCATGATGGCCCTGCATGTAGGACTGCGGCGTCTACGTCCATGCGCGGGCATCATCGCCCACTCCGGGATGCTGTTGGGCGAGGGCGCGCTGGCCGAGGAGATCAAGGCTCGACCGCCCATCTTGCTGACTCACGGCGCCTTTGACGACATTTTGCCGCCGGCAGCCATGCCGGTCGCCAAGGCTGCCCTGACGGCTGCTGACGTTCCGGTGCAAGCACACATGATGCCGGGGCTTGGACACGCCATCGATGAGGCGACGATTCGGCTGGACCTTCGGTTCCTGTCGACGCTGTTTACGGCGCGAGAGATGGATGGTGTACGACAGCAATGAAGGCCTCAGCGAGCTTGAGGCGTTCATGACCGATTGATCGACCCGTTAGTTTGCGTTGCGCCGGGAAGTGGGGTAGACAGAAGGCACCTAGGGGGTTGGGGAACCTTCGATGGCTCTCGATAACTATCCTGCACTGGTTCTCAACGCGGACTTCCGGCCTTTAAGCTATTTTCCGCTGTCCTTGTGGTCCTGGCAGGACACGATCAAGGCTGTGTTCTTGGACAGGGTCAACGTTATCTCCGAGTATGACCGGTCGGTCCGTTCGCCGACCCGGGAAATCCGGTTGCCCAGCGTCATTTCCTTAAAAGAATACGTGCCGATGAACCGTCGGCCAGCCTTCACACGGTTTAACGTATTTTTGAGAGACAGGTTTGTCTGTCAATATTGTGGACATGGCTTTCCAGCTGAGCATCTAACGTTCGACCACGTGATCCCACGCGTGAAGGGCGGGCGCACCACTTGGCTCAACGTTGTTACGGCGTGTGAGCCGTGTAATCTGCGCAAGGGGCATCGCTTATTAGGAGAAGCGGGCATGCAGCTCCGCCGACCGGTGAGGGAGCCCACATCATATGAGTTGCAGGAAAATGGGCGGGCTTTCCCGCCCAATTTTCTTCATGCAAGCTGGCGCGACTTTCTCTACTGGGATAGCGAGTTGGACCCGGCCTGATCAACTGCTGGGCCTTTCCCTTTTTTCGCATAGACTCCGAGTTCACTGGGATAGGACGTGTCATAGAAGCGCTTTGAAGGTGGCACCAAACGCCCACACCTCGTTGCTACGTGGCATTTTATCGTTCAGCGCGAATTTGGCGAAAATCGCGTTATGATATGCGCTTAAAAATTGATATACTGGAACTGCCCTCTCCCCCCCTCGGGTCGCCGTGTCGAGGCGCGGACATCAAGGCACGGCGGCTCCCTTTTTGGGCACACGCCAAAATGCCAGCCCCAACGGTCGCCGGCGCACTTGGATGGTCATCGTGGGTTCGGAGCTGTGAACGCTGATCAGATTTAGCTGGCTGGATCCAGCTCTCTGAGGGTGTGATAAGCGCCCCGATAGTAGAGCAAGGGTCTACCTTCGCCGATGTGTATCTGTTCGACCCGGCCGGTTAGGATCAAGTGATCGCCACCGGCGACGACATCCACGCGGTCGCACTCCAAGTTAACGAGGCACTCCGCGAGTAAGGGGCAACCGTTGCCGGCCGATCTATGCTCAACCGCCTCGAACCGATCCGGACGATGACCAGCGAATAGCTCGGACACCGTCGATTGGGTGTCGGACAAGACGTTGATCACCCAGTGGCTAGCGTCACGGAAGGCGTCGACGTGATCGGTCGCCAAATCCAGACAGTACAGCACGAGAGGCGGACGGAGCGACAGCGAGCAAAAGGCGCTGATGGTGATGCCCTGGGGGGCACCGCCACTATCGAGCGTCGTGACGACCGTTACGCCCGAGGGAAACCGGCTCAGCCCGTTGCGAAACATTTGTGGCCCGACCCCACCTGAAGCATCGCCCAGGCCACCATTGCGTAGATTATCAGACATGGCCTGACCTACCGTGAACAGCCGGTCGACCGCAAGGGACCTGACTGTCGAGGCGGCAAACCTTTGCGGATACGTTTGTCGGGCGATGACGGGTAACTCCGCAGTGGCAAGGCCCCGTCACGGCAACGCTTCATCGCGGTGGCGATGCGTGGCCGTTTAGCCGAGGCATTAGGCTCCGGTTAACCACACCTGGTCTACTTAGCCAAAAGCGTGGTGCACCGCCGCCCTGAGGCGCCTTCGACGGTCGCAGGTCTGGCTCCTGCCCGCGAGCTACCGATCGCATTGCAAACAGTCTGACCCTGAGATGCTGTTTATTATTGGATTCATCGTCGTGTGTGCTTGCGTCCTCGGCGGCTATATGGGCGTAGGCGGCCACCTGGATGTTCTCTGGCAACCGTTTGAATACGTCATCATCTTCGGCGCGGCTATTGGCGCCTTCATCATCGCCAATCCGAAGCCCGTATTGAGCGGGACGCTCAAGTCGATGGGCAAGCTCTTGAAAGGCTCGAAGTACAAGAAACAGTCGTACGTGGAATTGCTAAGCATGCTCTACACGGTCTTCAAGCTGGCCAGGGCCAAAGGCGACCTCGCTCTGGAGCCCCATATCGAGAAGCCTGCGGACAGCCCAATTTTTCAGGCCTATCCAGCCTTCTTAAATGATCATCATGCCGTGGAGTTCCTGTGTGACTATTTGCGGCTGCTGACGCTTGGCGCGCCGCCGCCCCATGAGGTCGAGGCCGTCATGGACGTCGAACTGGAGATTCACCACAACGAGCTGCATGCCATCTCGGGCGCCGTCCAAACCATGGCCGATGCCATGCCGGCCTTGGGCATCGTCGCCGCGGTGCTGGGGGTGATCCACACTATGGGGTCGATCACGGAGCCGCCGGAGGTGTTGGGTCATCTGATCGGCGGCGCTCTCGTGGGCACGTTTTCAGGCGTACTGATTTCCTACGGCTTCTGCGCGCCCATGGCGAAATCGCTTGAATCCACGTTCAATGCGGACAGCCGCTACATCAGCTGCATCAAGATGGCCGTACTCGCCCACATGCAGGGCTATGCCCCGCAGGTCTCCATCGAGTATGCGCGCAAAGGGCTCGAGTCCAACATTCGGCCTACGTTCATGGAGCTGGAGCAGGCGATCCAAGGCGCCCAGGTGTAGTCGCGGCGCCCACTTACGGTGCCGGAACTGAGCCGATCCTAGCGGTGAGGGATGACGGACCCCATGACCAACAATCCCATTATCATCAAACGTGTCAAAAAGGGCGGTCACGGTCACCACGGCGGTGCTTGGAAGGTGGCCTACGCCGATTTCGTGACGGCCATGATGGCCTTCTTCTTGCTGATGTGGCTGTTGAACACTGTCAATGATGACCAACTGATGGGCATATCGAACTATTTCGCTCCCAGCATTTCGACGTCGGCATCGGCCGCCGGGGCCGGCCACGTCCTCGGGGGCGAGACGATCGACTCCGAGATGCTGCTGCGGGACCCACCAACCACCGATGCTACGGAGGCCGCCACCTTAGAAGCGGGGGCCGGCACCGCTGAGGTGGAGCACGGCGATGAGCACGGCGCGGCCTTGCCGGGCGAGCCGGAGGACCTGAGCGCTGAGGACATCGATGAGCTGATTGCGGAGCGCGATGAAGCACAATTCGAAGACGCCATGCGCCTACTCCGCGAGGCCATCGAAAGCTCTCCAGAGCTGGCGCCATTGGCGGATAGCCTGCTCGTCGCCAACACCCCGGAGGGCCTGCACATCCAGATCATCGACCAGGCCGGACTCCCCATGTTCCCCCGTGGGCGCGCCGATATGTACGTGCACACCAAGGAAATCTTGCGCATGGTCGTAGAGGTGATCGGGCAGATGCCACAAGAGGTTGCAGTCACGGGCCACACCGACGCAACGCCCTTTGCCAGCAACGACGGCTATAGCAACTGGGAGTTGTCGACCGATCGGGCGAACGCTGCACGGCGGGCCCTCACCGAATTTGGCGTACCGGCGCACCGATTTTCGCGCGTCGTCGGAAAGGCTGCAACCGAGCCGCTAGACCTGGCAGATCCAAAGTCCCCTGCAAACCGCCGGCTATCAGTCGTGTTGCTCCGCGGCTCCGCGGGTACGGGCGATAACGCAGGCCTTGAGACGGTTGTCCCGCCGGGCAAGGACGGCGGGCTGAAATCCGTTCGATAGGAAACGATTCCCACGCTCCATCGGTTTGCTTTTTTCGGCGCCAGGACGATGGTAAAAACGTCAGGCAAGAGACAAGTTGTGCGTCACACGCCGAGACGATGGCTCAAAGCACCCGGTCAACGAGGCCATGAAACACAAGCCGGTCAATGGCACGCGATTTTTCTTCGCGACAGCACCGATCGCCTGTCCGTACCTGCCTGACCGTATGGAGCGCCGGTTGGTTGCCGAATTGTCCGGCCGTGATGCCGAGGCGTTTCACAACACGCTGTGTCAAGCCGGATTCCGACGCAGCCACCGCTTCGCCTATATCCCCGTGTGCCGGGATTGCAGCGCCTGTGCCACCGTTCGGATCGTCGCACCGGCATTCCACCCGAGCCGCACGCAAAAGAGAATCCTCAAGCGAAATGCGGATCTAACCGTGTCGGAACGCCCGGCGCGGGCCACTTCCGAACAATTTAGCCTGTTCAAGGCATACCAAACCGGGCGTCATGGTGGCGGTGAAATGTCGCGAATGGATTTCTTCGATTATCAGGCTCTGGTCGAAGACACGCCAATCGACACGTGCGTGGTCGAGTTTCGCGACCAACGTGGCATCTTGGTTGCAGGCTGCATCGCCGATCAGATTGGGGATGGTTACTCTGCAGTTTACAGTTTTTTTGATCCTAATGACCAACAACGGAGCCTCGGAACGTACGTCATTCTCTGGCTGGTTCAACAAGCGGTGCTCCACAAACTGCCACATGTCTATTTGGGCTTCTGGGTCGCGAACTGCGAAAAAATGGCCTACAAATTCAACTTCAAACCCTTGGAAGCCTTCACGCCCGCCGGCTGGCAACCGCTGGATCGTGATGACCCGGCGACTTGGCGGCCCTTTCAATCGGCCTGATGGGAAGCGGCGCCACCTGACGGCACGGCCTTTCCCTGGCCCCCGATTCTGGTTCTCACCGTTCCTCCTTTCTGGCGGGCATTGCGCACCTTGCGCGCAACTGCGTTGCAAGTGCATCGCCGAGACACCGCACATCATTGCCGCGACCTTACACGACGACTACGATGATCGTTCAATCCACGGTAAACGGTGGAATGAGAGTGCATAGATTCCAATTGCCCTAAGGGCATCGGACAGCCTGGGGGGGTCCCAAAAAACAACCGGTGGATTGTTTGTACCCGGCGCGCCCGGGGCGGGGGGCGCGGCGGCCGCCACATCGTCTTTCCCGGCTCCCGCGATCTCGCAAGGGCTGATGGAATGGCGGATGGTCACGACCTGGCCCAAGAACTTTCCGGGTCTTGGCACAGGCGCCGAACTCCTGGCCAAGTTTATCACCACCGCGTCGGAAGGTCGCCTAACCGTAAAGGTCTACGGTGGCGGTGAGCTCGTGCCGCCGCTTGAGTCCATGGATGCGGTCGCCAGTGGCACCGTCGAGATGGGACATGGCGCGCCTTACTACTGGAAGGGGAAGGTGCCGGCCGCCCAATATCTGGCGGCCTTCCCGTTCGGCTTGTCCGCGCAGGAGCAGAATGCCTGGTTTCAGTACGGTGGCGGCCAGGAGTTGGGGGACGAGGTCTATCGGGAGCTTGGTTGCAAGTTCTTCCCGTCCGGCAACACCGGAACGCAGATGGGCGGCTGGTTCAACAAAGAAATCAATAGCCTGGAGGACTACAAAGGCCTGAAAATGCGGATCCCCGGGCTTGGCGGTGAGGTCGTCAAGGCCGCCGGCGGCACCGTCATCCTGCTTGCTGGCGCGGAAATTCCCCCGGCTCTGCAGTCGGGCCAGATCGACGCTACAGAATGGGTGGGGCCGTACAATGACCTTGCATTTGGTCTCTATAAGAGTGCCAAGTTCTACTACTATCCGGGCTGGCATGAGCCGGGCACGACGCTGGAAAACTTCGTCAACCTTGTGGCCTGGGAGAAGCTGCCCGGTGATCTGAAGGCCATCGTTGAGCAAGCAAACCGCGCGGTCAATCAAACGGTGCTTAGTGAGTTTGTTGCGCGTAACAACGAGTCCCTTAAAACGTTGATCCAGGACCATGGCGTGGTCTTGAAGAAGTTCCCCGATGAGGTTCTGATCGGCCTTGGCACCTTGTCCGGCCAGGTCATGGACGAATTGGCGTCGAACGATCCGCTCAGCCGGAAGGTTATGGACAGCCTTTTGCGCTTCCGGGAGAACGCGGCCGCTTGGACCAACAACTCGGAGGCGGCCTTTGGTGCAGCTCGGGCGTTGGACTTCGCTTATGCCAAGCCGAGCCAGGGCTAGAAGCCTCCGCCACCCCCGGCATATGGAAACACCGGAGCGACCCGCTGGGTCACTTCGGTTGTGCGGCATTAGGGATCGCGCAACGGTTGCTCATGAGTCAACAAATGCACCCAAATTTGCCCAAACGGCGTAAGGGCTTGTTAAGCTGAGCACGGTACTGTGAGTTCGGCCGCTACCATGACATCAAGCGAGCCGTAGAGGTTAGCCATGCCAGATGTGTGTATTGTCGAGACAACCAGAGCCTACCTAGGCCTGACCCGGGCGGCGGAGAGGATTCACCGCCGCTTCCTGGATGTGCTGCGCGCCGAACTGAATCGACAGGGAATCCGCGATCTCAATACGGTGCAGGCACTTTTGCTCGCCAACATCGGGGAACAAGCCGTGACGTTGCGCGAACTGGTAGACCAAGGCCATTACCAAGCCAGCAATGTGTCGTATCATTTGCGCAAGCTTGAGGACCTCGGCTATCTGAGCACCTCCCGGTCCGATTATGACCGGCGGACTGTGACTTTTCGATTGACGGACAAGGGCGCTACCGTCATCGACCGCATCGCCGATATCGAGGGCAGCATCTCCGGGCGGCTACCGGATCGCGAAATCGCCGCTGACGATCTGGAGTCGGCCGCAGCAACACTTCGTGCCGTCGAGCAGGTTTGGTCCGAGTATTTGACCACACGCTAGCCGCGGGCGGGCGGGAGCCTCGATCCCGAGCTGCAAACTGACATCGTTACACGGCCCAGAGGCCGCGCTTGTCGCCATCGTAATACCTGCATGGTGCCAGCGCGGTTAACGTTTTCCATCGAGCGTTGCACCGTTGTGCAATGCAAAATGCGGCGATAGACAGAGCGAGCCTGCGAGTAAGCCGCCCAGGGGAACGTAATGAAGCGGATGTGTGTTGCCCGGTTGGCTGGCCTTGATTGCCACCCTTATCCCTCCCTTGGCTCTGGCGGCCGCCAGCGATGGTTATTCGAGGTCTCTGACCGGCGTCATGACCGTGACGATGTCCTCAAGCGTGGTTTCTGTCGGGTTCGAGTGCTCTGAACCAGTGTCCACATGGTCGGACTGACCAACATCACGGCGGACGCGCCCGCTTGCCCGTGGCGAAAACTGTCTTTGCCCGGTTGATCCAACGCGACGGGTTCGTCCGAGTGCTTCAACACGGAAACGGTCAGACCGCGATCGATCAGAGGCGGAAGCAGCCTTTCCACGAGGGCGGTCCGCGCGCCGTCGAACCCACCAACGATGCCGAGAATTTTCGTGATATCACACGCCCAGATAACCGAGATTGCGTTCGAACGAGTAGTTTGCCTTAAGAGCGCGCGTTCCGGATGGAGACGATGAAATCTCGGTTACAACGGTCAAGACGATGCAATTGTTACCCATCATCCGGAAAGGCGGGTGATCGTTCCATGCGCATCGATCAGTATGGCCAGCTCACCGCCTCCACGTCGTAGGATCGTATCCGCCGTGTCTGCCGGTGCCGCAGCGATGGCGGTGGATAGCGCGTCCGCCTGCAATGCCGTGGGAGCGACGACGCTCACGCTGTTCCAGGTGCGCGATGGACGCCCCTTCTTGGGGTCCAACAAATGACCCCTCCAGGTCGGAAGACCGGGGGGTTGAGCTGACGTGGCGACGGCGCGTTCGGATAGGCTAAGCACTGTCGCGATTCCCTCGCGATCAGGCCAAGCGACCCCGACTTGCCAAGGTTGCGCCGCTGCCTTCTCGCCGAGGCCACGAAACTCTCCCAAATTGACCAGCACATGGGGAAAGCCGTTTGCCCGTAGGCGCTCTGCGATCCGGTCCGTAGCATACCCCTGAGCAATGCCATCCAGGGTGGCCTCCATGCCAGGCGTCAAAAAGTGAATGCGACCATCGTGGATGGACAGTTTGCGCCAATCGACCAATTCCTTCACCCACGGGGGCGGCGGAAATTGCCCGCCGTGTCCCTGTCGCGAATAGAATCTCTGCAACCTTATTGCTCCTGATGGAGTTCGCGCGAGTCTACCGAAAGCCTCCTTGATCGCTCTGAGGTTGGGGCCGTTCCACAATGGCTGCACCGTGACGTCAAAGGCGCCTTCGCTGATGGCGGAGATCTCTGCCGCCTGGCGGAAAACGGACACCAACTCCGAAGGCGGATTGTCCAGGTAACCGGCCTCGTTGAGTTGAAGCAGAGAGGAATCCGGTCGGTGCAGGCTGAAAATCTGCTCGACGCGCGCGATATCGGCAACGAAATCCTTGATCGCCGCCACCGCCCTCCGACGATCAGGGTCTCGGATGGTGATGGCAACGTCTCCGCCAAGCGCAAAGCCCTGCCAGCGGGCCAGCGGAATGTTAGCAAGGGCTCCGGGAGCCAGCCCCGCTGCCACGCCGGCCGCCATAACTCCGAGGCATCGGCGGCGGGTGACCGGCATCGACGTGTTAAGTGTCATGTCTGAGTGGGGATCAGTCCGCGACCCCGCTTTCGGATCAATACTTCCGGGATGCATCGCTTCGGGTCCTCATAGATGGCGACACAATCAAGGCACTGAAAACACTCATCATAATCGATCCGCCCATCGGATTCGATGGCAGCATAAGCGCACCGCGCCTTGCAGAACTGACAGGGGGAGCCGCATTCGGCGCGCCGTGCGATCCAATTGAGGCGGCGTACCTTGCCTGCGATAACAAGCACGGCACCCAACGGGCACACATACCGGCAGAAGGCCTTGAACACAAAAAGGCCCAGGACCAGCCATGCCACCGCGTAGATCACATACGGTGCGGCCCGCGCGAACATCATCGTGATGGCGGTCTTGAACGGCTCCAACTCCACCAACACCTCCGCCGTCGCCGGCGCCGTCAGCGTGGCGATGATCAGGCCGGCTAGCACAACGTATTTGAGCCGCTTCAACCGACGATCGTTTTTGGGATGGATGTGAAACTCCGGCAGGCGCAACAGCCGACCCAAGCGATAAGCAAACTCCTGCAGGGCGCCATAAGGGCACAACCAACCGCAAAAAAAGCCCCGACCCCACAGCACCAAAGAAATTAGTGTGACCACCCAAATCAGCAGGATGAACGGCTCGTACACCAAGAAGATCAGGCTTTCGCCTTTCACAGCGCTGCTTATGATCCCGAGTGGCGTCACGATGCTGAGCTGGCCCTGAGCCCACCAGCCTATAAACACCACCATCATAGCAAGCACGACCAAGCGAAAGGCTGGGTACCAGCGATGGCGGGCGAGCCGGCCCATTCGGACCGTCAGTAGTGCCAAAAGGGGGAGCAGAAAGACGACCGTCACGATCATGTCGGGCCCACGGTCTTGCAGGGCAGCAATCCACGGCGGAGTGTTTTTAGGTGGTTCGGGTGTTTCGAAGAAGCGTTCGGGCGCCTGATAGGTGACCTCAAAGTCGCGTGCACCGATATCCGGCATGAACGTTCCTCGCTCACGGACGGCTCGGACCAGCAGTGTCCACGGCTTTACGGGGTCGAAGCCGAGGCGGGTGTCGGCGCGTACGATCATGGCCTGCTCGAACGCGGGCACGCCTTCGGCCAAACGGACCTGGATATCACCATCACGCAACGACACCGGAAGCCCGCCCTGGGTTGCCGCTATCCGGTCCGGCTCGGTGTTGCGAACGAAGTCCTCGTCGACCAAGCGGTGACGCCCGTTGGCGAGGATCAGGATGGGCTCGTCATGGTCCTCGAGGATGTGCTGCAGGGTCTCAACGGTATCTGGAGCTAAGACGGCGCGGGCAATGCTGACGGGGCCCACATCGATCACGCGCATGTCCAAGTACGAGCCGGCCGGATGGTCAAGTGCCTCTGGATCGCTGCTTTCCCATCGGCTTCCCGCAAAGGCCTGTTCGAGGTCAGCGTTCGACATGGAGAGCGTCTCGGCCAATCCTTGGTCGAGAAGGTCCTGCCAGGTCAGCTCTTCCTCATAGTCACTCCGCGGTCGCGCCGCGGCCGAAGGCGCGATGCCTTGCATCCGTTCCCGTGCCACGTGCAAGGCCGCGGCCAAGATCGTCTCATTGGCAATCCGCACGGACGCCGTCGCCTTGGTCACACCATCCAGAAACACGTTTGTGGATCCTGGCGCGACCGATCCGCGTTGTTGCGAGCCGACACTGATGGATTCCGCAATGGACCGGCCAGGGTACTGCATGAGGAAGGCATCGAACGGCGCTTGCCCCAGGCCCGAGATAAAAATCGGCTCTTTATGTCTGAGAACGGTTATATCCAGGAATCGGCCCGCCGGATCCATTGTGATCAGCAGGTTCATGGGGGCACCCGCAAAGCCGGGGATCGGCGCCAGTGGCTCGGACTCAAAGATGTAGCCCGCAAGGCCGCCGTCGGACGTTTCGATCGTCCACACGCCATCCAGGCCCACAGGTTCGCCCAGCTGGTAAGGAGCCATCACGATGTCAGCAAGTTCGCCTTCGCTGAGATTGGCGGCAGCCGGCTTGGACAAAGCAACGGTAGCTGCCGCCATTAGGAAAGCGATCGATAACGCAACGCCCACCCCGGTCAGCCTGGCCTGTTGGGGGCGTGACGGGTGCGTATTGGTCCGAAAGAAACGGATCAACCCGATCACCCGCCCCCCTCGAGGACGGAGAGGTAGCTGCGTGCGTCCGGATGTCCGTTCGCAGCCGCCTCTTTTAGCCATGTTTTCGCCTCGTTACGCTGCTCGGCCGTGCTGTGCTGAACTCCGGCTCCGAACGCTGTAGCCAACAACACGGCGAGGTTGAACTGGCCCTGGGCATCCCCTTGTTCAGCCGCCAAACGAAACCAATCGGCGGCCGTTTGCGGCTCACGCGGAACACCAAGGCCGGACTCGTAGGCAAGGCCCAGTTCCACCTGAGCCCTGGGGTCGCCAAACTCCGCCGCGCGCCGGAGCCAGTCCGCGGCCCGCTGTTCGTCCCGCTCGACGCCCTGGCCCTGGGCGTAGAGGTTGGCCAGATTCAGCATAGCCGACGTGTTGTCGTGCGCCGCCAACGCTTCCCAACGTTGCCGGGCCGTCTCGTAATCCCCCATTTTGTAGGCAGCATAAGCATTGAGGGATTGCACCGCCTCGGTGCTGGCGCGGTCGTGTTCGCCAAAGCCGGACTGAGCCAAACCATCGAACGCCACCACCGCGACCGATACGCCCACGACCACGCAGAGGAAGGCACTGACGCTGCGATACCGGTTCCGCAGTTGAACGTCTGCCACGATTTTCGGCTTCCCTAAGATCCGTTTACTTGGTTGCCTCAAGCAGGTACGCAATCAAATTGGTCCGGTCAGCTTTTTTGCGCAGCGCCGAGAAGTTCATAGTGTTGTTTTCGACCACCTGCTTCGGCTTGGCGAGGAACGCGTCCATGGTCTCTTCGGTCCACACGATCCCTGATGCCGTCATGGGCTCGGAGTAGAGCTCATAGCCCGGTGCTGCTCCGGCTTGGCGGCCAAACACTTGATACAGGGTGGGCCCATTCTCCTGGCTGCCATCCGCAGTTAGGCTGTGACAAGCCGCACACCGCTTGAAAACCCGCTCGCCGCGCTCGAGGTCCGCCGCCAAGCCCGGCCCGGCTGCCGTTAGCGAAGCGCAAAGGAGCACGCCGGCCGAAAGCCGCTGGTTTCTCATGCCAAACCTCCCTGTATGCCCGACCTTGGGATCAGTGTGACCATCCACCCCGATCCCGTCTCGTGACCGTCGTTGCGGGCGCCTTTACGACTTGGGCAGCTTGAACACCCAGAAGCTGCCACCCTGATTCAAGTAGTTGACGAACTTGGCGACTTCGCCGCCCCATAGGGGAACCGCACCGCCCCAGCCGCTGGTGACACCGACGTATTGCTCGCCATCCATCTCCCAAGTGATCGGTGAGGAAACGACGCCGGAGCCGGTCTGAAAACTCCAAAGTTCCTTGCCGGTTTCCGCATCGAAGGCCTTGAGGTGGCCTTCAGGCGTGCCCGTAAAAACCAACCCACCCTTGGTAACCAGGACACCGCCCCACAGTGGAGAGGGGTTGCGATACTCCCATTTGACGTCGCCGGTTTTCGGGTCGATGGCCTTCAGAGCACCGATGTAGTCATCGAATACGGGCTTGATGACGAAGCCGGAGCCCAAGTATGCGGCACCACGCTTGTAGCTGATCGGCTCGTTCCACATATCCATGCCCCACTCGTTTGCCGGTACGTAGAACCAGCCCGAGTTGGGATCGTAGGCCATCGGATTCCAATTTTTGCCGCCGAGGAAATTGGGAATAACCCACACCGACGGACCCTTGAGAACGCCACCGTCGATCTTGGCCGGGTCCGGTGGACGATTGTCCGCCACGAATTCGGGCCGGCCGGTTTCCAAATCGATCCCGGTCGCCCAGGTGATGTTCTCGACGAACGGAAACGCCTTGATCAGTTTGCCGTTGGTGCGATCGAGGACGTAGAAATAGCCATTCTTCTCAGCCGCGGCCCCAGCCTTCACCGTTTCGCCATCGATCTCCATATCAAAGGGGATAAATTCCGAGATGGCATCGTAGTCCCAGCCGTCGTTGGGCGTCGATTGGTAGTGCCAGACGATCTCCCCGGTGTCCGGATTAATGGCGAGCTTGGACGCCGTGTAGAGGTTGTCGCCAGGCCGGAGGTGGGCGTTCCATGGGGCCGGGTTGCCGGTGCCAGTGTAGATCAGATCTACGTCCGGATCGTATGTGGTTCCGTTCCATGGGGCGCCGCCACCGGTCTTCCACAGGTCGCCGGGCCATGACGCATTAGTCTCGCCGGTGAGCGTCGACGGCTCGCCATTGAGCGTGCCCTGGTGTCCTTCGACGGTTGGCCGTTCCCAAACGATCTCGCCGGTTTTGGCATTGAGTGCCCGCACGTTACCGATAACGCCGAATTCGCCTCCAGCATTACCGGTGATCACGTTGCCCTTAACGATGATCGGGGCGGCGGTGATGGAATATCCATCCCTGTAGTCATCGAGCTTTTTGCTCCACCGGACTTTGCCCGTTTCGCGATCCAACGCGACAATCTTAGCATCCAGAGTGCCAAAATAGACCATGTCTTCGTAAAGGGCGACACCGCGGTTGATCACGTCGCAACAGGGTAGAATGCCTTGCGGCAACCGAGCATCGTACTGCCATTTTTCGTTGCCGGTCTTGGCGTCGATAGCAAACACCCGTGAGTAGGACGCAGTAACAAAAATCGTTCCGTCATGGTACATGGCCTGGGATTCTTGGCCGCGCTGTTTTTCGCCACCGAAAGAAAACGCCCAGGCCGGAACCATGCTCCCGACATTTTCCTTGTTGATTTTCTCAAGTGGGCTGTAGCGCTGAGCTCTTGGCCCAAGTCCATAACTGACGACATCGCCCGTTGTTTGCTGATCATTGAGAATGTCTTCATCAGTAACGCTGGCTGCGTAGGTTATAGACATACTCATGCCAAGAAAAGCCATCGCAATCGCGCTGGAAAATAAATACCGATTCGGCATTTTCATAAAAACCTCCCTCTCGAAGGTTGGTTACCCACAACTGAGGCGGGCGAACTTATTCTTCATACTGGGTCTCGAGCCAAGCCCTTATGGCCCACATCGCTTCCTGACTGATGATGCCTTCAAAAGCGGGCATTTTTTCAACGCCGTTCTGGACATATCCATGTCTGGTCAGCTCGATATACCATTCATCGCCTTCCGCCCCAGGCTCTAGGTAGCGGAGGTCAGGCGCCAGTCCGCCGGAGATGGCGTCGATCCCGTGGCAGCGCGCGCAATTCTGGTTGTAGCCGGACGAGCCAATCTCAATCGCGCGCTGATTGCCTCGATAGGGATTGTCGACGAGCCATTCTTCGCCCAAAGGTTCGAGGCCGGCCGTATCGATGGGCTGCGGTTGCACGTCACCGTGGCCGCGGACCGACCATGACGCCAATGATACTGCAGATATCAAAAATACGGCGGCGACGGACCGTGCGGCCCAACTCATGCCATCTCCTCCCTCATTGAGCATTCAGACCACCTCCGTCCAGATCCCAAGTGACTCTTTGCTTTTTTGCCACGGGCTTGGATGTTGTTCATGGCTCCAGGCAAGCTCAGCTCGGCCAGCGCCATGTGATATCGCACCGCCATCGAGCTTGACGGTGCCAACAGCCACCGGCGTCCGCAATTGATACAAAGTCGTAGGAACCTTCCGCGAACATTTTACACTTAAGGTCGTGGTGAATTAGCGCCGAAAGGCCGGCTGCCGTTTGCACAATCCTGTGCCCGAAATGTTCTTTTTATGTTCGTTCGACTTTCTATGAATTGCGCAGCCTTTAGCAGCACTGATAGCGTCAAGCGCGAATAGGGGTACACAGTCGTGCCCCAAAAACGCCCGTGACAATGGGGTGGAGTGCGGGAGACATAACGTCATGGACCAGGCAAAGCCGCCTGATCAGTCCGGGAAACGGCCTCCGACACCAGCCGAAGCGCGTGAAATCGAACGCCAACAGGCCCTGATGGACACCCGCTTCATGGCGGACCTGGGCCCGGTGCGGGCCGGCTGGGGCCGGCGTCAATTCCTCAACGTTTCCAGTATCCTAGTAACCTTTGCGGGCGTTAACCTGTTCATCTGGCCGTTTGTGGACAGCATGAATCCGGCGGCTGACGTGCAGGCGCTTGCTTCCACGGAGGTAGATCTGTCCGAGATCGAGCCGGGACAGAGCATCACGGTGGTTTGGCGGGGCAAGCCGATTTTCATACGTCATCGCACGGAAGAAGAGGTGGTGTTGGCCGAGGCCGTGAATCTGGATGATCTGCCCGACCCCGTTCCCGATGAAGAGCGCGTGCAGAAGGCCGACTGGCTAGTGCTGATCGGCATCTGCAATCACCTCGGCTGCGTGCCGCGCGGGCAACGAAGCACGGACCCGAAAGGCGATTTCGGCGGGTGGTTCTGTCCCTGTCACGGGTCCCACTTCGATACTTCGGGACGGGTACGCAATGGGCCCGCGCCCACGAACATGGAGGTGCCGCCCTACGAGTTCATCGACGATCAAACTATCCGGATCGGCTGAGGAACTGGGTCATGGCGACGCGGACATGGAGCAATAGCTGGGTGCAGTGGTTAGATGATCGATTTCCGGTCGTCTCCATGATGCACCACCAGCTTTATGAATATCCGATGCCGCGCAACCTTAATTATTGGTGGAGCTTCGGCTCTCTGGCTGGTGTTGTGCTCCTGATCATGATCATGAGCGGGCTGTTTTTATCCATGCAATACCAGCCCAATACACAGTCGGCGTTCGACAGCATTGAGCGCATAACAAGAGATGTCAATTATGGCTGGCTGATCAGGTACCTGCATCAAACCGGATCATCTATGTTTTTTGCAATTATATATATTCATATTTTCCGAGGGTTTTACTACGGATCATATAAGAGCCCTCGGGAAATAACTTGGATAACGGGCGTCTTGATATTCATGATGATGATGGCCACCGCGTTTATGGGCTATGCGCTTGTATGGGGCCAAATGAGCTTTTGGGCAGCGACGGCCATTACCAACTTATTTACGGCCTTTCCGCTGGTTGGTGAAAGCATAACGACCTGGCTTTGGGGCGGATATTCTATAGATGATCCAACTTTAAATCGCTTTTATACACTTCACTTCTTTTTCCCCTTCGTGATTTTTGCCCTTGTTGCGATGCACCTTGTGGCTCTACATACAACTCGCTCCAACAATCCCTTGGGTATTGACCTCAAAACTCCTCAGGATTTTATTCCGTTTCATCCGTTCTACACGATCAAGGACATGGTGGGCTTGTCCGCATTCGCCACGGTGTTCGCGATACTGATTTTCTTCGCACCCGATGCATTGACGGAGCCCGAGAACTTCATTCCGGCAGATCCGCTGGTCACGCCGGAGCACCTGGTACCGGAGTGGTACTTTCTTCCCTATTACGCGATCCTGCGTGCTGTTCCGGATCTTTGGATCATCGATGCCAAGCTGGCGGGCGTGATCGCCATGTTCGGCGCCCCTATGGTGTGGCTGTTTTTGCCGTGGCTGGACACGTCCAAGGTCCGCAGTTGCCGGTTCCGGCCGATTTATCGGTTTTTCTTCTGGCTCCTGGTCGTGAATTGTATCGTCCTCGGGTGGTGTGGTGCCCATCCACCGTCGGGGATCTATCTGCTGATCGCTCGCATCGCGACCGTGTATTACTTCGCGCACTTCCTTATCGTGCTGCCGGTTCTGGGACTTATCGAGAAACCACGCCCGTTGCCCCACAGTATCAAGGCGCCGGTTTTGGGGGGGGCGCCGCTGGCTGGGCCTGCACCCGCTCTGGCGCCGGATCGATGAAGATGCGCGCGGCCGTGACGGGACTCGCTCTTGTTGCAGTGGCGCTTGCCATACTTGCCGGACCTGTACATGGCGCGGACCCGCCAGAGTTGCCGGCCCAGGATTGGAGCTTCAGTGGCCCCTTCGGCACGTTCGATCAGGCGGCTCTGCGTCGCGGCCTGGAGGTGTATCTTGACGCTTGCGCAAGCTGCCATGGTATTCGTCACGTGGCCTATCGAAACCTGTCGGCGCTCGGTGTCGGGTATGGTCCGGAGGACATCAAGGCCTTCGCCGCAGAGTTCGAAGTGCAGGATGGCCCGGATGAGACCGGTAAACTGTTCTGGCGCCCGGCTCGGCCCTCAGATCGGTTCGCGCCCCCCTATCCAAACGCGCAAGCCGCGCGGGCCGCAAACAAAGGTATGTTTCCGCCCGACCTGAGCTTGATCACGCGCGCGCGCGCTGGTGGTGCCGATTTCCTGTACGCCTTCCTCGTCGGTTATGAAGACGCGCCGGAGCACCTCTCGCTGGGCCCTGGCATGTACCACAACCGCTTTGCACCGGGCGGGCAGACGGGGATGGCACCCCAGTTGTTCGAGGAATTGATCGAGTACGAAGATGGCACTCCCGCCACCGTCGAGCAGATGGCCGCGGACGTGACCACCTTCCTCGCCTGGACGGCAGACCCGCACATGGAGGCACGAAAATCCATGGGCCTTCGTGTGGTTGCGTTTTTGGCACTTCTGACCATCATGTTCATCGCCCTTAAGCGCGAGGTGTGGGCGCAGTTTGACGAGCCGCCGCCGGCGACTGAGGGAGACCGCGTCTAAGCTCCGCGCTCTCCGGTTATTCGCCCAGCCACTTGATTGAAAGAATGTCAGGACGAGCGATTGGTCCCGCTGGACGTCTCGGCGTCCTTGTAGCGAGGCCTCATCCAACGGTTCCAAATCCGACCATCGATTGCCAACAGACCGATCGCAATGAACGCAAATCCGATGAAGTGATGAATCTCCAA
>CAZUDB010000053.1:0-24687 GCA_964619055.1 uncultured Rhodospirillaceae bacterium
CCGGCACCACCGCCACGGGCAGCCACGCCGCCCCCTGGCGTGACGGGCACGCCGCAGCCATAGGCGAGACTGAGCAGCACCCGCACCTTGAGGGTCTTGGCCACGGCGAGCAGGCGCTTGA
The DNA here is from genome assembly GCA_964619055.1 of uncultured Rhodospirillaceae bacterium. GTDB lineage: Bacteria > Pseudomonadota > Alphaproteobacteria > Rhodospirillales > Defluviicoccaceae > CAYVUM01. Next base: position 122 of record CAZUDB010000053.1, read on the forward strand.
TCTCGTCCGGGCTCATCACCAGCGGGATCCTCTGCGGCTCGCGAAAGTGGTAGATCTCCGCGGCGAGATCCGGCCGCCGCAGGGTCACCCGGAACAGGAACCTGAGCCCGGTCATGATGCGGTTGCGGGTGCACAGGCTGACCCCCGTCTCGACCAGGTGCAGCTGGAACCGGCGGAAGTTGTCAGGCTCCGCCGTCTCGGGCGAGCGCCGAAGGAACGCAGCAAACCGGCAGCAGCTGCGCACATGCCCCGTCTGCGTGCCAGTCGACAGCTTGCGGGCGTTCATGTCCTCGATCATGCGTTGACGCAGGGGGCTGATCGCGTTCGTGGTCATGGGAAACTCCAATCCTTAAGGAGGTTGGCGAAACGTCAATCTTCAGGCCGAAGTCCCCGGACCGTCAGCGATGCTCTATTGACCCCCCATGAAACCCCAACACCGTCAGCGCCGATGCAAACATCGCGACAGCGATTTAGTGCCTTGGCTATCAGCGCTGGTTCCGGCCGGATGGGAGCGAGGTCCCTCGATCACACCTGAGCGGACATTCAAGAGTCGATGTCCGCTTCCGCCAGCTTGGAGACCGCTTCGCCCTTGATCCGGACGCCCAACAGCGTGAGGCGTAACCGCCGAGATTGACCCGAAGGCTGACTATCCTGAAAGGAGGTACCTGCGCACCGCCCCGAAAGGCTATTGCTCTTGTTTGCCCTTTTGTTGCGAAAAGCGGTATGCAAGTGTGCGTTGGTGCACTGCTAAGGAGGGCCGCGTGCGGTCGCGTTCGGGACGATGGCTGGTGTCTATTTTATCGCGGCGGGCGCGTCGACCCGTAACCGATCAAAGAGCCTAGATAGAGCGCTTGACATTGACGGTGTGACTAAGCATCTCGACCAGGATGCACGCGAACGCTTAAAGCAAGTATTTAAGGACAAAGAACCAATTTACGCCTGGGGCGCGAATAGGCGAGGCGACCTGGACAAATTATCTTCAGGCGATTACGTCGTTGACGTCAAAAATAAGACGGTCGTGCAAGTCTTTAGATATGGATTTATGATTGAAGCTCGTAATACTGGTTTACAGGAATCAATTGGCTGGGATGACGAGAAACCCCAGGGTGAGCAAAGGCCCTACCCTTTAGTCTTTTTTTTGCATTCCCCAAAAAAGACAATTCAGACTGATAAAGGGTTTTTCCAAAGCGCTTTCGAACTAGAACGCAACCAACATTGGCTGGTCGGTCAGAGGTGGTTCAGTGACGATCAAGTCCGGTCTGCTATGGAAAGAACGGAAAAGAAGTCTGTCGAGGAGTTCCTGGGGTTAGCGCCGAGTGGAGCACCTGCTACGCTATCGTCAATCACGGATACGCTGTCGCGACCAGCCAAGCCAAAAGAAATGGAAAGACTAAGGCCAGGATGGCTGCTGCCGGTGATCGAACAGGTGGAGCATTTGCGCGCCGATCAGACCCATCTCGAACGTGAGCATGAAGATACCGTAACGCACCTTTTCGAGAAGTTGGGGTATTCGCGCGGACACGAAATAAAGTTTCAAAGAGGTCGTGTTGATATTACAATTGTCGAGGCTGGAAGTTCCAGTGTGGGCATTGTTATCGAGGTTAAAAGAGATTGGTCGCTTTCTAAAAAAAATATAAGATACGTTAAACAGGCGCACAATTATGCGTTAGAATTGGGCGCCCCCTGGGTAATACTCACAAATGGTAACCGCTATATTGTTTATGATCGTCGGCGTGGTTTGAGTGTCGAAGATCAATTTCATAGCGAGTTCGAACTCACGAACCTTTCGCCTCAAGGACTACAATCCCTCAGTTGTCTCGCGAAAGCGTCTCTTAAGTAGCCTACCCTCTTTATGCAACTGGGTGCGAAGGTCGGTTGTTGGCGAATCTCACCCGTTCACGCTCATAACCGGAAACCAGCGCAAACGGGCTCATAGCAGACTTGTTGAGCTGAGACACCCTACCCAACAAAACAACTATTGCGTAGGGCGGGTTCGAGGCGGAGCCCAACCCGCCGAAAGGCTTGGTTGCAGTTGTTTGTGGCAGGTCATGCGAATGCGTCAGACCCGCCCTACGGACTTACCGCCTTACATCGGGGACCTTCAGCAGCAGCGCGCCGCCGGCGGCCAGGAACACCACGATCGTCGCCATGCCCCAGCGCTGGCTGTCCGTGGCGACCGTGACGGCGCCGAACAGCATGGGCCCCAGGAAGGCCGTCGCCTTGCCGGACAGGGCGTAGAGCCCGAACATCTCCGTGCGCAGATCAACGGGTGCGAGACGCGCCATCAGCGATCGGCTGGCCGACTGCGCGGGCCCCAGGAACAGGCCCAGCGGCAGGGCGAATACCCAGAACCACAGCTCACTCTCCACCAGCAACACCGCGATCCCGAACAGGGCGAGGCCCACCAGGCTGATCAGGATGGTGCGCTTGGGGCCAATGGCGTCATCGAGCCAGCCGAAGCCGAAGGCGCCCAAGCCGGCGGTGACGTTCATGGCGATGCCGAACAGCAGAATCTCCTCGAAATCCATGCCGATGGTGATACCGGCATATAGGCCACCGACGGCGAACAGGGTGTTGAGCCCGTCCGTGTAGAGCATGCGCGCCACCAGAAAGACCGCGATGGTGCGATACGTGCTGCGCACCTGGGCGAGCGTTGCGCGGAGCGTGGCAATCCCCTGGCGGCAGGCTGTGCCAAATCCCAGTCCCGTGGGCGGGGTATCGGGCACCAGCACGAAAAACGGGACGGCAAACACCGCGAACCAGCCGGCAACCAGAAGGGCCACGGCCCGGACCGGCTCCTGGCTCTCCGCATCCAGGCCGAACAGCGGCGGCTTCGGCTGGATCAGAACGACGAGGGCGACGACAAGGCAGACCAACCCCCCGGCATAGCCCAGCGACCAGCCCCAGCCGGACCATCGGCCGATCCGGTTCGCCGGCGCCAGGTCCGCCAGCATGGCGTTGTAGAAAACGATCGCCATCTCGAAGGCGATGTTGGCGACGGCCACCAACACCAGGCACCGGACGACGTTGCCGAGCGCGTCGTCGGGCGTAATGGTCCAAAGGCCCGCGCAGGCCACCGCCGCCAGAACGGAGAAAGCCAAAATCCAAGGCTTTCGCTGGCCCGTGCGATCGGCCATGGCGCCGAGAATGGGCCCGCCAAAGGCGACCACAAGGGCCGACAGGCCCATGGTCCAGGCCCACTGGCTGGTGCCGGTAATCTCGTCGACGGCGACCGCCTTGGCGAAATAAGCCGCGAACACGAAGGTCGCGATGACCGTCGGGTAGCCCTGGGAAGACCAGTCGTAGAACGCCCAGGCCAGAAGCTGGCGCCGTGTGGCCGGCCCCTCCGTGCGTCCCGCCGGCGATGCTGCGGCGGGCTGCTCGCTTTCACCCCCCTCCGTCATGTCACGCCTTGGCGAGAGCGCCGAGCGCCCGACTTGCCACGGTCAGCATGGAGAGATCGACCGTCCCGCCAGCGGATTTCATCTCACTCACGATGGCCCGGGTGCGCTCCACATAGGTCACCTTGCCGGCCGACCACCGGTCCAGCGGATCGCCATCGCTTACACCGTGGGCATCGATGATGCGAAGGGTCAGATCATGCTGATGGCCGAACATCTCCTCGATGAGGGCGGCAACGGCGAGCGTTTCCCAATGGCTCCCGGCCGGGAACTTCTCCGCCTGGTAGCGCAGCCAGCCGAACTCCAGCATTTCACCCACGGAAAAGTGCAGCTTGGCCACGTCCTCGACCGTAATCCCGCGAGCCGCGGAAATGCGGACGATGTCGCAGGCCGGCGCCAGGGCGATCAGGTAGGCAACCCGCTCCGCAAGCGCCTGCGGCACGCCGTCCGCCGTGTAGCGCGCGGCGCGGAAGCGTATTCGATCATCCATCTCCTCCGGCAACACGGACGCGATGGACGCAGCAAGCCCGCGGACCGGTTGTCGGAAGGCCTCCACATTGACGGTGATGTCGATGGGCGCGCCGCCATGACGGAGGAACCAAAGGGTCGATCGCTCGACGAGGCGCTGGACCTCCCGGTGCAAGGTGGCCTGGGTCTGTGCGGCGACCTGATTGTCGAGGGCCTCGATATCCGCCCAAATCTCGCGAACCGCAAAGACGTCGCGGGCGATGATGTAAGCCTTGGCCACGTCCACGGGCGGCATGGCGGTCTTGTCCGACAGCGCGGTGACGAACGACCCGCCCATGCGGTTGATGAGGCTGTTGGTGAGCGAGGTGGCGATCAGCTCCCGACGCAGGCGATGGTTGGCGATGCCCTCCTTGAAGTCGCCGTGCAAAGCCGTGGGAAAGTAACGGACCACATCCTCGGCGAGGTGGCGATCATCGGGCAGGTCGGACCTCAGCACTTCGTCGTAGAGCCAGATCTTGCTGTAGGAGAACAGCACCGCGATCTCGGGGCGGGTCAATCCCAGGCGCGCGGCGGCCCGCTCGGCCACGGTCTCTTCGTCGGGAAGCTGCTCGACCACCCGATTGAGCCGGGCCTTACGCTCCAAAAAGCGCATCAGCCGAACCAACGTGTCGAGGCCGTCTCCACCCTCGGCCTCGATGAGCGTGATCGCCTGGGTCTGAAGGTAGTTGTCCCGCAGCACCAGGTCGGCGACCTCGTCGGTCATCTGTTGGAGCAGGCCGTTGCGCTGCTTCGGCGTCATATCGCCGTTGGCGACGACCGGATCGAGGAGGATCTTGATGTTGACCTCGTGGTCCGAGCAATCGACCCCGGCCGAGTTGTCGATAAAGTCGGTGTTGACGCGGCCCCCCGCTTGAGCGAACTCGATCCGACCGAACTGGGTCACGCCCAGGTTGGCGCCTTCGCCGATGACCTGGGCGCGCAGGTCCTTGGCATCGACGCGAACGGCATCGTTGCTGCGGTCACCGGTGTCGACATGGCTTTCGAACGAGGCTTTGACGTAGGTGCCGATGCCGCCGAACCACAACAGGTCCGTCTTGGCCGTCAGCAGAGCGCGGATCAGTTCCTGCGGTGTGAGGCGCTCGGCCGTGATCCCCAGGCAGGCCTGGATTTCCTTGCCGAGCGTCAGCGTCTTGGCACGCCGGTCGAACACCGCGCCGCCCTTTGACAGAACGGTCTGATCATAGTCGCTCCATGACGACCGCGGCAGGTCGAACAGACGCTGACGCTCGGCAAAGCTGGCCGCTGGGTCGGGGTCAGGATCGACAAAGATATGGAGGTGGTTGAAAGCGCCGATCAGGCGAATGTATGGGCTCAACAGCATTCCGTTGCCGAACACGTCCCCCGACATGTCGCCCACGCCAATCACCGTGAACGGTGTCGTTTGCGTGTCGTGGCCCATTTCCCGGAAATGACGCTTAACGGATTCCCACGCCCCTTTTGCGGTGATCCCCATTTTTTTGTGGTCGTAACCGTTGGCGCCGCCGGAGGCGAAAGCGTCCCCCAGCCAGAACCCGTACTCGTCGGAAATGGCATTGGCGATATCGGAGAAAGTGGCCGTGCCTTTGTCGGCGGCAACGACCAAATAGGGATCATCCCCGTCCCGCCTGATCACCTCGGTCGGTGATACCACGTCCGCCCCGACCCGGTTGTCGGTCAGGTCCAGCAGTCCCCGGATGAACGTGCGGTAACAGGCGACACCTTCGGCCTGGACAGCCTCCCGGTCACCGCCGATGGGCGGGCGCTTGACGACGAAGCCGCCCTTGGAGCCAACAGGTACGATTACCGCGTTTTTGACCTGTTGCGCTTTCATGAGGCCCAGCACCTCGGTGCGGAAATCCTCCGGCCGGTCGGACCATCGGAGACCACCGCGGGCGACCTTGCCGCCACGAAGGTGGATGCCCTCGACCCGTGGTGAGTAGACGAAGATTTCGACTAGAGGCCGAGGCAACGGCAGCTCATCGACAAGGCTGCTGTCCAGCTTGATCGACACATACGGCTTCGGCGCGCCGTTCGCGTCCTTTTGGAAGAAGTTGGTGCGCAGTGTCGCTTCAACGGCATTGACGAAACGCCGGACGATGCGGTCCTGGTCGGCGCTTTCGACCGCATCCAAAGCGACGCCGATCTCCGCGCGGATCGCCTCGGCTCTAGCGTCGCGGTCCCCTGAAAACTCCGGATCAAACAGGGCGCGGAACAGCGCGACCACGGCGGCGGCTAAGGTGGGATTGGCCAACAGCGATTGCTGCAGATAGGCCTGGGAATAGCGAATCCCGGTTTGGCGCAGGTAGCGGGCGTAGGCGCGGATGATCACGACCTCGCGGCACTTGAGACCCGCTTCGAGCACAAGGCCGTTAAACGGATCGCTTTCGAATTCGCCGCCCCACACGGTGACGAAGGTGGCGCGAAAGTCGCTGCGGATGGCGCTCAAGTCCACGGCTCGGCCGCTGGCCGCTTCGACTCCGAAATCGTGGATGACGACGGTCCGGGTTTCGCGGTCGCGGATCGTGACCTCGTGGGGCACCTCATCGATGACATTCAAACCCAAGTGCTCCAGCATGGGCAGCGCCTGAGACAGGATCATCGTGGAATCCGGGATATAGATCTTGAAACGGAAACGATTGTCCGGCGCGTCCAGGGGCCGGTACAGAAGGGTCTGGATCTGCTTGGTGGCAAGCGCCGCCTCGATGTGTTCAACATCCGTAACCGCCTCGGCGGCGATGAACATCTCCGTATAGCCGGGCGGGAACGCGTCCGCATGGCGGCGATGCAGGGCGTAGCCGCCCTCCTCGCCATGGATGCTGACCAGCGCCTCAAGGAGGTGATCCGACCAGGAGCGGGTGGCGTCCACGATCTTGGCCTCCAACTCCCTGGGGTCCACGTCGGGCACCTCCCCGACGTGGGTGCGGACAACAACATAGAGCCGGGCGAGCGGCGCCGAGCCGATCTCCGACTGATGGGACATCAGGGTGCCGTTGAAGGCCCGCTCCAGGATCGCGTTGATCTTGGTGCGGAGGCGGGTGTTGTAGCGGTCGATCGGGATGTAGACGAGGGCGGCCACGAACCGATCATAGGCGTCGCGACGGAGAAACAGCGCGACCCGCTGTCGGTCCTGGAGATGGAGAATGCCGACCGCGGTGTTGAACAGGTGGTCCGCGCCGACCTGAAGCAACTCGTCCCGAGGGAAGGTCTCCAAGATGTTCATCAGCGCCTTGCCGTCGTGGCCGGCCCGGTCGAAGCCGGCCCGTTCCACGACCTCGCGAAGGTTTTGGCGAAGGATCGGAATGTCCGTGGCACGCCGCGTGTAGGCCGCGGAGGTGAACAGACCGACGAACTGGCGATGGCCGATGACGTCTCCCTTCGGCCCGAAGCGCTTGATGCCGATCACGTCAAGCGGAACCGGGCGGTGGACGGGTGACACGCGATCGGCCTTGGTGATTGTTAACAGCTCCGGGCGCGTCACATAGGCCTGAACGGCGCGGGGCAGGCGGACTTGGTCGGTGGTGACCTCGAAAACAAAGACGTTCGGGTCCCGCAGCAGGCCGAGGCCCGTTTCCGGCACGATCGAGATCCCGGTTTCGGACCCCTTGCCGCCCTCAAAGCCATATTCACGATAGCCAAGGAACGTGAAGTGGTTATCGCGCAACCACTGCAGGAATGCTCGGATTTCCGACACCTCCTCGCGGGGGAGCATCCCGGCTTCGGCCTCGAAGGTCTGAATCGTACTGGTGAGGCGCTCGCGCATGCGGGGCCAGTCCTCGACACAATCTCGAACGGCCTGGAGGACGGCGGACACACCATCGGCGATCTCGCCCAAACGCTCATTAGGCTGCTGGATCACCTCGAAATGCATGAATGACTCATGCACCAGCGCCCCGTCCGCCTGCGCTGCTTCGTCCGTCGCAGAGTCGCCGTCATCGAGTACGATTCGAGAAAAGGTACCGTCGCTCGTGCGGATAACGTGATACATCGGATGGATCACGAGATGCACCGTGAGATCCTGGCGCATCAGCTCCGACCGAACGGAGGCGACGAGGAACGGCGAGTTACGGGTGACGATCTCGACCACCGTGTGCTCGCTGCGCCAGCCGTGCTCGTCAAGGCGGGGGTTGTAAACCCGGACCGCTGGCTCCTCCGGGTTGCGGCGAGCAGCCAATCGCCAGTGGCAGTAGGCGGCGCCAAACAAGGTGTCCGGGCTCTCCTCGCGGATGTCATCGGGTGGGACATGGGCGAAATAGCGGCGCAGATACGGCTCCACCGCAGCCGCCGGTTCATCGCCAAGCCGGCGCTGCGCCGCCTCGACGACACGGTCGAGCAATTCGGACATGGGGGCGTAAAGGGGTTGTAACATGGCCGTCGCCTTTTTCTCGCTTCGAGCCCGGCATCGTCGCATCGGTTGTGGATCGGCCAGTCAGTGTAGGCGATCGCACGCCCCGCGTCCCGTCGGTTCTGCGGATCACCCTTGGTTCAACGAGAGTTGTCCGGTGTCGGCGAAGCGGATAGCCTGTAATTCATGACGACCGCCGAAGCGATCGAACCGGTTCGGGATTCTATGCCCCGGCCAAAGGTGTTCCTTAATCCGGGCGGTGATCGTCGGCTCGGCCGCGGCCATGTATGGGCGTTTTCCAACGAGATCCGCATGGATGCCGAGGCAAAGGCGATTTCGCCCGGTACGATTGTCGATGTCCACCGGGTGGACGGCAAACCGGTCGGCACCGCCACCTTCAACCCCCATGCTCTGATTGCCATCCGCCTGCTATCGCGCCGGCCGCGGACCAGCATCGACGCAGCCTGGTTCGGCGCGCGAATCGAAACGGCGCTGGCCCTGCGTGCTGCCCTGTTTGCCGAGCCATACTATCGCCTGATCCATGCCGAGGCAGATGGCCTGCCGGGGCTCGTCATCGACCGTTATGGGACGACGCTGGTTGTCCAAGCCAACACGGCCGGGATGGATCGCCTGCTGCCCGCCCTCACCGACGCCTTGATGGCCCGACTGCAGCCGGAGCGAATCGTGGTCCGTGGAGATGCGCCGTCCCGTGGTCTTGAAGGGCTCGAGCCGCAGGTGTTCGCAGCGGCCGGTGTGCTGCCCGAAGAACCGCAAACCCTCATCGAGGGCGGCGTGACCTTCTTTGCCGACGTAGCGACCGGCCAAAAAACCGGCTGGTTCTTCGACCAGCGGCGAAACCGGGCCGCCGTGGCACCACTTGCGCGGGATGGGCGATTGTTGGATGTGTTCACCCACACCGGCGCTTTTGCGGTGCATGCAGCCGTTGCCGGCGCTCGCGACGTGGTTGCCATTGATTCGTCCGCACCGGCCCTGGCCCTGGCCGAACGAGCGGCGGGGGCCAACGCGGTGACGGAGCGCTGCACCTTTCGGCAGGCCGACGCGTTTGCAGAATTGGAGCGGCTGTCGACCACGCAGGAACGCTTTAGGGTCGTCGCCGCCGACCCACCACCGTTTGCGCGGTCCAAACGGGATGTCGGCAGCGCACTGCGCGGTTATCGCAAGCTGGCCCGGTTGACCTCATCCCTGGTCGAACCGGGCGGATTTTTGTTCATCGCATCCTGCTCTCACAATGTGGAGGGCGCCGCCTTTGCCACGGAAGTGGCCGCCGGCCTGGACCGAGCAGAGCGCAGCGGTCGCATCATCCGCGTGGCAGGCGCCGGACCCGACCATCCGATCCACCCCCATCTGCCTGAAACGGCATATCTGAAGTCCTTGATCCTCCATCTGGACTGACGGCCGAACTCCAGGCACGATGGCGGTTGGCTGCGGTTGACCGGCGCTGTCGGCCGCGCGGTCTTGCCACGCTGCGCCGACGACACCGGGGCGAGCGTTGGGACGAATGCACCACGGCGGATTCCTAACTGAAATACTGATCCTTCTGGCGGCTTTGCTGCTGTTTGTGCCGCTCGCGCAACGGCTGCGCGTCGGCTCGGTGTTGGCGTATCTGGCCGCCGGCGTGGTCGTCGGCCCGCACGTTTTGGGTTTGATCACGGATGTCGGGCCTGCTCGCGGTGTCGGTGAATTCGGTGTCGTGTTCTTGCTGTTTGCCATTGGCCTGGAGCTCAAGGTCGAACGTCTGCGGTTATTTCGTGCCCGCTCCTTCGTGCTGGCGGCGGCGCAGGTCGTCGTCACCACCCTGGTCATCACACTGATCTCCCAAGCGCTGGGACTGGACCCGGTCGCCGCGTTTTTGGTGGGAGCTGCGCTTAGCTTCTCGTCGACGGCCGTGGCGCTTCAGGTGTTGGGCGAACGCGTTGCCATGACCCGCCCCCTCGGTCGTGCTGCTGTCGCCATCTTGCTTGTCCAGGACGTGCTCGTCGGGCCCATGCTGGTGTTCGTGGCCGTGGCGGCCAAGGGCGACGGGGGCCTCGGGCTCGCGCTGGCCGAGGCCGCGTTCAAGTCCCTGGCCGTGATTGCGTTGCTGGTGCTCGGCGCGCGGATGCTGCTGAGGCCCCTGTTTCGCATCGCGGCCGGAACCGGACAGCCGGAGGTGTTCACGGGCGCCACCCTGCTCCTTGTTCTCGGCGTGGGCTTTGCGACGGAGCAGGCCGGCCTGTCCATGGCACTCGGCGCCTTCCTTGCGGGCACGATGTTGGCCGATACGGAGTTTCGCCATCAGGTGGCGGCGGATATCCAGCCGTTTCGGGGCTTGTTTCTAGGTCTGTTCTTCATGGCGGTCGGCATGTCGCTGGACCTGGAGGCGGCCGTCGCCAACGCCGCGTTTGTCGGCGGCGCCGTCGTTGGCCTGCTCGCCGTCAAGGCCGCCGTCCTGGCGGCGCTCGCGCTGCTGATTGGCGTGCCTTGGAAGCGATCCCTGGCCCTGGCCGGCCTGTTATCCCAGGGCAGTGAGTTCGCCTTTGTGCTTCTCGGCTTCGCCGCCGTCCACGGGCTTCTCGACTCGACCATCACTCAACTTCTTACGGTGACGGTCGGGCTGAGCATGGTGGTCACCGCCGCCGGCGGTGCGGTCGTCCGTCAGTTCCGCAGACCGCCATCGGCGCGTTCGGCACTCGGCAAGTTGGACCGGGAAGGTGGCGAGTTGGCCAACCACGTGGTCGTGGCCGGCTTCGGTCAAGTCGGCATGGCGGTGACGCGCCATCTGGCGGGCCAGCACATCCCGATCGTGGTGCTGGACCTCAGTCCGCGCCGGGTTGCGGCCAGTCGGGCGAGATCGCTGCCGGTGTTTTATGGCAATGCGACGCAGCCGGATGTGTTGAGGGCAGCGCAAATGGACCGGGCCCAAGCCCTGGTGGTCGCCGTGCCGGACCCGGCGATCGCCGAGGAGATTACGGCAGTGGCGCGACTGACCTGGCCGAACGTGAAAATTTTCGCGCGCGTTCCGGATGCGGAATGGGTTCGCCCGCTGCAGAAGGCGGGCGCCAACGCGGTTGCATTGGACGGATTGACCACGGCCCTGGAACTGGCCGAACGTGTTGTGTTGGTCTATGCGTTGGACGAGGGGTTTGTGCCGACCACGCCGGGGAAGAGCCCTGCGACACCGGTCTAAGAGGGCACGCCCGGAAGCACGCGACGCAACAGAACATTTTTGCCGACGTGGGAAGTTTGCCGACGTGGGAAGCCCGGAACGGAAAACGGCGGCCCCAAGGGGCCGCCGCTCCGAAAACTATCGTGTGCGGATCGCGCTTAGGCCTTGCGGCGAGCAACCACACCCAGGCCGATCAGGCCGAGGGCCAGGAAGCCGAGGCCGGCCGGCACTGGGGTCGGGCGGACTTCCTCACCGATCTTCTCGGCAACCTGCTCGGCGAACTCCGAGTCGAACTCAGCCTCAATCACGAAGCCGTCGTTGGTGATCACTTCGTTCGTGTAGAAGTTGAGGACATCGGGGTCACCGCCGATCACGAGGGCGTTGATGGTGATGCCTTGGGCTTCCGCGTTGTCGCGGGCAGCAGCCGCATCGCCACCTTCGTTGTCCTCGCCATCACCGGAGATGTCGATGATCAGGCGCGTGCCGATGAAGTCGTTGTTGAAGAAAAGCGGCACGGCGTTGTTGATGGCATCGGCGACGCCGGTGCGGCCATCGAACGAGCGGCCGCCATTGTCAATATCGTCAGCAAAGCCCTGGGAGGCGGCAACGCTGTCGATCAGCGTCCAAGGCACGACAACATCGAACTCGCTCGGGCTGTCGGGGAGACCGCTGCTCCATTGAACGTACTGAACGGCGATCTGGCCGATATCGCCAAAGGCGATGCGGTTGTTGAACAAGCTCGGATCGTTGAACGCGTCAACGTAGCCCTGCGTTTGCAGATCGAATTCGGCGTCATTGATGCTGCCGGAAGAGTCGACGAGAAGGGTCAGCTCCAGGTCAACAAGGGTTTGCGCCGAAACGTTATTGGCGGTGACGACGAGGGCGCCTGCCAGAGCGACGGGCAGAACGCTGTTCGCGAGGGTAATTTTCATCGCTTTTCTCCATATCCAACTAAGTTCTGCCCCACAAATTGGCCTGGTTTCACACCAGCTCGGGCATCGGTACGACAGGTTACGCAAGCAACGTGCCAACACCAGAAATATCATTTATAACAATGTGTTACGGGATCACCCGTGGCTCGGAGCGGCCCGTCAATGTAAAGATTCTTGACGCCCCATTTGGGGTTAATTCGGCAAAATTCTTAATTTTTTCAGTCGTTTAGCGGATTGCGATGACCGCTCAGCGCTGTAAAGATCGTCGACACCATGGCAGAATCGTGGCGGCGTGCGAATGCAAGCAGGAGCTTCAGATGCGGCGTTGACACAACTGATTTTTTGGCAGCATCCGCTGGCTGGTGACGCTGCCCCCTGTGATTCCCGAGGTGCAGCCCACTATTTCAATGCCGATGGTTAGCGCTTCGGTCCAATCGCGAGACCGTGGCGTATTGATCGGGCGGAATGATCAATTGGCGGAGAATGTTTGCATGCGGTCGCGATTAAGGCGTTTGTCTGCGCTTTGCGTCACCGGTTTGGTTAGCGGGTGTGCGTTGCTGACGTCGCTGCCGCCCGAGAGCAAGCTTGAGGACAGATTGTCAATTCTACCGACATCGGGCCTGCCGCTCGAATCGCCCGTGACGGTTCACTGGAACAAGCATCAGGTTCCATTCGTGGTTGCCGAGTCGGACGGCGACGCCGCTTTCGTTCTTGGTTTGGTGCACGCACACCTGAGACTTGGCCAGATGGCCGTCTACAAACGCATTAGCCAGGGTCGCATCTCGGAAATGGGTGGGCCGTTGGCATCCGACCTTGACGAGGGCGTTCGCATTCTTGGCTTTGGACGGGCGGCGGCTTCCGTTCTGGAAGCGATGCCGGAAACCTCCCGCGCCTATTTGGACCGCTTCGTCGCAGGCGTTAACCACTACCAGGACTCCGTGAAGCAACTTCCCGTCGAATACGCCATATTGGGACTTGAGCGGGAACCATGGAAGGCCGAGGACGTGTTGACATTCGGTCGTTTGGCCGGCACGGACGTCAACTGGCTGGTCTGGTTCACCGTCCTAAAATTGCGCGAACGGGCGGACTGGCCGGAGGTTTGGGCGCGCTTGACACGGGACGGCGGCGATTCGACCCCCAGCTTTCCGCCCAGTGACATGGAGGGCCTCGCGAGCCTGCTTTCGGGGCTCAGCCGTTCCGGCTCCAACAGCCTGGCCGTCGCGCCGTCCCGAACGACGACCGGCGGCGCTATCCTCGCCAATGATCCTCACTTGGGCATGAACCTTCCCAATGCTTGGCTGTTGGCCGGATTGAAAACACCCACCACACATGCCGTCGGGATGATGGTGCCGGGACTGCCGTTCTTCGCCATCGGCCGGAACCAATGGATATCCTGGGGCGGCACCAATATGCGGGCCGCTTCCAGTGATCTTGTCGATGTTTCCGGTCTTGGCCCTGGCGCGATCTCCGAACGGACCGAGAGCATTGGCGTGCGCTGGTGGTTTGACCGCGACCTGACCATCCGCGAAACCCGCTATGGACCCGTGTTGTCAGACGTTCCACAACTGGAGGATGTGGACACGGGCCCATTCTCGCTGCGATGGACCGGGCACACCAAAAGCGACGAAATCACCGCCATGCTGCAAGTGGCGCGCGCTCGCGATTTCCAGCAGTTCCGGGCTGCCTTCGAGCCCTTCGCCGTCTCCGGCCAAAACATGCTCTATGCGGATGTAGACGGGAACATCGGTCAAGTGATGGCTGTCCAAGTCCCGAGCCGCGAAGGGCCGCCCGACGACGTGCTTGTCACGCCGGAGGCAAGCGACATCGCCTTCGCCCAAATGCTCGGCGTTCAGGAGCTACCGGCCAGCTACAATCCCCCTGAAGGCGTTTTGGCTTCGGCCAACAACCGCCCTACCCGTGAAGGGCCAATGGTCGGATGGTTCTACTCACCCGACGATCGGGTCGAGCGCATGGCGGCCGTCGTGGGCCAGAAACAGCGATTGGGGCTGGACGACATCAAGGCGCTGCAACGCGACACTTACATGCAGTCGGGCGTCGACATGCGCGACCTGTTCGTCGGCGCCATGGACCGCTTGGGCGTCACTGCGGCGGCCTCCGACGAGGAGCGGGAGGTCATTCGCCTGCTGCGAACGTGGGATGGCCAGTTTACAGCGGAGGCCCGCGGGCCCGTCGCGTTTGAGTTATTCCGCACGTCGTTCACTGCGCGATTCTACGAAACACTGTACGGGGCCGAGGACTGGCAGGCGTTTGCCGGCCTCGGGCGCGCCAAAGAGATGCTGTTGAACGATATCGCCGCTACCGACGACGATGCAATGACGCGCCAGCTTCGCGCTGCTCTCGCTGACGCAACGGAGGCTTTGCGGGACATTCCGGACTGGGGGACGATGCACAGGCTGGAGCTGCGTCATCCGCTGGCCTTCATACCGATCATCGGTGATCGTTTTCGCTTCGGTGATCATCCCATCGGCGGCAGCAACGATACACTGATGAAAACCGCTCACAGCGCAAGCAAGGAGCGCCACCGGGTCCGCTATGGCTCCCAAGCCCGCCACGTGTCGGACATGACCGATCCGGATGCCAATTGGTTCGTGCTCCTGGGCGGTCAGGATGGCTGGATCAACAGCTCCACGTTTTTGGACCAAGTGCCGATGTGGCTGGAAGGCGAGTACATCCACATGCCGCTGCGCCTGGAGACGGTCCAAGCCGAATTCGATCGAACAGTGACGCTAACGCCGTAGCGCCGCGGGTCAGCCCGGCTCGATCCAGCTAACGCGCGGTAAAATTGATGTTAACGGCGGCTGCGAGCGCGAATGCGGATCCGTTGAGCTTTCGGGCGATCCGCCAGCACTGCCAAGGCGCCAAGCACGGTCGCGGTCAATAGAGCAATGATCAGCACCTGATCCATGGCCATTGTCTCCCGTTTTCATCCCTATCACGGTCGCCGTCATGTTTCGGTTCAACCAAGCAAGAAGCGCGCCAAAACAAGAACATGACCTAACATCAACAAGTTAGACAAGGCGCCAACGGCCGATGCCAGTGCCACTGTAAAGTGAACAGACACCCGCTGGCTGATTTTCAGCCTCCCGACGCCCATGTGTCGGTCAGAGTTGGGGAACAACCTGACTTTTTACAATGCCCAAGCGGTGTTAACGACACCGACACCCCAATCGAGGCCACTGCCGTGATTGATGGCACACCCTTGTTTCGCGTGTATGCCAACGCCCGACGGCGCCGACTCCAGGCAGAACAACCCGTCGAGGCACAGCGGCGGACGCTTCGGCGCTTGCTGAAGCGCGCCGCCGCCACACGCTTCGGCCACGACCACTGCTTTAACAAAATCGACACGCCGGAGGCATTTCGCACCTCCATCCCGCTTCGCCGCTATGAGGCGTTCTGGCAAGACTACTGGCAGGCCTCGTTTCCCGTTCTCGATGACATCTCTTGGCCAGGCCGCATTCCCTATTTCGCCGTTACCTCCGGCACGACCACGGGGGTCACTAAATACATCCCCCTAAGCCAAGAGATGTGCCGGGCCAACACCCGCGCGGGCGCTGAACTGTTTGTCCATCATCTCACGGCCTGCCCGCACAGTCGGGTCCTGGGCGGGCTCAACTTCATGCTAGGCGGCTCCACCGCGCTTGAGGAGCTGGCTCCCGGCATCTGGAGCGGGGACTTAAGCGGAATTGCCGCCAAAATCATGCCTTGGTGGGCCCGCCTTCGCTACTTTCCCCCTCGTGAGTTGGAGACGATGGCCGATTGGGAGGCTAAAATCGCCGCCTTTGCAGAGGCCGCCCGCAATCAGGACATCCGCTCCATCGCCGGCGTGCCGAGCTGGATGCTGATTTTGTTTGATCATCTGACCGGACTGAAGCCGGAGTCCGGTGGCGACCTCTCCCAGCTGTTTCCGACGCTAGAGCTGCTCGTCCACGGCGGAGTCAACTTCCAGCCCTATCGCTCGCTGTTCGCGGACCGTTTGGCTAATTCCACGGCCGAAACGCGGGAGGTCTACTCGGCCAGCGAAGGCTTCATCGCCGTTGCCGATCGCGGCGACGGCGAGGGCCTGCGGATGATCCTGGACAACGGACTCTTTTACGAGTTCGTCCCCGTTGAAGAGCTGGATGCCGCTGAACCGACCCGACACTGGATTGGGAATGCGGAGCTTGGCGTCAATTACGCCTTGGTCTTGTCGTCGAACGCCGGCGTTTGGGGCTACGTGCTGGGCGACACCGTCCGGCTAGTGGACCGAGACCCGCCGCGCCTGCTCATCACCGGGCGGACAAGCTACACACTGTCAGCTTTCGGCGAGCATCTGATCGCAGAAGAGATCGAGGCGGCCGTGGCCGCGGCAGCCGGGACCGTGGGGCGCCATGTGGCGGACTGGTCCGTGGGCGCGGTGTTCCCCACCGCAGCGGACACGCTTGGCGGACATCTCTACATTGTGGAGTTCGCCGACGACGGGGACAGCGAAAGCATCGCGACCACCTTTGCGGACACCATCGATGCGGAGCTTCAGCGTCGCAACGACGATTATCGCTCGCACCGTGCCAGTGGGTACGGAATGCGCGACCCGGTAGTGCACATCGTGGCTCCAGGCACGTTTGCCGGTTGGATGAAATCCCGCGGAAAGCTCGGCGGCCAACACAAGGTCCCCCGCATTATCACCGATGACGCCCTGTTCGCCGACCTCCGGTCTTTTGCCAAGGCTTAGGCCGTGGCGACATCGGGCTTGAGCTTCCGTTGAGCCCTAGGCCGCAGGCACTCGAGAACGTAGAACGCTGCGGCCACGTAGACGCCCGCCAGCATGATCTGCGCCAGCCTCATATAAAATGACAACTCCGCCTCCTTCCCAAAGGCGGTCACGCTGCCTCCGATCAGGATCAAGAACGCCGAAAGCGCGGAAACGTACAATGATGCGTCGGGGCGCCCGGAGAACAGTCGGCTCGCGAACACCAATGTGACCAGAAATGTCAAGACGAGCAGAAAGGGAAACCAAGGGGCAGCGACAACGAGGTTGTAGGCAATGACGGCAGCCACACCGCCAATGGCATTGGCCGCGACCTTCTCAATCGCGCCACTGATCCCGGCCGCCGGCGTCGGCTGCGGGGCCAGCAAGGCCGCGAACACGACAACAATTACGCTGGTGAAGCCAAACACAAGAAAAGCCACCACCAAGGGGGCGAGCACGGCCGTGGCCCGTGCTGCCACCGCGCGCTTCACCGACGACGGCGGCGGACTTTTTGCCGGCGGCGCTTTCGCCCCGTGCCCGGCCGGAGGCGGGAGCAAGGCGAAGGCGACCCATTGCACGACAAGGGCCACAGCCCCCGCTTTCACCAACCCAGCCGCAATCACTTCCGTCACAGCCGGGTCCTGCTGTGCCATGATCGGCAGCAACGTAACGGCAATCAGCATGAACAAAACAAGCAAAAGCGGGGCACCGGCCGCCGCCGCATAGAAAATCAAGTACAATGCCAAACAAATTAGTAAGATGCTGACCAACGGAAAAGGTAAAACATAAACCGAAATTAGAAGCCCAATGAGGCTTGTTAGAACAATAACGACCAGAAATTGCAGACCTGCCATGAATGACAGCGGCTGTTGAGCGTTGGCCAACAGCATCACAACAAACACCGGCACGATCTGGCTCAGCGACCAACCGATGCCCTGCGCCAGTGCCATGGCCACAGAAACGCCAAACGCCATCCGAACCACCGCGCGGGTGGCCATGATCTCCGGTAGTGATGGTGCAGCCTGGTCGCCTCCGGCCATGGCTAATGGCCGACCGTCATCATCGTGCCGTCAATACGCATAGGAGAACAGACTGATCACCCGGATGTAGAAGGCGCCAAGCGCGTTCATGATGGTCGAGTCACTCGTGTAGACGATCGCATCGGCCTGGGCACCGACGCTCAACTTCAAACCGCCGCGATAGCGACCGTCCTCGCTGATCCATTGTGGGTCGGTGATTCTAACGACGACAGGAAACCGCTGCGGGTCGCGGAGCCAGCCGCGCACGGACTGAACCGTGGGCAAGTCGCCGGCGGCACTCTGCTTTCCGGCGCTGGCGCCATAGCCTCGACTGACGACCTCGCCGGCAACGATGCGACCTGGAGCGACGTCGAAGGTGATTTCAACGGGATCGCCGGCTTTAATCCGGCCGAGGTTGTTTTCGGTCATGTAGGCTTCGATCCAGGTGTCATCGATGGAGATGAACGTCATCAGTGGCTGACCTGCGGATGCGTAGTAACCCTCGTCGATCTGCAGATCCGTGACGACGCCGTCCGACGGGGCGCGGATGGTTGTTCGGGCCAGGTCAAGCCGGGCCCGCTCAAGCTCCGCAGCAGCGCTCCTGATCGCCGCATTCTCTTCACCCACCGTCCCCAGTTCCGTCCGCACACGCTGCAGATCGGCCTCTGCCGCCGCCAGCTCGGACTCCCGCTTCGTTACCTCGGCACGCGCCTGGTCGACCTGTGCGAGCGCGATCGCACCGGTGCCCTCCAAGGAGATGATCCGCTTCGCCTGGATTCGATAGATCTCCAGATTGGTGCGCGCCTCGGCCACGCGGGCTTCCGCGGTGCGGATCTGCTCCCCGCCTGCCCCGACGCTCTGGGACGCCAATTCAAGCTGTGCATCTGCCGATTGGAGCGCCAACTCATAGCGCTGTGGCTGAATCTGAACGAGAACGTCGTTAACGCTCACGCGCTGATTGTTGGCGACGGGAATGTCAATAATATAGCCTGAGACTTCCGGGACGATCGGCACCACAAAGGCCTGAACTCGGGCATTGCCGGTGAACGGCGTCATGCGATCGGCGAGCAGGTACCAAACAAGGATCACAAAAGCCACGCCAAGAACGATGAACGTGATTGTGCGTACTCGGTTCGATCGGCTGTCGGCATCGACGATATTCTGGCCTTTGTCGACCGTATCTTCAGCAGGTCCGTCATTGCCTCTGTCATCCAGCGCTGGCTCTTTGGACGAGTCGGGGCGTGCCGGGGCGTCTTGGCTCATGGGACAGCGTCCCTCGCGATATATCGTTGTTCTTAAGCCATTTGACGTGCGATCCCGGCAATGGCCTTGTCAAGCCAATCATGAATGCCCCTATGACGGGGTCTTCTCCGGCCGGTGGTTGGACCAAGCCCAACGGCATGATAGGCAACTGTATCGCTGTAACTGCGGATCGCCCGTGACACCCAGTCGAGCCTCTATGTACCTCCCTGAGGGCACTCCCAAGACCTTTTGCGTCAGCCCGAACAGCGGCGTGGAGGGCTGAGGCATCGTGCGGCTCAAGTCCCTAACCCGAAGCGATGGCTTTCGCCACGTCCTGAGCTGGATGGTCGCAAGCCTGCTGCGCCTGATTTACGCGACCGGCCGCTGGAAACTGATTGGGCTTGAGCGTCTGGCCGCGGCCCGCCCCAACGGCGAGGCGGTGATCGGCTGCTTTTGGCATGCGCGCATGCTGTTGATGCCGAAGCTGCTGCCGCATTTCGAACCGAGCTATACCCTGATCTCGAGTCACCGTGATGGTTTGATGATTTCCGAGACTATTGGCCGGCTCGGCATCAGGACCATCTCCGGGTCCAGCAATAGGCGAGCGTCAGCCGCCTTTCGCGAGCTGGTGGCCACAATTCGGCGTGGCCATAACGTGGAGATAACGCCCGACGGTCCGCGAGGACCGCGGATGCGGGTGCAGCCCGGGGTCATCAAGCTGGCCCATGTGACGGGAGCTCCGATCATTCCGGCCACGGCCAGCGCAAAGCGGCGGCGGCTTCTCAAGTCGTGGGACCGCTTCATGGTGATATGGCCCGTCAACCGTGGGGTCATCATCATTGGCGAAGCGATTATTGTGCCACGCGACGCCGATGACGCCGTATTGGAAGTCAAACGGCTGGAGGTCGAGGCGGCTTTGAATGCAATCACGGCGGAGGCAGACCGGCTGTGTGGCCACCCACCCGTGGAGCCGGCTCAGGAGAACCCGACCGCCAAGACGGCTCATGCGATGGCGACACGGAAAGGCCCTGTACGGAAGGCGGCCGGCTGATGCTGCTTGCGGCCTATCGCGGCGTGATGACGGCGGGAGAGCCGTTGGTCCGCCTGATTCTGGCCCGCCGTCGTGCGCGCGGCAAGGAGGACGCGGTCCGGTTTCGTGAACGCCAAGGAATCGCAAGCGTGCCACGCCCACCGGGCCCGCTCATTTGGCTCCATGCCGCCAGTATTGGGGAATCGGTCTCTCTGCTGCCCGTGATTGATATAATGGAGGACACTCGGCCTGAACTGTCGATCCTGGTCACTACAGGCACGGTTACATCGGCCCGCTTGCTTGCCGAGCGCCTGCCGGAACGGGCAATTCATCAGTATGTGCCCGTTGACCGACCCACCTGGGTTCGGCGCTTCTTAGATCACTGGTGCCCGGACGTGGCCGTTTGGTGCGAATCGGAGTTCTGGCCCAACCTGATCCTGGAAACACACGCACGCGGTGTGCCGATGGTGTTGGTCCAAGGGCGCGTATCGGAGCGCTCGCTTCAAGGCTGGCAGCGCGTTCCCAAGGTGATCGGTCAGATCCTGGGTTGCTTCCGAGCCGCACTGGCGCAATCGCCGGCGGACGCGGAGCGGCTGGCGGCGCTCGGCGCCCGTGAGGTCGCCTTTGTCGGGAACCTCAAGCACGCAGCACCGCCACTGCCCTGCGACCCCGAAACGCTCAACGGTATGAGAAACGCGACCGTCGACCGGCCGTGCTGGCTTGCCGCTAGCACCCACGCAGAAGAGGAGGCCCTCGCCGGCCGCGTCCATGTTGAGCTGAAAGAACAGGTCCCCGGCCTCCTGACCCTGATCGTGCCCCGCCATCCGGAACGGGGGGATACGATCACCGCGATGCTGCGCGACGCCGCCGGCGCAACCGCCACTGTGGTTGCGCAACGCTCCAAGTGTGAGGCTCTGACCCCGGACGCAGACATCTACGTTGCCGATACGATCGGCGAGCTTGGTCTGTTCTACCGCTTGGCAAGCGTCGTCTTCGTCGGTAAATCCCTCGCTGGATCGGGTGGACAGAACCCGCTAGAGCCGGCGCACCTCGACTGTG
The DNA here is from genome assembly GCA_964619055.1 of uncultured Rhodospirillaceae bacterium. Classification (GTDB taxonomy): domain Bacteria; phylum Pseudomonadota; class Alphaproteobacteria; order Rhodospirillales; family Defluviicoccaceae; genus CAYVUM01. Next base: position 21,567 of record CAZUDB010000053.1, read on the forward strand.
CGATCCTGTTCGGTCCCCATATGGCCAATTTCGCCGACATCGCCGAACGCCTGATCGCAGTTGGGGCGGCCCATGTCGTCGATAACGAGGCAGAACTCAAGGACGCCGTAGCCAAGCGCCTGAAGGACAATGGCCTCGTTACACGAGAGGCCGAAGCAGCCAAGCGTATCGCGGTCGAAGCCTCGGACGTTGTCGAGGAGGTGGTGAGCCTGTTGGTGGCGCATCTTCCCCCGGCCTTGACGGCGACCGAGCCGACGGGACAGCGCGCCGCGACCCACGCTTCGGGGCCCGCGCATGCACCCGCCTGACTTCTGGTACGGGCCTAAAGCACGGTGGCGGGGTACGGCCCTGGCACCACTGAGCCGCCTGTTCACGGTGGGTGCGAGGGTTCGCGGACTCCTCAGCACCGCATGGCGGGCACCGGTCCCCGTCCTTTGCGTCGGCAATCTCACTGTTGGCGGCACCGGCAAAACGCCCGTGGCCTTGGACCTTGGACAACGGCTCACCGAGCAACTGGCCGGAACCGGGCACGCCGTGGGTTTTGTCAGCCGAGGCCATGGCGGACGGCTTGCCGGTCCGGAGCGGGTTGAGCCGGGCCGCCATAACGCAGCGGATGTGGGTGATGAGCCGCTGTTGCTGGCGGCGATTGCGCCCACATGGGTGGCCCGCCACCGCGCGGAGGGCGTTAAGGCCGCCGTGGCGGCGGGTTCGAGCATTGTGATCCTGGACGATGGCTTCCAGAACCCGAGCGTTGCCAAGGATCTGTCCTTGGTCGTGGTCGATGGCGCGCGCGGTTTCGGCAACGGCAGGGTGCTGCCGGCCGGACCGTTGCGGGAACCGGTGGCCGAAGGCCTCGGCCGTGCCGATGCGGTGGTCGTCATGGGCGGCGACGAGTCGGGCGTGGCGGATACGGTGGCAGCGATAGACCGGTCCCCGCCGATCCCGGCGTTGGGGGCTCGGCTGGTCCCCGATGAGACGGCCCATGCTCTCGCCGGCAAGCGTGTGGTCGCATTCGCCGGCATTGGCGATCCGGACAAGTTCTTCCGCACGCTAACGGCGATCGGTTGCGAGATTGCGGTGGAGACCGCCTTACCCGACCACGCCCGTCTCGATTCGAGCACCATCGAAGCCCAACTCCGTCTCGCGGTAGCCGGCCACGCCGATGCAGTGGTGACCACGGCCAAAGACGCCGTCAGGCTGCCGCCGGCCCTGGCCTCGTCCATCATCGTGGTGAACGTCAAAGTGACCTGGTCTGAACCAGAGATGCTCGACCAACTTCTGGCCCCGATCCTCGCCCATGTCCTCTGAGTCCAGAGACACCTCGAATGGACGGCTTCGAGATGTCCGCTACCGGCTCGAAGCCGCAGGCCTGCGGGTCCTGTTCCGGCTGATCCGATTGTTGCCTTTGGATCGGGCCTCCGCTCTCGGCGGCTGGTTGGGACGCACGATCGGTCCTCGGATCCCGCGCAGCGGCGTGGCCCGCGCCAACCTCAAAGCAGCCTTCCCGGAGAAAACCGACGACGAGATTACCGCGATCATCCGCGGCATGTGGGACAACTTGGGCCGGGTTGGCTTTGAGTTGGCACTTGTCGACCGCTTCACCTTCGTGACGCCCGATAGCCATGTGGAAATCATCGGCACGGAGCACCTGGACGCCATGCGGGACGACGGCAAGGCCGGCATCCTGTTTTCCGGCCACCTGGCCAATTGGGAGTTGTTCGGCAAGGCCTCGGCCGCCGCCAACCTGCCGCTGGATCTGGTCTACCGCGCGCCCAACAATCCGCGTGTTCATTGGATGTATGAGCGCCGCCGCTCAGGATCTGCGGAACTGGTGCCAAAGGGGTCCGCAGGCGCAAAGCGACTACTGGCCCTGATCCGCGAACGGCGGCATTTGGGCCTGCTGGTGGATCAGAAAATGAATGATGGCATCGCAGTCCCGTTTTTCGGGCGGGACGCAATGACCGCACCCGCCTTGGCGCAATTCGCACTTCGCTTCGATTGTCCGGCGCACCCGGCCCGGCTGGAACGGCTCGCGGGAACCCGCTTTCGCATCACCGTGTTTCCGGCGCTCACTTTTGAGAAAAGTGGGGATACCGCCGCCGACATCCGGACCGGCATGATGAAGGTCAACGCCATTTTGGAAGGCTGGATCCGCGAACGACCGGAACAATGGCTGTGGCTGCATCGACGCTGGCCAAAACAGTGAAGATCGTAGAAAGCCTGCGTCACAACCCGTCGCGGAGCTGCAGGACCCGGTACGCGGCATTGACCATAGTTATGGAACCCCAGAACCCCACATCCCCTGGCTCGACATGCTGGAGGCCATCGACGAGGTAAAGGTTGCTGCGGTCGTCGCCAAGCGCCCGTGCAAAAGCCTTGCTTTCCGTTTCTGGAATGATCGGGTCGCCATCCCCGTGGATCAGGACGAATTCCACCTCCCGACCCTCGGACCGCCAAGCCTCCAAATCGATGTGCTTGAGGTCGAGGGCCATGATCTCGGCCTGGATATCCGTTGGCAGCCCATCGATGAGCCCCTCAACGCGCTCCGGGTCTTCGTTGGCGAGCAGGGCGTAAACGGCACGGCCCTCGGGTCCCAGGGCGGCGGCCACGTCCGTGATATCGGCGTCCAAGTCGCCGAGCTTGCGATCCGCCATCTCCAGCAGCGCGGCGCGATCGTTTAGGTCCTCGACGCGGGCCGTGTTGGAAATCACGAATACCCATTTGCCGTAGGCATTGGGCTCCCGAAACCGCCAAGGATCGTCGGGACGGTCGCGGAAACTCCCGGTGGTGAAGAAGGTGATCGCCGCTTCCAGGTCGTAGTAGCCGCCGATGGTGATCAGAAAGTCGAGCGGTGCGCCGTCGTCGATGGCCAGGACCGCGGGCCCCGCGGCAAAGGAAACGGCGGCCATGCCGAGCGGGCGAGCGGGCACCTGCTCTTTCAAATGGCGGGCGGCAGCGGCCAGAATCCGGGCATCGTCACTGGTGACCTGAAGGGAGCGCATGCGCGCCAAATCAGGCACAAGCACCAGAAACCTGGCCCGCGCCATCGTGGTCGCGAACGCGACTAGGCGCCGGTCGTCCTTGCCAGCCCGAGCCGCACCGGGGACCAAGACGAGGCTGG
>CAZUDB010000054.1:0-24490 GCA_964619055.1 uncultured Rhodospirillaceae bacterium
AAGAACATATTTTCGCTGCACTACATCGAATATTGGCTGTGTTGGTGGTAATTTTGCGGTGGTTGGCGGGGCCACGCCGGGCCATGACGTGGTGGATGGTACTGGAGGTTTTCGGGAAGCGCCGCGTTCTTTGCTCCGCCCTCTCGCCCCCCGGTCCGTCCTCCTGGCCGGGCGCAAGGCCCGGCCATGATGCAGCAAAGAAGCCGACGTGGCGCGAGCGGCCCTAGCTCAGCAGGCGTTGCCACCAGCCGCGGCGGGGCTCGCTGGGTTTGCTATCCGGGTCCACATTGACGGTGACGGTTCGGCGCGCTTCCTCGGCGAGCTGGCGGGCCGGCTCATCGTCCGGTTCTTCGTCCGGCACTGCGACATTCGCGTTCGGCTGCCCTTCAATGGGCACGCTGTCCGCACGAGGGTTTTCCGCCGCCGCCGCTGGAACCGCCACCCGGATTTCCGCCATCAGGATCGCCGGGTCCGGCTCGTCGGGGGCCACAACGTCGGCGGGGCGGAGGGTGCCGCCATCCTCGGCACCGTTGGTGGGAGCCGCTGGCGCGGCCACATCGCCGTCGTTACGGCGCCGTCTCGGCCCACGGGAGCGGCGTCCGGAGCGAGGTGCCTCGGCGGTACCCTTAGGTGTCGCCGGTTCGGGAGCGATTTCGGGGCGTTCCCACGCTTGTTCCGTGGCCGCTGCCTCGAGGGCTACAGGGGGGGCAACGGCCTCGGGGTCCGGCTCGTCCGCCGCGATGAATCCTTCATGGGGATCAAACGCGCGGTCGTCCGCCTCCTCCGTGTCGAGAGGCAGCGGGGTCTCCTCCCGTGCCGGCTCCACGGCCATGGCCAGAACCACGGCGACGTCGATCGTGTGCGGGTCCGGCTCATCATAGGCGATGAATCCGGCGGCATCGAAGCGAATGCCCATCTCCACGCCGCGGCCACTGCCCCGGCCCGGTTGCCGGCGGCGGCGGCGCCGCGATGATGCGCGGCCACCCGATCCGGGTCCGTCCTGGGCCCGGGCGTCTTGGGCGGCGGCGTCTTCCTGGGCCGCAATGGCGGGCACGAGCGCGCCATCCGGGGTGTCGCGGCCGTCCTCGGCCTCCCCCTCACCACGACGGGAGCGGCGGCGGCCACCGCGTTTACCCCGGCGCCGACGCTTTCGCTCGGCCTCCTGATCATCGTCGCGGGATCGGGCGGCCACTTCGTCAACCGCCTCCTCCTCTTCCGTGGCCTCATCGATGTCGGCCTGGGCGTCGTCCTCGCCGGCATCGGGGCTTTCATCCGCGACATCGGCATCGGACCGGCGTCTGCTTTTCCGGCGTCGACGGCCGCGGCGGCCGCTGTCGTCGCGCTCGGCATCGGCGGCATCGCCGTCATCCTCATGGCGAGCGGCGGCCGGCTCCGCCTCGTCCACATCGCGCAGGCGCGGCTCGATGGCGAACAGCGGCTCCGCGGCGTGTTCGTTGCTGTCGATGGCGATCTCGACGTCATACCGTGTTTCCATCTCGACCAGAGTTCGGCGCTTCTGGTTCAAGAGGTAGAGGGCCACGGCGGGCCGGATCGTAACGGTGACTTGAGCCGCGTCGCCGCCGATACATTCCTGTTCGATGCGGCGAAGCACGGCGAGCGCCATGGACTCCGTGGAGCGCAGCAGGCCCGTGCCGCCGCAATGGCCGCAGGGGGAGAAGCTGGTTTCCGCCAAGCTGGGGCGCAGCCGCTGGCGCGACAGCTCCAGCAAACCGAAGGGGCTGATGCGGCCGAACTGCACCCGCGCCCGGTCCGCCTTCATCGCCTCCTTCAGCCGGCGCTCCACCTGACCCTGGTAGCGCTGGTTCTCCATATCGATGAAGTCGATGACGATCAGGCCGGCCAGGTCCCGCAGCCGGAGCTGACGCGAGATTTCCTCACACGCCTCCAAGTTGGTGCGCAGCGCCGTTTCCTCGATGTGTCGCTCCCGGGTGGCACGGCCCGAGTTGACATCGATGGACACCAGCGCTTCGGTGGGGTTGATGACGATGGAGCCGCCGGAAGTCAGGTGCACCATGGGCTTGTGCATAGCCTCCAGCTCGTTCTCGACCCCGAACTTCTGGAACAACGGCACGCTGCCGTTCTCGAACAGCTTCACCCGCTTGGCGTGGCTCGGGGTGAACAGCTTCATGAAGTCCTTGCACGTCCGGTATGCGCCCTCACCATCGATGATGATGTCCTCGATGGCGCGATCATATAGATCGCGGATCGAGCGCTTGATGAGATTGCCTTCCTCGTAAACGAGAGCCGGCGCCATGGACGACATCGTGAGTTCACGAATGTTATTCCACAATCGCATCAGATATTCGTAGTCGCGGCGGATTTCCGCTTTGCTGCGATCGGACCCGGCGGTTCTCAGGATGACCGCCATATAGTCCGGTACGGCCAAATCGGCGACGATTTGCTTTAAGCGCTTTCGGTCCGCTATCGAGGTGATCTTGCGGGAAATGCCGCCACCGCGGGTCGTGTTCGGCATCAGCACGCAGTAGCGGCCGGCCAGCGACAGGTAAGTGGTCAGCGCGGCCCCCTTGGAGCCGCGTTCCTCCTTGGCGACCTGCACCAGCATGATCTGGCGGCGCTTGATCACCTCCTGAATTTTGTAGTGATGGCGGGCAGTGTTGCGCGGGCGGCGTGTTTCGGGATCGTCCTCGTCGACGGCCGTGGACGCCGAATCGTCGCCGGGGTCGCCATGGCGGTCCGCGTCGGCCGCCGCTTCCGCTGCCTTTTGCTCCGCAAGCAGCGCTTCGCGGTCGGCGACGGGAATCTGATAGTAATCGGGATGAATTTCGTTGAAAGCTAAGAAGCCGTGGCGGTTCCCACCGTAATCGACAAATGCGGCCTGGAGCGACGGCTCAACCCTGGTCAGTTTGGCGAGATAGATATTTCCTTTAAGCTGCCGCCGATTGGCGACCTCAACGTCATAATCGCTTAACCGGTTGCCGTCGACGATGGCGACCCGGGTTTCTTCCGGATAAGCGGCATCGATGAGCATGTGTTTTGTTGACATGTGACTTGAAACTCCAATGCACCATCGAACGCGCCGGCGCTAAACGACGGGCAAACGGGTGCTGGTTTGGTGCAAATGAAGCGGCGCAAGAATCCATCGGCTCCGTCCAAACGGAGATCCGTAAAGCCGGTTGAGATGGTCGCGCTGCTGTCATTGATACGTGCAATCTGGTCATAGCCGCCTGGAGCGACTGAAAAAGGGGCTCATGGCATGCCTGCCAAACGGGCCGTGTTGCCCAGTCCTGCGCAGGCGCCGAACGTCCCGCCGATTCACCGCGAATCCCGCGTCGATCGATCCGGATCGGACCATATCACAGGGCGGGTCAACGCTCGCAGCAGCCATTCCCAAGGAGAATCGGTTGCCATAATCCACAGGCACGGGTTTTGGACAGCCTGCGTCAACCCAATCCGGGTACGCACCCCAAAAAGGATAGCGTTCGGAATTCGTTTCCACAATCGTCTTGTTGGTGTGGGGCGCGGCGGGCTCTGGCGGGTGTCATTGCCCCAGGATGCGAGACGAGATTACAAGCGATTTGTATTTGACCCAGTGCGGACCGCCTTTGCGTGACCCAAGCTTTGCAGAAATTGGCCACTGACCGAACAGGTGAGCGGGGGCCGTCGCTGTTACAGGCGGGGCCGTCCGTGCGCTTGTCCGTGCTGGTTGTGCTGACAATTGCTGTTGTGGTCATGGCGGCGGGCGATGCCTGGAGCCGGGCCAATCTGTTCGATGTGCGCGTCGGTGTGAACAATGGCACGACCCGGGTCGTGCTTGAGCTTGATCGCCCCGTTGAGGTCAGCGTGTTCACCTTGGTCGATCCGTACCGCGTGGTGATCGACTTGGATCAGGTTCGTTGGCATCCGGAGACCCGGACCCTGGACCGGGGGTCCGGCGTGGTTCAGCGGGTACGCTACGGCTTGTTCAAGCCCGGAACGTCACGTCTAGTCCTCGATTGCACCGGACCCGCCGTGGTCGGCAGAACCACGCAGTTGAAGGGTAGTACGCCCGATCGACATCGCCTGGTTTTGGATCTGGAGGCGAGCACGCCCAAGGCCGCCCTATCCGTTGCCAAGAACAAGCGTCGCGCCAAGGCGCGCGGCTATGGGGCAACCCCAAAACCCCTTGGGCCGCAACAGGGCACGACCAAACGTATCGACGACGAAGACGAGATCGCCCGATTGGCGGCCCTTCAGCCGGCGACGACCAGCGCTCAGTTCCGCCTGGCGCCGCGAAAACCGCCACCGCCGTTTCGGCCTGTGATTGTGATCGATCCCGGCCACGGCGGCGCCGATCCGGGGGCCATCAGCGTTACGGGTCAGAAGGAAAAGCAAGTGACGCTGCGCGCAGCACGCGCACTCAGGAAGGCTTTGGAACGCAGGGGTGGCTACCGTGTCGTTTTAACGCGCGAGCGTGACATTTTTGTCCGGCTGCGCGATCGCGTGGCCATCGCCCGCGCCGAGAACGCCGATTTGTTCCTGTCCCTCCATGCCGATGCCAACCCGGTTTCGACCGTGCGCGGGGCGTCGGTGTACACGCTCTCCGAACGAGCCTCGGACTCCGAGGCGGCGGCGCTGGCCGAGCGCGAAAACAAGGTGGACCTGATCGTCGGGATTGATTTGAGTCGGGAATCGCGGGAGGTGACAAACATTCTTATCGATCTTGCCCAGCGCGAGACCATGAACCGATCCGCGTCCCTGGCCGGGCTGGTTGTCCGATCGCTGCGGCACCAGACACGGCTCCTCAAAAATACCCACCGATTCGCGGGTTTTGCTGTCCTGAAAGCGCCGGATGTCCCGTCGATCCTCGTTGAGCTTGGGCAACTGTCCAATCGCAAGGACGATGCTCTATTGCGCCGTGGCGATCACCTGAACGCGCTGGCAGGCGCCATGGCCGAGGCTGTCGCGCGCTACTTCGCCTCCGTTGAGGTGGCGCAAAGAAGCGATTAGCTGTCGCTCGGCGGCGTGCTGATTTATAGTGGCAAAGACGTTGGCTGGTCCCGAGTGTTGGCGTGTGCGGGTTTGGGTCGCGTCGGCACCAGAACAGAGGATGCCTTGAGCAACCCGATGACGCCGATCGCGATGCGGCTGTTAGCATTAAAACAAGCGCCACCGTTTATGGCTGAGAGAGATGCCGATCCGGGGCTGGACAGCGGCCGATGGGGTAACGGGAAAGTGAACTGAGATGGACGAGTACAGATCCGGCTTGCGGGCCGAGTCGCCGGCCCGGGTGTCTTCGCTCTTGGACCCCGTGGGTGGGGGTGCCGCCGAGGAGCCTGCGCGCAAGCCCAAAGCCAAGGCCGAGAAAAGGTCCGAGCCACGTCCACCGCGACCGCCGCGACGGCTGTTACGGCGGCTGGTCGGCGTCATGTTTGCGCTTGCCGTGGCCGTGGGGTTTGTCGGTGCTGCGGGCGTTTGGTGGGTTTTTGAAAAGTACGGGAACGATCTGCCGGATCACCAGCGGCTGGCCGATTACGAACCGCCGATCACCACTAGGGTCTATGCCGGTGACGGGCGTTTACTTGGCGAATACGCCATCGAACGGCGCTTGTTCGTTCCTCTGCACGTGGTGCCGCAGCGCTTGATTGATGCGTTCTTGTCCGCTGAGGACAAGACGTTCTTCAGTCATTCGGGGATCGATATCTTTGGCATCGGGCGGGCGGCCATTACGAATTTCGAGAATCGGGGTACCGGCCGGCGCCTCGTTGGTGCCTCAACGATCACGCAACAGGTGGCCAAGAACTTCCTCGTCGGCAACGAGGTTTCTTATGAACGCAAGATCAAGGAGATGATCTTGGCGTTCCGGATCGAACGCGCGTTCAGCAAGGAACAGATTTTAGAGCTCTACCTGAACCAGATTTATCTCGGGCGTGGCGCTTATGGGGTTGCCGCTGCGGCGCTCAACTATTTCGACAAAAAGTTGGACGAACTGACGGTTGAGGAGGCGGCCTTCCTGGCCGCGCTGCCGAAGGCACCCACCAACTATGATCCGGAGCGCTACCCTCAGGCGGCGGTGGACCGGCGGAATTGGGTTGTGGGCCGGATGCTTGAAGATGGCCACATCACTGAGGCAGAAGCTGAAGCTGCGCGCTCCGGGCCAATCCGGCTGCACCAGCGCGCAGAAACGGAAATGGCGCGGGCCGATTACTTCGCCGAGGAGATTCGCCGAGAGATCGCCACTCGGTTTGGCGATTCTGTGTTGTATGAGGGTGGCCTGGTTGTGCATGCCACCGTCGACCCCGAACTCCAGGCCATCGCCGATCGAGAGCTGCAGCGTGGCTTGGAGGTCTACGACCGCCGCCACGGTTGGCGCGGGCCCATTGGCCGCCTCTATGACGCGCCCGGCCCACTGCCAAGTGATTGGCAGCAACAATTCGCTCGGTTCCCAACACCAGTGGATCTACACAAGACTTGGCGCTTGGCCCTGGTCTCGGACGTTAGTCGCGGTCTCGCAAAAATCGCATTCGCAAGTGGCGACGCCGGCGTCATTCCGTTTTCGGAGATTCGTTGGGCACGCCCGTGGCGCCGCAATCAAACTGTGGGTGGCGCGCCAAGAACGGCCGGCGATGTGCTCAAGGTGGGCGATATCATTGCCGTCGAACGGATGACGGAGACGGCGAAGGGCGAGCCCTATCCCGATGGGACCTACGGGCTCCGTCAGATTCCGGCCGTGGACGGCGCACTGGTCGCCATCGACCCGCACACCGGCCGGATCCTGGCCATGAGCGGTGGCTGGTCGTTCCAACGCAGTGAGTTCAACCGCGCTACGCAGGCGCTTCGGCAACCGGGATCGGCATTCAAGCCCTTCGTCTACTTGTCCGCACTGGAGCAGCTTTATCAGCCCAACACGGTCATTTTGGACGCGCCGATTGCGCTCAGCCAGGGACCGGGGTTGCCGCCTTGGCGTCCGTCCAACTACTCGAACAAATTCTACGGGCCAACCACCATGCGCCGGGGTCTTGAGCTGTCGCGCAACGTTATGACGGTGCGACTGGCACAGAAGATCGGGATGCAGGCCGTCGCCGACACGAGCATGCGCTTCAGCATCTTCGATGAAATCCCCAACAATTTGTCCTACGCGCTTGGTGCCGGCGAAACGACGGTGGCGCGCTTGACGGCGGCCTATGCCATGATTGTCAATGGCGGCAAGGAGCTGACTCCGACGTTAATCGATCGCATCCAGAACCGCCGTGGCGAAACCATCTATCGCCATGACCAGCGCCCTTGCCGGGATTGTGCCGCTGACTATTGGGCTGATCAGCCCGTTCCGGTGTTGCCCGACATGCGCGCGCAAGTGACCGATCCGGCGAGCGCTTATCAGGTTGTGTCCATGCTGGAAGGGGTCGTGCAGCGCGGAACGGGCGTGCGGGTGAAGGCGGTCGAACGACCCATCGCCGGAAAGACTGGAACCACCAACGACAGCAAGGACACCTGGTTCGTCGGTTTCACGCCGGACTTGGCCGTGGGTGTGTTCGTCGGCTTTGATGAACCCAAGACCTTGGGCTCAAGGGAAACCGGGTCGTCGGCGGCCTCCCCGATCTTCCGGGACTTCATGATCGCAGCCCTCGAAGACACTCCGCCCACACCGTTCCGGGTGCCGCCTGAGGTTCGGCTGGTGCGCGTTTACGCCAAGAGCGGCCGGCCGGCCGGCGGAGATGGTCGTGGCGTGATTTGGGAGGCGTTCAAGCCCGAGGCGGTACCGTCCGACCGCGGCAGCGTGATCATGGGGGTGAGTGCTGCGATCAGCCCTGGCCCCTCCAGCGGAACCGGCGGTTTGTATTGATCGACCGCCGGATCGGACCGTTCCCCGGTGCGCAACGCACCCACCATGAGTCACGGAGACGGGCGCCCACGAGGGCTTGCCCTGGCACGGCGGCCGACTAGATTTGGGGAAACCAAAGAAGTGGTGATGCCCAACCATGCGTGCTGAGATTGAGGCGGTTGTCGCCGACGTTCATGAGTCGCTGTCGCGACTGAGGAGGCATCTTTGACTACGATGCCGCGACGCGTCGGCTGGCCGAGCTGAACGTTCAGGCCGAAAACCCGGAATTGTGGAACGACCCGGCGGCGGCTCAGAAAATCCTGCGCGAGCGAACCCGTCTGGAAGAACGGCTCTCCGATCTCGACGAACTCGCAAGCCATCTAACTGAAAATGTGGAGCTGCTTGAGCTTGGCGACGCCGAAGACGATCAAGAAATCGTCGGCGAGGCGGAGGCGGCTCTTGAGGCCCTTGGCTCGCGCGTTCGCCGGGCGGAGTTGCGCGCGTTGCTGTCCGGCGAAGCTGATGGCAACGACTGCTACATTGAGGTCCATGCCGGGGCCGGCGGCACGGAAGCGCAGGACTGGGCCGAGATGCTCGCGCGCATGTACGCGCGCTGGGCCGAACGCCGTCGGTTCAAGATCGAGTGGATCGAAGAAAGCGCCGGCGATGAGGCCGGGATCAAGTCGGCGACGTTCCGGATCAATGGCTCCGATGCCTATGGCTGGCTGAAAACGGAAAGCGGCATTCACCGCCTGGTGCGGATTTCTCCGTTTGATTCCAGCGCCCGTCGCCACACCAGCTTCGCCTCGGTCGGCATCTACCCCGTGATCGACGACGACATCGAGATCGAAATTGCCGAGAAGGACGTGCGGACGGACACCTACCGCGCGTCTGGTGCTGGCGGGCAGCACGTCAATAAGACAGATAGCGCGATCCGGTTGACGCACCTGCCGACCGGTATCGTCGTGCAGTGCCAGAATGATCGATCACAGCACAAGAACCGGGCGGCTGCATGGAAAATGCTGCGTGCTCGCATGTACGAGCTTGAAATGCGCAAGCGTGAAGAAGCGCAGCAGGCGGCCCATGACAGCAAATCGGATATCGGTTGGGGCCACCAGATCCGCTCCTACGTTCTTCAGCCTTATCAGATGGTCAAGGACCTGCGGACAGGTGTGGAAACCTCAAACACGCAAGCCGTGCTCGATGGTGATCTGGACGAGTTCATGAGCGCTGCCTTGGCTGCGCGCATCGCTGCCAGCACCGGTGCCCAGTCATCGGACGCCGAATAAAAGGACACGAACGACACGTGCAAGCATGTCGCCCGTGGCTTCCGGCTCCGACGGGCTCACGTTTGCGGGGGCAGCGCTCCGCCACAGAATTCGGCGATGGAGCCGAAGTACGTTTGATGGCCCACCATCATAATGTCGTTGTGTCCGGCACCGGGCACCGTGAGCAGGCGCTTGCTGCTGGACGCTGACGCTTCGTAGAGCGCCCGTCCTTCCTCGACCGGAATGATGGTATCGCGCTCGCCGTGCAAGATCAGCGTTGGCACCGTCACGCTCGCGATCTTCTGCTCGTTCGCAAAGCCATCGTGCGCCTCGTCCACATTGGGAATTCGGATCAAACCGAGCCGCTCGATCAGGGCGAAGGTATCGGCGAACCCGCTTTCAATGATCAGCCCGGCAACCTGATCACGCAGGTCCGGATTGGCCGCGACTTCCAACGCGGCCGCGCTGCCGAGCGATCGCCCCATCAGAAATAGCGGTCCGGTAGCAGCAATGCCGGCCTCGGCCAGCACCTGCCCGGTCTTCGTAAAGCAGGTCGTGGCATCCGTCAGCAGGGCTGATGCAGAGGGCATACCATCGCTCGATCCGTAGCCACGATAGTCGAAGACAAACAGCGTTAAACCCAATCGCGTGTAAAACTCCGCAATGGATGCATAGTCAGCCGCGATTTCGCCGTTGCCATGGAAGTACACGATGACGGGATTGTCCGCCGCTGCGGCGAAGATGCACCCGCCAACAGACAGCTCGCCATCGACGGCGACCCGAACGGAGCGGCTGCCCACCGGTGCTCCCTGCAGCCCGAAATCGCGGCGCGGGTGGAACAGCACGCCAGCGATTTCAGGCTGATCAAGGATCTCAAGGCTGTGTTTGGTTGCCATCGCTCGTCTCCGGCGTGCGGCGTAAAAAGGAATCCGTCGTCGCGAACCTCGGGTGCTGCACCGGCGGTCGCCGCAAAATCGAGAGGTTCCCCGCGGGAGTGGGACCGCTGAGGCACGGGTCAGGGATCACACCAGCGTCCCCTCACGGGAACCAGGATGGCCAATCATGGCGAGGAACTCACGCCGCGTTGCCGAACAATCCCGGAAAGCACCAAGCATGCGGCTGGTCACCATAACCACACCGGCCTTATGGACGCCGCGCGTTGTCATGCAATGGTGTTCGGCCTCAATAACGACAGCGACGCCTTTCGGCTCCAGCACGGTGTTGATCGTATTTGCCAGCTGGGCCGTCATTTTCTCCTGGATTTGGAGGCGTTTGGCGTAGGCATCGGTGATTCGCGCCAACTTTGAGATTCCGACCACGCGTCGGTCCGGCAGATAGGCTACGTGGGCACGCCCTATGATGGGGGCCAGATGATGCTCACAGTGGGACTCGAACCGGATGCCACGCAACAGCACGACCTCGTCGTAGCCGTCCGTTTCCTCGAAGGTTCGCTCCAAGATTGCCACCGGATCGGCAGCATACCCGGCAAAATACTCGCCATAGGCTTCGGTGACGCGGGATGGGGTATCGCGCAACCCCTCGCGATCCGGATCGTCGCCAGCCCAGCGGATCAGCGTGCGAACCGCCGCCAAGGCTTCCGCCTCGCTCGGCCGGGACCGGCGCGACGGTGCGTTGAGATCGTTTGCCTCAGACGGTTCGGAGTCGTCGGGGCGCGTCCGTTCCAGTTCGATCAATTGAGCGGCTTTCGGTCGTGGGGGCTATCCAATGAGAACGCCGGAATGCCGATGTCGAAGTGCTCGCCTTCGTCGCTGACCATCTGGTATGTGCCGACCATGATGCCCGACGGCGTGTTAAGGGGGGTCCCGCTGGTGTACTCGAAACTGTCGCCCGGGTTGAGAATTGGCTGCTCCCCGACCACACCGTCACCCTTCACCTCCGTGATCTGGCCGTGGGCATCGGTGATGCGCCAGTGGCGGCTGATCAGTTGCACGGTCTGCACGCCGTTGTTGGCGATGTTGACTTGATAGGCCCAGACATAATGGCTAGCGGCGGGTGTGGACTGATCATCCAGGTAAATGGGGCGCACGCTCACGGTGATGTCCCGCGTGGTGAGGGCATAGCTGCCGGCTCGTCCGTCGCTGCTGGCGGTCATGTTCACTCCATTCCGGCCCACAGGAACAACGGCCTAGCGAATCCCGGCCATCGCGAAATCACGCCAACCATGTCCGCTAGGCCATGCCTTGTAAAGGCCCCCTGACTCCGGGCCCAGGGCGCGATCACAGCATCACCGGATTGATACAAATCAGTGATCCTCACCCCGCTCGGCGCGGTCGAATACAGCCTTCACCTGCAGGAAGTTGAACACGAACGCGACGATAAACAACAGGATCCCGGTGAAATACATCACGTCGTCCGTAGCCCGGGATGCCAAAAACAAGCCCGCGAGCCCCAGTACGGCGAACAAGAACCCAATCACCCAGCGATCGACATGCTTTGGCACGGCAGCGCCCTTTCCTCCACTCAATGCCCGCGCCATAACAGCAAGGCCAGTCGGCCCGATGCAAGCCCATTTAGCGTGTTATGCTTATGCGGCGCGTCGCTCACGACGCGAAACGGTCCTCGGCAACTCCAAACGGAAGATGGTGCCCTCTGGACCTGTCGCGTCCAAAACCAGCTCGCCGCCATGTGCGCTCATAATCTCCCTGGCAATGGCAAGGCCAAGCCCGGAACCGCCATCCCGATTGGTAATGGCAAAGGGCTGAAACAGGTGGGGGCGAACCGTGTCCGAAATGCCTGGCCCGTTGTCGGAGACAAGGATTGTGGTGCGATCATGGTCCGTGTTTGCATCGATGCGAAGCGCACCTGCTCCCGCCTTCGCTGCATTAAAGGCCAAGTTGCAGAAAACGCGAAACAGCTGATCGCGATCGGCCGTAAGCTCTACGTCCAGACCATCGCCGTAAATTGTTAGGGACGTCTGGCGCACGCCCCCATCGGATGGTGCGTCAACGATGGACGCGTCCGCCACGGTCTTCTCCAGTTCGGCGACCAGGTCGGCGAGCCGGAAGTTGGAGCGCTGCAAGCTGGCCTTGGTCCCCTGAACAAAGCTCAGCGTTCGTGAGCACAGTGCGGCGGCGCGATCGATCGCAGTCAGCAGGCGGGGCGCCAGCCGTTTGACCTCCGGGTCGTCTATAGTCGTCAGGCGATCAGAGGTCAGCAGGGCCGTCGACAAGATGTTGCGCAAATCATGGTTAATCCGAGCCACCGCCGCGCCGAGAGCCGCCAAATGGGCCTTCTGGTTTAAGGCCGCACGCAGGTCGGTCTGCATGGCCGCCAGTTCGCGTTGCAGCACGCCGATCTCGTCAGAACGGTGAGTTTGCGGCAGCGGTGTTGTTTCATCCTCCGGATCGGCGCGAAAGCGGGTCATGTTGGCTGTGACTTGCTTGATGGGCCGCACCAACAGCCAGCGCAAACTGAGGAACATCAAACTGGCGGAGATCAGCGAGATCACGATCGAGAGCTGCAAGATCCGCCCGGAGTAGGCGAGCATGTCGGCCCGGAGCGGTTCCTCATCGATCAACACTTCCAGGGTTGCACCACGTTGCCCCGGTGCCGGTGCCAGAACTCGCATGACCCGGTTCTCGTCCTGGAGCAGCGTGGTGAAGGCACCGCTGATCCAGCCCCACATCGAGGTGCCGTCGACGTCGATCGTAATGTCGACGTTGGGGGGCATCTCCTTGCTGAGCATCAACAGCCGCCGCTCCCGTGTTTTCATGGCAATGGCATAAGCCCCGGCGTGCCACAGCAACTTCATTGCTAGGCTCTTGCCGATGCGCTCTTCGGGATTGGCACGGACGGCAAGAACGGCGATGTTTGCCTTTTCGATCTGGTCTTCAAGCCAGACCTTTCGAAAGCGCGAGATCGACGGGACATAGATCAGCACCTCAGCCACCATCACGAACGCGACCGTCAACGCCAGCAACCGGGCCGAAAGCCCGACCGGAAAAACATTTCGGAGGCGCCGCATGATCATGGCACCCCCATGGTAGCGGTTTTTTCGCCCCAACAATAACTGGGATCATTGACGTGGTCGACGGCGCACACGGGCATCGAAACCAACGGGGCACGCGTCACGCGAAGGACACCCGGGTCCAAGCCGGCCACCGGTAGGAATTGCCGACCGGTGAGGGCGTGTCGAAACCGCCCGCCGTTTCGTTTGTTGCTACGCGCCGCGAGGCACAGAGTGCGATCACGCACGGGACAACCGAAACCGCGGGGCTTTCGTTCATGCCCGTAAGCGTGGTGAAAAACGCTCATCAGCGGTTACCTTAGCGATTCCACCCTTGATATTACGGCAATTCTGTATCGCAGTGGTTGGGCCTCCGATCCGGTATTTACACCGGGTCTGCTTAACTCCCCGAGTCGGAGCCATCGACGTGTTGGTGGCGCTCGCCAGCGTTCGCGCAGGCCTTACCGTTTCATGGCTGCTTAGGTGGTCGTTCATCGGATGCGTCGCTCGCACTCGACGCCCGAAATCGTTTCACCGCGATCGGAAGCAATGACAGCAAGCCCAATGCCAGGAGCGGCAGAAAGATCTCAGGATCGAAAATGATGGAGAGGTCGGGGTGTTCGCCTCGATCGAGGGCGGCCCCGACACCGGTTCCCACCCACACATAGACGAACGTGCCCGGGATGATCCCGATGAGTGTCCACAGCGAGAAAGTGGTCAGCGGCATGCCGAAGAAAGCCGGCCCCAGATTGACCAGCCAGAACGGATAAATCGGCACGAGGCGCAGGTGCAGGAGATAGCTTGCGCCATTATCTCGAAAGCCCCGTTCCATGCGCTGCAAGCGGTTTCCCACCTTGGCGCGCAGCAGGTCCGCGAAAGCGTAGCGCGCCGCGATGAAGATGCCGCAGGCGCCAATTGTGGCAGCGACCACGACGTAGATCGTTCCCAACCAAAGACCGAACAGGAACCCACCGGCGATGGTGAGCCAAATGGCGCCGGGAACCGAGAACGCGACCGCAACGGCGTAAATGGTCATAAAAATGGCTGCCGCCAAAACGGGGTGTGATTGTTCCCAGGCGAGCAATTGCTGCCGATTGGTTCCCAATGCTTCGAAGGAGAGATATTCGTCCAAGCCGACGGCGAAAAAGGCAACGAACCCCGCGCTGATGATGAGAAGCGGCAAGGCGCGTGCCCATAGCGGTCGTCGCTTGGCCGGTTGTGGGGCCGGGTTGTCGTCATCAATAACCGGTTGGGGGGCGTGATCCACGGTGCTGTCTCCCTGCGTGCGTATGATGCCGACGGCCCTTGGCGGGTTTCGATGGGCGGCATTTGACCAGTACCCGGACGGTAAGAAAGATGACATGAGGCTGTTCAAAGACGATCGTGGCCTTGCGGCAATCACGTTTTCTCACCGGACCGTGACCGCTTGTGCTAAGTGCTGGCTTGCGATGTGCTCGGCGCCCGCGGTTGACTTATGGTGGCCGGCTTCGTATACGCGCCCACTCAACGCGACGGAGGGAGAACTACGGTGAAGCGCACGTACCAGCCAAGCCGGCTGATCCGGAAGCGGCGGCACGGGTATCGCACTCGGATGTCGACGGTGGGCGGCCGCAGAGTTGTTGCCAATCGACGCCGAAAAGGGCGCAAGCGGCTAACCGCTTGATCCAAAAGGCTGCAGGGTGCCGCGGCCATGTCGATCCAACGCCTAAAGCGGCGTGCGGAGTTTCTCGCCGTCGGTGGTCAGGGACTGCGCTGCGTCACACCGGGCGTGGTGCTGCAAGCGCTGGATCGGAGTCAAGGGCCGACAGCTCGGCGATTTACGGATGCAGCGCCCGACTCGAAACCGACTCCCGGGATCCGCTACGGTATCACGGCCAGCAAGCGCGTCGGTAACGCGGTGGCGCGAAACCGGGTGCGGCGTCGATTGCGGGCGTTGGCGGAAGCCCTGTTGCCGGTGTATGGAGTTCCGGGATGCGACTACGTCCTTGTCGGACGTGCGGTAACCGTTAGTCGCGCCCACGAGGCGCTGACGGGCGACCTGACCAACGCACTGGTTCGGGTGCGGTCCATGCCACGGCGAACAAGGGACGCGCAATCGGCGGGACGGCAGCCGACGACAGGACAAAGGTAGCTGACGTTGAGGGAACTGTTGGCACGCGCAATCACGATACTTGTAAGAAGCGCGATCGTCGCGTACCAGCACACCCTGTCGCCCCTCATCGGTCGCTCCTGCCGGTTTCTGCCGACGTGCTCGGCCTACGCGCTGGAAGCTGTCGACCGGTACGGCGGCTGGACCGGCGGGCGGCTGGCCTGTAAACGTGTGTTGCGCTGTCATCCCTGGGGTGGATCGGGGCTCGATCCGGTGCCGGACTTGGAGCCGGACCCCTCCAAGCCGTCGCCTTCCCGATAAGTCCCGCCAGACTCACGCCCACGCTCGCCAACTGAGACACACGAGACGGTATGGCCGATAACAAGAACATGATCCTGGCGATCGCGATCTCCATCGCGATCCTGATCGGCTTCCAGGTCATCATCACCCAGTTCTTCCCCGATACCACCTCGCCCTCACCGGGGCTGAGCGAGCAGGAACGTGCCACGACCGGTGATGCTGCCCGTTCGGGCGCGGGAGACGCAACAGCAACGGCGCCAACGGACACGGAGCCTGCGGCGATCCCGCGGGCGGCTCCCGGTGGCACGGTCACCGGCGAGTCCGTGCCCTCGGTGCCGGCCATGGACTCGCGGCAGCGCGCATTGGACCAGTCCCGCCGTGTCCCGATCGATACTCCAAGACTGCATGGTTCGATGTCGGTCACCAATGGGCGGCTCGACGATTTGACCCTTGCCGACTTCCGAGAAACGATTAACCCCGACAGTCCCGAAATCGTCCTGTTGTCTCCGGCCGGCGCGCCGGCAGCATACTTTGCTGACGTTGGGTGGGACGATGCCGGGACCGGCCTTGTGTTGCCGCGTGGCGATGTGGATTGGAAGGTCGACGGTGACACGCTGACACCGGGGCAACCGCTCGTGTGGACCTGGGACAACGGCGCCGGTTTGGAGTTTCAGCGCATTGTTTCGGTCGACGAGGACTACCTGTTCACGATCTCGCAACGGGTGGTCAATCGCGGCACCGAGCCGGTCACGCTCTACCCCTTCGCCTTGATTTCGCGGCGCGGCACGCCGGAGACAAGCGGTTTCTTTATCCTCCACGAAGGGCCGCTCGGAGTGTTCGACGGCACCTTAAAGGAGGTCGACTACGACGATTTGGCCGAGGAAGGGACAATCCAACAGTCGACCACGGGCGGCTGGATCGGAATTACAGACAAGTACTGGCTGACCGCGTTGGTCCCCGATCAATCAGTCCCCGTGCAAACCCGATTTTACCACCGCGTCAGCGGTGGCGCGAATGTCTACCAGGTGGATTTCGTTAGCAGTACGGGCGTTGTGGTAGCTCCGGGCGGCGAAGGGACCTGGTCGACCCGGATTTTCGCGGGCGCCAAGGAAGCGCGACTGCTGGATTATTATGAAGACGAACAAGGCATCACCAATTTCGACCTGGCGATTGACTGGGGGTGGTTTTGGTTCCTAACGCGTCCGATTTTTTACGCGCTGTTGTGGATTCAGGACATCATTGGCAACTTCGGTGTTTCCATCCTGATTCTGACCGTCTTTATCAAGCTTTTGTTTTTCCCGCTGGCCAACAAGTCCTACAAGGCCATGAGTCAAATGCGGAAGCTTCAGCCGGAAATGCTGAAGCTGCGCGAACGGTTTGGGGATGATCGCCAGCGCCTCAATCAGGAGATGATGGCGCTTTATAAGCGGGAAAAAGTCAATCCGGCGTCGGGTTGTTTGCCGATCCTGATCCAGATCCCGGTCTTTTTTGCGCTGTACAAGGTTCTGTTCGTCACGATCGAAATGCGCCACGCTCCGTTTTTCGGCTGGATTCAGGACTTATCAGCCCGCGACCCGACGACGATCTTCAACTTGTTTGGACTAATTCCATGGCAGCCGCCGGATATCTTGATGATTGGGATTTGGCCACTGATCATGGGCGCGTCCATGTACGTGCAGCAAAAGCTCAATCCGCAACCGCCCGACCCGCTTCAAGCCAAGATTTTCATGGCTTTGCCGGTGGTCTTCACCGTCATGCTGGCGCAATTCCCGGCGGGGCTCGTGATCTACTGGACCTGGAACAACATCCTGACCATTCTGCAGCAATGGCTGATCATGCGACGGATGGGTGTGAAGATCTGACTGAGGCGGATACGCCCGCGCATCGGGCGGCGACCGACGGTGTTGTGACGGCTCGGGCAGCTGATGAGGAGGATTTGCGGGCCGAGGCCGCAAGGTTGGAGCGAGGGCGTCTGCTGTTCGCCCGGCCTGGGCGGTTCGTCATCTCCGCAGCGCGGTTGGACCAGATCCCCGACGACTCCCTGCCCGAGGTGGCGTTTGCTGGCCGGTCCAACGTGGGTAAGTCGAGCCTGATCAATGCGGTTACCGGCCAGAACACGCTGGCGCGAGTTTCCAACACGCCGGGGCGGACGCAACAGCTCAATTTTTTTGACCAGGATGGCCGGCTGATGCTGACGGACCTGCCCGGCTACGGCTACGCCAAGGCGCCGAAGGCCCTCGTCGATGCCTGGACGCGCCTGGTAGAGCGGTACCTGCGCGGCCGCCAGCCACTGCGCCGGGCACTGATCCTGGTCGATGCCCGCCATGGTCCGAAGGAAACTGATCAGCGCGTCCTTGCGTTGCTTGATGGCGCGGCCGTTGCCTACCAGGTGATCCTCACCAAGGCCGACAAAGTTTCGGCCAACCAGTTGGCGTCGCGAATCGCGGACATGGGCCGCGACCTCGCCCGCCATCCGGCGGCCCATCCGGTCGTCATCGCCACCAGTGCTCAAACCGGTTACGGGATCGCGGAGATTCGGGCGGAGTTGGCCGCGCTTGCTCTCCACGACCAGACGGCCTCGCGTTCTCCCGGACCGTTGATGCCCGAACGGCCAGGCTCAGAGCAGCAACGATGACCCGATGGCGCATTCCCGGTGGACACGAGGGCCCGCGCAGTGTAGGTCCCGCGGCCACTATGAACGATGATCAAAGCGACACTCAGGAGCAGTGGCTGGAACGGGCACGCACACTGTCCGAGGCACTGCCGTACATGCGCCGCCACGCCGGTCAGACCTTCGTCATCAAGTATGGCGGCCATGCCATGGGCGAAGATGAGCTTGCGCAGCTTTTTGCCAGCGACATGGTCTTATTGCGCCAGGTGGGGATCAACCCCATCGTCGTGCACGGCGGCGGTCCGCAAATCCAGCGGATGTTGGAGCGGCTGAAGATCAAGAGCGAGTTTGTGGAGGGCCTAAGGGTAACCGACAAGGACACCGTCGAAGTGGTCGAGATGGTGCTTGCCGGCTCCATCAACAAACACATTGTTTCGGAAATCAACGCTGCCGGCGGCTTCGCCGTGGGCCTATCGGGTAAGGATGGCAACCTGATCCGGGCCCAGAAGCTCCGGCGGACAAAGCGTGACCCCAATTCAAACATCGAACGGATACTGGACTTGGGCTTGGTCGGCGAGCCCACGGAGATCGATCCCCATATCCTGGACTTCTACGCCCGCTCCGACATCACGCCGGTGATCGCACCGATCGGAGTGGGACCGCGCGGTGAGACGCTCAATATCAACGCCGATACCGCCGCCGGGGCCATTGCCGCCGCGGTTGGCGCCAAGCGGCTGTTAATGTTGACCGATGTGGCGGGCGTGATCGACGGCGACGGGCAGTTGATCCCTCAAATGACGGCCGCCGAGGCGAGAGCGATGATCGCGGAACGCTCGATCACCGGAGGGATGATTCCGAAGGTGGAAACCTGCCTGGACGCGATCGAGCACGGCGTGGAGGGGGCGGTTATCGTCGACGGGCGGACGCCGCATGCCGTGCTGCTGGAACTGTTTACCGAACACGGCGCCGGCACGTTGGTGGTAGCCGACGACGCCGACGAGGATTGAAACGGGTGGCCTTACCCTCGGCCACCAGCGGCCACGAGCCTGTGCGGGGATGGATATGAGCGTGGACGCCGATCTGGACTTGGTCCGAACATCGATCCGTGAGACAGCGACCAATATGGCAGCATTGGAAGCGGAGTCGGAGCTGATTGCCGGGATTGCGGACCGCTTGGCTGCGGTTATCGCGTCGGGCGGAACAATCATGTTCTGCGGCAACGGCGGCTCCGCCGCTGACTCCCAGCACCTGGCGGCCGAGTTGGAGGGGCGGTTTCTGATTGACCGCAGGCCTTTGCCGGCGCTGGCGCTCACGGTCAATACGTCCTCTCTAACGGCCATCGGTAATGATTATGGCTATGACCAGGTGTTTGCCCGCCAGGTCCGGGCCCACGGCAAGCCGGGCGACGGCTTGGTCGCCATCTCCACCAGCGGCAACAGCGGCAACGTGATCGAGGCGTTGAACGCCGCCAAGGAGATCGGCGCGGTGACGGTCGGCTTCACCGGCTTCGGTGGCGGCAAGATGGCTGCACTGTGCGACTACTGCCTGAAGGTGCCGTCAAGCCACACACCCAACATCCAGGCCATGCACATCGTTGCCGGGCATGCCATCTGCCATCTGATCGAGCGAAGGGTGGTCGGCTAAGCCAGAGCCTAATCACGCACCTCCTCGGGCTAGATTTTCTGGGACCACCTTTTTCCGACGGCAGCGGCAACAGCCTTGCCCGCGGTCATTTTGTTGGGTGCGGACGCTGCTGGTGGCCACGCTCAAACGAGGCGGAGGCGGCCAAGGTTGCGTCCATCCCGCTCGAAGCGTCTTTGGACCCGGCTGGCTCGAGGCGATCCGAATTGTCGGCATCGGACCTCATGGTCTCTAAGTCCAGGGTATAAATGGTCGCCGGCTCACGCCGTCCGCGCACGGTCATGGCGGTCACACGGCGCCAGGGAAAATCAGGACCGGCCAGCTCCACCGAGCGTTCGCCCACCAACATGCGGGTTTCATAGGTCTTGTTGAGTGTTTCGAGCCGTGCTGCCAGGTTCACCGCATCCCCGTGCACCGTGTAGTTGAGGCGACCGGCACTGCCTACATTTCCGGCAAACATCATACCGGTATTGATGCCGATGCGGCTGCGAAGTGTTACGCCGGCAAAGACCGTGCTGTCCACGAGGGCAACGAGATCAATTGCCGTGCGGGTTGCAGCCGCTGCGTGCTCCGGATCCGCCAGAGGCAGGTTGTACGTTGCCAGGATCGCGTCGCCTTGAAACTGGGTGATCACACCACCGTGGCGGCCAATCACCTTCGCCGCAGCATCAAAATAGGCGTTGAGCATATCGGCCACCGCTGACGGCTGCATGGTCTCCGCGAGCGTCGTAAAGTCCGCGACATCTATGAACAATACGGTCGCTTCGCGCTGTTCGGCGGCCAGCACCTGCCCATCCTCGACGATAGCGCGCGCGACAGCATCCGGGACATAGCGGCCGAAGCTCTGGGCCAACCGACGGTGCTCACGCTCGGCCAAGGCTTGGCGGTACACGACTCGTCGCGCGCGGACCATCACCACGGCCAGCAAGCCGGCAACCGCACTCAGGATCAGGACTTCTGCGATCCGGGTCGCCTGTCCGAAGAATGTTGGGTGTAAAAAGACCTCAAAAAACTGCTCGGCCGTGGGCCGATCGGCGATGTCGGAGAATGTCAGCGTGGGCTCTGTTCCCAAAATCCAAAGCGAGGCAATTCCCCAGCACAGCGCCCCGAACACACCGGTAAACAAGACCAACCCCGGTGAGTATGCGAACGCGGAGGCGGCTACGAGCAGAAAAAAGTACAAAAAACTGTGGAATCGAAACGCAATAGGAGACGGCAGGTCCGCAATGACCGGCCCGCTGAACACGGCAACCGCCACCGTGATCGCGATCACGTCAATGGCGGAAAAGACGTACGGAATCCAGATCGGAGCATGACGGCGCCGGATGAGGATCAACTGGAGCGCGCCCAAAAGCGCGAAGCCGCCGACCCCAGCCAGGGTATACCACACGAGCGGTTCGGGACGTGAGAACGCAATCCAAACGGCGAGGATCGCAATGACCACAAGCCGGCCTTTCAAGGCCAGCACCAAGCCATTTCGCTGCTCCTGACGAAAGCTTGCCTTCAACCGAGCATCAAACACTTGCGAATTCATGGACCACGCCCCTGCTTCCGCACGCTCGCGCGGCACCTCATCACCGCTTCGATGGCGGTCGTCCCGCCTATTAACGCTCCGGATCCGCGATTGAACGCCCCCGATCACCCTCCTTAGAACAAGTAACCGCAACGTCACTTATTCCGAATCTGTTTGGACATACGCAGGGTTTTGCATAGCGGTTCTCGCGGCAAGCTGTCTCTCTTGATGAGCCACGTTAACGGAATCGTGTGCGACGGAGGGTGTCTCCCCCGAAACGCCTTCAGCGTTGCGAGGGTCCCGCACCGTCTAACACGCAGCGACCGACGCTGCGCGCCGACCAATTGGCGGTAGACTAGATGAAAAAAAAAATTTTAGTCTAATGAGAGGCAGATCGCATTATTTCGGTAAAGTTCTCATAAATATCCAAAAAGCACTAAAATGAATCTTATAAATATAAGCGAAATATTCGTTCGAAGTTGAAGCTGGCAATACTATATTGATCTAGCTATCAAATTTTTGGGCCGAGCAGATTGATCGGATATTTTTTGCTGCATGCGGGGTAAATCCATGTCTGGTGGTGTGTTTTCCTGGGTTATCACACGATTTCGCCGAATTGCGACGATCGTGATCGCGAGCTTTGCCCTTTTCGTGTTGGCCGCCGGCTTTTCGGAAGCCAACGACTATACGTTGTTTGAGAGCGAACCGGTTCGGCCGATGGCGCTCTCCAAGGGCGGGCAGTTTCTCTATGTAGCCAACATCCCTGATGGCCGACTGGAAATCTTCGAACTTAAGGATGCAGGCATGAGTCTCGTGGGCTCGGTTGCTGTCGGGCTCGAGCCGGTATCAGTCAGCGTTCATGAGATAAGGGGAGATCCGGCCGGGTTGGTTCTCGATCAAGCCCGAAACCGGCTTTATGTCTTGACCCGATTTGACAATACGGTCTCAGCAGTCGATCTCGCGACGCACCAAGAGATTCGACGCGTGTGCTTATACAGCCCCGAGCCGGACAGCATCGTCGATGGGCGCCGCTTCTTGTATGACGCCAATCTCACGTCAAGCAACGGAGAGGCATCTTGCTCGTCTTGTCACGTCTTTGGCGACATGGACGACCTGCCCTGGGACCTTGGCGATTCGGACGCCGACGTTCTCCGCAATCCCAATCCGTTTTTTGACGATCGCGTGGGAACCGATTTTCATCCCCACAAGGGGCCAATGACCACCCCGAGTTTTCGCGGCATGGCTAACGCCGGACCAATGCACTGGCGCGGCGACCGCACCGGCGGCCACCTGAACCCTCCCCAAAATCCGCTGGATGAGGATCTGGCCTTCAAGGCGTTCAACGTCGCCTTCCCGGGACTTCTTGGGCGTGACGAGGGTGAGTTGAGCGACGAGCAGATGCAGGCTTTCACCGATTTTGCCTTGCAGCTGGCCTATCCTCCCAATCCGATCCGGCAACTGAACAATGCCTTGCGGCCGGAGGAGGAGCGCGGTCGAGACGTTTACTTTGCCACACCCGGCCCCGATGCGCCGGGCTGCAACACCTGCCACACGCTTGACCGAAAACAGGGCTTCTTTGGGACGGATGGTCGCTCCAGCTTCGAAGGAGAAACCCAGGAATTCAAGATCGCGCATCTTCGAAACATCTATCAGAAGGTCGGCATGTTTGGCTCGCCCGATTATGACTTCATCGATGCGGGCGATAACGGGTTCACCGGCCCCCAAGTCCGCGGATCGGGTTTTGCCCACGATGGGAGTTTCGACACCGTCCTCCGGTTTCTGAAAGGCACCGTCTTCCGCGGATTTGACACGCTGTTTGACGGTGATGCCTCCCGCCGGGACATGGAAGCCTTCATGATGGCTTTCGATACGGGCCTCGCCCCGGTCGTGGGCCAGCAAGTCACATTGACCAGCGACAACTTCAGCGATGTGGTCGACCGCATCCAGCTGCTGCTCGCTCGTGCGCGCACGCCGTACGCCACCCTGGTTCATCCGCACGGGAACGAGTGTGATCTGGTCGTAAAGGGGGTGGAAAACGGTCAACAAAGAGGCTGGGCTTATAACCTCGATACGCGACTGTTCATGAGCGACAGCGTCGCAGAGCTTGATCGATCCGCTGCGGATATGCAGGCCATAGCGGCCGTTGACGGCCAAACTTTGCTGGCGACGTGCGCACCCCCGGGCAGCCTCGAGCGTTTGGGCCGACGCCGGGATTGCGACGGTGTGCTGGATGCAGACGATGTGTGTCCCGCAGCCTTTGATCCCCTGCAAGGAGATATTGATAGAGATGGTGTCGGCGATGCGTGCGACAACTGCGTGTGGTTTGGCAATAGTTTACAGCGAGATACCAATGGCGACGGCTATGGCAATGCCTGCGACGGTGACCTGAACAACAACAATGCCCTTGATGACGCCGACTTCAACCTCTTTGTGATCGACTTTTTGAGCAACAGTAAGGATAGAGACTTTGACGGAAATGGGGTCGTTGACGATATAGACTTTGCAATCTTTGTTATACTTTGGGAATTAAGATTGATCGGTCCAAGCGCGATCCTTTAGATTGGGAATAGACGTAATGTTATTCCGGTCAGCAAAAGGGACGATTGCCAGTTCGATTTTTGTTGTCGCCGTCCTGCTTTTGGCGTTTGCTCCGACGCAAACGCTTGGCACCGAGCCAACATGTGGTTTGGAGCCGGTTCCGGCATCAGCGAATCGTCCGGGGTCGGCTCCGTTGACAGCCGTAAACCTGAAGAACGGGCAGCTTAGTGTTGCCCTGCAAGCTGCTTGTCTTGGAGCGGTCTTGGAGACGATGGCTCAACACGCCAATTTCGCCGTCATGGTCGCGGATGAGGCTCGCCGTACACCGTTGACGGATCAGTTCCAAGATCTTGCACTTAAGGACGGACTCACACGGCTCCTGAAAGACACGGATTACGTGTTTGTGCTCTCTCACGACGTGAAAGACCCTGCAATCGAAGCTGTTGTCGTGATGTCACCGACGGTTGGCGTCAGGCCTCCGAGTGATCCGCTGCTTGCGGAGCCTCCAACGGAGCCACCTCTGTTGACCGAACATCAAGACGACCCCCTTGCCGCCGTCCGTCTCCGAATGCAGGAGGATAGTGTTACCGCCGAGGAGAGAGTAGAACGCTTAAACTTGCTTCTCGACGCCTTGGACAGCCATCGCGAGAATCTTGGCAACATGCACAACCCTTTATGGATATCCTGAAAGGTCGGTATCGCGCCCTCGAGGACGGCGGGTCCGTTCGCTAGAGCATTTCCGGGTTGAGTGGAATCGCTGAGGGGGTGGGTCGATTGACATCC
>CAZUDB010000055.1:0-24460 GCA_964619055.1 uncultured Rhodospirillaceae bacterium
CGTTTGCGGACCTTACCATCGGCACCGACGGCGGCAACGCCACCATCACCGACACGACCTCAACCGAGGTCCTGGCCGTGGTCACCGGCGCCGCCGGCCAACTGGACCAGACCGACTTTATCGACAACTTCGCGCTGGCTTAAATGCCCCGCACAGATCGACGCGATCGAGGGCCCGCATCGATCCGGGCCCTGGGTCAGCCAAGCGACCTGCTGAGAAAGTCCGCGCCAACGGGCCGAGCACAGCACCAACGCTTGAACCGGAGCGTCGAGCCGTCGCCCCTTTCATCCGGTGACGGTGGCCTATGCTTGATCATCAGCCGGTGCATCTTGAACGTGATCAAGATCATGTTTGCAATCTCCAGGGCTCGGAACCGCAACATGCTGTCCGCCTGGACAAAAATCACTTCTCCAATCAGACGCCGAAGGGTGTCCCCGGCTCGGATCATCGATGGCCTAGTACCCGTCGGGCGAGGACAGAATGATCAGAACAAAATAGGAATAAAGAACAGCACGCTGTGTCGCTGGATCGGATTCCATGTCGCATCCATGTTGCACGGAGCTGCCGGGATCATTTGGGAATCGTTTGGAATCAACGATGTTAGTCGAAACCCTGTTGCAGGGCGATGTGACATGAAAAAGGCCGCCCAAGCGGCCTAACCTATTGAAAAGATTTGGTAGCGGAGGAGGGACTTGAACCCCCGACACGCGGATTATGATTCCGCTGCTCTAACCAGCTGAGCTACTCCGCCCCGATCATACGTGAGGTCTGTGAAATACGAGGACCGTGGCGCAAAAGTCAAGACCGGCGCCAGCTCCGGATGCGGCGTCGCTCGCTTCTCATTCAACAGTGACGAGGCCGAGCGCCAATCCGGTGGTGCGGAAGATTCGTGGTGTCGGGCCTCCACTGGCGACCGGCCGCCCGGCAATACCAGGGGAATGCCGCCAAGGGCTTGGCCGGGCGGGCGTTGCCGCGCCCGGTTAGCTGTGAAATAAGACGGTGGTTCTTTCAAACGTTCCCTGTTCGTCCCTCGTGTTCCGGAACCCTGACCTATGGACAAAGACCGCGCCATCGATGCCGCCATCAGCCAGATCGAACGGGCCTTCGGTAAGGGCTCGATAATGCGCCTTGGTCAGCGCGAGCATGTCGACATCGAGACTGTTTCCACGGGCTCGCTAGGCCTGGATATCGCGCTCGGCATCGGCGGCTTGCCGCGCGGGCGCATTATCGAGATCTACGGCCCGGAAGCCTCCGGCAAGACCACGCTGGCACTGCATGTCGTCGCCGAAGCCCAGAAAGTGGGTGGGACGTGCGCGTACATCGACGCCGAGCACGCGCTGGACCCAATCTACGCTCGCAAGCTGGGTGTCGATATCGACGGCATGCTGATCTCTCAGCCCGACGCCGGCGAGCAAGCCTTGGAGATCGCCGACACCCTTGTACGCTCCGGGGCCGTCGATGTCCTGGTCGTGGACAGTGTTGCCGCCCTCGTCCCGCGCGCGGAGCTGGAGGGCGAGATGGGAGATGCGCATGTGGGCTTGCAAGCCCGGCTGATGAGCCAGGCGCTTCGCAAACTGACGGCTTCCGTGTCGCGTTCCCATACCGTCCTCGTGTTCATCAACCAGATCCGCATGAAGATCGGCGTCATGTTCGGCAACCCAGAGACCACAACGGGCGGCAATGCGCTGAAGTTCTATTCGTCGGTGCGGCTGGAGATCCGACGTATTGGTGCCGTCAAGGATCGGGACGAGACGGTCGGCAACCAGACCCGGGTCAAGGTGGTCAAGAACAAGCTGGCGCCGCCGTTCCGCCAGGTGGAGTTCGACATCACCTACGGCGAGGGCATCTCCAAGACCGGTGAACTGCTGGACCTGGGCTTGAAGGCTGGGCTCGTCGAGAAGTCCGGTTCGTGGTTTTCCTACGGCTCGGAACGCATCGGCCAGGGCCGGGAGAACGCCAAAGCCTATTTGCGCGACAATGTGGCGGTCGCTGAGGAGATAGAGGCCAAGGTGCGCGCCAATGCGGGCCTGGTCTCCGAGGCGCTGCTGACCGAGGACGGCGCTGACGCCGAGACGGCCAGCTCGGAGTAACGGCGGGCGTTCGCGCCCCTCAAGCCGCCTCGGCTGCTGCATGGGGTTGCGCAATCACCTACCGCACCGTTGCGTCGGTGGACAGCAGTGCCTGTCCGCGGCTAAAACCCTGCCAACAGAACACTGTTTGCCCGCAACGGATTGCGCACCACATAAGCAGCCATGCAGACCGTCAACGATATTCGCAAGGCCTTCCTGGACTATTTCGCCCGCCACGACCATCGGATCGTCGCGTCCAGTCCGCTCGTGCCGCGCAACGACCCCTCGCTTATGTTCGTCAACGCGGGCATGGTCCAGTTCAAGAACGTTTTTACGGGCGTGGAATAGCGTGATTACAGTCGCGCCGTCACCTCCCAAAAATGCGTTCGCGCCGGCGGCAAGCACATCGACCTGGAGAACGTGGGCCACACCGCCCGCCACCACACGTTCTTTGAGATGCTTGGCAACTTTTCCTTCGGCGATTACTTCAAGGAGCTTGCCATCGAGCTGGCTTGGGGGCTCGTCACCAAGGAATTCGGCCTGCCCAAGGATCGCTTGTTGGTCACGGTTTACGCCGAGGACGACGAGGCCTTCGGTTTATGGCAACGCATCGCCGGGCTTCCCGAAGAGCGGATCATCCGCATCGCCACATCAGACAATTTTTGGTCCATGGGCGATACGGGGCCGTGCGGGCCGTGCTCGGAGATCTTTTACGATCACGGGGACCATATCCCTGGCGGCCCGCCGGGAAGCCCGGACGAGGACGGCGACCGGTTCATCGAGATCTGGAACCTAGTGTTCATGCAGTTCGAGCAACTGGCACCGGGTGAGCGCGAGCCGCTGCCGCGCCCCTCAATCGACACTGGGATGGGCCTAGAACGGACCGCGGCGGTCCTCCAGGGCACCCATGATAACTATGAGATCGATCTGCTGCGCGCGCTGATCGTGGCGTCGGCGGAGGCCAGCCACACCGAACCCTTCGGTGAGCACCGTATTTCCCACCGCGTTATCGCCGACCATCTTCGCGCTACGGCGTTTTTGATTGCCGACGGCGTAACGCCCTCCAACGAGGGACGGGGCTATGTGTTGCGCCGCATCATGCGCCGCGCTATGCGCCACGCCCATTTGCTCGGCTGCGCGGAGCCACTGATGTGGCGTCTGGTCTCGGCTCTGGTGGCTAAGATGGGCGGCGCTTACCCCGAGTTGGCGCGGGCGGAGGCCTTGATCACCGAGACCCTGAAGCTCGAGGAGAGCCGTTTCAAGCGGACGTTGGAGCGGGGACTCCGGCTTCTTGACGAGGCTACGGCTAAGTTGCCCGCCGGCGGGGTGCTAGACGGCGAGACGGCGTTCCGGCTCTACGACACCTTCGGCTTCCCCGTGGACCTGACCCAGGATGCGCTCCGTAGCCAGGGCTTTGCCATCGACCTCGCTGGGTTTGACGCGGCCATGGCGCGCCAGAAGGAGGAGGCACGGCGACGCTGGACCGGTTCCGGCGAGGCCGCAACCGAATCACTGTGGTTCGGGTTGCGCCAGGACGTCGGTGCCACGGAATTCCTGGGTTATGAGACGGAAACGGCCGAAGGTCGCGTCGTTGCCTTGGTCGTGGGTGGTGAGCGCGTGGACCGAGCCGAGACCGATACGGATGTCGCCATCGTCTGCAATCAGACACCGTTCTATGCCGAGTCCGGCGGCCAGGCCGGGGACGCCGGCCACATGACCGGTTCGGGCGACCTCGTCATCGCGGTCACCGATACCCAGAAGAAACTGGGCGATCTGCATGTTCACGTCGGTCGAGTGGTGAGTGGAACGGTCACGGTCGGGGCCGACGTCGTGCTCGCCGTCGACTCCTTACGCCGCACCGAGACCCGGGCCAATCACTCGGCAACCCACCTACTGCACGCCGCCCTTCGCCATCAGCTTGGCGATCATGTCACCCAGAAGGGCTCGCTTGTTGCCAAGGACCGCCTGCGCTTCGACATCAGCCACCCCAAACCGATGAGCGCCGACGAGTTGGCCCTGGTGGAGGCGGAAGTGAACGATGAAATCCGGCGCAACACGGATGTGGCGACGCATCTGATGGACCCGGAGTCGGCCGTGGAGGCAGGCGCCATGGCCCTGTTTGGCGAGAAGTACGGCGACGAGGTTCGCGTGGTCAGCATGGGCGGCGACGCCGACGGTGGCCGGGTCTTTTCGGTGGAGCTGTGCGGCGGGACCCATGTGCGGCGCACTGGAGACATCGGGCTGTTCAAGATCATTGCCGAGAGTGCATTGGCGGCGGGGGTGCGCCGCATCGAGGCCCTGACCGGACCGGCTGCTGTCGCCCACGTGGCGGCGGAGGAAGCTGCTTTGAAGGAGGCGGCCGCGCTCCTGAAAACCGGGCCTGCCGACGTGCCGGGTCGGGTTGCGGCCCTGCTTGAAGAGCGACGCAAGCTGGAACGCGAGTTGTCCGAGACGCGACGCGCCCTTGCCACCGGCGGCGGCGCCAGCGCCCCGGTCGACATCCGCGAGATTGCCGGGGTGCGCTATGCGCCGAAAGTGGTGGAGGGCGTTCCGGCCAAGGACTTGAAGAGCTTGGCCGACGACCTGAAGAAACAGGTGGGCTCTGGAGTTGTCGCCCTCATCTCCGCCGTGGACGGCAAGGCCTCCCTGGTGGTGGGCGTCACCGACGATCTGACCGAGCGCTTCAGCGCCGTTGAGTTGGTCCGCGTCGGTTCGGCCGCCATGGGCGGCAAGGGCGGCGGGGGTCGGCCGGACATGGCCCAGGCCGGCGGCCCGAAGGCAGACCGCGCGGACGCGGCCATCGATGCCATCGCCGAGGCGATGACCGTGGCGGCGGCACCGGCGGCGGAATAGCCGCGTGTCCTAAGAGTTTGATCTCAGTTCAATAACACTAACGCCGAGCAACGAAACCCGGGTTAACGCGACAGGGCGAAAATAGACCACACGGCGGGATCACCGGCCGCGTGGCCACGCACTGTAGGGGAGCGAGTAGCGAATCAGGCCGGTACTGGTACCGCAGCCAGCGCCGTATCGACGGCTTGGTCGGTGGTGTCCAGCCAAACCGGCGTAATCGCGTTGCGTGCGCTTTCAGGCACGTCCTCCCAGTCTTTGCGGTTGCGGGCTGGTAGCATGACCGTGGTGAGGCCGGCGCGAACGGCCGCGGTCACTTTTTCCTTGATGCCGCCCACGGGCAGCACAAGGCCACGCAATGAGATCTCGCCGGTCATGGCCAGATCCGCCCGCACCGGGCGGTCCGAGAGTAGGGACGTCAGCGCGATTGTCATGGCGACACCGGCGCTAGGACCGTCCTTAGGGATCGCACCCGCCGGAACGTGAACATGGACGTCGGTTTTTTCGAACGAAGCCGGGTCCACCCCCAGATCGGAGGCCCGGGACTTGACTAGGCTCAGCGCCGCTTGCGCGCTTTCCTTCATGACGTCTCCGAGTTGGCCCGTGAGGATCAGCCGACCCGAGCCGGGTACGCGGGTTGCCTCGATGAACAGGATGTCGCCGCCCGCCGGCGTCCAGGCGAGGCCCGTTGCAACACCGGCGACGCTGGTGCGCATAGCCACCTCATTCTCGAACTTCGGCGCACCCAGGATCCCGGCCACGTCATTCGCCTCGATATAGGCGCGCTCAATCTCGCCGTCCGCGACCCGCATGGCGATGCGGCGGAATACGGCGCCGATTTCCCGCTCCAGGCTGCGGCAGCCGGCTTCGCGCGTGTAGTCGCGGATGACGGCTCGAAGCGCGTCACCGCTGATGCTGGCCTGCTCGGCGCGGAGGCCGTTCGTGGCACGTTGCCGATCCACCAGATAGCGCTTGGCGATCTCCAGCTTCTCGTCCTCGGTGTAACCGGGAAGCTCAATCACCTCCATGCGATCGCGAAGCGGGCCGGGAATCGAGTCAAGCACGTTGGCGGTGGCGATAAACATCACCTTGGACAGATCGAACGGCACCGCCAGGTAGTTGTCCCGGAACGTGGAGTTCTGCTCCGGGTCCAGGACCTCCAACAGCGCGGACGCCGGATCGCCGTGGAAGCCGCCCGCGCCGAGCTTGTCCATCTCATCCAGCATGAACACGCAATCGCGGGTGCCGGCTCGCCGCAGGCCCTGAATAAGGTTTCCTGGCAATGCGCCCACATAGGTGCGCCGGTGTCCGCGGATCTCCGCCTCATCATGGACGCCGCCCAAGCTGGCGCGTACGAACTCTCGACCAGTGGCCCGCGCGATGCTCTGACCCAACGAGGTCTTGCCAACGCCGGGTGGCCCGACGAAGCACAGGATCGGACTCCGGCCATCGGGGTTCAGCTTGCGAACAGCCAGAAACTCCAGAATCCGCCGCTTGACCTTGTCCAGCCCGTAATGATCAGTGTCCAGGACCTTGCGCGCCTCGGCGATGTCGATGGAGCCGGCGCCGAGCGTCGACCACGGCAGCTCGATCAGCCAATCCAGATAGGTGCGAACCATGGAGTATTCGCCCGCACCCTCAGGCATACGCTCTAGACGCTTCAGCTCCTTTCGTGCCTGCTTCTCCACGTCCTCGGGCATGGCGGCTTTGGTGATGGCTTCGGACAACTCGGCAACCTCCGCCGATTTGTCGTCGTCCTCTCCCAACTCCTTCTGGATGGTACGAAGCTGTTCGCGCAGCAGCATCTCGCGCTGGCGCTCGCCAAGCGTCTCTTTGGTTTGCTCACCGATCTCCCGCGACAGCCGCAAGACCTCCAAGCGGTGACCTAGGTGGTTCAGGACCGCCTCTAGGCGTTCTTTTAGGTCGAGCGCTTCCAGCACGGCTTGCTTGTCGCCGGCGCGTAAGTCCATGAAACTCGCCACCGCATCGGCGAGCGTGGCCGGCGAAGTGATGCTTTGAATCGCACCCTTCAGCTCCGATGGCGCCTGCGGCAGCAGTTCCACCGCTTCCATGGCCCGTTCGCGAAGGCGGACCATGCGCGCCTCGATCTCGGGCGAGGGATCATCGGACGGATCCGGAAGACGCTCAACCCGAGCCACCAGGAAGGGATAACCGGAAACATATTCCTTGATGCGGAAGCGCTCGACGCCTTGCGCGACGATGTGATGGCCGCCATCCGGCGCGGTCACATAGCGCAAGATGTTGGCAACAGTGCCGACGGCGTGCAGATCGTCCGCCACTGGATTCTCGACCTCGGCATCTCGCTGCAGCAGTACGCCAACGGGGCGATCCGTTTTCGCCGCCTGCTGAGCTGCCTCGATCGACACGGTCCGTCCGATGCTGATGGGAACAACCATGGTGGGGAACAGCACAACGTTGCGCACGGGAACCAGGATCAGGGCATCGTCGGGCAGGCTCAACGGTAGGTTCGACGTTTCGAGGCTGCCGACAGCGCCGGTGTCTGACGCTTTCGGCCCGCGATCAGGCTCAAGTACGCTGCGGGGATCAGTGATCATTTAAGGCCTCCCTTCACGCCAGCTTACGGAGAACAATTAACAAACAGCCATTCACATGGTCTGATCGCGCCAACGCCAATCGTGCCCACGGCAGGCGAAGTCGTCGCTCAAAGCGGCCGTGCGGGATTTCAAGCCGCTGAATGTGAGCTGCTCGGTAGGAGTCCGGCATGGGGCGATTGCCACCAATGACCAGTGTGTCGCCGTCGACGCTCACCTCCGTTCGCTCTGGTTCCACTCCAGGAAGGGCGATGATGATCCCAACCTCATCAGTCGTTTCGATGATGTCGACGGGTGGCTCCCACGTCGGCCGGCTCGTTGAGCTGGTCCCGACATGAAAAAACTGCTGTTTGAGCCGATCAAGTTGCTCCAAACGTTCACAAGCGTCGGCCCACATCCAATCTCTTGGCTGGCGGTTTCTCATTGTTCCTCACCGCTGTTTTTACGGGCACGGTCTGTGCACGGATTAGATGGGGGAGGGTGGGCGACCAGCGCAACGGGGGGGTGTCTAGACGCGCTCCAGAGCGGAGCGACGAGCATCGGCCTTGATGCCCGTTGCCGGCGTCCGCGGCCCCTCGTAAAGTGCCCACCGGCTCCGTCCGACACCACCAGGTTCCGCTAAGGGGAGGAGAGAGCGTCCATGACCGATCGTTTCGCCGGAACGGACCAGTATGTGGCGACGGAGGACCTGACCGTCGCCGTCAATGCAGCCATCGCGCTGGAACGACCGTTGCTGATTAAGGGCGAGCCCGGAACCGGCAAGACCGTGCTGGCCCGCGAGGTCGCCCAAGGCATCGGGGTGCCGTTGATCGAGTGGCATGTCAAATCGACCACACGGGCGCAACAGGGCTTGTACGAGTACGACGCGGTAGCGCGGCTGCGCGACTCTCAACTGGGCGATGCCCGCGTTCATGACATTTCCAATTACATCGTCCGCGGCAAGCTATGGGAGGCTTTTGACGCTAACGTGCGTCCCGTTCTGCTCATCGATGAGATCGACAAGGCGGACATTGAGTTCCCGAACGACCTGCTGCTGGAGCTCGATCGCATGGAGTTCCATGTCTACGAAACACAGGAAACCATCGTAGCTCGCCATCGCCCCATCGTGTTCATCACGTCGAACAACGAGAAGGAACTGCCGGACGCGTTCTTGCGGCGTTGTTTCTTCCATTACATCCGGTTTCCAGATCGGGAGACGATGGAGGCCATTGTTGCCGTCCACTTTCCCGGGATCGAGAAGCGGATGGTTTCCGAGGCATTGACAGCGTTCTTCCGCATTCGCGAAGTGCCCGGCCTGAAGAAAAAGCCATCCACCTCGGAGCTTCTGGACTGGATCAAGCTCCTGTTGCACGAGGATATTCCGGTCGAGAGCCTACGCGAAAGTGATCGCCGCCAGCTGATCCCGCCGCTGTACGGCGCGCTGCTGAAGAATGAGCAGGATGTCCACCTGTTCGAGCGCCTCGCCTTCCTGAACCGGCGCGGCGAGGCGTGACCTAAGCGAGACGCCGTCGGGCGCGGGGCGCGGATACGGCCATGTTAATCAATTTCTTTTTTGCTCTGAAGGATGCGCACCTTCCCGTCAGCCTGCGGGAATACCTGACGCTTCTGGAGGCCATGGACCTTGGCCTGGCCGAATACTCCGTAGACCGGTTCTACTATCTGGCCCGGGCTACGCTGGTGAAGGACGAAACCAACCTGGACAAGTTTGATCGGGTATTTGGCGAGATTTTCAAAGGCCTTGAGGCGCCGCCGGAGGGCGAGGCACATGAGATACCCGAGGAGTGGTTACGCAAGGTGGTCGAGCGCCACCTGAGCGACGAGGAGAAAGCGCTCGTCAAGTCCCTCGGGGGCTGGGACGAATTGATGGAGACGCTCCGCAAGCGCCTGGAGGAACAGGAGGGCCGCCACCAAGGTGGGAGCAAGTGGATCGGCACCGCTGGCACCTCGCCGTTTGGCGCATACGGTTACAATCCGGAAGGGATCCGCATTGGCCAGGACCGAAACCGCCACAACCGGGCCGTAAAGGTCTGGGACCGGCGCGACTTCCGTAATCTCGATGACACGGTGGAACTGGGCACGCGCACGATCAAGGTGGCGCTCCGCCGGCTTCGCCGCTTTGCCCGGGAGGGGGCGGCGACCGAACTCGACCTCCCTGGCACAATCTCAACCACGGCCAGGAAGGGTTATCTGGACGTTCAGCTTCGGCCCGAGCGCCATAACGCCGTCAAAGTGCTATTGTTTTTGGACGTCGGTGGGTCCATGGATCCCTATGTGCAGCTTTGCGAGGAACTGTTCTCGGCCGCCCGGTCCGAATTCAAGCACCTGGAGCACTTTTACTTCCATAACTGCCCCTACGAACGGATGTGGCGGGACAACCGTCGGCGCCACAGCGAGGGTATCGATACCCTGGACGTTCTCCACACCTATCCTTCCGACTACAAGGTCGTGTTCGTTGGCGATGCGTCCATGAGCCCCTACGAAGTTCTCTACCCGGGCGGCAGCGTGGAACATTGGAACGAGATAACCGGCCAAGCCTGGATGGAGCGGTTGTTGTCCGTCTACGCAAAGGCCGTTTGGCTGAACCCCGTCGAGGAATCTTGGTGGGATATGACGCGATCGACCACCATTATTCGACAGCTCATGTCAAACCGAATGTTTCCGCTGACCCTGGACGGCTTGGACCGCGCCATGCGAAGTTTGAGTCGTTAGACGGTTTCAAGTTTGCTTTCGGCGAGGATTTGCTGACCCGTGGTGCGCCAATCGCGCAAGAACGCCTCCAACCCACGGTCGGTCAGGGGATGCTGGAACAACTGGCGCACGACAGCTGGTGGGATTGTGGCAACATGAGCACCGAGCTTGGCCGCCTCCACAACGTGCCGGGGACCGCGGACGGAGGCAACCAGCACCTCTGTCGACATCATCGGGTACATTTCGTAGATAGTGACGATATCGGCAATCAGATCCATACCATGCTCGCCGATGTCATCCAGGCGGCCGACGAAGGGGGAGACGAAGCTAGCCCCCGCCTTGGCGGCCAGCAGCGCTTGGGCCGCGGAGAAACAAAGGGTGACGTTGACGAGCGTGCCATCGCCACGCAGTGCCTTGCAGGTTTTCAGGCCGTCCGGCGTCAATGGAACTTTGACGGTGACGTTCGGCGCGATCTTGGCAAGCGCGCGGCCCTCGGCCAGCATGGTCGCATGATCGGTGGCCGCCACCTCCGCACTGACCGGTCCGGGCACCACCGCGCAAATCTGCTCGATCAGCTCCGCCATCGGTTTTTTGGACTTGGCGACCAAGGACGGGTTGGTGGTCACACCGTCGATGAGGCCCGTTGCGGCCAAGTCGCGGATCTCATCCAGATCGGCCGTGTCGACAAAGAACTTCATACCTGCATCCTCCCGCCATGTCCGCCCGGGGCGCCGGCCCCTCGGGCCCAGGCTTTCCTGTCTTTTGCCCTTACCATGACAGCGGGTGGCGGGTCGAGTGCGGCACAAGGACTCCGGCGTGCGCGAGGTACAGCGTGAGCGCCGAGATCGTTTTCCACGTGGACCGTGTAGTGCCCGGGCAGCCGCTTCGGGGTTTGGCGTGGGCCGAAGACGCCACTTTGAACCCGTTTCAGCTCGACGTCCGCATCGACGATGCCGAGGCCGGTCAGGTGGATTGTGCGCTGTTTCGACCCGACGCCGGCCAGAAGGGGGCGCGCGATCCGTATTGTGGCTTCGAATACTATCCGCCATTTTACGTTTTCGATGACCAACCCCACAGCATCCGGCTATCAACGCTCAATGGGACCGGGGAGAGCAAGACGCTCGACGGCGTGATATTCAAAAGCCTGAAGACCTACGATGATTTCGAGTCGTTCCTGTGTTGGTCCTACTTTTTTCGCGAGTTCTACAAGCCGTTCTCTGAAGCCGATAAGCGCGTGCTGGCCTACATGGATTGGTACGCGGACTACTTGGCTGCAGAGGAGGTGCCGGCGACTGCGACGCGGGCATTTGGCCCGCTCGTCTCCGTCATCATGCCCGTGTTCAATCGCGAACATTCCGTGGGTCCTGCCATTGGGTCCGTTCTTGCGCAGTCGTATCCTCATTTTGAACTGATTCTGATCGACGACGGCAGCCGGGACCGATCGGTTGAGGTGTGCCGGCGCTACGACGATCGGCGTGTCCGGCTGATAGAGCGCTCCGAAAACGGTGGGGTCAGCCGGGCCCGCAACGACGGCTTGGCGGCGGCCAAGGGCACCTACATCGCCTATCTGGACAGCGACAATGTCTGGGATCCACGCTTCCTCGCCGTGATGGTTCGGGCGCTGGTGTCGGCCGACCGCCGACTCGGCTATTGCGGGCAGTACTTGACCAAGCAGTCCCTGGACACCGTCATCGGGGTCCGGTTCGGCCCCTTCAACCCGAGCCTGCTGCGCAACCGCAACTTCATTGATCTCAACGCCTTCGTCCATCATCGCGCTTTTTTCGAGAGCGAAGGCGGATTTGCCGAAGACATGCGTCGGCTGGTGGACTGGGAGTTGATCGCCCGGTACGCGGAAGCGGAATGGCCCCTAGCCGTGCCAGCGGTACTGTCACGCTACCTCTACAACCAGCAGCCAGGCACGATCACCATCAGTGAGGATGTCGAGGCGGCCAAGGCGAGCCTTAACGAGCGGCTTTACGGCCGGATCGCTCGGACCTTTCACTACGCCCGCGGCAAGCGCAGCATCCCGGTCCACCTTGTCGAGAACGGCGCTCCGAAACGGAAGACCGCGCCGCAGGTGGGACGAGCCATTCCGCGAAGTGCCGGGGTCACGGTCGTCATCCCGTCCTTCTTCGTGCCCGATATCTTGGCCGAGTGCGTCCGCTCTGTCCTAGAAGGTGGCGTCGCTGCGCTTGAGATCATCATCGTCGACAACCGATCGGATGCGCGAACGCAGGAACGGCTTCGCCAACTTGCGGAAACACATGAGTCTGTCCGCGTCCATTTCAATGACGCCAACGAGGGGTTCACGGCCGCCGTCAACCGCGGGATTGGGATGGCGTCGCAGACCTACGACGTGGTGATCATGAACAATGACGCCGTCGGCGTCGGCCCGTGGCTTGCAGACCTGCAAACGGCCATGGACGAGCACCGCGAATTTGGCATGTTGGCCCCGCAGCAGATTCTACCACCCAACACGGAGACAATGCAGAGCCATCAACCCTTCTGCAACCCCAACCACGACATTGACGTCAACGTATCCCTTCACCACGGCAATCTGTTGGGTGGCATCCTGTCGTCCAGCTACGAGCGTAGCCGCATCCTGGAAGTAAGTTTCGTGCCGTTTTTCTGCGTGTACGTGCGCCGCGCCATCATCGACCGGATCGGGCTGCTGGACGAACGACGTGGCCGGCACTATCGCTCGGATCGGCTATATTGTAACGCCATCCGTCATGTGGCGCGCAAACGGGTTGGCGTGGCATACGCAGCCAAAGCCTACCACCTGCTCCAGCAGTCGTCGGAAGCGCTCCGCCAGGAGCGGACGGCCGAGTATGAAGAGATTGCCGTCGGCAACGTGTGGCGGGAGCCGGAGCGCCGCTTTCTCTGGGACGAGCCATAGGAAATCACGCCGCAGGCCCGGCCGCTTACCGCGAAGGGCCGGGTCGTTACGGTTGGTGTGGCGACCGCCGTCAGTCGCCAGGCTGCGGAACGATCCGAAGGTAGGGTTTCGGCGCGGACCAACCGTTCGGGAACTTCGCTTTGGCGGCCTCGTCGGAGACGGCCGGCACGATAATCACATCTTCACCAGGGTTCCAGTTGACCGGCGTTGCCACTTGGTGCTTCGCCGTAAGCTGAACGGAATCCAACACGCGCAATACCTCGTCGAAGTTGCGCCCGGTGCTCATGGGGTAGGTCAGGTTCATCTTGATCTTCTTGTCGGGACCGATCAGGAACACCGTGCGCACGGTCGCATTATCGGCCGGGGTTCGGCCTTCGGAGGTGTCGCCCGCCTCGGCCGGCAGCATGTCGTACAGCTTGGCGATTTTGAGCTGTGGGTCGCCGATCAGGGGATAGTTGACGGCGTGGCCTTGGGTCTCCTCGATATCCTTGGCCCATTTGGCATGGTTGCCCACGGGGTCCACGCTGAGGCCTAGAATCTTGCAGTTCCGCTTTTCGAACTCCGCCTTCAGGCTGGCCATGTAGCCCAACTCCGTTGTGCAGACAGGCGTAAAGTCCTTAGGGTGGGAAAACAGAATCGCCCAACCGTTGCCGATCCAGTCATGGAACCGGAGTTCGCCTTCGGTGGTATCTGCGGTGAAGTCGGGGGCTTCGTCGTTGATGCGCAAGGCCATGGCTTGTCCCTCTCGCTCGCTCGGAAATTTAAACAGTTTTTGCGTGTGAATTAGGTTTATTTTACGCGAGAGATGCAGCCTTCGTAAACGCCGACCTCTTCACAGCATCGCGGACTCGCCCGATCGATATGCGCTGCACGCTTAGCTTGTGACGCAAGTTTACTCGTCACGCCTTTACCGGTTTTTCGAAGTGGAGGATGCCCCAGGCCAGATAGCCGTGATCGGCAGCCGCAACCCAGTTATTTAAGCCCACCAACATTCGGTCCATGTAGGCTTGGCTGACGAGTCCGCGCAGTGCGTCGGCGCGGGCGGTCAGGTCTTCGGCGACACGGTGATAGTGGTTGCGCAACTGCGGGGTTAGGTCGATGATTTCCTTGACCCTGAACCCCACCGCTGCCGCGTGGTTCTTGTAGGCGGCGAAGGATCCGAGGTCTGGGAGTTGCAGGCGATCGTAGACCGGTTGCAGCACGCCGGGAGGGCAGTGATCCGCTTGCATGGGGTCGGTAAACACGAAGTGGCCGCCAGGCGCCAGTACCCGGAACACTTCCGCAATCACCTGCTCGCGATCGCCGCTGTGGAGGATCGCATCTTGGGACCAAACGACGTCGAACGTGCCATCCGCCTCGGGGATGTCCTCGAAGCTGCCGTGGACGACCGTGACCAGGTCGCTCAAGCCCTGATCGGCCGTAAGCCTGCGGTTGGTTTCGTTCTGCGTCTCACTGATGTTGAGGCAATGAACAGCACATCCGTGTGTCTTGGCAAGAAAGCGGGCCGCGCCGCCGTAGCCCGCACCCACGTCCAGAACGTGGGTGCTTTGGTTTAAAGGGGCTGCGACGGCCGCCATCCGCTCAACCGTTTGCCGGCTCGCCTCGGCGATATCAGAGGTGTGATCGTACAATCCGATATGGATGTCCTCTCCACCCCAAACATGAAAGTAGAAACGATCGGCGTCGTCGCTGTCATAGTAGGTTTCGGCGACGGCAATGGCCTCTTGGACTGAGCCGTCACTCATGGCAGTATTCTTTTTCGGCTACATGAACGAAGAAATCAGGGTCGTTTTCTTGGTAAGTTTCTTGAAAATCACCATAAGTGTGAATTTTTTGAAATCCGGATTCTTGCAAAAGGCCTCGAAGATAGTTTTTGCGCAAAGGGAACATATTCAATTTGTACTCAGAGCCGTCGGGAAAGCTATA
Source organism: uncultured Rhodospirillaceae bacterium (assembly GCA_964619055.1). Lineage (GTDB taxonomy): Bacteria > Pseudomonadota > Alphaproteobacteria > Rhodospirillales > Defluviicoccaceae > CAYVUM01. The sequence continues at coordinate 15,006 of CAZUDB010000055.1, forward strand.
TCGAAACCTTGCTAATCCTGAATCAACGTATTCAGGTTCCGCTACAACCTTGTCTCCACAATAGTAGTATTTGTGTTTTGATTTAAATTTTTCATCGAGGATGGCATCATAATTGCGCTGATCGATGATCAAAACTCCGTCATGCTCCAACGCCGCATAGAATTCGGCCAGAGCCCGCCGTCGGTCGGCCTCGTCGAACAAGTGCGTGAAGGAGTTGCCGAGGCAGATGATTGCATCATAGGTGGCATGCACGTCACGATTAAGCCAGCGCCAGTCGGCCTGGACCGTCTTCAGGATGAAGTTGTGGTCCTTGACGTTTTCAAAGGCCTTGGCGAGCATGGCGGCGCTGCCGTCCGCGCTTGTGACATCGAAGCCGGCCCGGATTAGGCGCAGGGAATGAAAGCCGGTGCCGCATGCCACATCGAGAATTTTGCGCTTGCCGCGACCACGGAGGATTTCGACAAAAAAGTCACCTTCACTGTCGGCGCGGGCGCGCCAATCGATCAGCTCATCCCATTTTTCCACAAAACTCTGTACATATTCGGCGCGGTATTGGTCTGTGTCGCGCACGGCCAGGGGATCATCACCATAGACTTGTTTCGTTTCGCATAAGTCCGGGTTTATGACATCGGTCATTTGACTTCCTTTCCTGTTGTTGACCCAATCGGACGCGCGGCATCCACAGTTTCGCAGCCAAGGGCAGCGATGCGGGCGGCCGAGGATGAGGCAAGCTGTGTTGGGTTGCTTCGAAAGTGCGCTCAGGTTAAGAGACGGACATAGCTAATCCAACCCTTAAGTTCCTGCAGGCAAATTTTTCTATAGATAACAGTGTGTTTGCGGTGATTCGCAGTTTGATAAAGATGACAGTTTATTGAAATCTCTCTCCAATGCTGTCGTCGGCAGTGAACTGTCGCTCGTGACTCCAGGAAACGACCGCGGGACGTGAACCGCGTTCGACCAAGGATCAGCAACATAGACCGCGGGAGCACGCGGCTGTCATCGGCATTTGATCGATTGGCGTAAGCGAATTGGCAACTCGGAGCCTCTTAACGTCGGCAAGGCGATGATATACTGCGCCAACAGGGTGCGGCCACGAGCGGATTGCGTCCGATCCGTACGTCGGTCACGGACGATAGTCGTGGAGGTCAAGCACAATGAACAGGAGGCTAATGCGATGACTGCCCGTGTCCGCCGCGTCTGTTGCTTGCTTGCCGCCGTCATGATTGCTGCATCCGTCAGCGGCTGCCGGTCCGTGCCGGTTACGGGACGCGATCAGTTGATCCTCGTCTCAAAGGGTCAGGCCCAGCAACTGGGGGCGCAGGCTTACCAGGACATTCTTCGCTCCAACCGGATTTCCACCAACGCTCGGTACAACGAGCGGGTAGCGACCATTGGTCGGCGGATTGCAGCGGTCAGTGGTGAGCCGAATTTGCAGTGGGAGTTCAACGTCATCGAGGATGACACGCCCAATGCGTTTGCCTTGCCGGGCGGCAAAGTCGGGGTCAACACGGGGCTCTTCAAAGTGGCGAAAAACGACGACCAGTTGGCTGCCGTCATGGCGCACGAAGTGGGCCATGCCATCGCCCGCCATGGCTCGGAGCGCATGAGCCAGCAGATGCTTCTACAAGGTGGTCTGGGCGTTTTGGGGATCGCGACGGGCAGTGGTGAGCTGGTCCAGGTGGTGGCGACGGCGGCCACGCTTGGTGTGGTTCTGCCCTATTCCCGAAGCCATGAGGCCGAGGCTGACCATATTGGCCTGATCTTGATGGCCAAGGCTGGCTACGATCCACGCGCGGCCATCGACCTTTGGCTGAACTTCGAAAAGGCGGGCGGCGATCGCCCGCCGGAATTCCTGTCGACCCATCCGGCACCGGGCTCTCGCATCGATAATCTCACGGCACTGATGCCCGAAGCCTTGGCCATCTACGATAAGACCAAAGGGCACCGCTGACCGCGGCCAGCGAGCGCGCGACTCTCAGCTAACCTCTGCCGGCACGGGCCGGGCAAGCAGCGCCGCAATCGTTTCGTCCAAGTTTGCGTTCCGGTTCAGGACCGCGTCCACGGCCGAACAAATCGGCATGTCGATGCCATGGCTGGCCGCTAGATCGACGACCATCGCCGCTGTGGCGACGCCTTCTGCCACGCCCCGGCAACGGCTTAGGATTGTCTCCAGCGTCTGGCCTTGACCAAGGGCGATGCCAAGCGACGTGTTGCGGGACTGTGCCGATGTGGCCGTAAGCACCAGATCGCCAAGGACGGAAAGTCCCATGGCGGTTTCCCGGCGCGCACCGCAAACGCTAAGGAGCCGCGACATTTCGGCTAAACCACGAGTAATCAGGGCCGCGCGGGCGTTGTCGCCCAAGCCTTTGCCGGTCACGATGCCGGAGCCGATGGCGAGCACGTTTTTGACGGCGCTGCCTAACTGCACGCCCGTGGGGTCGTTGCTCGTATAAATGCGGAAGGAACGGTCTCCGAGCGTGCTGGCCACGGCCGTGGCAAGTTCGGAATTGTCCGCGGCGGCCGTTACGGCCGTCGGCAATTGGCGTGCCACCTCAATCGCAAAGCTTGGGCCTGAGAGCACGGCTAAAGGTGCACCCGGCCAAGCATCGGCGACAATCTGCGTGGGCAGGGCCCCCGTGGCGACCTCGATCCCTTTACAGCAAACCACCGCTGGGCCCGAAACCGGTTCCTTGTTAGTCGCCAGCACATCCCGCAGAAACTGAGTCGGCACGACTAGCATGATCAAGTCGGCGCCGTCCACCGCCTGCTCGACCGACGTTGTGACACGGATCGCTTTATCGACGGCAATGCCAGGTAAATGGACGCTGTTTTCGCCCGTGGTTCGAATGGCACCGGCCACCTCAGGCCGCCTCGTCCAAAGCGCTACCCGCCGTCCGGCACGATGAGCGACACAGGCCAACGCGGTACCCCAGGCGCCGGCGCCGATGACAGCCACGCGTTGCATAGTCACCCCTTCACCCCAGCGAAGGGGGCGGGGGGCGCCGTCGGGTCCAAGGGCCACCGCGGTGTCGGTGCCGTGTCCAATGAATCGGTAAGCCCGAGCCGCAGGCGTTCTGCACCAGCCCAGGCCACCATGGCGCCATTGTCCGTGCAAAGGTGCTGCGGTGGAGCGGCAAGACGGAGCCCACGGCGGCTTGCCAGGTCACCGAGCCGGCCGCGCAGATAGTCGTTGGCGGCGACACCGCCGGCGATGACCAATGTTGTCACTGGCGTTTCAACGGTCGAGCGCGCCTCATCGATGGCGTGGTCGGTGCGGTCCACTAAGGCGTCGGCAGCGGCCGCTTGGAAGGAGGCGCAAAGGTCGGAGACGTCAGCAGACGCCAAGGGACCAAGTGGCAGAGCGTCGATGGCGTGGACAACGGCCGTCTTCAAGCCGGAAAAGGAGAAGTGACAGCCAGGCCGGCCCAGCATCGGACGGGGAAGGGCAAAACGCTGGGCGTCGCCAGCTCTGGCCGCAGACTCTACGGCCGGTCCACCCGGGTAGCCGAGCCCGAGCATCTTCGCGACCTTGTCGAATGCTTCACCCAGAGCATCGTCGACCGTTGTACCAAGTCGGCGGTAGCGCCCGACGCCATGGACCACCAGGAGCTGGCAGTGGCCACCCGACACCAGAAGCAACAAGTACGGAAAGGCAACATCGTCCGTCAGTCGTGCGGTCAGCGCGTGGCCTTCCAGGTGGTTGATGGCGAGGAGCGGCAAGCCATGAACCAGAGCGATGGCCTTGGCGGTCATCACCCCGACGATGACACCGCCAATCAGCCCTGGACCTGCCGTCACCGCAACGCCGTCTAGGTCCTGAAAGTCCAGTTTCGCCTCGACCATGGCAGCGGCCACTAAGTGGTCTAGCACCTCCAGGTGGGCGCGGGCCGCTACCTCCGGCACAACGCCGGCGAAAGCACGGTGCTGATCTACTTGTGATGCCAGTTGGTCGGCGAGAATACGCTGTCCCAAAGGGGCGCGGCTGTCGATCACGGCGGTCGCGGTCTCGTCGCAACTGGTCTCAATGCCGAGAATGATCATGATGCTCCGGACTTTTCTTCACTCGTGACCCAGCTTACCCTAGCTGTCACGCCGCCGAGGTTCCGGGCAGCCGACCTCTCACGGCGTGATTGAAGCCAAGTCTTGTGCCCCTATCAGATCGGTTCGACGTCATTGAAACGCCACGGCCACGCTGCCCAGGTCCGCATCGGAACCCGCGGCAGTCCACTTGCCCGCGCCCAGGCGGTCGAGGCCGCGCAAAGGCTGATCGATGTCGACCCCGCCCTCGCGGAACCGGGGATGATTGAAACCGTCATCATCACGACAACCGGCGATACGATATTGGACCGTCCCTTGTCCGATGTGGGCGGGAAGGGGTTGTTCACCAAGGAGATCGATGAAGCGCTGCTCGCGGGCAGGATCGATGTCGCCGTCCATTCCGTGAAGGACCTGCCGACCCGTCTGCCGGATGGAATCGTGTTGGCCGCCCTGTTGCCGCGCGAAGACCCGCGCGACGCCTGGCTCGGTCCCGCCGGCGGTTTTTCCGCTTTGCCTACGGGCGCGGTTGTTGGCACGGCTTCGTTGCGTCGGGCAGCACAGGTGCGCCACCGCCGTCCCGATCTCCAAATCGCAGCCCTGAGAGGCAACGTAGGTACGCGCCTTGCGAAGCTCGAACGCGGTGTTGCCCATGCGACGTTGCTTGCAGTTGCTGGTTTGCGCCGCCTCGGATTGGACGGCGATTTGAATCACGAAGCGATGGATACCGACCTTATGCTGCCGGCGGTCGGGCAGGGGGCCATAGGCCTCACCTGCCGAGCGGATGATTGGAGCCGAGGCGTCGTGGCCGCCCTCGACGATGCGGAAACCCGTATCTGCATCACGGCGGAGCGAGCCCTTCTGGACTGTCTCGACGGTTCCTGCCGCACGCCCATCGCGGGCCTTGCGGAATTGAATAGCCCAGGGAGCATTGCGTTACGCGGGCTCATAGCCTTGCCAGACGGCTCACAACTATACACCGCTTCGCGCTCTGGCGGATCGGATGAAGCGGCGACGCTGGGGTGGGAACTGGGCGAAGCCCTGTTGGGCCAAGTGGGTCCGGACTTCCTGAAAACGCTGGGTATTCGGGCTTAGTGCCATGCGTGTGCTGATCACCCGTCCGCGGCACGACGCAGAAACACTGGCGCAAACGCTTTACGACCACGGGATCGATGCCGTGATGGAGCCGATGATGACCGTGGAGCCGGTGCTGGGTCCGCCTATGGACCTTTCCGGGATTCAAGCCATCGCACTCACGAGCGCCAATGGCGCCCGGGCGTTCGCTGCGCGCTCGGCCGAACGCAGCTTGCCGGTTTTCGCCGTCGGCGAGGCCACGGCCCGCACCGCCCGCTCCCTGGGATTCGCTCACGTCGAGCAGGGTGGCGGCGATGTCGAGGCCTTGGGCGCGCTGATCAGCGGGCGTTGTCAGCCCGATGCGGGCGCGATCCTCCACGCCGCCGGGCGCACGGTCGCCGGCGATTTGGTGGGTCGTCTGACCGGTCTCGGCTTCTCCTGTCGGCGTGAGACTGTCTATCGCACCCAACGCGTTGCGGCTCTATCGGCGACGACGCGGCGAGATCTGGCTTCGGGCGCTTTTTACGGCGTGGCGCTGTTTTCCCCACGAACTGCTAGGATTTTTCGTGAGGTGGTGACCGAGGCAGGCGTTGTGAACGGCTGTTGCCGGTCCGTATCCTATTGCTTGAGCCACGCCGTCGCCGATGCGGGAGCGGCGTTACCGTGGCGACGGATTGTGGTAGCGGCCCGCCCGGAGCAGGCCGCCCTGATCACCGTTATCGTGGCCGAGCACGGCTCGCCCGCAACAGGCCGGGATTTTATCTCCCCATGATGCAGTTAACCCTGTTAGTGTTCTGCAAAACTGTCCAGACCGCCTGTTCAGGCAAGGGGTAAGGGATGACTGAGGACCCACGAAAAGACCCGCCTAAGGCGGGACCGGGAGATTCGTCCGATCCGTCTTCCAAATCACCGAAAGCGGGTAAGGCGCCGCAAACCGGTAAGCCGCAGCAGGCGGGTGGCTCCAGCAAGAGCACCACTGCGACAGAGGCTGAGTCGCCCCCGACTAAGCCGAGTATGGGAGCGTCGGGGACCTCCGCCGCAACGCCGCAGCCAGTCGATGCGGACAAAGCGGTGAAAGAGAAACCCAGCACAAGTGCTGCGAACAAATCCGCGGTCAGCTCCAAAACCGAGTCGCTGGCAGCGAAAGCGGCTGAGACCAAGACGGAGCCACCGTCCGCGAAAGCCGCGTCGACAGCTACAGCGGCGTCCGCTTCGTCATCGGCCTCCGCTCGCGCAACGTCGGTGCCCATGTCGGGCGTTGGCGAAGCCGCGAAGCCGGGGCAGCCACTATCAGGATCGTCTACGACTGGCTCCAAGCCGGCAAAATCGTCGGCACCGCCGTCGCCCCCCCCAGAGGAGCCTGCCAAAACGGGTGGGGGTGGTCAGCCCCCCTCATCGCCTCCGCCCTCGCCCCCGGTAGTCAAGGGCGGCTCCTCGAAGGGTGGCGGTTGCCTGACCAGTGCGCTTGTTGCCGTGATCGCCGCTGTTGCCGTGATCGGCGCTTTATTCCTTGGCCGCGAAATGTGGTTGCCGCACGTGGCGCCACAGCTGGATCCGGTGATTGCCGAGCTCCCCGCCGTGGTCGCGTTGCGCGAGCAAGTTACCACCGTAGCGGGCAAAACCGACGAGTTCACCCAGTCCGTAGAAGCTCTGTCCTCGGGCCAGGATGAGGTCGGCGACGAAATGGCGGAGCTGCGTTCGACCCTTGAGGAACGTGGCCAAGCCCACGGCCGCAAGCTCGACAAATTGACCGCGTCCGGGCAGGACGTCCAGGCACAGCTGGCCGACGCCACGGCACGGATCGAGGCACTGGAGGAGCTTCTGGAGGCGATCCGGGAAGCCGAGCCAGCGTCTGCAGGAGGGGTGGACGATACGACCTCGGCGCTCGCGGACCGGATCCGGCGTTTGGAGACCCAGGCAGCATTACTGTCTCAAATCGACAAGCATGATGACCTCTTGGCCGACCAAGAACAGCAGATTACGGCGTTGACAACGCGCATTGCCGACTTGGGCGATGTGAGCCGCGAAAACGAGCGGATCGAAAAGCTTGAAGCCCGCATGCAATCGTTGGAGGAGATAGCTGTTACGTCGCAGGAGGCTGCCGTGGAGGCGGCCTCGGTGACGGCTGCCGTGGGCGAACTCCGCGAAGCCTTGTCCGGCTCGGGTCCGTATGCGGCCGAGTTGGCCCGGGTGGAGCGACTGGGGCTTTCGGGTGAAGGTTTGAGCGGGGCGCTGGCCGCGATCAAACCCTATGCCGAAAAAGGTGTGCCGACGGTTGCCGATCTCTACCGACGCTATCCCGATGTGGCCAGTAGCATCGTCCAGGCCGATAATCGCGTTGAGGGTGAGGACTGGTCCGCGCGAGCCGTCAACAGCCTGATGTCGTTGGTGACGGTGCGCCACACCGGTGACGGTGGTTCGACCGTCGATCGTCATCTGACGGATGCGGAAGCGGCGATGGACGCGGGCGATCTGGCCTCCGCCAAGGCGGCGTTGGAGCGCATCGATGGGCCGATGACGGAGCTGGCAAAAGCATGGATTGCCGATGCCGAGGCGCGAATCGCCGCCAATCGGGCGCTGACCCGGTTGCAGCTTTATGCCGTCTCCATGCGCTCGGTGCAGGGAGGTTGAGACCATGCTGCGCTGGCTGATCGCGTTCGTCGTCCTCGTTGGCCTTGCCGCTTTTGCCTGGTGGCAGAGCCTAGCTCCCGGACAACCGTTCATCGACTTGGCCGATCAGACTGCCATGCTGATCATGGCGGGGGTTGTTATCTGGCTTGGTATCCTAGCTTTCATTCTGGGGCCCGTGGCGCCGTGGCTCTTGGCGCTCGTGGGCGTCGGCATCGTGGTGACGATCGCCTATCAACTGGTCCAGGATCCGGGCTCCGTCGCCATCGATTGGAAGGGTGTGTCCGTAACCACGTCGGTGGCGGTTTCGCTCACGATACTTCTGGTCTTGATGGTTCTGACCGCGATCCTTTACCGATTCTGGCTGGCCTTCGTGCACGGTCCGGGCCGGGTGGGCCGCGGTTTTCGCGACCGCCGCCGCCGCCGTGGGCTCCAGTCACTGAGCAAAGGCTTAGTGGCCATCGCCGCCGGCGATGCGGAGACCGCCCAGCGTCAGGCTGACAGGGCCGGTGAGCTGTTGAACGATCCGCCGCTGTCGAACCTGCTGTCGGCCCAGGTGGCGCAGCTGCGTGGCGACGAAAAAGCAGCGGAACGATACTTCGCGGCCTTGGCTGAGGAGCCCACCACGTCGTTCTTAGGCTTGCGCGGCTTGTTGACCCAGGCCATGAAGCAGGGCGACAACGATCGCGCGTTGGCGTTGGCCAGGCGAGCCTATCGCATCAATCCCAAGAGTGCCTGGTTGGTCTCGACCCTCTATGACTTGCAAAAGCGTGCCGGCAAGTGGGGGGATGCGGAACGGACCCTGGACGAGGCCGTTCGTTTGCGCCTGATTCCGGCGAGCGAAGCCAATCCACAGCGCAGCGGCATTCGCTACGCACGGAGCCTCGCTGCCGGCGGGGACGAGGCCATCCGATGGGCAGAGAAGGCCTTCCGCGCTGACCCCACCAACATCGAAGCGGCGGCCCGTTGGGCCGAGCTGCTCATTGATGGCGGGCGCCACGGCAAAGCGGTCGGGGTTATCGAGTCCGCCTGGGAGCGCGCGCCGACACCGGACTTGGCCGATCTGTATGGACGTGCCCGCAAAGTCAGCGATCCAGGAAGCCGGCTGGACGCCGCGAGGCGGCTCGGTCAGCACAGACCCAACGATCCGGAAAGTCGCTTGACGGTCGCCGCCGCCGCTATTGGAGCCAGAGCCTGGAACGAGGCTCGCATCAATCTGGAGCCACTTACTCAGGGTACGCCGTCACCTCGGGTTTGCCGGTTGATGGCGGAGCTGGAAGAGGGTCAGCACAACAACACGACGGCCGCGCGCACTTGGCTGTTGCGGGCAACGGCGAGCGAGCCGGGCGCTCACACGCCCCCGCCGGCAGAGCCGGCGACCGCTGCGAAGGACGGTGCGGCGAGCACCGGCAAGGACACCAACCAAGGTCCTGGTGGGGGATCAGGCGCTGGGCCGATTTCGGACGGCGATGGCGCCGCGCCCGCCGAGGATACCAAGGGCACGAAGGGTCCGGTCCTGGAAGCCGCCACCGGCTGACCTATACCGCACCTGGTTGGATGACTTGGGGCGCTTACAATCCGTCGCTGGTTACGTTGACGCAATCGGGCCCACGGTTGTATAGAACGGGTCTTCCAGCCGAAGTAGCTCAGGGGTAGAGCAACTGATTCGTAATCAGTAGGTCCGCGGTTCAAATCCGCGCTTCGGCACCATTTTTCAA
>CAZUDB010000056.1:0-23746 GCA_964619055.1 uncultured Rhodospirillaceae bacterium
AAGCAGTGTTTTGCCGGTTCCGGGTGGGCCGATGAGAAGCGCGCCCTTGGGGATCTTGCCGCCCAGGCGCTGGAACTTCTGCGGATCTTTGAGGAAATCGACGATTTCCTCCAGCTCCTGCTTGGCTTCGTCGATGCCGGCCACGTCGTCGAACGTGACCCTGCGGGTGTCCTGGTTGAGCATTCGCGCCCGGCTCTTGCCAAAGCCCATGATGCCGCCACCCCCGCCTTGCATTCGCCGCATGAAGTAAATCCACACACCAATCAGCAACAACACCGGGAAGGTGGAAATCAACAGCGACATCAAGAAGCTCGGCTGTGGCGGCGGTTCCGCGATGATGCGGACATCATTGTCCTGCAGCGGCTTGACGATGTCGGCATTGTCCGGCGCATAGGTGCGGATCTGACGCCCATCGCTAAACTCGCCCACAATCTCCTGACCACGGATCGTTGCTTCCGACAATTCTCCGGAGTTGACCCGGTTCAGAAACTCCGAATAGGCGACTTCACTGGCCGTCACGCCATCGCGTGGCCGCTGAATGACGCTGAACAACACGAAAAGTACCAGTGCCACGACCAGCCATATGCCGAGGCTCCCGCCGCCCTTCATCATCGCTCTCCTTTCGCGGCCTGTGGCCGCATCGCACCACCTGTCATCGTGCCGTTGAGGAACATTAGCTCGGCCATAGCACGACCTAAGCGCTCCGGCGCGATGGAGATAACTCCAGCTTTAAATATATAGGAACAAGATATAGGGAAGAGTGTGAGGCCTCGCTCCCCAGGCGAGCCGCAAGCAAGCGCGATGTCGGTCGAGCCTGAGATCGGCTCGGCGGCGGGCCATGCTATCGTCGCAGGCCGCCCGGACCGGTCACAATGGTCCGAACCAGGTCGGCCTGGCGATCGGTCTGGATCTTGGACAGCACCTTTTTCAAATGCTTACGGGTTGTCTCATAAGCGACACCCAGCATTTCGGCGATCTCATCCAAGCGATAGCCGCGCGCCAGTAAGGATGCCACGCGCGCTTCGGCGGCGGTGAGACCGTAAAGGTGACGCAGCCGTCCTTCGTCAATATCTCCGCTGCGATCGGGGTCACCGAGAAACACGATGGCAGCCGGTTCTTCGGGGCTATTCGTGGTATCCGGATCGCTAACGGGGCAGATCGACACGGCCAGTGGCCGCTGCCCCGTGGAGCGCGCGACCGAAAACGACATCGGTGCGTTGGGGGCATTGTTGGAGCGATGGCGGCCCAGCTCCGCGACGATGTCGCGAACATGGGTCCGCCGCCCTTCCCGGCTGATTTCCAGGCCACCACGGCCGAGCGCAAATACGTCGCGTGCCGCAAGCACGTCGCGGCCGAGCTGATTCGCACTCAAGACCGCGCCCCCGGCCCCGACTATGATCACACCCACCGGAACAGCATCGAGCGCATCCTGAGCCACCTGCTTGACCGCCTGCGTGCGCTGCAACAGCTGGCCGGCGCGGAGTCCCCGCTGCAGATACGGCGCCAATCGCTTTAAAAGGTCCACCTGAACATCGGAGAAACCGCCGTCGGCGGCGGCGCGAGCTGCGTACAGATACAACACGCGATGCCCCTGCCGATCGAGAACGGCGAAGAGCTGATTGTCCAACCCTTGTGGCACAAGCCAGTGCAGCGCGAAGTCCGTTTCCGCCGCATCTCTCGGGTCGATCAAATCGCTATCGCGCAGGACGGCTCCAGGGGACCGGAAGGCGGTTTCCTTTTGCAGCCAGGGATTGTTGCGCGCATAGACATCGGCGTACGCCTGCGTCGACGACACATCAATGCCAACGGCGTGGAGCAGGGCGCCGGTGTCGGTGGCGAAGCTATGAGACGCGAGGGCGAGGGCGGTAGCATCCAAAGTGTCGCAGAGCTTGGTCAAGGCCGTCGGCCAGAACCGACCATCAAGGCTCGCGCTGTAGAAGTCCGAAATCAGCTCCAGCGCACTGTCCGGCGACAATTGTTGGCCGAGATCATTACGCCGCCAATCGACATCAAGCCGACGATCAATGCCACTGCGACGATCGAACCCGAGACGTGCATCAACGCCCGAGCGACGATCGCGACCGCTTCGCCGTTCCACAAACGGAGCCATTCCAGGGATGCGGATTATGGCGCCCGGTTGCGTCTTTTCGGCGAGGTTCTGCCGACGGTCGAGGCCTGACCGCCGATCCGGCGTTGTCCGCCGATCATCCGATGATCTGCGATCCTGTTGACGCCGATCCGATGCCTGACCGTCCATTCCCGAACACTCCGTACCAACTAAAACCTTTCCGTGTATTTCCTAATTAATTCCCTTAAAGAGTGTCAACAATATATTCGCGAATCTTACCCCAATGGCACACCTGAGCCTTCAAGTTTTTGGCATAAGCGTACATTGCCTTCACCATAACATGAAAGTTACTACCCCAAAAAGGGTTCAGAATTCTACATGAGAATGGTGCTTTCACGCAATCGCGATTGGCGAGCGATGCGGTCATGGATCGGCAAAGCCGTCGAAGTAGACCATTGCGATCTTACAAACCGCAGTCGGTTGCGCTGCCGTTGAATGCCGGCCGGTGCGGGTCAAGCCGATCGTGGGGACGGTTTTCGAGTCTCGACGTGAGCCGATTCCGGTCACTTGTTCAACTATAAGGAGTTTAGGTGGTAAGGGAAAGCGCGTATTGTGACGCGGCCCGCGCAGGGAATCTGTGTCTATGTGGTGACATGGAGGGCAAAAACGGTTTGCATCCGCAACTCCCACGGCGATCTCGGCAGGTTAGGTAGACCCTTCATCGCGCTGGGGATTCTTGAAAATGCGACTCTGTCGCGGACACCGGGCCTAGCTCGGACGTCGTGGCCACGTCGGAAAAGCCCTATTGACTCACGGGCATTCGCAGTCCAGGTGAAGCGCGAGACGAGGTGCCCCACACACCTCGTCCCAACCAATCGGCGACACTAATGTCGCAGAAGGAGTGTCGAAATTGGCTATGGTTATCTATCGTATGGAAGCCGAGGTTGTCGACCCGGTTTTTTACCCCGTCGTGCCCGATGCATTCATGACGCGTGCCGGTGGGACCAACACTATTGAACGGCAGTCCAATGACCTGAACGATTGGCCGGAAGAAGTCGATCGTCCGTTCGTTTCGCCGCGTGATCGCTGGAGCTTCTAACCTCCAACACGCCCATCGATGAGACCTTTGAAGGGGCCGTCGGGTGTTTTCACCCGGCGGCCTTTTCATTGCGTCGGAAGCGCGTGCCCTGCCCATTGACGCCTTTCATGGCTCTGCAGGGGACCTCTTCTCACGAGGACTGGCAGGTCGTATGCGCGCCTCCCATGTTGGGCCGATGCGGAGCGTGATGCACCTGCGACGCCGGTTCCGACCCCTGGTCAAGATCGTCAGCGCACGGGCGTTGATCGCCGGCTTGCCGCTGCTGACAGCATGTGCACCGGCCGATCTCCTTAACGCCCTCGTCCCATCGAGCGGATATGAGGTCAGCTACGGCTTGGCGTACGGCACTGACGATCGACAGCGTCTCGACGTTTATCGGCCCGTGAAAGTTGCCAAGGGCTCCGACGAGTCGAAACCGGCCATCATTGTCTATCTGTATGGTGGAAGTTGGCGGTCCGGTGAGCGCGGATACTATCGATTCGTCGGCGAAGCTTTCGCGAATCTGGGTTTTCCCGTCGTCGTGCCCGATTACCGCCTTTACCCCGACGTCACATTTCCGGCCTTTGTCACCGACGCGGCCAAAGCGGTTGCGTGGGTACAGGCCAACGCCGAGACCATTGGCGGCGACGGCGACCGTTTGATCCTCGTCGGTCATTCTGCCGGCGCCCACATTGCGGCGCTGCTCGCCCTCGATTCGGCGTATCTGCAGGAAGCCGGCGTTCCGAGTGACGCGATCCGGGGCGTGGTCGGGCTCGCCGGACCGTATGCATTCGACCCGCTGGCTTACGATTGGACCCGTCCGGTATTCGCAGATTCGGACCCAAGACTCTGGCGCCCCGTGTCGTTAGCCCGATCCGGAACCCCGCCGCTTTTTCTTCTCCATGGCCTCGACGACCGCACGGTCAAACCGCACAACACCACCAGCTTAGCCGATGCTGTACAGGCCGCCGGCGGAACGGCGCGCGCGTCGTTGTATCCGGACGTGGGACACATCGGGATCGTCGTGTCGCTGGCAGCGCCGTTCCGGGGCCGAGACACCGTATTCGATGATGTGGCCGCGTTTGTCACCCGCGTGTCGTCGGAGGATCCACCGAGCTGACGACCACGTATGGCCTCGTGTTTCGGCCATTGATAGGTGATGACATGCCGTTTTTTCGCTCGCTCTGTGGATTGTTCACGGCCACGGCGTTGATCGGATCCACCGCCGGCGCAACGCCGTCGTCGCGAGCTACGACCAAGTCCGCACACGATTTCTCGTTCACGTCCATTGATGGCCAACCGTTGCCGCTGCAGGACTTTGCCGGCCGGGCAGTGCTGATCGTGAACACCGCCTCCCAGTGTGGCTTCACCAAGCAGTACGCGGGCTTGCAGGACCTGTGGCAGCGCTACCGCGATCGTGGTCTGGTGGTCCTGGGTGTTCCCTCCAACGATTTCGGCGGCCAGGAGCCTGGCTCGGCCTCCGAAATCAAGTCGTTTTGCGAAGTCAACTTCAACGTTGACTTTCCGCTGACCCGAAAGGAGCACGTTAGCGGCGAAGCACGCCACCCTTTCTACACATGGGCGGCAACCGAATTAGGGACGGCGGCGAAACCGCGCTGGAACTTTCACAAATACCTCGTGGCACCCGACGGGCGCTTGGTGGATTGGTTTTCGACAATGACCAAGCCCACCTCGGACCGCGTGACCCGCGCTGTTGAAGCGACGCTGCCAATGACCGTGCGTTAGGTCAGCCCAGCCGACACGCCTCGATCCTCGCGGGTGTTGATCCAAGCGTGTCGATCAACCGTAAGCTAGCCAACAAAACGAAATACGAGGCTGGACATGAGCACAGCTGCTGTCATTAGTGACGAACCGTTTGCACATGAGCGGGGCAGCGTCAGACAGGTGTCGACGCATATCAGGGTTCGCGGTGACCGTGCAGTGACCAATGATGATCTTTGCGACCTCATCGAGCGCGTCGCGGCGACGCGGGATCGAGTAGCATTCGCCACGATCTTCGAGCACTTCGCGCCGCGGCTGAAGGCCTTTGGTATGCGTCAGGGATCCGATCCGGCCTCGGCCGAGGAATTGGCCCAGGAAGCGTTGCTATCCGTTTGGCGGAAGGCGGAAACGTTCGACCGCACGCGTGCCACGGTGACGACATGGGTGTTCACCATCGTCCGTAACAAGCGGATCGATATGTTTCGGCGGGAAAGTCGGCCGGAAGTGGCTCTTGATCTTGCGCCGGAACAGGTTTCGGAAGCCGACGGGCCAGATCGGATGTTGGAAATCGATCAATCAGGCGGTGCCGTCCGTGAAGCTTTACGACACCTCCCGGTAGATCAATTAGAAGTGGTGCGTAAGGCTTTTTTTGAGGACAAATCCCACAGCGTGATCGCTGAAGAGCTGAATCTTCCCCTCGGAACGGTTAAATCCAGAATTCGACTTGCGCTTGCGCGGCTGCGCGCTGCTATAGCGGAGGATCAACGATGATTAACTCTCATCCGCCGTTTGAACTTCTCCTCGATTATGCATCGGGAAGTTTGCCAGAGCCGGTCGCCCTTGCGATCGCGTGCCATGCGAGCCTGTGCTCCGAATGCGCGCGCGAATTGGAAGCGATGGATGCCGCGGGGGGGGCATTGCTCGACGGCATTGATGTAGAGGCTGTTAGCCCTAATGCGTTCGATGCGTTGCTTGCCCGGTTGGACGAGCCCGAGCCGCCGCAAGTGCCGGCGCCCGTTATGGACCAGGAAACGCAATCCGTCATTCCTGGGCCGCTTCGAGCGTATCTCGGCACCAACCTAAGCAATCTCCCGTGGCGTAAAGTTAACCGGGCGATCGACGAAGTTCGGCTCGCCACCTCGCGGCGTGGTTTCAAGACCGCACTGATGCGCCTCAAGCCGGGCAGCATCATGCCCCGTCACACGCACCGTGGATCTGAGCTTACGGTAGTATTGGCGGGAGGATATACTGACAGTGGGCGCCAATTCCTACGTGGCGATATCGACATTAAAGACCCGAGTCATGAACATCGCCCGGTTGTCGATGACGATGGCGAATGCTTGTGTCTGGTGGTGTTGGATGCGCCGCTGAAACTTACCGGCGCGATTGGGCGGTTTGTCAATCCGTTCCTGCGGGTGTGACGTAAATGGCCGTTGTGATGCCGCGCGTCGCCGGTTTGGTCAAATTGGCCGTGGCCGCCGCGGCATTTTCTTTATCGTTGGGGGCATTGGCCGAAGACACACAAGCCAGCACCTGTCCGGCCGTGGGTATTGATCCAAGGAAACTATACGGGGATGAGATCGTTTTCCGGGTGTTCCGGGACGGCGATGAGGTCGGGCGCCATGAACTCCGCTTCCGAGAGGTGGCGGACGGTTACCGCGTAGATGTGTCCTTTGATGTAACTGTAAAATTCCTTTACATGACGGCTTACCAATTCCGTCATACGGCCGTGGAGGTGTGGCGAAACGGCTGTTTGGAGTCGTTGCGCGCCACCACCGATGATGATGGTGACAAGGCCGTCGTCCAAGCCAGTCAACGCGGTGACACGATCGAGGTGGTTGGACCCGACGGCACTTGGACAGCGCCGCTGGCGATTGTGCCGACCAACCACTGGAATGTAGCCGTCCTAAATGACAGCGCAGTTCTCAACACCATCACGGGCAATCAGGACCGGGTGCAAATTGTGGATCGTGGCCCAGAAACGGTCGTGATCAACGGGCAGAACGGCAAAGCAAGGCGATATAGTTATAGCGGTGATCTTGTCATTGATGCGTGGTACGACGAGGGTGGCCGCTGGGTGAAGATGCGGTTCCTCGGCAAAGACGGCTCCACAATTGAATACGAATGTGTGCGCTGCGGGGCTGGCCCGTCGGGCGCATGAGCGCGATTGTCTGGGTGACTGGAGCTGGTAAGGGGCTTGGACGCGCGGTTGCGACTCTTCTTGTCGAACGCGGTAACATCGTCGCTGTCAGTGCAAGGACTGAAGCCGACCTAAGCTCTTTAGCAGTGGAGCTTGGAACCCTGCCGGGAACGATTGCTCCCTATCCCCACGACGTGACCGATGCCGATGCCGTGGAACGTTCTGTCGCGGCAGTCGAATCGGAGCTGGGTCCGATTGACGTTGCCATCCTCAATGCAGGAACCCACACTCCGACGCCTGTGAAGGAATTTTCCGTGAGTGCCGTGCGGGGGCTGGTTGAGGTGAACCTGATGGGTACGGTCCATGGACTCGCTGCATTGTTGCCGCGGATGATGGCGCGTGGCGATGGTCACATTGCTATCGTTTCGTCTTCCGCCGGCTTCGTCGGCCTGCCTTCAGCCGCGGCCTACGGTGCGACCAAGGCCGCTCTTATCAACATGTGCGAAGCGTTAAAGCCAGAGTTGGAACCTTATGGTGTTCGCATTCAGTTGATCACGCCTGGTTTTGTGCGAACACCGCTGACCGACAGAAACCCCTTTCCGATGCCGTTCCTTATGGAACCGGAGGTTGCTGCAGCTCGGATCGTGCGTGGGCTAAATCATCGACGCTTCGAAGTTACGTTCCCGCGCCGGTTTACCTGTTGGCTCAAGTTGCTGCGCGTACTCCCTTACCCAATACAGTTTATGGTCACGCGCCGGTTGATCCCATGATTCCAGCATGGGCTAATACATATCTTCGTGCTTTCGAAGAGCTTACGCCCGACACGGTAAATAACTTGGCGGTGTTATTTGCCGAAAACGTTCGGTTTCACGACCCGTTTAACGTTGCTATCGGGCGATCGGCTGTTTGCAAGATCTTTGAACATATGTTCGAAACACTCTCCAACCCACGCTTCAGTGTTGTTAAGGCCTCTGGGGAGGGGGTAATGTGTTTTGCGCGCTGGAACATGAGCGCATACACGAAATCGGGTCGAGCCGTTCACGTTGCTGGGGTTAGCGAAATAATGGCTGACGAATCAAGGCTTGTTATCGAACATATTGATTATTGGGATCCGACAGTATTAGCCGACCATAGTACAATATTGCGCCCGATTGTTCGGTTTTTAAGAAGGCGGGCGGCTGCTAATTGAAAGCTGGTTGTGTGGAAGTGTGGCGAACGGTGTCTGACACGCCAACCTGTTGGGCCCTATCATTTTCTTCATCACTGATGCGGCGAAACACCAAAGTAACTTCGCCAACACCAATCCCGAACTTGGTGACATGAGCACGGTTGATCAGAACATTGTCCGGCTGCAGAAACATCCAATCATTGAAGTGAACACGCACTGTGCGTTCACCCACTTTTAGATCCAAATTGTATTGCCAATTCAAGGCATTACCGTAAGCAATCCCGCGTGCCGTGCCGACCACGTCCTCCGCCCGCCCTTCGTAGGTATGTTCACCAGTGCGCACGATCTGCCACACACGGCGTTCTGTTTCGCCATCGGCATATCGGAAGCGCTCATCCAGCACGAGTGTGCCCCCTTCCATCGTACCGGTAATGTCGACCACGAACTGACGGCGCAAATCACCGAACCGGTCTTGGAAGATGCCGTAGGCCCGGGTGTTGCCGATGAAATAGGTTTCTAAATCGAGGCGTGGTTCCCGGCCGGCGAAATCCTCAGGCTTCATTGTGTTACATCCCGCTAACGTGATGAGCATCAGAAGACTGATTAGCCGTTTCACGCCGCTCTCCCGGACGTGCCATCCCATCGCGTCGCGCCAGACGTTGAGCAATTGCCCGTTGCCGACGCTCGGTGATCGGATGCCGCCACACCAGTGTGATTGCAATGAGCTTCAGTACGGTTGGAAGAAGGGCATAGATCATCGCGAGTGCGGCTACGGCGGTGACATCATTGACGTGGTCCGTGCGAAAGCCGAACGCTTCCAACAGCGGAAACGCGATGGCCACGGCCGCGGCGAGTGCCAGCTTGTTGGCCATACTCCACAATGCGAAAAACACGCCGGTGCGATCCTGCCCGGTACGCAGCCGGTCCAGGTCAACCACGTCCGCTTGCATGGCGGGCGGTAACGCCAGATCCGCACCGAAGGCCATGCCGGTCAGAACGCAAATCACAAAAAACAGGATCGCATCCCCAGGGTTCAGCAGGGGAACCCAGATAAAAGAAGCGCATGCCAGTATCATCGCGCCGCACCAAGTGCGATGTTTGCCATAGCGGCGGCTCAAGCGAACCCACGCCGGTATGGCAATCACGCCGGCGACGAAATAGGCCAGGAACAAAATGTTACGCGTGCCCTCATCCACTGCCAGGGCGTAGTCCAAATAAAACAGAAACAGGGAAGCCGGTATGCCGTTGGCGATGCCGTTGATGAACCAGGCGCTTACCAAGCGGACAAAGGGACGGTTGGCGACCAGCACTTTGGCGGCGGCCTTCCAGCCCAAGGGGTGCGCGTAGCGCTCTGCGACGCTCGGGCGTTCCGGCACCCGCCGCAGCAAGACAACCACGGTGGGTACGCCCGCTATAATGGCGAGCCAGGCCACGGCCGCCAGACTGACCGTCTCGTTTCCGCCGAGCGCCATCACCACGGGCGGAACGGTGAGTGCTGCCAGGATGCCGACGATCTGCGCCGCTTCGCGTCCGGCCGTGATGCGCGAGCGCTGGTGGTAATCATCGCTCAGTTCAGCACCCCACGCCGCGTACGGCACCGCCAACATCGTCCAACCCAGGTAAAGCAGGATCGAACACACGGCCAGATAGACGGCGCCGGCCCCGTCCGGAGGCCGGAACAGGGCAACAAGGGCGACGGCCGCGACGATGCTGCCGGCGGCGATCCAGGGCTTGCGGCGGCCGAAGCGGGTGTGCCAGCGATCGCTCAACACCCCGACGATGGGGTCGGTCACCACGTCCAACAGGCGGGCAAGGAACAATGCCGCAGCGATCGCCGCCAGGTCGAGGCCCACGGTTTCAGCGTAGAAGTTGGGCAGCATGACGTAGGCGGGGATAGTGGGGAGGGCGAACGCAAACGCGGGGGCCGCATAGGCGGCGAGCATTCCAACCGTTAACGGACGTTGTACCGCGCGGACTTGCCCGCCATTGCCATGCCTAGGCATGGACAAGCCGATACTGCCCCACGTCTATGGTGCCGTAGTTGAAGCCTGCTTCGCAGTAGGCCAAGTAGAACGACCACAATCGGCGAAACCGCTCGTCGAAACCAAGGGCCCGAATGCGCGGCCATGCGTCTTGAAACTGGCGCCCCCAATTGGCAAGCGTCCGAGCGTAATCGCGGCCGAACGTAAACGCGCCATCGAGAGACAGGCCAGCATCGCCCATGGATCGGCGGAATGCGCCGGGCGATGGCAGCATGCCGCCGGGAAAGACATAGCGCTGAATGAAATCCGCGCCGCGACGGTAGCGTTCGAAGTGCCGGTCATCGATCGTGATGACCTGCAGTCCGGCGACACCATCCGGTCGCATGCGATCCCGGACGACATCAAAGAAAATTGGCCAGTAAGCTTCACCCACGGCCTCGAACATTTCCACGGACGCAATCCGGTCGAATTTGCCCTCCACGTCTCTGTAATCCTGCAAGGCGATCGTCACGCGGTCCGAGAGACCGGCAGCCGCGATGCGGCGTTGAGCGTGGTCACGTTGCTCCCGCGACAAGGTGATCGCATGGACGTGGCAGCCGAATTCGGCTGCCGCCAGCTCGGCGAACGCGCCCCAGCCGCAGCCGATTTCCAAAACCGAGTGGCCTGGTCGCAGGTCCAGGAGCCGGGCCAGCCTCAGGAACTTGGTGCGCTGCGCATTCTCAAGGGTCTGCTCCGGATGCTCGAAGACAGCGGACGAATAGGTCATGCTGCGATCAAGCCAGAGCGAGAAGAACGCATTGCCTAGATCATAATGAGCGGCAATGTTGCGCCGGCTGCCGCGCTTGCTGTTGGTGCGAAGCGTGTGGCGGAAACGGTCGGCGAACCGGACGATCCGAAGCCCACGGATTTGTCGATACCAATCTTCCTCGTTGGCGAGCACGAATGACAACAAGGCGGTCAGGTCGGAGCTGTCCCAGTCGCCACTTAGATATGCGTCCGCGAACGCGTTGGGCCCGCCCGTGATCAATCGCCGCACGGCACGAAGACGATGGAACGTGATGTCAGCGCGCGGCGTTGGCGTCGCTTCCGATCCGAAAACCCGTACGGTACCGTCCGGAAAGGCGACCCGAAGGTGACCCACCGAGATGTGCCGGGCGAGCCGGGCCAGGATGGCGCCGTAGGGGTCGAAACCAAACATCGTCGCGCGAGTCGTAACATTGGTTGGCATCGTTGACATAAGCTACGCTCCCGCGGCTCTTGGCGGGTGTACACCGGCAACTGTCACCGGCTGTTCCGGCGGTTTGGGACGGCGCACAAGGGGTAAGCCCTTACGCCACAGTCGGAAGGCCTCGAGGTGGATACCGACGATCACCTTCACGGTCATTAACGGATACGCAAAGAAAGCTCGGGCGAGGGCACGATCTGTCAACGGACGCCGCACGCCCGAAAAGGCGGCATGCAGGATCAGGCCGTCGTCATCGACCTGATTGACGACCAGGGATATTCGATCATCCGGCGGGGACAGAGCGAACCGGTAGCCACCCGAAACGTCGTTGAACGGGGATACGTAGAGCGCCTTGTCGCAAGTTTGACGAACCGTCTGGCCGTCCGTCGCCACGGGAATTACGTAAGTGTGGCGATCTCCAAACGTGTTGTTGACCTCATAGAGCAACGCCGCCAGGCGCCCATCGCGCTCATAGCAGTAGTAGACGGTCAGTGGGTTGAAGACGTAGCCGAGGATGCGGGGATAGCAGAGGATGCGAACGGCCCCGCCGCTGATCTTGATGCCGGCCGTCGCCAGGCAAGATTCGATCCAAGCCCGAAGCGGTCGGCCGTTGCCCGCGCCGTGATCATCGTCGCGGAACGCGTAGACGGCGAAGCGGTTGTACCCGAACAGGCGGAGGCGGCGGCCTAAATCCTCCACCTCGTCCAAATCGAGCAGGAGTGAGAACACCCGGTAGCTGAGGCGATGCCGAACCGGCCGCACGCGTTGGTGCACTACGGAGCCCACGTAAAGAGCGGAGGTCGTCATGCCGCAGCAACGCTTGTCCAGGCCCGATCCTGCCAAGCGGCAAAACCAGGTAGCCGATCGGATGCGCCCGCCACGGTCCAGGGTCGGTGGACGCGGCCAAGGATTTCTGCGACGGCGAGACCCGCTTGCAGGCCGTCTTCATGGAACCCAGCACCGAAGTAGCTGCCGCAAAACCAGGTGTTGTGCTTGCCCTGGAGCTCCCACAACTGCGGCTGCGCCTGGATCGACGCGTTGTCATAGCCTGGATGGGTGTAGGTGATCCGACGCAGGACGGTGCCCGCTGCCGGCTCACGATGGGGATTGAGGGTGATGAACAGCGGGACGCGCTGATCGATGGACTGCAGGCGGTTCATCCAATAGGTCACGCAAGCATTCCGCTGCGCGTCATCGCCTTGCCGACTCAAGTAGTTCCAACTCGACCACGCGCGCCGACGCCGTGGCATTAAGCGCTCATCCTGATGGAGAACGGCCAGATTGCGGGTGTAGCGGAACGCGCCCAAGAGTCTGCGCTCCTGGTCGCTGGCATCCCCAAGCATGGCGCGAGCCTGATCGGCGTGGGTCGCGATGACAACATGATCATAGCGAGCATGTCCGCCGTGGGCGTCCTCAAGAACCACGCCACCGGGATTGCGGAGAATTCGCTGTACGGGCGTTGCAAGATGAATGCGGTCGGCAAGCGTGGAAATGATCCGCTGAACATACGCACGGCTGCCCCCGCTTACCGTTCGCCATTGCGGTCGTCCGCGAAATCGCATGAGGCCATGGTTGTGGTTGAAGCGAATGAATGCCTGGGCCGGATGTTCACGCATGTCGGTTACGGCGGTGGACCACACTGCGGCCGCCAGCGGCAGCAAATGGTCATCGATGAAGGGGCGGTTATAGCCTTCCCGTTCCAAGTAGTCGCCGAGGCTTAAGTTCGCCGCTCCTGGATCTTTAAGTAGATCGCCAGCATCCCGGTAGAACCGTCGAACACCAGAAGCCATACGCCAAAAACGTGGGCGAGCGATATTAAGAGGCTGTGCAAACATGCCCCCGATACCGCGGCTACCGTACTCCAAACGGCCATCATCCAAGGACGCTGAGAAGGACATGTCGCTCGCCTGCGTTGCCACGCCCAGGTGCTCGAACAGAGCCACAAGGTTTGGATAGTTCAGTTCATTATAAACGATAAAGCCGGTATCGACCGAAATTTCAGCGCCGTTTGGGCCGGGTACTGTGACCGTGTGGCTGTGGCCGCCAACACGACTGTCCGCCTCATAGACAGTGACACGATGAGCGCGGCTCAAAAGCCAGGCCGCCGATAGGCCCGAAATTCCGGTGCCGACAACAGCGATGTTCAGCGGTTGCTGGTAGGGGATGGCGTCAAAGGGCATGGAGAGTTCCGTAAAGCAGGGCGCGAAGATCTCTCACCGTACGCCATCCCGTCCCGCGCGGATCAAAGCCTTGTTCCTACCCAGTCAAGTGGAGGTTATCAGACCTTCCAGGGTTTGCAGTGATTCGGCCTCCGTCGCCGGTTTGTCCCACCGAATGCGGTGGATGCGGGGAAAGCGAAGCGCCAGCCCCGATTTGTGCCGGTTTGAGCGATGGACGGAATCGAAGGCCACCTCCAGCACCAGGCGCGGTTCGACGGCGCGAACGGGACCGTAGCGCTCAACCGTGTGATTGCGCACCCAGCGGTCAAGCTCATTCAACTCCGCATCGGTAAAGCCGAAGTAGGCCTTGCCGACCGGGACGAGTTCCACAGCCCCGGCCTCCTTTTCCCGCCAGCACCCGAAGGTGTAGTCGGAATAGAACGAGGACCGTTTGCCATGGCCACGCTGGGCGTACATCAGGACACAGTCGAGGGTCAGCGGGTCACGCTTCCACTTAAACCACGGACCTCTCGGGCGGCCGGCCACATAAGCGCTGTCCCGTCGCTTCAGCATCAAGCCTTCGATACCGACATCTCGGCTTTGCAGGCGAAGTGCAGCCAGCGCCTCCCAGCTTGTGAACGGCACGAGTGGTGAGAGGTCAATCCGTGCCGGTTGGGTGCGCCTGTACCACGCCTCCAGCCGGGCGCGACGTACGGTGAAGGCTGAAGCCCGCAGGTCCTCGTCACCGTCGACGAGGATGTCATAAAGCCGAACATGAGCGGGGAATCGCTGCTGCTGAGCGGCGGAGACGGTTTTTCGACCAAGACGCTGCTGAAGGTCGTTGAAGGGACCAACGACACCATCGCGCACCACCAGCAACTCGCCGTCCACGGCCGCATCGAACGACGCGGTATCGACCACGTCCGGAAACGCGGCGGAGATGTCGTCACCGGTCCGGGAATAGAGCCGGCAGACACCGTCGCGGGCCACGATTTGCACCCGGATTCCGTCCCACTTCCACTCGGCCGCGTAAGCGCCGGGGTCGAGGGATGCCACATCCCGTTCCTCAAGCGGGGATGCCAGCATGAGAGGGCGAAAGCCGAGCCGATCGGTAACACTCGGTGGGCCGGCTTTGCCATCGGTCCAGGCCAGGAGGTCGAGGTAGGGTGGGCGAAGCCCATGCCACAACTCCTCCACGGCGGTCACGTCCACGCCGCCATGATTGGCCACGGCTGTCTTTGCGAGACGCGCTGAGACACCGACGCGCAGGCCACCCGTGATGAGCTTGAGAAGGGCGAATCGTCCGCTGGTGTCCAACCGGTCGAGCCAGTGCGCGAGCCGGACCGGTACGGTTGCCTTGCTCGCCTGCTGAAGGTCGACCACGACGTGAGACAAGCGCGGCGGTTCGGTCGCTTCCGTCGCATTGGGCCACAATAGGGCGGCCGTCTCCGCCAAGTCGCCGACATGATCGTAAGAGAGGTCAAACAGGACGGGGTCAACGCGCTCGACAATCAATGCCCGGATTAAGGCCGGCTTGGCGTGGGCCAAGTCCAGCCCACCGGTCAAGGTCGCCAAGCCATATCCCCGATCCGGGTCCGGCGTCGTCGCCAGATACCGCTCAATCAGGCGGAGCTTGACCGAACGCTGCGGAGTGAACACCAGGCTGTCCAACAGGCCCGCGAGCGCTTTCACGTCTCCGCCTCATCATAACCGCTGAGCGACAGTGCCTGAGCGGCGAACCCGCGCGTCCGCGCCCAGTGAACAAGCGCTTCTTCGCGCCCGTGTGTAACGAGCACGGTGGGGGCAGCCACATCGTCGAGGGTCGCTGTCAACTCATCCCAATCGGCGTGATCGGAAATCACCAGCGGCAGCTCGACGCCGCGCTGACGCGCCCGTTGGCGAACAGCCATCCAGCCGGATGCCATGGCGATGACGGGATCGGGAAAGGCTCGGGCCCAGCGATCGGCCAGCGCGGACGGCGGACACAGGATGATCTCCCCCGCCAGGTCCCGCCGCTTGCCGGCATTGGCATGGGGCAGGTCGCCGAGCGCGACGCCTTCGAATTCATAAAGATCGCAGAGCGAGCGCAAGGCACCATGGATCCAGATCGGCCGGTCATAGCCCGCTGCCCGTAGCAGGCGGATCAGCCGCTGGCATTTGCCGAGGGCGTAAACGCCAACCAGATGCGCCCGCTCCGGAAACAGGCGGACGGATGCGATGAGCTTGGCGATTTCGTCGCGATCCGGCGGGTGGCGATAGACGGGAAGGCCGAAGGTAGCTTCGGTGACGAAGACATCGCACGGAACGACACGGAACGGCGCACAGGTCGGGTCGGCCCGGCGCTTGTAATCGCCGGAGATCACAACCCGCGAGCCCTCGTGCTCCAGCACGATCTGCGCACTGCCGAGGATGTGACCTGCCGGCGCCAACCAGACGGTCACGTCGCCGATGTGGACGGGCTCGTCATAGCCAGGAGTTTCGATCGTGCCGCCCGCATCGTTGCCATAGCGCGCCCGCATGATCGCTGCCGTTCCCGGCGTTGTCAGTACGGCACCGTTACCGGGCCGGGCGTGATCGGCGTGACCATGGCTGATGACGGCGCGCTTGGCGCTGCGGGTTGGGTCGATGAAAAAGTCCCCGGGCAGGCACTGCAGGCCCATTGGGGTCGGGCGGAGCCAGGCGGTCCAGGGTTGATGAGCGAACATGTTCGAGGCGGTTGGCGGCTACGGTTCCGGTGCTGCGGCGTCAATGCATAGCCCTATGTATATGGACATGGAAATCGCGCTGCCGCCTCCATTCGTCCGATGGTTCGCGAGCCGGGGCTGGTCCCCGCACCGTCACCAGCTCGAAATGCTGGGGGCGGCCCGCGAGAGTGCCGCCACCTTGCTGATCGCGCCCACGGGCGGCGGCAAGACGCTCGCCGGTTTTCTCCCGAGCATGGTCGAGCTCGCGGAAGGTCGCCACGACGGCCTCCACACTCTGTACGTTTCGCCGCTGAAGGCGCTGACGGTGGACGTTCACCGTAATCTGGAAATCCCGATCGCCGAGATGTCTCTTCCGATCCGGGCGGAAACCAGAACCGGCGACACGCCACAGGCAAAACGCCAGCGTCAGCGCTCCCGGCCGCCGCAGATCCTGCTGACGACGCCGGAATCGCTGGCCCTGCTGCTGTCCTATCCTGAGGCGGCGACGATGTTCGGCGGGCTTAGGACCTTGATTGTTGACGAGCTTCACGCGCTCGCGGGCACCAAGCGGGGAGACTTGCTTTCGCTAGGCATGACCCGTCTGTCCACCCTGGCGCCGGGATGTCGACGGGTCGGGCTGTCGGCGACGGTGGCCTGGCCCGAGTCCCTTCGTGCGTGGCTGTCGCCGGACGCTCAAGCCAAGCGGACCCGCGTCGTCTTGGGCGATGACGGCGCCGAGGCCGATGTTCGCATCCTTGAGACGCTTGAGAAGATGCCGTGGTCCGGACACATGGCGGTTCACACGCTGCCCGCAGTCTATCAGGCGATCAGAGCGGCTGGTACCGCGCTCGTCTTCGTCAACACCCGCGCTCAGGCCGAGATCGTTTTTCGCCAGCTCTGGTATCTGAATGACGATAACCTGCCGATCGCCCTGCACCACGGCAGTCTCGCAGTGGAGCAGCGGCGCAAAGTGGAGGCCGCGATGGCGGCCGGGCGCTTGCGGGCGGTGGTTGCCACCTCGTCCTTGGATCTCGGCGTCGACTGGGCGGCGGTCGATCTGGTGATCCAAGTGGGAGCACCGAAAGGGGTCAGCCGCCTGATCCAACGGATCGGCCGGGCCGGTCATCGATTGGATCGGCCGAGCCGTGCCCTGCTCGTGCCCGCCAATCGGTTTGAGGTGCTGGAATGCCGGGCGGCTTTGGAAGCCGTGAAGGCCGGGACGCTCGACGGTGATCCGCCAACGACCGGCGGCCTCGATGTGCTCGCCCAGCATGTCCTGTGCCTGACCTGTGCGACACCGGTTTCGGCGGACGAGCTTTATGAGGACGTCCGCCGCGCGGCCCCATACGAAGGCCTGACTCGGGCCGATTTCGACGATGTGCTCCGCTATGTGGAGAACGGTGGCTACGCGCTCGATAGTTATGAGCGCTACCGCCGTCTCGTCCGCGACGAAGAAGGTCGCTACCGGGTTGCGGATCGCCGCTTCGCCCATCTCTATCGCATGAATGTGGGCACCATTGTCGAAGCGGTTACGCTGAAGGTGAAGCTGAAACGCGGGCCCACACTCGGTGAGGTGGAGGAGTATTTTGTTCAGGGCCTCCAGCCCGGAGACACGTTCGTGTTTGCCGGAGAGGTGTTGAAGTTCGAGGGCATTCGGGATCTGGCCGTGATCGCCAGCCGCGCAACGGGGGCCGAGCCGAAAGTGCCCGCCTATGCCGGCGGTCGCCTGCCGTTGACCACGCACCTTGCCCATCGCGTTCGGGCCTTGCTGGCCGATCCGGCAACGTGGTCCGATCTGCCGCAGCCGGTGCGGGAATGGCTGGACCTGCAACGAGCGCGCTCCTCGTTTCCCGATCGTGACGGTTTGCTCGTTGAGACGTTTCCGCGTGCCGGCCGGGAGTTCTTGGTGGCTTACACGTTCGAGGGGCGCAACGCCCATCAAACGCTCGGCATGCTGCTGACCCGGCGGATGGAGCGGGCAGGCTTGTCTCCGCTCGGCTTCGTTGCCACCGATTATGTCCTGGCGGTGTGGAGCCGCCGGCAGGCCGTCGACATGGACGGCTTGTTTGCCGAGGACATGCTGGGCGATGACTTGGAGGAGTGGATGGCCGAAAGCTCGATGCTGAAGCGGACGTTCCGTAACGTCGCCGTCATCGCCGGGCTGATCGAGCGGCGCCATCCGGGACACGAGAAGACCGGCAGGCAAGTGACCGTGAATTCGGACCTGATCTATGACGTCCTGCGCCGCTACGAGCCGGGGCATGTGCTGTTGCGCGCTACTCGTGCTGACGCCGCCAAAGGATTCATCGACTTAAAGCGACTCGCTGCCATGCTGACCCGTGTTCGCGGCCGCATCACCCACCGCCCGCTCGCGAAGGTCTCTCCGCTGGCCGTGCCGGTTCTGCTGGAGATCGGCAAGGAGGCGGTGTTTGGCGCCGCAATCGATGAGGTGCTGGACGACGCTGCCCAAGCGCTGATCGCTGAAGCCACCGATGTGGATCAGGACGCGGCATGACGGCCACGTCCCTGCGGTTTGCCGGGGTGTCGCTCCTGGCCGATGTTTCCGGCGCGCTCGTGATCGAGGACGACGCCACACTGGTGGTCGCCGATCTCCACTTCGAGAAGGCATCGTGCCTCGCCCGTGCCGGTGCTCTGTTGCCGCCGTACGACAGTCAGGCCACGCTCGGTCGGTTGGCCGACGTTGTCGGCCGATATGCCCCGCGTCGGATCGTCTGCCTCGGCGACAGTTTCCACGACCCGAATGCACCGCTGCGTCTCCGCCACGAAGACCGACGCGCCTTGCGATCTCTTGTCGAGCGGGTGGATTGGTGGTGGCTGCTTGGCAATCATGACATGGCGGGCGCGCCCGCGCTGAACAGCCAGGTGGGTGGCCGTATTGTGGAGGACATGCGGATTGGCCCGCTGACGCTCCGCCACCAAGCAATGGCGGGGGCGGTGCCCGGCGAGATCTCGGGTCACTTCCATCCCAAGGCGTCGGTGCTGTCTGGCGGGCGCCGGGTGACGGCACGTTGCTTCGTTTCCGATGGCAGTCGTCTCATCCTACCGGCCTTCGGCAGCTATGCAGGTGGGCTCGACGTCCTGGACCCGGCCATCAGCGATTTGTTGCAACCCCAGTTCACCGCCTATGTGCTCGGTCGCCAGCGTGTCCATGCTCTCCAACGCGACATGCTTCACCCCGGTCACCAATCCATCGCGCTCGGGACTCCGTAGCTGTCACCAACTTGCAACGGCTGTTGAGGGGAGGCCACATGGCCGCACCTGTGTTGATTTTTGGCGCCACCGGCGGCATCGGCCGCGCCCTGTCGCAAAGGCTTGCCGCTTCGAGCGTTCCTCTGTTCTTGACGGCCCGATCGGCGGATCGCTTGCAGGCGCTCGCGGGGGAGTTGGGCGCCGCGTCGACCGCCGCCGATGTGATGGACCCGGTCGCCATCGAGCAGGTGGTGGGAGCGGCCGTCGCTTCGGGTGGGCTCAGCGGTCTCGCCTATTGTGTCGGCTCCATTGTCCTGAAGCCGCTCAAAATGGCGAAAGACGTCGATTTTCTCGATGCGTTCCGCTTAAACACACTGGGCGCGGCCTTGGCCGTTAAAGCCGCACAGCCGGCCCTTTCGGCTGCCGGTGGCTCGGTGGTGCTGTTCTCCACCATTGCCGTCGCCCAAGGCTTTCAGAGCCATGCCGTGATTTCGGCCGCCAAGGGTGGCATCGAGGGGCTGACCCGGGCGCTCGCCGCCGAACTGGCGCCGAGGGTCCGGGTCAACGCCGTGGCTCCGAGCTTGACGGACACGCCGTTGGCAGCACCCATCACCTCTAATGAAACCATGGCCAAGGGCATCGCTCAGATGCATGCCTTGCCGCGCCTCGGGACTGTCGATGACATGGCCGCGGCGGCGGCTTGGTTGCTTGGGCCCGAAAGCACTTGGATCACCGGGCATGTGTTGCCTGTCGACGGCGGGAGAGGCCGTGTTCGCACCAAGGGTTAGGAAATTCGACCTCTCTGGCGAAGGCAATAACCTACGTTTGCCCCTCGCTAACCGGCGTGGCCGCGTCCAAGGCATTGTGCGCCGTATCCACCAGATCATGGATCAGATGACGCACGGTTGTCGCCGGGGCCGCAACAACGTGACTGCGGATCGCCAGCGTCATGGCCAGCGCCTGCAAGACGTCACCATCACTGACGTTGCCGCGTTCCTGGACGATATCCGTGATGGTTGCGAGCAGGGCGTCCGTCAACATGCCAACGTCCTCCGGCGACCGCGTTTGCGGATGCAGCTCGAAGTTGGCCTGAAACGACTCGCCCGACGCCGCGATGCAGGTGATGGGCAGCTTGATCATGACGGTTCCGCCGATCCGAGAGGTGCCTCCGGCGCAGCAAAATCGCTGGCTTCAGGTGTTGCGGGCCAATCGTCTAGATCATCCCGATGCCGGTTGGCGAGCGCTTTGGCGGCGTAGACCGCAAGGACGCCAACGGCGATACCGCCAGCCAAGTGTAACGCGAAGTTAAAGCTCTGGCGCAGAATCACAGCCCACCTCCAGATCCAAAACCGGCGCGGCGACGCGATCCAAGAGACCGATCTCCGACGCGGCGTTTGTCACAGAACCAAGCGGCGGCCGCGCCGATCGCGACACCCTTTATAAAACCACACGTGGCAACAAGGCCCGACAGCAACATACCCTCGGTCTCCTCTGCTAATTATCGATGCCGGAGGACCGGCAGGCCGACCATCCGAAACTGGTGATAGTACGTACCTTGTGCGCTGCCGGACGAATAGCCGAGCATCGGATAAAACCGGAGCACAAGCGTAACGTATCGGGCGAGCGTCACCAACCGCTGATCAGGGTTCCCGACTTGGACCATCTCTCCATCCGAATATCATGGCAACGTTAAGATTTGTCTTGGGCGATCAACTGAGTGCCGGCATTTCGAGCCTTCGAGATCTGGACCCGGCAAGCGATATCGTGGTCATGGCCGAAGTGGCGGATGAGACCCGCTACGTTCCTCACCACCCAAAAAAAATCGCGTTCATCCTGGCAGCGATGCGACATTTTGCTGCTGACCTAACGGCCAAAGGCTATCGGGTCGACTATCGCGAGCTGGATGACAACGACGACGTCACGAGCTTGCGTGCCGCACTACACGCCGCCGTTCGGCGCCATCAACCGGACCGGATCGTGGTAACGGAGCCCGGCGAGTGGCGGGTGCTGGAAGATATTCGCGGTTGGGAAGCCAGCGTGGGACGCCCCGTCGACGTCCGTTCCGATGATCGGTTTCTCTGTTCCCAGTCTGATTTTGCCGCGTGGGCCAAGGGGCGCAAGCAGCTGCGCATGGAGTACTTCTATCGCGAAATGCGCAAGATTACGGGCCTGCTGATGTCGCCTTTCGGGCAGCCGGAGGGAGGGCAATGGAACTTCGATGCGGAAAATCGCAAGCGCATGCCGGACAGCGAACGCCCACCCAAACCGGCGCAATTCGCTCCCGACGACGTGACGCGCTCTGTTCTGGCGGTGGTTCGTCAACGGTTTACCGACCATTTTGGCGATCTGGATCCGTTCTGGTTTGCAGTGACCGCAAAGGATGCCGCCGCCGCCTTTGAGCATTTCGTTCGCACCGCGTTGCCCAAGTTCGGCGACTATCAGGACGCCATGAAACAGGATGAGCCGACGCTGTATCATGCGGTCGTGGGGCTCTATCTCAACGCCGGGCTGTTGGAGCCGCTCGCCGTATGCCGGCGCGTGGAAAAGGCATACCGGGCCGGCCGCGTTCCCCTCAACGCCGCCGAGGGCTTCATTCGCCAAGTCATCGGCTGGCGTGAGTACGTGCGCGGCATCTACTGGCTCCACATGCCGGGCTATGGCGAGAGCAATCACCTGCATGCCCATCGGCCGCTTCCGGGCTTCTACTGGTCCGGCGAAACGGCGCTCAACTGCCTTGCTCAAAGCATCGGTCAGACCAAGCGGGAGGCCTACGCCCACCACATTCAGCGCCTGATGGTGACGGGGGTGTTCGCGCTGTTGGCCGGGGTCGAGCCGAAGGAAGTGTGCGAGTGGTATCTGGCCGTCTATGCCGACGCTTATGAATGGGTGGAATTGCCCAACACCCACGGCATGGCCCTGTTTGCCGATGGCGGGATCATGGCCTCAAAACCCTATGCCGCCAGCGGCAAATACATCGACCGCATGTCCGACTATTGCCGTCACTGCCGATACGACCCGGCCAAAGCCGTCGGCGACGATGCGTGCCCGTTCAACCTTCTGTATTGGAATTTTCTGGCTGAACACCGTGATCGTTTGGCCGGAAACCCGCGGCTCGCCATGATCTATCGGACCATGGACCGAATGGCGCCCGAGCGTATCGAGCGCATCCGAACCGAAGCGAAAGCGTTCCTGGCCACGCTCTAGGCGTCACGTCTTCGGGCCACGCGGACGCTAGCCACAATGGGGCAGAGTGGATAGTGTCCAATTCGGGCGCGCCGGCCATGCGTCCAGGGGGAGGCGGACTTGGCGAAACCCTTCGACGATCGCCGGGAGCGGCTGTTCGGACGGGAAGGTGACTTGGATGCGCTGATCATGCGCGTCCAGGACGCAGGCCTAACCGCCGTGGTGGCGGAACCGGAGATGGGCAAGAGCTGGCTCGTGACCGAGCTCAGTCGGCGTCTCAGCACCGACCCTGAGCCCCGTCACCTGGTCGGCTTTGCCGAAGCCTTCGGCGAGACCCCGGACTTGCTGCTCCGCGCCGTCAAGGACCTGTACGGGCGCTGGCTTAGCGACGCGGGCGCCCTGCAGCAGGCCAGGATGGTTTGGAATCAGCAAAAGCAAGGCCTGCTGTCCGGCGTGGCCGGCAGCGTGTCGACGCTGTTGGAGAAGATCGGCACGCTCGGGGAGCCGGCGTCGGCAGTGATCTCGGACGTCCTGAACGGTCTCGTCACCGCGAATCAGACCCTGACCACGGGCGGGATGACACTGCCGACCCTGCACTATGAGCAGGCGCGCGACTTGCTGACCGCCGTGCACCGGATCAGCGGACGGCCGATTACCATTGTTCTGGACCAGTGGGAAAAGTCTCCGGAACCGGAGCTGGAGGGGAGGACGCTCGATGGCTTCCTCCGCCACCGGCCGGACTGGCCGCCGTGCCACATTGTCCTGGCGCTCCGGCCGGAAGGGGCGGCGATTGCCGTTGTCGACCGGCTGGTCGCCGGCTGCCCCGGTCCGGCCGCGCGTCACGACCTCAGCGCCATGAACTTGGCGGACGGTGCCGAGCGGCAGCGCATGGTCAGCTTTGTCCAGGGCATCGTGCCGGCGGCCGTCCAAGTCGAGGCGGAGACGCTGGCCGGCCTGGTGGATGGCTATCCCGGTGTTCTAGGGCGCTGGACGGACGACTACTGGCGGCCGCGGATGACAACGGAGGGTGACCTCGCCACCCGGGCAGCGGATGCGTTCGCCGGCCGCTTCGCCGAGATCGACGAGCTACTGCCGACAATCGACGGTGAGGCGCGGCGGCTCGCCAT
>CAZUDB010000057.1:0-23024 GCA_964619055.1 uncultured Rhodospirillaceae bacterium
CTAGTTAGCGAACGCAGAGCCAGCGTCTTATCAATTCGAACAACGGCATTGAAGCGGGATGTTGCGAAGCGCGATCTAAACGATTGTCTTCGTCTGCAGGGCGAACCGGTCCGGCCGGCGCTTGTGATTTGCGTCAGCCGACGCGGTCTGCGCTCGCGGTCTGGCGATTGTCAGCAGACAGGAAGGCTCTCAACTGGACATCCTGATTGGCCATATGGCGGCAGAGCCAGTGCTTGAAATAGGTGGCGATGGCCGGACTCTCCTCCACCTTCAATGCTTGCCCAAGGCTGCCCATGAAGTCCTCCGCGTCCTGCAAAAGGCGTCTATGGTCGGCTCGGTGGTCGACGTAGCCCGGGTAGCGTAGGGCCTGCATGTGGACCTCTTCCTCATTGAAATGCCAACGGGCGTAGAGCAGGAATGTACGAATGCGCTCCCGCATGGCGCCGATCGACAGCCCATTGGCTGTGGCCCATACAATTCGACTATGCAGATCAAGAAGTTCTTGGTGGCTGGAATCCAGAGCAGACAAGCCTGAGCTTCGTCGATCATCCCTTTCAACAGGCTCTTTAGCCATTGGTCCCGGACTCCGTTTCTGAAAGGACGGCGAGCGAAACATTCACGCTTATTAGAGCCCAGCCGCGCGATACCCACATTTCGCTCCTACCAACGGCAGGTCTTTTCAAGATCAGCCGTCTACCGTAAGGAGCGGCCAAAGTGCGTTTCAGACACCTCTATAGCGTCGACACTTCGGCATATCTGTGGCGTTTCACACAGTATGGCGTCAAAATCCGAAATCGAAAACCGTCCATAGATAGACGAGCCAAGCTCTCCTGCACGTTACGGTGGCAATGACCGATTGGCTATCGCGGGAAGCGTAGGGCAGCGCACCTGACCTGGAGGGTTACACCGAGCGCATCTGATAGCCTGGTGTCGATCGTGACAGGGCGATTTCCTCCTCTGTCATTACCTCTTCGATGCTCTCGAACAGGGGTGACGAGAGGTAGCGCTCGCCCGTGTCAGGAAGCATGCACAGGATGACGGAGTCGCGATCAGCGCGTTCGGCGATGTCCATGGCGATCGCAAATGTTGAGCCGCCGGATACACCGGTGAAAATGCCTTCGTGCTGAGCGAGCTTGTGCGACCACGCCATGCCCACCGGTCCCGGAACGGGGATCAGATCGTCGTAATAGTCGTTGTCGATGGCCTCCTGCAGGACCAAGGGAATGAAATCCGGCGTCCAGCCTTGAATCGGATGGGGCTCAAAGGCCGGGTGGCTTTCAGCGGGGGAGCCATCGGGATGGCGAGCCTGGGCGTGACCGCTGCCAACGATCTGGGCATTAGCCGGCTCACTTAGGATAATCTTGGTCTCGGGCCGGACCTTGCGCAGCACTCGACCGACGCCTGTGACCGTGCCGCCTGTCCCGTAGCCCGTCACGTAATAGTCAAGCCGATGATCCGCGAAGTCAGCGAGGATTTCCCGGGCCGTCGTATTCTCGTGAATGCGGGCATTGGCTTCGGTTTCGAACTGGTGTGCAAGAAACCAGCCGTTTGCCTCCGCCAATTCGACTGCTTTTTCATACATCCCGAAGCCCTTTAACTCGCGGGGCGTGAGTACGACCTTTGCGCCAAAGAACCGCATCAGCTTGCGCCGTTCGATGGAGAAGCTGTCTGCCATAGTGACAACAAGTGGATAGCCCTTGGCCGCACAGACCATGGCAAGGCCGATGCCCGTATTGCCGCTGGTGGCCTCCACCACGGTCTGGCCCGGCTTCAACACGCCGCTTTGCTCCGCTTCTTCAATAATGCTTACGGCCAGGCGGTCCTTGACGGAGGCGGCCGGGTTGAAGAACTCCGCCTTCACGTACAGCCGGACGTGGTCGGGAGCCAACCGGTTGATGCGAATCGAGGGCGTGTCGCCGATCGTGTCCATAACGCTGTCGTAAAGCCGTCCCCGTCCGTCGGTGGTGCGAGCGTTAAGCATGGTCATTGGTTGTCTCCCGACTTATGTTCTCCCGGAGTCAGAGTGGACATGCCGGTGGGGGGAAGTAAACGAGGTAATCCAAAGTGAGTGACGCTTAGTTCATAGGCGTGGGCGACTGCTTAAACTCCGGCTACGGTCATAGCATCGATGCGAAGGGTCGGTGCGTCGGTGCCGTATCGGAAGTGCAGATCGTTGCTGGCGGTGAGGTTCAGAAACATATCGCTGAGATTTCCGGCAACGGTAACCTCGCTTACCGGCCAGGTGATCTCCCCGTTCTCGATCCAAAATCCGCTTGCCCCACGGCTATAATCGCCGGTGACGGTGTTCACGCCAAAACCGATCAGCTCGGTCACATAGAAACCGCTGCTGATATCCCGGATCAAGTCTTCCGGGGTGTGCGGGCCTGGCTCCAAATAAAGGTTTGAGGCGGCGGGCGACGGTGGCGATGCCGCTCCGCGGCTTGCATTGCCAGTGGTCCGCAGGCCCAGCTTCCGGGCGCTCCGCAAATCCAACAACCAGGTCGTCAACACCCCCTGATCAATAACGGCGCGCCGTTCGGTTGCGACGCCTTCGCCATCGAAGGGGCGTGAGCGCAACCCTCGCTTGCGATGAGGGTCATCGACGACGGTCACGGATGCAGGGAATACGGCCTCGCCCATCTTGTCTTTCAGGAAACTGGTCCCCCGGGCGATGGCGCCACCGTTGATAGCCATGGCGAGATGACCCAGCAACGACCGAGCGATGCGTGGCTCAAACACAACCGGCACGTTGGCAGATGCGGCCTTTCTGGGATTGAGGCGGCGCACGGCTCGCGTTCCAGCGCTTTGGCCGAGTTCCGTCGGATCGGGCAGATCGCTGGCGTAAACGGCCGATGCGTAGTCATAGTCCCGCTCCATTGCGGTGCCATCCCCGGCAAGGACCGACACAGCGCAGCCGTGGCTGGAACGCGTTCGTAGTCGCGCAAAGCCATTGCTTGCAACAATTGCTGTCCGGGACGCGCTCCAGGACGCGTCCGAACCTTCGGAGTTGGTCACGCCGGTAACCGCGCGGGCCGCCGCTTCGGCGGCCCGCGCCCGCTCGAACAAAGCCTGCGTGTCGGGCTCGTAGGTATCGCTGGCGTCCACGTCCACATCGTCGCGGGCAAGCTGGTCCGGATCGGCGAGGCCTGTGAACGGGTCTTCTGGCACGGCCCGGGCCATCGCGACTGCGCGCTCCGCCAGATCATAAAAGCCGGCCGTGCTCAAGTCCGAAGACGACACGATTGCCTGGCGCTGGCCGATGAACACCCGTAAGCCCACCTCCGCCTCTTCCGAGCGCTCCACCTGCTCCTGGTCGCCAAGGCGGCAGGTCACGGTCAGCGAGCGGCTTTCGGCCAGCACGGCGTCGGCGGCGTCGGCGCCGAGCGACCGGGAGTCGGCGACAAGGGACGACAAGCGGTCGAGGATTGAGGTTGTTTCAATCATTAATGTTTCCATCAGATCGGTGGTTCGCGTGCAAAGGCGCACACGCGCATAACGTGGGAAGGGTGCTGTGCGGTTCCCAACACGGCGACTGGGGTGATAGCGCGTGACAGAAATGGGGTCCAGGGGACAGCTTCCGCCGTTCGGTGATTGCGACAACAGCCCCGGGAGCCGATATCTGAAGCGATCGGCTTGATTTGCAAGCCGCTTTA
This sequence comes from uncultured Rhodospirillaceae bacterium, assembly GCA_964619055.1. Taxonomy (GTDB): domain Bacteria; phylum Pseudomonadota; class Alphaproteobacteria; order Rhodospirillales; family Defluviicoccaceae; genus CAYVUM01. The sequence goes on from CAZUDB010000057.1 coordinate 3,654, forward strand.
TGGAGATGTGCATACCTGTCGAATGTCAGATATTCCATCTCTACCGGCTCGAAGACGCCGGGACAGCGATCGGAACCGGGAGACTTTATCGATTACGCCATGAAACCCTTAGCAGCTCACCTCGACGAACCATCACCCGATTCCGAAGGCCAAACCGGCGTTCGTGGCCGTCGTCAGTCGCTTGAGTCCGCGGTCGTGCGTTTCGCCGGCGATTCCGGAGACGGCATTCAGCTCACGGGCGGCAGGTTTGCCGACGCAACAGCGTTGGCGGGGAACGATCTCGCCACGTTTCCGGATTTCCCCGCTGAGATTCGGGCCCCAGTGGGTACGACTTACGGCGTTTCGGCGTTCCAGATCAACTTCGGCTCCCGCGAAATCAAAACGTCCGGCGACCGACCGGACACTCTTGTGGCGTTCAATCCGGCTGCGCTGAAGGTTGAGATCGCCACCCTTCGACCTGGTGGACTGGTGATCCTGGATGGCGGGGCGTTCACAGAGCGCAATCTCCGCAAAGCCGGCTACGAGGCCGATCCGCGCCAAGATGGCAGTTTGGATGCCTATCGCGTCATTGAAGCCGACATTGCGCAGCGCACCGTGGACGCCGTTAAAGGCTTTGGCCTGTCGAAGAACGATTCGGCCAAATGCAAGAACATGTGGGCGCTGGGCCTCGTCTATTGGCTCTACGATCGCAGTCGGCAGCCAACTGTGGAGTGGCTCAATGCCAAGTTTGGCGGCAGAGTTGAAGTCGCAGGCGCCAACGTGGCGGCCCTAAATGCTGGCCATGCGTACGGCGAAACTCTTGAGCTCGCCTCAGAACTCGGCGGCTTTACCGTGGCGCCGGCAGCCATTGAGTCCGGACTTTATCGCTCCATCACGGGTGGTGACGCTCTGGCATACGGCCTGGTTGTCGGCGCCCATCTTGCGGACATTCCGCTCGTACTCGGCTCCTATCCGATCACGCCAGCCTCGCCTTTGCTGCACACGCTGGCTGGTCTTGGCGAACACGGGGTCACGACGCTGCAGGCCGAGGACGAAATCGCCGCAATTTGTGCAGCCATTGGTGCTTCCTTCGCTGGGTCTCTTGGGGTCACGTCGTCGTCCGGTCCCGGCATTGCCCTTAAGACCGAGGCAATGGGACTGGCGATCTCAGCCGAACTGCCGCTTGTGATCATCAACACTCAGCGCGCCGGGCCCTCCACGGGATTGCCGACCAAAACGGAGCAATCGGACTTGTTTCAAGCAGTGTTCGGGCGCAATGGCGACAGCCCGCTTGCGGTTATTGCGGCGCGCTCTCCGTCTGATTGCTTCGCCGTCGCCATTGAGGCGGTGCGGATCGCGACCCGCTATATGACTCCGGTGATCCTGCTTTCCGATGGTTACATCGCTAACGCGGCCCAGCCGTGGCGTGTACCTGATGTGGCTTCGCTCGAGGCGTTTCCGGTGTCATTCCGGACCAACGGTGTTGATTACAGGCCTTTTGCGCGCGATCCCGAAACGCTGGCCCGGGCCTGGGTCAAGCCGGGAACACCGGGTCTGGCCCATCGCGTCGGCGGGTTGGAGAAGGACGCCGAAACCGGGAACATCTCCTACGACCCGGAAAACCACCGGCGCATGACCGACCTTCGCGCTGCCAAAATTGCAGGCGTCGCCAAGGATATCCCGGATCAGGTGGTCGAGGACGGGCCTGAGCGCGGTCGTCTCGCCGTTGTCGGTTGGGGATCTACCTACGGGCCCATCAACCGTGCCGTTTCGACGATGCGTCAGGCGGGCTACGATGTTGCCCATATCCACATCCGCCACATCTGGCCAATGCCCCGAAACCTCGGCGATCTATTGCGGGGCTACGAGCGGGTGCTGGTGGCGGAGATGAACACGGGACAACTCCTAACCGTGCTTCGCGCCCAGTTTCTGATCGACGCCGAGGGCCTGAACAAGGTTTCCGGACAACCGTTTAAGATCGGCGAGATTGAGACCGCAATTCGCGCCCGCCTTGATTGACGAGGACCAACGCAGCCATGAACGACATCGTCTCGCCTGACCGGCTGAAGCCCGCTGATTTCGCTTCCGACCAGGAGGTTCGGTGGTGCCCTGGCTGTGGTGACTACGCAATCCTCAAAGCCGTGCAGCGAACACTTGCGGATGTGGGTGCCAACCCGGATGAAACGGTGTTCGTCTCAGGGATCGGCTGCTCTTCCCGCTTTCCCTATTACCTGTCCACCTATGGCTTTCATACCATCCATGGCCGGGCTCCAGCCGTTGCGACGGGGATCAAACTGGCCAATCCAGACCTGGATGTTTGGATTGCCACAGGTGATGGCGACGGCCTCTCGATCGGCGGCAACCACACGCTTCATATTCTGCGGCGCAATGTCGATGTTCAGATCTTGTTGTTCAATAACGAGATCTACGGCCTAACCAAGGGTCAATATTCTCCCACATCACACGCCGGTACGCGTTCGCCCTCCACCCCGCTCGGCTCGCTTGAAACGCCCCTCTCGGCGGCGGCGTTCGCCCTCGGCGCCGGTGGTCGGTTCGTTGCACGGGCGATCGATACGGACAAACGTCTCGTCGATACATTGACGCGGGCTTATCAACATCGTGGTGCGTCGTTCCTGGAAATCTTCCAAAACTGTATCGTGTACAACGACAATGTGTTCTCGACCTTCACGGCAAAGGACGCGGCGCCAGATCGTCAAATCCATGTTCAGCACGGCAAACCCCTGCGTTTCGGACGGGAGAACGCGCTCGGCCTGCGTTTGAATCCGAGAACCCTCTCGTTAGAGGTCATCCAGCCCGGGACGGACAGTGTTGAAGACAACGATGTCCTGATCCACGACGAAACCAACCGGACGCTCGCTGGCCTCCTCGCGGCTATGAGCCCACCGGAGCTGCCGATGGCGATCGGTGTGCTGTATTGCGCAGCGGATGAGCCGTTTGAAAAACGAGTGTTCGGTGACCGATCGGCTGCGATGCGCTCACCGACGACGGCCTCGGCCCTCAACGCCATGATCCGACGCGGACACACCTGGACCGTTGGTGACTGACCCCCACCAGCGGTGAAAGCCGCGACAACAAAGACGAGCGTGACTTGACCAGCCCATTATCCATAGCCATCGTGGGGGCAGGTCCCGCAGGGTTTTATACGGCTGAGGCCCTCCTTGACCGCTGCGAGCACTGTCAGGTCGACATCATCGAACGGCTGCCGACGCCCTATGGCCTCATCCGCGCCGGCGTCGCTCCGGATCATCAGTCGGTAAAACGGGTTGATCAGCGGTTTGAGCGCACCGCGGTGCGAGCGCCGGTCCGTTACTTCGGCAACGTGACCGTCGGGAGAGACATATCGTTTGAAGAAGTCTGCCATCTTTACGACGCCGTCGTCCTCGCTGTCGGGGCGCCCGTCGATCGCTACCTCGGTATTCCGGGTGAGGATCTGGCAGGTATCTATGGCTCGGCACTTTTCGTCGGATGGTACAACGGCCATCCCGACTTTCATGACATCGCGCCGCCGCTTGATCGTTCGTCGGCCGTTGTCATCGGGCTTGGCAACGTTGCGCTCGATGTCGCGCGCATTCTTGTCCGCACCGAGGCCGAACTCGCAGACTCGGACGTTCCCCGCTCCGTGGCTGCACGTCTGCGTGCGAGTTCAGTAAAGGACGTCCACATCGTCGGTCGGCGTGGACCGCTGGAGGCAAAGTTCACGATTGCCGAGTTGCGTGAAATGGGGCGGCTTGCAGCCGCTGATGTCATCGTCCATGCGGATGATTTGCCCACAACCATTGCCGACACGGTGCCGGACCATCGCCAAAAACAGAAGGTAATGAGTGTCCTGCGGGATTTTGCCGATCGTGGTCCGCCCACGAAGCCGCGCCGTGTTCACATCCACTTTTGTTCAACCCCTTTGGCTTTTGAGGGCAAGGAGCGTGTAGAAGCGCTTTGCGTCGAGCGATCCAGGGGGAGTGGAGAAACGACGATCCCGTGTGGGCTCGCCGTCGCGGCCATCGGCTATACGTTCGAGCCGATCCCGGGTGTTCCCTTTGATGATAGGTCCGGTCGCATTCGCCACCACAACGGCCGTGCCACGCCGGGTGTTTACGCGGTCGGTTGGGCCAAGCGCGGCCCCGTCGGCGTGATCGGCAGCAATCGGCCCGATGGCCAGGAATGCGCCGAACAGATTTTGGAAGATTTCCCGGAAGGCGGACGACGGTCGGGTCGTAAAGCGCTGGCATCCCTGCTTAAGGAGCGTGGGGTCAGGGTCGTGAGCTTTGACGATTGGCGGCGGATTGATGCCGCCGAACGGGAGGCGGCCGACGGTGTTCAGCCCCGGGCAAAGTTCACCCGGATCGACGACATGTTTCACGTTCTGGACCGACAGAGCAGTGATATACTACATAATGAATGAGTGTTTTTGTTGTCGCTAACACAAATCCTGTAAACACCTGGCGGGGAATCGATAATGGCGAACACTGGTTACGCGGGTGACATTGCTCCGGCGGCGGCTTGGGATATCCTGTCCACGGATCCGAAGGCAGTATTGGTCGATGTCCGGACCACGGCGGAATGGGCCTACGTTGGCGTGCCGGACGTGAGCTCGCTGGGCAAGGAGCCCATGTTCGTCTGCTGGGCGACGTTTCCGCATATGCAGATCAACCCGAAATTTGCAGAGCAGATTCGCAGTGCTAACGTTCCGAGCGATGCTCCGCTCCTGTTCCTTTGTCGGTCGGGGGTGCGATCACGATCGGCCGCTATTGCCATGACGGCCGCTGGCTACGCGACTTGCTACAACATCGCCAGCGGTTTCGAAGGCGACCACGACGAAATGCGCCGGCGCGGTGCCGTCAATGGTTGGAAGGTCGAGGGCCTGCCTTGGGTTCAAGCGTAAGCTGCACCGATGTGCGATGCGCGACGTCAGGTGACAGCGATTTGCCAATGGCGGTTGTCGGCCAACCGGTCGTAGAACGCTTGGATTCTTGGATAGGCGGACAGGTCCACGGGCAGGTGTGGCATCGTGGCCTGAAGGTGGCCAACAGCGTAGTCGGCGAGCGTCCAGTCACGGCCAACAATTATCGTGCAGTCCTGGAGGTGGTCCTCCAACACCGCGGCAAACCGATGGAACTCGCCGACCGCCGAGTCGATCATCGTTTGGCTCGGTTGTTGATCTAAGAACTGCGGCTTGATAATCACCTCGTAGGTGATCGCAGCCAGCGCTGCGTTGTAGTGTGCTAGTTCCCAGTCCAGCCAACGGTTGATGTCTGCCCGAATGCGGCGGTCCTCTGGATAAAGTATCTGTCCGGCCACGCCGTCGGCGAGATAGCGCATGATCGCGTTGGATTCCCATAGGACGAAGTCGCCGTCGACCAATACCGGGACCATCCCGTTGGGGTTGAGGTTAAGGAAATCCGGCCTAGACAAATCCCCTGCGGTCGCGTCCAAATGCTCAACGGGCAGATCGATATTCAGGTGGTGAGCGACGGCCATTACTTTTCGGCAGTTCGAAGAACCGCTCAAGACGATTAGCCTCATGACACCCTCTTATTCATGTCGGCCGCGGCGGCGGCGCAACAGGACATAGAGCGCGCCCTCGCCACCATGGGGCGGAATGGCATGGCAGAATGCCAACACCCGCACACGATTGTCGGACTCGTTAAGCCAATGCGGCACCATTCGCTTCAAGATGCCCGTTTCGCCCCTTGCCTCTGAGGCCATTCGAAAGCCCTTGCCGGTTACGACAAGAACGCAGCGATGTCCCGCAGCTTGGGCGGACGCAAGGAAACCACGGAGCGCTGTCTGGGCCTCATCCTGGGTGCGGCCGTGCAGGTCCAAAACGCGCTCGTAGGCGATCCGGCCGCGGCGCAACCGGTCCAGCGACCTGCGGTCAAGGCCTGGCGCGATGCCGTGACCAAGCGGCGCGCCATGACGATTGGTCGTCGCGTAGGTGTGTGGCCGGGGGCGCGACCTATCTGCTGTCGGCTGAGGCGGGCGGTGTGGTGATCGGCCCGTTAGATTTGTCGTTGAAGCCCCTTCCGGGCGCTTCGGCTCCGGTGCGGTGACCGGCCGCAGCTTGGGCTGAAGCGGTACGACGGTCGCAGTGACTCGCCGCCATAGCGCCGCTTCTTCGGTTCGGAGGTTTCGCCGCCGCTCATCCATCTTGTCGGGTCCATCACGCCGCAGAAGCTCGCAACAGGATCGTGCGAGACATATGCACAACGATGTGTGAAAGCGCCAGCTAGAGTGATTACCTCTCCAGCACGATCGAATGTGTTTTAGGCGGTTTGGCGCGACAGCGTCGGGACAGAGCGGGCCGACCGTTTGGGGTTCTTGTAGCGATGTCGAATATTCCAAACGGGTTGACCATAAACCGTAACAGGACGAACGGTCAGGTCGCGGACGCGGGCGAGGGTGGCGATGAGGTGCTGCCTTAGTTGGTCGCAGTCCTGGGGCCGGCACAACGCTAGCTTGCTGGTTGTCGAAAGAAGTGGAACCAGGGGGGGCTCACGATCGCTTAACATCATGCGAGCCAGGGCCTCGTTAACACCTGGCCAATCGCCGTTAAAGGCTTGCGAAAGAAAGACCACGCCACCCTCAGCAATCATGCGTGCAGCAATCCCAAGATCGTGTTGGGTGTGGCGCAACGACAAACCTCCATCCAAGGAAATGAGGCGCGCGGGTCCTAGGCTGGCGCGAAGCGCCCGCACAGCTTCGGCATCGAGCGCAAGGGAATCCGATTCAATCACGCGAACCCGCCGAGGGTCGTCGACGAACCGCTGAACGTTTTGCTGCAGCTTGGCCTTGTTGCCGATGCCGGAGGCTTCGGTGTTGAGATCCTGCTTCTCGAAAAGGTCGATAGCGATGATCGGCTCCGCGTGCTCAAGGAGCGTTGCCAGAGCCAACAGGAACTGCCCTTGCAGAACACCGATCTCAAGCGCACTACCGGTGACGCCCAGCACCTCTTGTGCCGCACCGATCGCTTCCACAACGTCCAACATCAGAGCGCCGGTCTGACCGGCGACGTGCGGCATCACCTCAGTTCGAAAGCGATCCATCCTGCAGCTCGCCAGCTTATGTGCGGCGATGCTGCGGTCATATGCGGCGACCTCCGCTTGTGCGCTGTCAGCCCCGTTGGCACTGTCAAAATGCGCGCGATCATAAAACCGGAACAGCCACTGATACTTGGAGTAGAGGTAGGGTTCGTTTTCGCGCGTGATGTACGGAGGCCAAGCGCCGCGCCCAGAGGCGTTGAGGTGCGGCAGGCGGCGCCGCATAGAGCAATAGGGGCGCAAAGCATCTGAGAGATCGCTCTGCAGATTCTCAAATCGTGCGAGCCGGACGTTGCTCGGGACGCGGCCATCCAGCGTGTACCACTGCTCAATGGAGCGCGGATAGAGGAACGGGTAGGGCGCTTGGCGCGCGAAACGATCAAAGTCACCTGTGAGCGCGAGTTGCTGCAACAGGCCGGCATCGGCCGGATCGCTCTTGCGAAGATAATGATAGCGCGAGACTTCTAAATCATAAGGATTGCGGATCACTGCCAACACGACGTCGAAATCACTCAACGAGCGCCCGAATTCGGAAAGCCGGTCCACCGCTTCGGGGAGTGTCTCATGACGGATGCCGCGTACGACCTGGACGCGATTCGAGTTGGCGTGTCCATTCGGAACGGTGAGGATTTTTTGGCCCGGAAGGTTCTTCAGCAAGAACTCGGTGATTGAGATTCCAGCGGTCTTTGGCGGATGTAAAAAGAGGACGTGATCTGAAATGAGCATCGTGGTGTCTCGAAACAGTCTCCTCGTCCCCACCGCTTTGAAGCACAGGTGAAGGCCCGTACTGATTTTATTATACCAATGGCCCACATAGCCTTCGGCGGGGAGGCGCCCCAATGACGTCTCCATCTGCCAAAAGACTAAATCGAGATTATGGATGTTTTTTGAAAACTTTAAGGCCCATTCGGGCTAACCGAGCAAAATTGTCGGCTTTTTTGCTCAGACCGTGATGGTTTTATACGCGATGGTTGTGGTTGCTGCGTAGACCGGGGTCTTTCACATCCCAAAACGGGCGATTGACCTCCTGCCAGACATCGGCGCGACTGATGCCGATGTCGCGGAGGGCGCGGTCGTCAAGACGGGCCAAGGCCCGTCGCTGGCGATGAGTCTCAAGCCAGGACAGCACAGTTTCCCAGAAGAACAGAATCCCGGTTCGTAAACGACCGTTTGCTGAGGTGGTCAGGCTTGGGGGCGCACGATGAATGGTGGTGACGTCTTTCATTGCAGGTCCCTCGTTGGATGATCCTCACAGTCTCAACTTCGTGGTCTGGTTAGCTAAACGGCGTGAGAGAACAGCGCCGCATCCACACCGACAGAGTAGGAAAAATGGTTGCATAAGAAAAACGAATGTTTTTTATACAAACGATAACGTTTCCTAATGCTCAAGATGGCATGTTATGGCCCGAAATCTCGACCTGAGCCTGGTTCGCACGTTTGTCACCGTTGTCGATCGTGGTGGAATGACGGGTGCCGGCCGAGTGCTTGGTCTGACCCAGGCTGCCGTGAGTCAGCAGATCAAGCGTCTGGAAGACATGCTGGAGCTGATCCTGTTTGAGCGCGAAGGGCGGGGACTGCGCCTCACCCCTGCGGGCGAACGCCTTTTGCCGCACGGGCGTCGCCTGCTCGCCGTCAACGATGAGGTCTGGGGATTGATGACCGCTCCGGATTTCGAGGGGGAAATTCGGCTGGGCGTGCCCCATGACATCATCGCGACCTTCGTACCGCCCATTTTAAAAGCCTTCGACCAGACTTGGCCCCGTGTTCGGATCTCCATGGTTTCCAACACGACCACACGCTTGTTGAAGCAGTTGGAGCGGGGCGAGATCGATCTAACCCTGACAACGGAGGAGACAACGCAGCCTGGGGGTGAGCTCCTCCTGCGTGATGCTCTCGTCTGGGTCGGCGCTCCGGGTGGTCGCTCTTACGCTCGCGAGCCGTTGCCGTTGTCCTTAGGCGATCCAACCTGCATGTTTCGCAAGGCCGCCCTCGGCGCCCTCGCTGAGATGGGCCGCGATTGGCGCTCGGTTTGTGAGGTCAGCGAAATGGAGGCCTTGATTGCCACTATCCGGGCTGACTTGGCTGTGATGGCGCTGCTTGAATCGACGTTGCCGGCAGGACTCGAGGTGCTGGGTCCCGCCAATGGCTTGCCACTCTTGCCGGGTTATATGATCAATCTTTATGTTCATCCGCGCGGCGACGCGGAAATCGTCGACGAACTTGTCCGCCACGTCCGCGAGCACTTTAGCCTTCGTGCGCAGCACGCCGCGTAGCGCTTGCTCGCGACGTTTTCAGTCAAGTCGGGGATCGCGTTCCATGGCTCTGGGTGGTCGCGCTCGCTTTTCGGAATCTCCACAAGAGTGCTAGAGACACAACGCGCCGTTCCATACGGGCCGGTTTTTTTGCCGAAAGAGTGGTGACGGGCGCCGAGCGACAACAGGCAACGAGCCTCTGGGGGACCATCTATGAACGCGGACATCATCTACGTTTTCGCCGTTCTGATTGTCACCGTGGTGCTGTTCGCCAGCGATCGCGTCCGCCTGGATATCGTTGCGATTCTTGCCGTTCTAGCGCTCGCATTGGGGGGCATTGTTACTGCGAAGGAGGCCGTCGCCGGGTTCGGCGATTCCGTTGTGATCTTGATTGCCGGCTTGTTCGTGGTCGGTGAGGGATTGTTTCAAACCGGAGTTGCGTACGCCCTTGGCAATTGGCTAACGCGGGTGGCGGGACAGGGCGAAGTTCGCCTGATCGGGTTGATGATGCTGGTGGTGGCCGTGCTGTCGGCCTTTATGAGTTCGACTGGGGCCGTTGCGATCTTTATCCCTGTGGCGCTATCGCTGGCGGCGCGCGCCGGCTCCAGCCCGTCGCGGTTGATGATGCCGTTGTCCATCGCCGCACTAATCGGTGGCATGCTGACCTTGATCGGCACACCCCCCAACCTTGTCGTTTCCGAAGCGCTGCGACGCGAAGGGCTAGAGGCATTCTCCTTTTTTGCATTCACGCCCATCGGCTTGATCATCTTGGCGCTCAGCGTCGGCTATGTGATCTTTGTGGGCCGTGCGTTGCTACCGGATCGTGCTGCTGTGGCATCCGCGGCCGGCGAACGATCCATGGCCGACCTGGCTGCGGAGTACGGGGTCTCCGACCGCTTGCACCGCTTGCGGATTCCGCCCGGCTCGGCCCTCGCCGGCACGACCGTGGGCCAAGCGACGTTGCGCAAGCGTTACGGTATCACCGTTCTCGCGATCGAGCGCGAAGGACGATTTCGAAAAGGCGTGGTGCCTGCCCTGGTCGACACAGCGCTGATCGCTGGCGACGTTCTATACGTCTCCGGAGATGACGATCAGGTCGAGGCGTTTGTCGTGGCGGAGAGGCTTGAGCCGCGGACCCTGCATGAAAAGGCGGAGAAGGCACTGATCGGCGAACTCGGGGTCGGGGAAGTGATGCTGACGCCGTCATCACCGTTGGTTGGCCGCACGTTGAGAGCGGCGCGCTTTCGCGAACGCTACAGCTTGAGTGTGATAGCGCTTCGCCGCAAGGGAGAGCCGTTTGGCACGGTACGACCGGACCTTAAACTGGAATTCGGCGATAGCTTGCTCGTTGGCGGTAGCTGGAAGCATCTCGGCATGCTGCAAAGCCAGCGCAAGGACTTCCTCGTGCTTGAGTTGCCGGTGGAGATGCGGGAGGTGGCGCCAGCGAGGGCGCGGGCACCGCTGGCCTTAGCCGTGATGCTCGGCATGTTGGTGTTGATGACGTTCGGCATCGTGCCGAGTGTGATCGCGGTTCTGATTGCTGCGCTTGCCATGGTCGTAGCCGGCTGCGTCAGCATGGACGGCGCCTACAAGTGCATCAACTGGCAGAGCTTGGTCCTGATTGCCGGCATGCTACCGATGGCGACAGCCTTGGAAAAGACTGGCGGGATAGAACTGTTGGTGAATACGCTGGTGGAGGGTCTTGGCCAGTACGGCGCCTTGCCGTTGATGGCGGGCCTATTCGTTATCACATCCGTATTCAGTCAATTCATCTCCAACACGGCCACAACCGTCCTGATCGCGCCCGTTGCAATCGGTGCGGCCATGCAATTGCAAGTGTCGCCCTATCCCCTCCTGATGACCGTGGCGATTGCCGCGTCGACGGCGTTCTCAACGCCTGTAGCATCGCCGGTCAATACACTGGTGTTGGGACCCGGCCATTACGCTTTCAACGATTTCGTTAAGGTCGGCGTGCCGCTTCAGCTGCTGTGTCTGATTGTAACGCTGATTGCGGTTCCGCTTGTGTTCCCGTTGTAGCGTTCGTCTTCGTCTGCCGGATCGTGAATACGGTCGCGGGCTCCGATTGACCACGCACGTCAATGGTTCCCACCCGCTCAAGAGGCGTGGAAGGCGTGCGCATGGCCGTCGCCTCGCTGATCAGGATGTTCGTGCCAAGGTCTTTGTTAAGGGCTTCCAGCCGGGCTGCGCGGTTTACGGCATCACCGTGCACCGTGTATGTGCGGCGGTCCTCGGCACCGACGCTGCCGGCAACAACGGATCCGGTGGCAACCCCGATTCTGATGCTGATCCGCTCATCTGCGAACAGTCGCATGCCAACAACCTTTTGCAGTTCCACCGCTGCAGCGACGGCATCGGCGGCGTGGTCGCGGGCGGCTACCTGTACGTTGAACACGCATAGGATCGCATCCCCCTGGAACTGGGTGATAACACCATTTTTCCCCTCCAGGATTTCCGTGGCGGTCTCGAACCACTCGTTGAGCAGATTGACGATGCCGGTGGGGCCAAGCCGCTCCGTCAATGGCGTAAACCCCGCCACATCGACGAACAGAACCGTTGCTTCCGTTGCTGCCGGCTCGAGCGCACCGCCACCCTCAACCAAAGCACGTGCAACGGTTTCGGGGACGTAGATGCCCAGCAGACGGCGCATCAAGCGACGTTCTCTCATGCCCGCGACCATGTCGTTGAAGGTGCGACGGGCTTGGTCAATCTCCAAAATGCGTTGCGCTTTCAGTTTTGGGACGTCATCGAGCCGACGCCCTTTCACCTCCGCCATTGCGGTGGTGAGCGCCATGACCGGCCGGCTCACGGTGCGCGAGACGATGTAGGCCGCCAGAATGGCTGCGCCCAAAACCAGGAAGCCGACCACGAGCAACCAGCGTAGCCGGTTCAAATCCGATGCGTCCGCGGCATCGACGTCAAAGTAAGCGCCAACGGTAATCGGTTTGTCGGTGAATCCCGAGAGTTCCCGATACAGGACTACATACTCCCCATCTTCGTGTTTGACCTCCACGACAGCGGTACCGGAGTTCGTGTCATACTCTGGAAGGGCCTTGGCCTTTGGTCCCCATAGGGCTGCGATCACCGTGTCTTGGAAGGTTCTGGCGTCGGGCAGCGGTGCGCTCCGGTTAGCTGCGATGGTATCGTCTGCAAGCATCGGGTGGGCCAACACCCAATTCTGATCATAAAGAATGAACGGCGTTAGCTCCGTGCCTTCTGGAGAAACTCTCGGTAAAGCACTGGACAGGTGGGATACTCGAACGCCCTGCCAGAGAAATCCCAAATATGCGCCCTCATGGAAGAGGGGAGTTCTGACGTTGATGCGGGTTCCGACGCCGTCGTCATGATAGTACGGTGCCGCCCACACGGGCCCCGTGTCGTTTTTTGCCTCCGTGACAAACCGTCCAACATCGTGCCAGGACGCCCAGGGAAGAGCCTCCACATGGTCGCTGCCACGCTCCAGGACCTGCGCGTTCCCATCCACACCAACGATAGCAAGATCTCCGAGTCGCGGTGACGATGCGAGCAATCCCTGCAAAAACGGTTCAATCGATGCTCGAGCTCGCGGATTGAAGCTTCCGTTTTGAGTCGCTCGCGCAAGCCAACGCGCCTGGTCCTCAATTGGTCCTAGCTCCCTTTCCAGCAGTGTTACGATGGCCTCAATCGTGCCGTCGGCGCGTCCTTGCAGCAAGACGGTTGTGGAGGTTTTGGCCACACTGAAACCAACCGCAAACACGACAGCGACCGCCAAGGCGACCAAGCCGCCGAATCCAAGCATCATGACGGCAAGCAGCGGCAAGCGAGTCGGCCGTTCCCGCGGCGGACGATTTGGGTGACACGATTTAGTCATGGTCCAAGCCGAGGTCGCCGAGGTGGGGGCAAACCAGAGGGCGCGAAGCGTATCTTGAGCGACAGGCGGACCAAAGACGTTGACCGCCAGCGGACGGGAACGAAAGTCTGGCCTGTGACCTGTTTGCGCTGTTAAACATGAAAAACCTGGATTCTCCTGTGGGCACAGCCGCCGGCGGATTCGATCCGACCTTGGGCGGTGATCCACTGGCTTGCAGGCGGAATCTGCGGCCAACTCCTGGGGACGTTAGCGAGCACATGTTTCACGGACCACGCTGCACAACCGAGCCGCGAGCAGTCGGCGAGCGCCGATCAGCAAAGCAGCCATTGGCAATTTTGCTGGCGAGTGCCCTCGCTCTGCAAGCCTGCGCGGTGGTTGGGCCTGATTATCAGGCGCCAGACACACGCATGCCAGATATCTGGCACCAAACCCTCACCCAGGGTCTAACTCCTGGACAGGCCGACATTCGGACTTGGTGGCGATCCCTTAATGACCCGGTCCTCGTCGACCTGATCGAGCGAGCGTCCGCGGGGAATCTCGATACGAAGCAGGCAGTCGCTCGTATCCAGGCGGCGCGGTCTGCGGTCGGGTTCGCCCGCGGCAGTCAGCTACCCTCTGTGGATTCACCTGGGACCATCGAATTCGGTCGAGTGAGCGAAGGTACTGCGCCCTCGCTCAGTGGCCGAGACCGCACGGACACACTTTATAGTGTCGGCTTGGATTCCACATGGGAACTGGATTTGTGGGGGCGGGTGGCACGCTCGGTTGAAGCCGCAGACGCAGACCTGCAAGCTAGCGTGGAGGACTACCGCGATGTCCTGGTGTCTCTCTATGCAAGCATCGCATCGACCTACATCAACATTCGGACCCTTCAGGCGCGGATCGAATCCGCCGAAGGCAATATAGCCACTCAGTCGAAGACACTACGGCTCGTTCAGGACCGACGCCGCGCTGGTCTCGCATCGGATTTGGAAGTCGCACAGGCCAAACTTAATCTCGCGACGACCGAGGCCTCCGTACCACTTTTCCAACGCGAACTTGCTGGGCAGATCCACACACTCGGCGTCTTATTGGGAGAAACCCCACGTGCAATTTACCCGGTCGTCAACCAACCCAAGCCGATTCCGCAACCGCCAAGTCGCATCACATTGGCGATGCCGCGGGATTTGCTGCGTCAACGGCCCGACATCCGTAGCGCCGAGCGACAGTTGGCAGCGCAAACGGCGCGTATCGGCGTGGTTACTGCAGACCTTTATCCTCGGTTTTCGTTGTTTGGGTTTTTTGCTTTTGAGAGTTTCAGTCCCGGCACGGTGTTCAACGGCGGCAGCCTAGGCTACGGCTTGGGCCCTTCGGTCAGCTGGAACATCTTCGATGGCGGCCGGGTCCGTGCCCAAATCGATGTGGAGGACGCGGTCGCGCAGCAGACCCTTGCGCTGTACGAGCAAACGGTTCTTGTTGCCATGCGTGAGGTGGAAGACAACATCGCGAATTTTGTGCAAGAGCGCCAGCGACGGGATGCGCTGGCTCGGTCCGTTACGGCCGCGCGTGACGCTGTCCGGCTGGTCGAGACACTGTACGTAACGGGCCTAACGGACTTCCAAAATGTCCAGGATCAGCAGCGCAACCTATTTGTGCAGGAAGACCTGTTCGAGGAAAGCGACGGGCTGGTGACGTTTTTCCTGGTCCAGGTCTATCGAGCGCTTGGCGGGGGATGGGATTCGGACGCGGCAGACACGGCAGCGGGTCCTCCCGAGCCAAGCCCTGCGACGGGCTCCGCCGACGCACCGCCCGATTCACACTCGGACCCGGATAGTGCTCTCAACGAAAGCGGGAAAGGAACAACATAATGCGGTTCGATCCGAAGGCGCTGGTCGCCCTGATCGTGCTGGTCCTTGTTGCAGCGTGCGAAGACCCACCCCCTCCTCCTGAGACCATTCGTCCCGTGCGGGCCGTGCAAGTCGAGGCCGGTCAGACTATCAACAATCAATGGTACCCGGGCGTCGCCAAGGCGACTCAAGAGACCGATCTTGCCTTTGAGGTTCCGGGTCGGCTCATCGAGCGCCCCGTGAACATCGGAACGGAGGTGGAGACCGGTCAGATCCTGGCGAAGATCGATCCACAAGATTACGAGAACGAACTCAACCGCGCCCAGGCTGAACTTGAAAGTGCGGAAGCTTTTCTTGACCGGATCAAACAAGCGGTCGCCTCCGGCGCAGTTGCGCAGCAGGATTTGACCGATGCCCAGGCGCGCTTCGATCAGTCGTCGGCCAATGTCGAGATTAAACGTAAAGCCGTTCGCGACACCGTTATCTCCGCACCTTTCGATGGCATTGTATCGCTGACCTACAAAGAGAACTTCGACAACGTTCAAGCGAAGGAACCAGTCGTACGGGTCGTCGATACCTCGCGAATCGAATTCGTCGTCAATATCCCGGAGAGCATTATTGGTGCCGCCCGGACGGCCGTGAATCTGCGAGTGAAGTTTGATCAATATCCGGATTTGGAAATTCCGGCTGAGATTGAAGAAATCGCGACGGAGCCGTCTCAAGCAACGCGCACCTATGCCGTCAATCTAATTTTGGACCCGCCCGAAGGGGTTCAAATTCTGCCCGGCATGGCAGGGCGGGCGACGGGCCAGGAGGCGGAGCTTGAGGAGGACGTCATCATCGTTCCGGTTACCGCCGTCTTCAGCGAAGGTGGCAGCGATCACACGTACGTCTGGATCATTGATGAAGCCGCGAAGACGGTTTCGAAGCGAGCCGTCACGACCGGAGCCTTGGCGAACGATGGCATTCTCGTGACTGAGGGCTTGGAAACGGGCGAGTGGATCGCAACGGCGGGCGTTCACTATCTTGAGGATGGTCAGGAAGTAAAAATTTTAGAGCAAAAGGACATCGCCCAGTGAGTCTGGCTGCCGCTGCTGTAAAGAAGAGAGCTGTTGTCTACTTCGCGACGGTTCTGGTCGTTATCGCTGGACTGATGTCCTACGGGCAGTTGGGGCAACTTGAAGATCCAGAATACACGGTCAAGACGGCGACGATAACAACGCTTTATCCAGGGGCGAGCCCCGAAGAGGTGGAACTGGAAGTCTCTGACCGGATCGAGACGGCTATTCAAGAGTTAAAGCAGATTAAATGGATTGAGTCGCTGAACCGAGCAGGGATGTCGATCGTCAAGGTCGAGATACTGGCGAATTTTTGGGGCGATGATCTTCAACCGGTTTGGGACCAGATGCGACGGAAGATCCGGGAGGTGGAAACCGATTTGCCGCCCGGTGCGGGTCGACCCGAGATCAATGACGATTTTGGAGATGTTTTCGGTTTTCAACTGGCGCTGACCGGGGACGGCTTCAGCTATCGAGACCTCGAGCGGTTTGCCAAGGATCTCCGCAAAGAGCTAAGCGTCGTGCCGGGTGTTGGCCGCGTGGATCTGTGGGGCGTACAGCCGCAGGTGATCTACCTCGAAACTCGCCAGACCCAGCTGAGCCAACTGGGCTTGAGCGACGCCAGTATTGAATCAACGCTTCAAACGCAAAACCAAGTCGTGGATGCTGGCCGCCTGGATTTGCAAGAAAAGCGCTACCGAATTGCACCAACAGGTGCCTTTCAATCCGTTGACGATATTGGGGATTTGGTGGTCCGGCCATCAACGCTCGATGCGCTGCAGAGCGAGCAGATCCGTGCCGGTATTACGACCGGAACCGAGTTCATTCGGATTGCCGATTTTGCGGATGTGCGCCGGGGTTATCAGGACCCGCCCGTTCAAATCATGCGTTACTCCGATCGGAAAGGAGCGACTAACGCGCCCGAGCAGTTCTCAATGACCTTGTTTGGGCTCTGCATAATCGGTCAGTGTGAGCTTGACGTTGCGCCCGGCGAGGAGCCGCGACTCGACCAACCGGCCATCGGGATTTCGATCACCAACAAGCCGGGTGTCAATATCGTTGAGGTCGGTAACAACATCGACGCCCGACTTAATGAACTCGCCAGCGTGTTTCCCGTCGGTCTTGACGTTCACCGTATTCATTGGCAGGGAGAAATTGTCGATAAATCGGTGAAGGGCTTTCTTCAGAGCTTCGCCGAGGCGGTCGCAATCGTTTTGGCGGTGCTTGCAATCGCCATGGGGTGGCGAATGGGGGTGATCATTGGAACCGCGCTGATCATCACAGTTCTTGGCACCTTTATAATCATGGCGCTGCTTGGGATCGACCTGCACCGAATGTCTCTCGGCGCGCTGGTGATTGCTCTCGGCATGATGGTTGACAACGCCATTGTGGTCGCCGACGGGATGGCGACGCGGCTGCAGGAAGGTAAGGACCGTGTCCAAGCCGCCGTCGAGGCGGCTTCCAAGCCTGCGTTCCCACTCCTGGCGGCTACCGTTATCGCCGTTATGGCATTCTATCCAATCGCCGGTTCACCAGAGAGCACGGGCGAGTACTGCTTGTCGCTGTTCCAGGTTGTGGCGATCTCTTTGCTGTTCAGTTGGATCGTCTCGCTGACCCTGACCCCCCTGCAGTGCATCGACATGCTGAAGGTTCAGAAAGGCGGCTCAGACCCCTACGCTGGCGGTTTTTTTCAGGGCTTCCGACGACTGGTCAAAACCACAATTCGGTATCGGTTTCCGTTTTTGGCCGTCATGGTCGGCATTTTGGTCGTTTCGGTGGTCGGTTTCGGGCAAGTCAAACAACTGTTCTTTCCCTTTTCCTCCATGGAAAAGTACATGATCGATTTTTATGCACCGGAGGGAACGCGCATCGAAGAAGTGTCGGCCGCATTGGCTGAGGCCGAGGCAAAAATCATGGAAGACCCTCGAGTCGCAAGTATTGCCACGTATATCGGGTCGGGTCCGCCCCGATTTTACCTACCTGTTGAGCCGGAAGAGGCCAACCAAGCCTATGGGCAGCTGGTCGTTAATGTCGCAAATTTCCGACATATCCCAGAGATGATCCAGGAACTCGAGCCTTGGTTTAACGAGACGTTTCCCAGCGCCCTGTCATCCCTTCGCCAGTTTGCCGTTGGCCCCGGCAAGACATGGAAGTTCGAAGTCCGGGTTAGCGGCCCCGCCGTTGCCGATCCGGCTGAACTACGGTTGCAAGCTGAGGAGTATCTGGACGCCGTTGAGAGCGTTCCCGGCGTGAATGTTGCGCGCACCGACTGGATGCAGCGTCATCAAAGGGTTGAACCCCGCTACAACACCGAGCGAGCGCAGCTGTCTGCTGTTACGCGAGAGGACCTAGCCAATGCGTCGAAACGTGCCTTTGATGGCCGTCAGGTTGGTCTTTATCGCGAAGGCGATGACCTGATCCCAATTCTCCTGCGCTACGTTCCTGAGGAACGTGTGGAAGTCGCGAACCTTCCGGCGCTCCAGGTCCGACCCACGGTGTCGACAGAAACGCTTCCCCTCGCTCAAGTGACGGATGGTGTCGTCACGGTCTGGGAGGACCCGATCGTTCGGCGCAGGGATCGACGGCGGACGGTCAAGATTCAAGCCAATCCGGACCTAATCGCAACCACGCAGATGCTCGTGACGGATGTGACGCCTTTGTTCGAGGCGATCGAATTGCCGCCGGGCTATACCTGGGAGTGGGGCGGCGAATGGGAGGATACAGTCGACTCGCAAGCGGCCTTGATCCCCGGCCTGATCCCAACGGCCGTTACCATGTGTTTCATCCTTGTCTATCTCTATAACGCCTTCAGACCACTGATAATCGTCATGTTGACAATTCCTTTTGTCATTATCGGGATCACGTGGGGGCTGTTGCTGTTCGACGTGCCGTTTGGTTTCATGTCTCTGCTCGGAGCCATGAGCCTCTCCGGTATGATGATCAAGAATATCATTGTGCTGCTCGATGAGGCCGAACAGCAGCTCGCCGCCGGTCAAACACGCTACGACGCCATTATCATGGCGGCTGTTTCGCGCGTTCGACCAGTCTGCTTAGCCGCGGCGACGACGGTACTGGGCGTGGTTCCGTTGCTGGCGGATGTGTTTTGGGTCGGCATGGCTGTGACGATCATGGCCGGCCTGACGGTCGGGACCTTCTTGACCATGGTCCTGGTGCCGACACTCTATGCGACCCTCTACCGCTTGAAGGGCCCGCCGGGAGAGCCATCGCAGACCTCGAACGCCCAGAACCTGCCACCCGCGGCAGCCGGCGCTTAAGGGACGATTGGGGACGCCGCCGATTGTTCGGCGGCGCTAAGCGCTTTAAGAGTCTGAC
>CAZUDB010000058.1:0-22530 GCA_964619055.1 uncultured Rhodospirillaceae bacterium
CTAGTGTAGAGCCGGACCATTTCCGCCGTGCGGTGGCCGGTAATCGATGCGGTGGTTTCCCAATCGCAACCAATCTCTTTGAGGGTTGCTGCGGCGGTGTGTCGTCCGCCGTGGTTCGTGAAATCGTCCGGCAGGCCGGCTGCTCGATAGGCCGCGTGCATCACATGAGCGAAGCGGTAAATGGTGAACGGCCGCCCCGTCTCGGTTGTGATCATGAGGAGGTGCTGGTTCGCCTCCAGCCATGGCGAAAGAACCGCCAATAGCGTCCGGCTTGCCGGAATTGTCACACGCTCGCCCGTCCTTTGCTGACATACGCTGATTTCGCCGTTGAACAGATCGCGTCGGGTCATCTTGATAACGTCGCTTCCGCGCTGCCCTGTATTCAGCAGCAGCTCGAACGCCACGCGCTCAACGGTATCGGTCGGCCAACGGCTGCGAAACGCGTCGATCTCCCAATCTTCCCACGGGCGGTGCCCTGGGCCGGTTTTTAGTTTTTTCGGCCTGTTTGCTGGGTTCTGCCACTGTGCAGGCAAGGCAAACTTGGATGGCTGCTCAGAGGCAAAGTTCAACACCACACGAAGGACTGCGATCTGGCAATTTGCCGTAGTTGGCTTGTCGGCATGCTTATCGCGTAGGGCACGCACAAACTCCTTGGTCATGGTCCGGACCGGTAAATGACCAAATTGCTCACGAAGCCGATCCAGGTAGCGCCAGTAATCTGTGTTCGTCTTCTCAGATAGCTGCGCGTAATCCGGACTCTTCAAGTACGTCGTCGCAATATGGTGCGGGCTGCCGGGACGCATCTCTTGCGTTTGCGGCTCATCCCTACCAAACGCCGAGTGAATGCGCTCGCATGCAGAAAGGAAACCAGCGTCAACGGGGGCTAGCCCCTCACCAACCTCGCTGGTGATCCGCACCCGTTGGCCTTCGCGACGGTAGAACCAGTAATGGTGTGCTTTCGCTCCCCGCTTGCGGGGTGAGCGCCAGAGGTACGGCAGATCCGTTCTCATTGCTCCAACGCGTCCATCCATTCATCGCGACCAGCCTGCGGGGAATAGCCAGCGCGTTCGGCAATGTGTTTATCTAAGTCCGCCTTTACCCAGCGCAGGCGGTGTCCTTCGCGAAAGGAGCATGGCGGCAGCTTCCGCTTGTCGCAGGAACAATAGGCTGCCGCGATATCGGCGGTCATGACGGCAGGCCAAGCGTGTAACAAAACAGTCATATCCAACAACCTCTTAGGAGCATTGGTCGATTTCGCCCCTCATTCCGTGCACGCGGGGCTCGGTGAGTCGCGGTCGGTGGCTCCATGCAATCCGCGAGGCGTAACGGCAGACGGGATCATGACGAAAGGGGACGGCCACCAGAAAGTTGAACAAAGTTGGGGGATCTTGTGGATAACTCTTGCCCATCTGACGCTCGGACGCCGCTCATTGCTGCAGCGTCGCGCTGATCCGGTGTAGGATCGGGCTGCCGATTGTTGCCGAGACGATCAATTGGCCGGCGCGGCGTGCGCGATCGGCCCGCGTGGCATCTACCTCGTCATGAGTCAACCAACGGAACTTCGTTGGCTTAATCGTTGCGCGCTCAAACGACGGCGTGTCGCACCAGCCGCATTTCGCCGCGAAGCGCGTTGAGTAAAGGGACACCGAATTATGCAAAGTAAGATAATCTTCGCCGCGGCACTTGGCGCTGTATTGATCTCACCTGTTGGGCCAACGGCCAACCCGCACTTTGGCGTCTATTTCGCTACTCAAGCAGCAGGCGGAGCGCGGGGCGACTGGTTTCAGACCTTCCCTACCAAGATTTGGTTTGCCATATTGCGATTGTAAAAGCCGGAACAGGCCTGGACCGACAAACCCTGGCGCCCGGGTGAGATTGAGGTGGTCGATTTAGCTTCAGGAGAGAAGGATCCCCGTGGCCCGGACGGCGTTTCCGATCCGTTAGCGTCAAGTGAGGTCTACCTATAACTGCGTTTCTTATATCTCGTCGCCTGGAGATGAGCCAATGAGTATTATCAAGAACGATCTCATCTTTCCCCATGTGGACGCTCACTACAGCAAGCCGAGGCACATCATCGTCGAAGGAACCTTCGAAGAAATCGGCTATGATCTTGGCGTACTTGCACGCCAGCAGTACGGATGTGAACTCGGTGTATACGATGACCCTTGTTACGCGCGAGCGCGCAGGGAATACTTCGACCGCAATTGGCCGGAGATGGCACAGCGTTGCCGTGGTGTACTACGAGCCTTCGGTCTTCGGGCCGACGATGTCGTTTATGACCCGAGCGCGTTGCCCTTCGATTGGTACGACGCCGCCAGAGGAAGGGACCTCGGCGCCAACACCTGTTCCGCCGCCGTTCTGCCGATCGAGAAGTCCAACGGGGCGACTTTCGTCTCACGCAATTTCGATCTTATGGCGATGGTGCTTTGGAGCGAGCTTTTCGGTAAGCAACCACCGCCCGGTGCCTACAATTGTTGGGAGCGGGGAATCGTCCTCGAAACCCATCCGAAGGACGGATACAAGACACTGCTGATCGGAGGGCAGGAGCTGCTCATCCCTTACATCGACGGGTTGAACGAGAAAGGGCTCTACATCTCACTCTTCCACGATCCATGGGGAGTTGGCGACGAGGCAGGACCTTCGTCCGGTATGAGCATGTCGGGCGTGTCGATGGTTCAACTGGTCAGCTTGCTTCTCGACACTTGCGCGACTGTCGAGGAAGCTAAGTTGAGGATACTCAACAATCGCGTAATGCATGTCGTGATGTGTTCACACATGATCATCGCGGACGCTTTCGGAAGCGCCACGATTTTCGAGATCGACAAACATTCCCAAGCTTATGTGTTCACTGATCGACGTGCCGGCGAGCCGCTCTTCATCACGAACCATCCAGTGTCTCTATATCCGGAACCCAGCACGTATCCACCATTCGATCATCAAGCCGAGCACAACAGCTTTCAGCGGCAGATCATTCTCCGTGAAACCTATGCGGGACTCAAACCGCCATTCAAAATCGAAGACGCGACAAGACTCACGGACTCGGTTCATTGTTCGTTTGTGGACGACAAAAAGGCGGAGGCGGGACCCAGGGAAAGAACGCTTATCAACACTACCGCGGATCTCTCGAAGCCGGAGATTTTCGTTCGTTGGTACTTGGATGACGTTGAGCCCGTGGACGGCTCCAACCAATTGGAAGATCGTATGAGCGAGTATTTTCGCTTCGCCTTTGAACCAAGAGATCTAACAACGGACAAAAAAGCATGAGTCAATGACGCAGATCGACTATAACCGCAGAAAGATCTCAAAAGGCGACACTGTCGACGATCTGGATTGTGTCTCGTTTTTTCTCTGCGGCGGGATTTGAAAACGAGTCAATCTGCGCATGGAAGTAATCGGATACTGGATCGGGATGGCGGGCACGGTTGCGTTCGCGGTCACCGCGGTGCTTGCCGTAGCACCGAAGCAAGTCGACTTGTTCGGCGCCGTGGTCCTCGGCCTGATCACCGCGGTCGGAGGCGGAACGGTCCGAGATCTTATTCTCGATGTACCTGTCTTCTGGGCGGAGGACCAAACGTATCTTTGGGTGGCGATTGCCTCCAGCGTGGCCGCGTTCGTCGCGCAAGGCTACTTCAGTCGAAGTAGGATCTACGATCTTATGCTGCTGCTTGACGGGTTTGGAGCCGCGCTGTTTGCTATCCAGGCGGTCGAGAAGGTCTGGGAACTCAATTTTGGCCTGCCGCTGGCGCCGATCCTCCTGGGGGTGGTCACGGCGATCGGTGGCGGCCTGATCCGCGACGTCTTGTCCGGTCGTCCGACCCTCCTCATGAGCCGCGAGATCTACGCCGTGCCCGTGCTGCTTGGCTGCGTCCTGTTCGTCATCATTCTGGAGTTCGCGCCTGAGATCCAAGCGGGCGCGTCGATCGCCATGATCGCCCTGATCTTCGCCATCCGCGTCGCAGCACTTCGCTGGAACCTCGCCGTTCCCCTTTGGCTCGTGACCGGAGGCTCAAAACGACCCGACGATACCCAAACCCCCTGAATACCGTGACCACATGCATGCGAATCGGCGTGCCGCTTGCCATTCCCGCCTCGCAGATCGATCATAGCTGAGGCACGAAGGTCAGCGGCGCTTTGCCATTCTGTGTGACCGATGCCGTCATCCCAGCCTGGTATCGCCACCCGTTGCGCTGCTCGGTCGGCGAGTTCGGTATACAAAGCGCGGGCTTCTATAACTTGTCCGGGATCAGCGGCCAAGTGGGCATAGCGCGCGGTGGTCCGGGTCTGAGTGAGGCCGAGCAGCTTGCCGATCACTGATAGGCCCCCTCCAAGACCCACGGCAACGCTTGCAAAGGAATGCCTGAGATCATGAAGCCGGACATCATGGAGTCCTGCCCGCGCCCGGATGCGCCGCCACGGCTTTTTGACGCCTCAAAGACTAGACAACTCCGATTTCTCTTCGCGTACTTTGCGCAATCCGCCGTCTACCGGGTAATCGTCGTTGTGGGTTGGTCAGCTTCACATTGCTAAAGATATCGCCACTAACATACCCCCCTTTATTGGATTACCTGCGGTGTTAGGTCGGCGGCGCATCGAGCAGCTCGATTACCGCCGGCGTGATCCGACGGACGATCTCTTCGACGCCGTCCGCATTGGGGTGCATGCCATCGGCTTGGTTAAGTGCCGGCTCCGCCGCGACACCGTCGAGAAAAAACGGATAGAAAATGACCTCATGCTGTTGCGCCAAGCGCGGAAAGACATCGTTAAAACGCTCCGTATAGTCACGCCCCATGTTTGGTGGCGCTCGCATCCCGGCCAATAAGATCGGAATCTCCCGCGCCTGCAGTTCCGTCAAAATCGCGCTCAGATTCCGGAAGGTGACCTCGGGATCGAAGCCGCGCAAAGCGTCGTTGGCGCCAAGCTCCACCATTACCGCGTCAGGGTGATCCTTGCGGGACGCGCCTAGCGCCCAGGAAAGCCGCGCGCGACCGCCCGCCGTCGTGTCGCCTGAAACGCTGCTCGCCTCAACACGAACATCGTGCCCTAAATCGCTGAGGGCAGCCTCAAGCCGCGCCGGAAACGCGTCTTCTTCCGCCAGCCCATAACCCGCGGTCAGACTATCGCCAATCACGAGAAGATGAAGTGGATCCTGCTCAGCCCACGGATGGCGCGTTGACAGGCCGAGAGTGAGGACGATGATCGCCGGCAACGCTGCGATGATCCACCATCGTCGGCATTCGTGTATGCCTGATAGCTTTTCAGGCCAAATGGACGGAACCATGGATAGCATGTCTTCTTCCGGTAAAGGCGATGCCGCTATTGCGTTGCGTGATGTGTATCTCAGTCTGGAAAGTGGTGCCGGCCAGGTGTCCATTTTGCGCGGAATCAACCTCACCATCGATAAGGGCGAGGCCGTGGGACTGGTGGGTCCCTCCGGATCGGGCAAGACCAGTCTTCTCATGCTGATCTCCGGTCTTGAGCGCTCGACTGCGGGACACATCCAGGTCGGTGAGCACGACGTGAGCTCCTTGGATGAGGATAGCTTGGCCGAATTCCGACGCGATGAGGTCGGCATCGTCTTTCAGAGTTTTCACCTCGTCCCAACCATGACGGCGCTGGAAAACGTGGCTCTGCCACTAGAGTTAGGGGGATACGACGGTGCTTTCGAGCAGGCAAGAACCTGGCTCGACCGTGTTGGTCTTGGCGAACGTGTCAACCATTATCCGTCACAGCTTTCCGGTGGTGAGCAGCAGCGCGTCGCCCTCGCTCGCGCGTTCGTTGGCGAGCCCAGGGTTCTTCTAGCCGACGAACCGACCGGAAATCTAGACGGCGCGACCGGGGCGGCGGTGATCGAGTTGTTGTTTGATCTGCATCGCCGAAGCGGCTCGACATTGATGTTGATCACCCATGACCCGGTCTTGGCCCAGTTGTGCGACCGGATCATCGAAATGCAAGATGGGCGCGTTGTCGGCGACGAGATTCAGTCGTCGGAACCCCGTGTTGGTCCCGCGACATGATCAGATGGCTTCCTTGGCGGCTGGCTTGGCGCGAGCTTCGCAGTGGGCTTACGGCCTTTCGTATTTTCTTTGCGAGCCTGGCGCTTGGCGTTGCCGCCATCGCCGCCGTTGCAACCGTCTCCGAAGCTATCACTTCCGGGTTAGCGAGAGACGCTACCCGAATTCTCGGCGGCGACATCGAGGTTACGCTCACGCATCGTTTCCCGTCCCTCGAGGAGGCTCGGCTCCTCCAAGAAACGACGCGCACTATCTCAACGTCGGTGGAGATGCGGGCAATGGCGCGGCCGGCGAGCGGCGACGACGGTTCTTCGATGGTCGAGGTAAAAGCCGTCAACCAAGCCTATCCCTTGGTTGGGCGGATCGTCTTGGACGAACCGGAGGTGGGGAAGAATGGTCTCCACGACCTGTTGGGAAAGCGAAATGGCGCATGGGGCACCGTCGTCGACTCGACTCTCTTGTCTAAACTTGACTTACAGATTGGCGATAACGTGCGGGTGGGCGACGCATCGTTCGAGATCAGGGGCACGATTGCCCAGGAACCTGACAGAGTGGCCAGCGTCGCTGCATTTGGCCCTCGACTGATGATCGCTGACAAGGCGCTGAGTTCCGCCGGATTGGTTCAACCTGGTAGTCTCTTTCGTCATAAGACGCGGGTGCTGCTGAATGACGGGGTGAATTCATCGTCATGGATTCGCAATATCCGGGAGGCATTTCCTGAAGCCGGTTGGCAGGTCCGCCAAGCAACGGAAGCGGCGCCGGGCGTTCAACGCGTTGTCGACCGAGTTGCCATGTTCATGTCCTTTGCCGGGCTCACGGCGCTCCTTATCGGCGGCATCGGCGTCGCTAACTCGGTGCGGGTTTATCTTGATGGCCGGGCAGGGACCATCGCGACGCTCAAGTGTCTAGGCGCGCCGGGCAGTCTGATTATCAAGGCCTACTTGGTTCAGGTGTTTCTGCTTGCCGGCCTTGGCACCGGGATCGGCTTGGCCATCGGCGCGGGCATCCCATTGCTCCTATTCCAAGCCGTATCGAGCATTCTTCCGCTCACGCTAACCGCCGACGTTTATCCAGCGGCGCTCTTGAAGGCCGCGACTTTGGGGCTCCTCACCGCTTTGACCTTCTCCCTCTGGCCCTTGGGCGTCGCGCGAGAGGTCCGGCCAGCCATCCTTTTCCGTCACCAGGCCGTGGGCATCAGCGGACGGCCGCGCCGCGGCATCGTGATAGCTCTGGCGATAACGGCGGCGACACTGGCGGCGTTGGTGGTGGTGACCACGACGGATCGTTGGTTCGGCACGGTCTTTGTTATTGGCGCGATCGCCGTCCTGCTCGTCCTTCGTGGAAGTGCTGCTGCCGTGACGGTGGCCGTTCAATGGCTTCCAAGACCGCGTCCGCCGGTCCTGCGGCTCGCCCTTGACAGCTTACGCCGGCCCGGCTCGCCAACGGCGATGGTGCTCACCTCGTTCGGAGCAGGCCTAACGGTTCTTGTCGCTATTTCGTTGATTGATGCCAATCTACGCGGGCAGATTCGCGATCAGCTTCCGGACAGAGTGCCGGCGTTCTTCTTCATCGACATTCAAGATCACCAGGTCACCGACTTTGAGACAACCGTCGCTGCCGTGGACGAAGTCGGCGAAATAATACGCGCGCCGGCCCTGCGTGGACGCATTACTAGGATCGACGGCGTGAGGGCGGAAGAGGCGTTGATTGCGCCGGAAGCGGCCTGGGCACTGCGTGGAGACCGTGGCCTCACGTACGCGGCGGAAAAGCCGCCGGACGCTATCCTAGCCAGCGGCCAATGGTGGCCCGCCGACTACACCGGCCCGCCCCTGGTTTCCCTAGCGGATGGCATCGCCAAGGGCTTCGGTATTCGTGTGGGAGACACCTTAACCGTCAACGTGCTGGGCCGCGACATTCAGGCGACCATTGCCTCGACACGCCGTATCGAATGGCAAGCCGTGCCCCTCGCTTTCACGATCATGTTTTCACCTGGTGTCATTGAAGCGGCGCCGCACACGCACATCGCGGTGGTTTACGCGCCGGAAGAGGCCGAGCCGGCCTTGGAGCGGGCTGTCACCGAGACCTTCGCCAATGTCACCAGCATCAGCACACGGCAGGCGATCGAAGCGGTCAGCGATTTAATGGACCGCATCGGCTTGGGGGTTCGCGCCGCCGCCGCCGTCACCCTGTTTGCCGGTGCTCTCGTTCTGGCCGGGGCTGTCGCCGCCGACCGCCAGCGCCGGCAGTACGAAACCGTTCTGTTCAAGGTGCTTGGGACCAAACGTGGTCGTATCGCTCAGATCTACTCCGTTGAGTATGGTCTTCTTGGCCTGATCACTGCTCTGATCTCGGCCGGTCTCGGCACGCTGATCTCATGGGCCGTCGTGACCTGGCTGATGCGCCTGGATTGGATGCTCTATGGCGACGTCGTTGGCATCACCGTCGTTGCTTGCATGGCCATGACCCTCCTTCTCGGTTTTGCCGGAACTTGGCGGCAGCTGGGACAGAAGGCGGCCGCTTACCTTCGCAACGAGTGATCGCGGCAGGGCGAGAGATGACGCAATCAGCGCAATCGCAACCGGCGGACGGTGGGCTGATGACCCGCATCGATGCTTATTGCGAGCGCACTAGCTTCGACTTCTGGGCCGAGCCGGTCAATGCGATCACCAATGGCGCATTCTTGCTCGCCGCCGTCGTTGGCGTGCTGGCAGCCCGGCGCATCGGCCGGCTCGATGCGGGCACCGCGATCCTGGCCGGATTGATCGTTGCAATTGGGATCGGCTCGTTCCTGTTTCATACGGTAGCGACACGTTGGGCGGCGATCGCCGATGTGTTGCCGATCCAGCTGTTTATCATCGCCTATTTCATCCTGGCGATGCGGCGGTATCTCGGCCTGCCTTGGTGGGGGGCTGGCGTCATCGGCATCGCCTTCATTCCCGCACAGTTTGTCCTTGTCCAAGCCTTCAGTGTCATTCTAGGTGGCGTTCTCGGCTCCGGCGTCGGGTACCTACCGGCCGCCCTGGCGCTCGCTGGAACGGCGGTCGTGCTGCTTATCCGGCGTCACGCGGCCGGCTGGCCGCTCGTGATTGCGACTGCGTTGTTCGCCCTCTCCCTGGGGTTCCGGACAATCGATGAGCCGCTGTGCCACGTTTGGCCGCTTGGCACCCATTTCGTATGGCACCTTCTCAACGGTGTTCTGCTCGGATGGCTGCTCCTGACAATGATCCGCCACGGCAATCGTTCCGGCGGAGTCTCGCCGCCGGTGCCGGTTCGCTAGCGCCCTTTTGGATCATCGAGCGGACGATCGGTATGGTCTCATTGCAACATCTGTCATGCCAACGGGTGCGCGCCGGTTTTCCCTGCTTGCTCGAACGGTTAGGATTTGGGAGCCCCGATTGGGCTCGCGATTATGTGTCGAGTGCTGGACTCCAGGAGAGACTTTATGGGTGAGTCGACGTTCGATGCCGACCTGACAACGGGGTCCGGGACGATGGATGGTGAGCATCGGCTGCAGGTGAGCCTGATTCAGGCGCTTCGTGATGCGGTCGGCGACGGACGGCCCACCGCCGAAGTCGACGAGATTCTCGACCAGCTACTTGAGTTCACGAAGGTACATTTCTCATCGGAAGAAATGCTGATGCGTCTCTACTCTTTTGACGGCTACGATGCCCATGCCCTTGAACACAAGAGTGCAATCGAGCGGATCGAGGGCGTTCGCGAGCAATATCGGGCCGGTAACACCACCATGTCCCTGGAAACCGTCGACACATTGGGACGCTGGATTGTTGCACACACCCGGCGAGCAGACCGTGCGCTCGGCGACTTTCTCGCGGCGCTTGGGCCCCGGGCATCCTGACCGACCGCGCCTAAGCGCCACCGGCGAGCGTGTCGAAGCCGTTGCCGCCGATCAGGGTGTCGTTGCCGGCGCGGTCAAAGAGACGATTGTTGCCGGCGCGGCCCTCCAGCCGGTTGTCGGAGATCCCCTGTGCCACGATCCGGTCGTCGAAGTCCGAACCGATCACGTTTTCGATCGCGATAACCAGGTCGCCATCGGCATTGGCGTCCAGGGTGATGTCCTGTGTGCCATCGTCGTCCAGGTCGCCGTCGATGGTGACGTCGCTGTCGACCACAAGCTGATCGGTGAGCGTGCTGACGCCGCCCTTGAGCGCGAGCGCAAAGGTAATGGTGTCCGCACTTGAGTTGGCGTCGGCCTCGGCCAATGCTTCGCGCAGCGGTGTTTTCCCATCGCTGTTGTCGACGGCATCATTCAGCATATCTGGCCTGCACACCGTGTCCGGAGCGGTGCGCCACCAGCCGCGCGACACCGTGCTGCCGCCGGACCTGTTCCAACGCTTTGATCAGCTTGCGTTCTGAACCGACCCCGCAGGCTCTGCGGCCTGGCGGATCGTGCCCGAGCCGCAAGCCCCTGTTGCAGAATAAGCCGAAACGATCGAGCAGCCGCCCGATATGGCGGCCCGGGCGGCTTGGCCCGGGGAAAACCCACTGCCATAATGATGGTACGGTCAGACGAGTGCGGAGCCGACGGAAAGGAGCCCGTCTATGTTACTGTGTTGCCATGAGTGTGGGCTCTACCAAGAGGTTTCCCATCTCGCGCCCGGCGAAAACGCCGATTGCCCGCGTTGTAATGCCGCCCTGCTCGAAGGGCCGCGTCACGGCCTGCAGGTTCCGCTAAATCTCTACCTGACGGGCGTGGTCCTGTTCATCATAGCCAATGTATTTCCCTTGATGACCCTGCGGGTCGAGGGATTGGAACAATCAGGCCATATTATTTCCGGTGGTCTGGAGTTCTTCAACCGTGGATTTTGGCATCTAGGCTTACTGTTTTTTCTCGTTGTTTTCATCGTGCCACTCTTCAAGTTATTGGGAGGCCTGTACGTCGTTGCGCCCTTATATTTCGGCAAGAGGGCGCCGCATGCAGCCGTGATCTTTCGCTGGCTCGAAACCTTTAAGCCTTGGGCAATGCTGGAAGTCTTTCTGCTCGGCATCTTCGTGGCGTATGTGAAGCTTGTAGACATGGCGACCATCGAGATTGGCGTTGCCCTGATTTCGTACCTCTCGCTGATCCTCGTTTTGGCCACCGCCGATTCACTGATCGATGCCCATAATATCTGGGAGCGCATGGGCCCCAGGCAGCCCGCGAGAATGCCGCCATCGGTTGGGGCCGCCGGCGTGCCGTCGATGGTCGCTTGTCATCACTGCGGCATGATCTCGACGGCCACGACGGGCGTTGGCGAGGGCAGGGTACATTGCCCGCGCTGCGCCGCTGTGCTCCATCATCGCAAGCCGAACAGCCTGACGGTGACCTGGGCTTTGGTGATCTCGGCGATGGTGCTTTACATCCCCGCCAACGTGTACCCGGTCATGACGATCACCTATTTCGGATCCGGTGAGCCGGACACGATTTTGAGCGGGGTCGTGCTGCTGTTTGAGGCAGGGATGTGGCCGTTGGCCTTGCTTGTGTTTTTCGCGAGCATTACGGTGCCAGTGTTGAAGTTGATTGTCATGACCTACTTGCTCATCTCAACTCAGATCGCCTCAACGAAACGGCTGCGCGATCGCGCCCGTCTTTATCGTATTGTCGAGCTTGTGGGCCGGTGGTCGATGATCGATGTGTTCATGATCGCAATTCTGATAGCGCTCGTGCAATTCGGGACCCTGACGACCATCGAGGCCGGCATTGGCGTCGTCGCCTTTGCTTCCGTCGTGGTGCTCACCATGATCGCCGCGGAAACCTTTGATCCCCGCTTGATGTGGGACGCAGCAGAAGCACGCCATGACCACTGATCAACCCGCCACCACATCGGGCCCAAGTGACCCGATCCTACCTCAAGCCAAGATCGAGAAAGGCAGGCGGTTCTCCCTCGTTTGGCTGATTCCGATTGTCGCCGCGGGCATTGCCGGTTGGCTTGCCTACACCACGATTAGTGAACAAGGTCCGACGATCACCATCACGTTTAGTAATGCAGTGGCGGTGGAAGCCGGCAAGACCAAAGTCAAACACAAGAATGCCGATCTCGGCGTTGTCACAAAGGTGACGCTTAGCAAGGATCTACAAACGACTGTCATAACGGCTGAGATGGACAGGTCTGCGGAGCCGTTCTTGGATAACGACACGCGGTTTTGGGTTGTCCGCGCCCGATTGTCGTTCAGCGGTGTCCAAGGCCTGGAGACCTTGATCTCCGGTGCTTACATCGAAATGGATCCCGGCAGCCCCGACGCACAAGCCGACGAGGGTGATGTCGTCAAGACCAAGTTTGTCGGATTGGAAGAGCCGCCCGTGGTGCGTGCCGACGTCCCCGGCACCGAATACACTTTACTCGCCGACCAACGCCGGTCCATTACGCCCGGTTCACCGGTGCATTTTCGTGGGATGCAGGTGGGCGAAATCGTTTCAGCTGATTTGAGCACGGACGGTAAGCACGTTGTGTTTTCTGCTTTTGTGCGTAAGCCGTTTGATAAGTTCGTTATCAACGGTTCGAGTTTCTGGAACGCCAGCGGGATCACCGTTACGGCGTCGCCAGATTTCGAGATTAGAACGGAGTCCCTGGCCACGGTCGTTGCCGGTGGGGTTGCGTTTGACTCCCCGGATGCCAGGACGCTGAGCGCCACGTTGAGCAAGGCAGCACCGGCGAAGCACGTGTTCATACTTTTCAAGAGTGACCAGGACATCGTGCGCCGCACCGCCGATATGGATGAAATCCAGGCGCCTGAAACCGTTGAGGACACGGACGCGGTGTCCGACGACGGCGGCGACGTCCAAGCCGAAGACAAGCCTCTGTCACCTGAAGACACGCCCGTTACCTATCTCGTGGAGTTTGATACCTCTGTGCGCGGTCTTTCAACGGGATCCCCAGTGGAGATGCGTGGTCTCAAGATTGGTGAGGTCCGCGACTTCAGGATGGTCGCAAATCTGGGTGAGGATAATCGCATTGATAAAGATGATATAAGGGTCCTGG
This sequence comes from uncultured Rhodospirillaceae bacterium, assembly GCA_964619055.1. GTDB lineage: Bacteria > Pseudomonadota > Alphaproteobacteria > Rhodospirillales > Defluviicoccaceae > CAYVUM01. Next base: position 12,989 of record CAZUDB010000058.1, read on the forward strand.
TCAGCTTTGAAATGCAGCCGAGGGCAACGCGCATCCATTTGTTCGGCGATCGCGCCTTGGATATTGAGGAACGACGCGACTTGATGGAAAAACTGGTTGAACAGGGATTTAGGGTCAAACTTCAGGGCAATTTCTTGACAGGCTCGAAGTTTCTGGACTTGGATTTCCTTGATAAAGACGAGCTGGCCAAATTCGAAGACCCACTGCGCAACTCGTTGATTGAGCTCACGGAAGACGAGCGCCAGCTGTTCGGCGCAGACGTTCTGGCTAAGGTCCCGGCTGCGCCTACCGATCGTCAGCAGATTGAGCAGACACTCCGGACCATCTCCGACAGGCTGCAGAAACTACAGATCGAAGGTTTGGTCAGCGATGCCCGTTCGGCGCTGCGGGCCGTCCGTGACTTGGCAGACTCTCCGGACGTGCGTGCCACGCTGAAATCCGTTCGTGGCGCTGCGGAGCAATTGCAGCCTCTAATTCGGAAAACCGAAACCACCGTCACGAACGCCGGTGACATGCTGTCACCTCAGTCGCAGCTTCGCTACGATCTGAACCAAGCGCTCAGCGAGATGCGCAACGCGCTCCGTTCGCTCCGAATTCTGGCGGACTATCTGGAGCAACATCCTGAAGCGCTCGTGCGCGGCAAGCAGGGCGCCAGGTTTTAGGGAATGGGACAACGGATGCAGCGTCTTTTCACCTTCCCGGCGGCCATGCTTGGCACGGTGGCGGCCCTCAGCGGTTGCGCGGACACGCCGCCGAGTCGGTTCTACACTCTGGCTCCGATTGCGAGCCCCGGCGGGGCTTCCGGCGGTGAGCAGATCGTGACCACGCGCACGCTCGCTATCGGTGTCGGACCTGTGACCTTGGCCTCCTACCTCGACCGTCCCCAGATTGTCCGTCGCTCCGGGTCCTACCTTCTGGATCTGGCGGAGTTCGACAAATGGGCGGAGCCATTGGACCAGACGATGGCTCGTACCGTGGCCGAGAATCTGTCCGTTCTGCTCGCCACTGACACGGTGTTTACGTTGCCACGCGCCCGCTTTCCCAGAGTCGACTACGTGGTCGAGATCGATGTCGAACGGTTTGATTTGGAGGAGGGCGGGGATGTCGTGCTCCTGAGCCGCTGGGTGTTGCTGGGCCCTGGAGAGCGCACGCTCATCGACAATCGTCGACGCTATCGGGCGACCCCGTCCGCCATTGGGTTCGAAGGACAGGCGGCCGCCATGAGCGAGACTATTGCTCAACTTAGCCGCGACATTGCCACCGAAATTCGTGCCGCTCCACGTTGACAAATCAAGGCGCTGTGGCTCGCGGGCCGCACTCTGATGGCGCATGCAGCATGACCGCCCAGTCATTTGACAACTCACAATGGCGCTCGCCAGTCCGGTATCCTGACCCAGCCGTCGAGGTATTGGACTCTCGGTTCGAGGCCTATCGCATCTTCAGCGCAGCCGTCGAACGCCTTTACACGGGATGTCGATGGTGCGAAGGGCCGGCGTGGTTCGGTGACGGCCGCTACCTGTTGTGGAGCGACATCCCCAACAACCGCATCCTGAAGTGGGAGGAGGAGACCTGCGTCGTCAGCGCTTTTCGCCGACCTTCCAACTATGCCAACGGTAACACCCGCGATCGCCAAGGCCGCCTTATCACCTGCGAGCACGGCGGTCGACGCGTCGTCCGCACCGAATACGATGGCACCATCACCGTGCTTGCCGATCGCTGGCAGGGGCAGCAGCTCAACTCCCCCAATGACGTTATCGTCAAGTCCGACGGCTCTGTCTGGTTCTCGGACCCGATTTTCGGCATTCTCGGCAATTACGAGGGCACTAAGGCGGATTCCGAGGTGGCGCCGGCCGTTTACCGCATCGACGGTGAGACGGGTGAAATCAGTTGTGTGGCCGAAGGGGTGTTGGGTCCCAACGGCTTGTGCTTTTCACCAGACGAGCGGACGCTCTACCTGGTCGAGTCACGTGGTGAACCCCATCGCCGCATCCTCGCCTATGACGTGGCGGCCGATGGCCGAAGCCTCTTCAACAAGCGTGTGTTTTTGGACGCGGGGCCGCATGGAACTCCCGACGGCATCCGCTGTGATGTGGACGGCAACCTTTGGTGCGGCTGGGGCATGGGCACGCCGGAGCTGGATGGCGTTCTCATCGTCGCGCCTGATGGTGACAGGATCGGACGCATTGCGTTGCCCGAGCGTTGCGCCAACCTGTGTTTTGGCGGGCCGAAGCGCAACCGACTGTTCATGGCGGCCAGTCAGTCGTTGTACGCGTTGTATGTTAACACGCAGGGAGTGGCCGGCGGGTGAGCCGGCGAGCCGCTAAACGCTCCTCCCGCACGAATGTCGCGTTCTTATACCTCGTTTGTGTGATCTGATTTACAGACGCCCATCGATCCTTGGCGTATGACCGAGATTATGCTCCGAGGGATCGGAGTGGGGACAACAACGGGACTGGACACGCCGTTGTCCGTTCGCGACGAGGGAGCTTTCGCAGATGACCTACACGCTCATCAAGGGGGCGTTCCGCATTACCGGAACGTCGCCGGATGGCGACACCATCCGGTTTCGCCCTGACGTCACACAACTTGTCGATGGACTCGGGCCGGACGGTCAGGTGCCAGATTGGAAACTGGGGCGGACCGAGGTCAATATTCGCTTCGAGGGCATCGACGCCCTCGAAACCTCCTTCCAAGGTACGCGTCAGGACTCACACTTTGGAGACGCCGCGACGGCCAGGATGCTCGCCCTCGCAGGCTTCGAAACCGTGCAGCGGGATAGTATCGGTCGGCTTATTGAATCCGCGACGCCGCCTGAGATGCGCGGTTTCATTTTAGCCAAGAACCTGGACTCCTTTGGCCGCGTCATCGCCTTTGTTTATGCCGGGACAACGGGCCGCACAGATGGGGCATTCGTCGAGGTCGATGTTTCGGTCATGATCAGCAGCTTCAATGCGACGTTGCTCCAGGAGGGTCTCGTCTATCCGGCCTTATACACGACGCTGCCGGTTCCGCTCCGAAACGATCTTGCTGCCATCACCCGATTCGCGCGGGATCGCCGGCTCGGCCTGTGGCCAACGGCTACCGCAGGTGTTGACGCGCCAGCATCCGTCCCCGATTTGGCGGCTGCCGAGGTGCTTGTGATGTGGCCGAAGCTGTTCCGGCGGCTGTCGTCCTACTTTAGGCAGGGCAATGTTGGCCTTGCGGAATTCGAGGCCTGGCTGCGCGAGGATGTGCGCGATCGCGACGACCCCGTGCTGTTACCGGGGGGCGTCGAAGGCAATCTCCATGACGTGTTCGAGGTCAACGGCGACACGATCCGCATGACCGTTCAGCCCGAGGAGGTCGTGATAGCGCCGGACAACGTCAACAGCCTCGTGTCTGAAGTCGTCATTGTTGCGGCCTTGGTGAACGCTACGGGACGGGACGAGGGAGCCGAAACGGTCACGATCATCAATACAGCTGCCTCGCCCGTCGATCTAACGGGATGGCAGATCCGCGATCGTCAGGTTCAGGAAAGCAATGGCGCCGGCAATGCCCTCACCGGCACGCTGGATGCAGGGTCGTGTCGCCGGATCGCCGTGGCGCCACCGGTACGCTTCGGCAACGGCGGTGACGACATTGTCCTCGTCGATGCTTCGGGCAACGTGATCCACCGCGTCACCTACACAGCTGATCAAGGCCAGCGCGCGGGCGTGACGGTCGTGTTCTGACCTGCGAGCGGCGTTTGTACTGACAAAGGGCCTCCGTCGCCGGTGAGACGCGGCGGGGCGGTGGCCGGAAGGCCGCTTAAGTGGCCAACAGAATCCGATTGGGATCCTCTACGCATTCCTTGACGCGCACCAGGAACGAGACGGCCTCCCGCCCGTCGATGATCCGATGGTCGTAGCTGAGCGCCACGTACATCATCGGTCGGGCTTGGATTGTACCGTCGTCCATCACCATTGGGCGTTGCTGCACCTTATGCATGCCCAGGATACCGGATTGAGGCGGGTTCAGGATCGGCGTCGACATCAGCGAGCCGAACACGCCTCCGTTGGTGATGGTGAACGTGCCCCCCTGCATTTCTTCGATGGCGAGTTTGCCGTCGCGGGCGCGCCGTCCGAAATCGGCGATCGTGGCCTCCAGGTCCGCTATGCTGACTTGGTCCGCATCCCGCACCACGGGAACGACCAGCCCGTTCGGCGACGCGACAGCGATCGCAATGTCGTAGTGGTTCTTGTAGACGAGGTCATCACCCTCGATGGAGGCGTTGACCGCCGGAAACTCCTGCAACGCGACGACGGCGGCTTTACAGAACAGGGACATGAAGCCCAACCGCACGCCGTGCTTCTTCTCGAAGGCGTCGCGGTACTGGTTGCGCATCGCTTGGGCCGCCGACATGTCGACCTCATTGAAGGTGGTCAGCATGGCCGCGGTGTTCTGGGCAGTCTTCAAGCGTTCGGCGACCATCTTGCGCAGGCGCGTCATGCGCACCCGCTCTTCCCGCGGGCCGGCCGGCGCGCCGGTTGGGAACGACGAGGGCGTGGCGGGAGCATTAGGCGCACCGGCTGACGGGGCCACCGGCTGAACCGTTGGGGCGGACGGCGCTGGTTCTTGTGATGCGCCAGACGCCAAAAACGCCAGCACATCACCTTTGGTCAGCCGGCCATCGCGGCCGCTTGCCGGAATGCTCGACGGATCCAGGCCATTCTCGTCGACCAGCCGGCGTACGGCGGGAGACAACGGTAGAGACGCGGCCGTCGCGGAAGGCTCTGCTGTCGCTGCCGGGTGGGCAGGAGCAGGGGCGGGGGGCGCAGTCTCCGTCACAGCGGGAGTGGGCTCGGATGGTTTTGGCGCCGGTGGTGCCGCCGAGGCACCGTCCGTCCCATCCAGCCGGCCAAGCAAACCCCCGACAGCGATCTCGCTGCCCTCGGCGGCGATGATCTCGCTGAGAGTCCCTGCGGACGGGGCGTTGACCTCCAGCGTCACCTTGTCAGTTTCCAATTCGCACAGCGGCTCGTCGGCGGCGACGCTGTCGCCCACCTGCTTGAACCACTTCGCAACCGTCGCTTCCGTCACCGACTCGCCGAGGGTCGGCACCGTAATGTCCGTCGTCATACTCTTTGCTTCCTGACCCGTCCGCGTTGTCCTTGTTGGCCGTTCATGCCCGATCCGCTAGCGGGCGACGCGGCGAAAAGGTTGTGGGATGGCATGAGCCGCGATCGTCAACGCCTGTTCGACGATCCGCTGCTGTTCTTGGAGATGGATTTTGAACTGGCCAGTTGCCGGCGATGCGGAGGCATGACGGCCCACATAGGTGGGTAACACCGGGGTTCTGCCCAGCTCCTCCATGATATTGATCAGGCGCGGCAGGACGAAAGTCCAACTTCCCATATTGGCCGGCTCCTCCTGGCACCACACCACGTCCGCATTCGGGTGCTTAGCTAGGTTTTGCAGGACCGTTTGGCGCGGCCAAGGATAGAGTTGTTCGACCCGGATCAAGGCAACGTCGTCGATGTTCAGGTTCCGGCGTTCCTGGAGCAGGTCGTAATATACCTTGCCGGAACACAACACGACGCGTCGTACGTCCTCGTCGGTCGCCAGCGGATCGGTCTCAGGAAGCACCCGACGGAAGCGTGAGCCAGGTCCAAAGTCGACGAGGTCGGACACGACCAGCTTGTGCCGGAGCAGGGATTTGGGCGACATCACGACCAGCGGCTTGCGATAATTGCGCCGCACTTGACGACGCAAGCAATGGAAGAAATTGGCCGGTGTCGTGCAGCTGGCGACTTGGATATTGTCCTCGGCGCAAAGCTGCAAGTAGCGCTCCAACCGGGCCGAGGAGTGCTCCGGGCCCTGGCCCTCGTAGCCATGGGGCAGCAGCATGACGAGTCCGCTCAAGCGCAACCACTTGCTTTCCCCCGACGAGATGAATTGATCGATGATCACCTGGGCGCCGTTGGCGAAGTCGCCAAACTGAGCTTCCCAAATGACCAAGGCATCGGGTTCGGCCAGGGAGTAGCCGTACTCGAAGCCTAGGACGGATGCTTCCGACAGTGGGCTGTCGATGACCTCGAAGTGTGCCTGGCCGTCGGACAAATGATTGAGTGGCAGATACCTCTGCTCTGTCTCCTGGTCGACCAGAACGGCATGCCGGTGGGAGAAGGTGCCGCGACCGGAGTCCTGTCCTGACAGGCGAACGGGCACACCTTCGGTCAACAGTGATCCGTAAGCCAGCGCTTCGCCCGTGGCCCAGTCGATGCCGGTGCCTTCCGCAAGCATCGCCTCTTTCGCCTTCAAGAGCCGCCGAATTTTGGAGTGGGCATTGAACTCTTCCGGAACCCGGGTCATTCCTTCGCCGATGGTATGGAGCATCTCCAAGCTGACCGAGGTGTCCTCCTCGCGCAATTCCTCTTCGCCGGAGAGCGTCTTCAGGCCGCCCCACTTGGCTTGGAGCCAATCGGCTTTATTGACCGAGTAATTTCCGGCCGCCTCAAAATCAGCCTCCAGGCGCGCCCGGAACTCGGCGCCCATGCCATCTGCCTCCTCCTCGCTGAGCACGCCCCCCTCGATCAACTTGCGACCGTAGATCTCACGGGTGGATGGATGCTTGGCGATGGCTCGGTACATCAGCGGCTGGGTGAAGGACGGCTCATCCCCTTCATTGTGGCCGAACCGTCGATAGCAGAACATATCGATGACGACGTCGCGACGGAACTGCTGGCGGTATTCAGTGGCGATCCGGGCAACGTGTACAACCGCTTCCGGATCATCGCCGTTCACGTGGAAGATCGGCGCTTGCACCATCTTCGCCACGTCCGACGGGTAGGGCGAGGAGCGGGAATACGACGGGTTGGTCGTAAAGCCGATCTGGTTATTGACGATGAAGTGGACCGTGCCGCCGATGGTGTAGCCCTTCAACTCGGACAGATCCAAGCCCTCGGCCACAAGCCCCTGGCCCGCGAAGGCAGCATCCCCATGCAGCAGGATCGCCATCACCTGGCTGCGGCCCGTATCGCTAAGCTGCATCTGCTTCGCACGCGCCTTGCCCAGGACAACGGGATTGACGGCCTCCAAGTGCGAAGGGTTGGCCGTCAGCGACAAGTGGACGGTGTGGCCATCGAAGTCGCGGTCGGCGGACGTCCCTAAGTGGTACTTCACATCGCCCGATCCTTGGACGTCTTCAGGATGGGCTGCGCTACCCTGGAACTCCGCCAAAATGGCAACGTAGGGCTTGCGCATGATGTTGGCGAGCACGTTGAGACGGCCCCGGTGCGGCATGCCGAGGACGACCTCCTTGATCCCCAGCTGTGCTCCGCGTTTGAGGATTTGCTCGATGGCGGGAACGGTCGCCTCGCCACCATCTAAACCGAAGCGCTTCGTGCCGGTGTATTTGAGCTGAAGAAACCGCTCGAACCCCTCTGCCTCGATCAGCCGCTCCAGGATCGCCCGCTTGCCTTTGACGGTGAACTCCGTCTGGTTGCGGATGCTCTCCATGCGCTGCTGGATCCAGGCCTTCTCGTCGGGATGCATGATGTGCATGAACTCGACGCCGATGGTCCCGCAGTAGGTCTCGCGCAGGATCTGCAAGATCTCGCGAAGCGTCGCGACCTCAAGGCCAAGGACATTGCCGATGTAAATGGGACGATCGTAGTCGTCGTCCTCGAAGCCCCACGTCCTTGGATCCAGCTCCGGGTGATACTTGGTCCCTTCCAGACCGAGAGGGTCGACCTTGGCGAGCAGGTGACCGCGCACACGGTAGAGCCGGATCAGCATCAGCGCACGGATCGATGCCTCGGCCGCCCGCCGCGTCTCATCGCTGGACATGGTATGGCTTACGCTGGTGGCGGTGTCTGCATGCAGCGGACGTGCGCTGGCGCCGCGAGTATCTTGGGGTGGTGTTTCGGGGGCGCCGTCACCGATCAGCGTCGGCGGCGGCGGAGCCCACGAAGCGCCACGCGCTTCCGTGCGTACAGCCCGTGCATCATCGTGCAACTCGCCGAAAAACGCCGCCCAACCGGGATCAACCATGGTCGGGTTCTCCAGATAGCGGCAGTATAGATCGGCGATGTAGGGAGCGTTGGCGGCAGTGAGAAGGGAGTCGTGCGGCGTTGCCATCCGTGCCTAGCGGCCGCGGCCCGAGGCGGCGGCCCTCCTGTCCGGTTGTTGCGGCGACCGGTCGCCCCTGTGCCGAGGCAACCGAGGTGCCGTCCAAGTACTACATCCGACCGGAGCCCATGGGGCGGGCCGGACCACTAGTCAATAAATCCAGTGGTCCGGATCGCCAAAAGTCGCAGACGGGCGATCAGAACGAATCGCCAAAACCGGAGCCACTAGCCGCGCATGGCCTCCACCATGGCATCACCAAGGCTGGACGGTGAGTCGGCGACGACCACACCGGCGCTGCGCAGGGCTGCAATCTTATCTCCGGCCGTTCCCTTTCCGCCAGAGATAATGGCGCCCGCATGTCCCATTCGACGCCCGGGCGGTGCCGTGACCCCGCAGATAAAGCCCGCCACCGGCTTTTTGATAGGCGAGTTTTTGATGACGTCGGCGGCCTCCTCTTCGGCCGAGCCGCCGATTTCACCGATCATGAGGATCGCTTCGGTCTTGGGATCAGCCAGGAAGGCATCCAAACAATCAATGAAATTGGTGCCGTTGAGCGGATCGCCACCAATCCCGATACACGTAGTTTGGCCGAGCCCCTTAGCGGTCGTTTGAGCCACGGCCTCATACGTCAAGGTTCCGGAGCGGGACACAATGCCGACCCGGCCGGGCTCATGAATGTGGCCTGGCATGATGCCGATCTTGCATTCGCCGGGTGTGATGATGCCGGGGCAGTTGGGGCCGATCAGGCGGCTTTTCGAATCAGCAAGCTTGCGCTTAACTCGCAGCATGTCCTGAACGGGTACGCCCTCGGTGATGCAGACGATCAAGTCGATCCCTGCATCCACAGCCTCCAGAATGGCATCGGCCGCGAACGGCGGCGGCACATAGATGACGGATGCGTTGGCTCCGGTGGCGTCCACGGCCGCAGCGACCGTATCGAACACTGGGAGGTCCAAGTGCTTGGTGCCGCCCTTACCGGGCGTTACGCCGCCGACCATCTTGGTACCGTAGGCGATGGCCTGTTCGGAGTGGAAGGTGCCTTGAGCGCCGGTGAAGCCCTGGCAGATGACTTTGGTTTCTGAGTTGACGAAGACGGACATTTACCGGACCTCCTGGACCGCTTTGACGACTTTTTCGGCCGCATCGCCGAGGTCATTGGCGGACACGATCGGCAGGCCGGATTCAGCGAGGATTTTTTTGCCAAGGTCCACATTGGTGCCAGCAAGGCGGACCACCAGCGGCACCGACAGGCTCACGTCCCGCGCGGCTGCGACGACGCCTTCGGCGATGACGTCACATCGCATGATCCCGCCGAAGATGTTGACGAGAATGCCCTCCACGTTGGGATCGCGCAGGATGATCTTGAAGGCTTCCGTGACGCGGTCCCGGGTGGCGCCACCGCCCACGTCAAGGAAGTTGGCGGGCGATCCGCCATAGAGCTTGATGATGTCCAT
>CAZUDB010000059.1:0-20750 GCA_964619055.1 uncultured Rhodospirillaceae bacterium
CACACTGCAGGCAGTTCGTGCACTTGCCAGGATCAATGTGTAGCGATCTCTGCATGGCGGGGCTCTCCCTCGGTTGCCGGCGATAGGGGCCGCGCTTGAGGTCGGCCGAGCCGGACGGTCCTTGCCATCCGTGACGTGCCGCAAGCCCGCGGAGCCTCTGTTTACCGATGGCTTTGTGTTGTTCGCGACCGTACGCGGAACCCTTGATCCGGGCAAGTCGGAATGCGGTCGGCCGCACCAGCCACCCCGGAATCCCGCTTAGACTTTGGTCGGACGCGGCTTAACGAGACCGCCAGCGGCGATCGAAGCCTTAGCGGGCACCCTGCCGATGCGTCGGCCGACCGTAGCGAGCAGCCACAACCTGGGCCAGGATTGCCACGGCGATCTCAGCCGGCTTGCGACCTCCCAAGTCAAGGCCCACGGGCGCGTGGATGCGCTTCAGGTCCGCCACCGCCACGCCGGCGTCAAGGAGGCGTTCGCGCCTCAGCGCATGGCTTCGCGTGCTGCCCAGGGCGCCCACATAGAAGGCCCGCGATGACAACCCGGCGATCAGCGCCGGATCGTCCAGCTTTGGATCGTGCGCCAACGTCACGATCGCGGTGCGGCTGTCCGGGGCCAAAACCGCGATAGCCTCGTCGGGCCAGTCATTGCTGAGGGTCACACCGGGAAAACGGTCGGGGGACGCAAACGCCGTCCGCGGATCGATGATCGCGACCTCAATGCCGGCGATGGTCGCCAGTCGAGTCAGCAGCTGTGCGATATGCACACCACCGATCAGGAGGAGGCGGAGCGGCAGGTCGAACACCGTCACGTAACAAGTGCCGTGCGTCCGATCATCGAGACGCGTGCTCTCTCCTGACGCCAACGCCGCGCGAACACGCTCCAGCTCCGCCTGTTCTAAGTTGAGCGATCCTTCTACGCCATCCATCGTGACCAGCGTCCACGCATCGGTGGATGCCGACCGAACCAGGGCCGAAGGTCTGCGACCGAGCACACGCCCAGGCAGGCTGGGATCGGACACGGGGCCAACCAGCACCGATAGCGCGCCGCCACAAACCAGGCCCGCCGCACGGGCATCCTCGTCGTCCACGAACAACGAAAGGAGCTTCGGAGCACCGGTCGTGGTGACCGTGCCGGCGGCGGCGACGACGGCCGCCTCCACGCAGCCACCCGAGACGGACCCGGCGAACCGACCGTCGGCAGTGGCGACGAGCAGGCTTCCGGGCGGCCGCGGTGAAGCTGACCAGGTTTCGACAACTGCCGCCAAAGCAATCGGTTGGCTGTCCGACAGCCAACGCGACGCTTGCACAAGCACCTCTTCAGCGTCGGTCATGCGTGCGGTCCTCACCGGTATGTGTTCAAGGTGATCACCATCATCGTTAACCGAACGTTTGCCTTAAAAACGCTAGCGTCCAGGGGCGTGCGCGCAAGCGTACGCCCAAGCGCTCGTTTACTGAAAGCCCGCACCACCATGGCCGCTTCCGTTCGTTCCGCCTTCGACATCGCCTACTGGTTCCTGGACGCTGCCCTTGGCGATCGGGAAACGCTGCAACCGCAAAAGCTACAGCGCTTGTTGTACATCGCCCAGGGCTATCATGCCGCCCTCCACAACGGGCGAAAGCTGATGCCAGCGGTGTTCGTGGCCGATGAGCTGGGACCAGTGGAGCCCAATATCTTCGCCGCGCTGTCGCACGGCCGCCCCGACGTGACAACGGAGCTGTTCTTAGATCCCGCCGTGCAAGCCCTGCTCCGCGGGGTGTGGCGGCGCTTTGGTCATAAGTCACCGACCAGCCTGGACCAACTCGCCACCGAGACCCCAGCCTACCGCGAAGCCTGGCACCGAGGCGCGATGGAGGAAATTTGGCACAAAGCGATTTGGTGGTCTTTCGCGAAAGCGGGGGAAGTGCCGAACGCTCGTGAAGTGGTGCGCCCGACGGTTCTGAAAACCCAGAGCGGTCGGCCCGTTTCGGTCCAGCCTTGGCAACCGCGCTCCGCACCCGCTCTGCCACGGCACGGTTGATCCGGTCAAACCGCGTCACCACACGAATGACGCCACTGCGCGCTGCATAAAATTTGGGCGAAACGTCCACCTTGCATCATTCTGTGGCAGTCGCTGTCGGACCGGCGCCACCACCGCCTCCTCACCGGCCGCACTCGACATCGCTGTGGCTTGGGTTTTGGCCAGCACGGCTCGGACTTAATCGAAACACCCCGGCGCTTATGCCAGGACTTTGGAATCGGCACGCGGCTTGCTAGGCATCGGCGCGGATGGACATGGCGACGACGGCACGCCCGCGGTCGCATGGCAGCGCATAGCACTGCGTCCACATTAATCCACGCCGCTGGCATTCTGAGCCCGGGAGAGCACGCTCTGACGACTTTTTTTGATGAGAAGACGGAAGCAGGCGGCGCCGTGCGCAATGCGTACCGGCAGTATCAGGCTTGGTTGGACACGACGTCCCTGGACCGTTTGTCGGACAAGCACAACCACGCGGACCTGCTGTTTCGTCGGCTCGGGATCACGTTTGCCGTATATGGCGATGAATGTGGGGTTGAGCGGCTGATCCCCTTTGACGTAATCCCGCGCATCATCGATGCCGACGAATGGAAGATCGTGTCCTCCGGTGTGATCCAGCGCGTTCGCGCGCTTAACGCCTTCGTCAACGACATCTACCATTCACAGGAGATATTGAAGGCCGGGCTGGTGCCGTCGTCGCTGGTGTTGAACAATCCGGCGTTTTTGCCGGAGGCTCTCGGCATCGACCTGCCGCTGGACGTGGCGATCCATGTGGCCGGGATCGACGTGGTTCGCGTCTCCGCCGAAGAGTTCTTCGTGCTGGAGGACAATGCCCGGGTGCCGTCGGGCGTCTCCTACATGCTCGAAAACCGGGCAACGATGATGCGGCTGTTCCCGGACCTGTTCACGACCATGCCGATCGCACCGGTGAATCACTATCCGGCGGAGTTGCTACGGACCCTGAAGGCGGTGGCTCCTTCGGGCAGCGGTGATCCCAACGTGGTGCTGCTGACGCCGGGACATTTTAACAGCGCCTACTTCGAACACGCCTTCCTGGCCCGCGAGATGGGCATCGATCTCGTGGAGGGCAGTGATCTCCTCGTTGACGACAACCAGGTCAAAATGCGCACGATCAACGGCCTGCAGCGGGTCGACGTGATCTACCACCGGGTTGGGGACGACTTTATTGACCCTCTGGCGTTTCGCGCCGACTCCGTACTCGGGGTGCCGGGATTGTTGTCCGTGGTCCGCAACGGCCGGGTCACCTTGGCCAATGCGATCGGCACCGGCATCGCCGATGACAAGGCTGTCTATGCCTATGTTCCCGACATGATCCAATTCTATCTTGGCGAGAAACCTATTCTGAAAAACGTGCCGACCCATCAGCTCCGCAATCCCGATGAGTGCGCTTACGTGCTGGATCACCTTGGCGAGCTGGTTGTGAAAGAAGTGGCCGGTTCCGGCGGCTACGGCATGTTGATCGGGCCGCGTAGCACGGCCGAACAGCGTAACGAGTTTCGCCATAAGATCCTGGCGGAACCGGAGGCATTCATTGCCCAGCCAACGTTGGCGCTCTCCACTTGCCCGACTTTGATCGACGGCAAGATCCTGCCGCGGCACGTGGACCTTCGGCCCTACGTACTGACGGGAGAGACCACAACGGTGGTGCCAGGTGGGCTGACTCGGGTGGCCCTGCGTGAGGGCTCGCTGGTGGTGAACTCGTCGCAGGGGGGCGGCACCAAGGATACCTGGGTTCTGGAAAGCTGACGGCTCGGCTCCTTTAAGGAAAGTAAGGCGAATGCTTGGACGGACCGCCAACGCGATCTACTGGATGGCCCGCTATGTGGAACGGGCAGAAAACTTGGCGCGCCTGCTCGCCAGCACCTATCACATGTCGCTGATGCCACACTCGAGCGACAATGGCGCCAACCATTGGCAGGCGCCCATGGCGCTTAGTGGTAATGGCGACCTTTACTATGAGCGCTACGGCGAAGCATTGTCGCCGGACCACGTCCTCGCGTTCACCGTGTTGGATAACGACAATCCCTCCAGCATTCGTTCGTGTGTTCGCCAAGCCCGGGAAAACGCCAGAGCAACGCGTACGGCGCTCACGACGGAGGCATGGGAAGCCATTAACCACACCTATCTGGATCTCGAGGGCGTGACCTATCAAACCATGCTGGACCGTGGCTACCTGGAGTTTTTCGATTGGGTTCGCGATCGCTCCCATCTGTTTCGGGGCGCGATTTTCGGCACCATGCGACGGAGCGATGCGTTCACGTTTTCCCGGCTCGGCACCTTCCTGGAGCGCTCGGACAACACCTCGCGTTTTCTGGCCGCGAAATGGGTCCTGCTCGCACCTGGAGGACATCGCCCACTCACCGTCGAGGATTACTATCGCTGGGGAGCCTTGCTACGAGCTTTTAGTGCCTTCAAAGCCTACCGCGAGGTGTACTCGGTGATCATCGAGCCGCGCCGGGTCGCCGAGCTGCTGCTGTTCCGGTCCGATATGCCGCGCTCGTTGATCGCGTGCTCCGGTGAGGTGCTTACGATCTTGAAGGGGTTGCGAGCAGACGCCCAGTCGACCCGCCTTGCCGCCCAGATCTTCAACCGCATCGATGTTTGCCATATCGACAGCATTCTGCGCTATGGCCTGCCTCGGTTCTTGCAGGAATCCGTGCAGCGCAATGGCCACCTTCACGAAACCATCAGCGTCGACTTCAGGCTAGTCGGATGAGACTCACCATCGAGCACGAAACCCAGTACCGCTTCGCCGAGGCGGCGACCCACAGCATCCAGGTGTTGCGGCTGACGCCTCGGCCCGATCCGTCCCAGCTCGTCGCCCGCTGGCAAGTCCGCTCCACTGGCAACTTAAACGGCTGGACCGACGGCTTCGGCAATCGCGCCCATGTTTCGGTTCTCGACGGCCGCCACGATGAGGTCGTTGCCATCGTCTCGGGCGAGATCGATACCTTCGACACCTTTGGCGTTACGTCCGCCGATGATGGGCTGCCGCCCCCGATCTTCCTGCGCGAGACCAGCTACACCAAAGTTAATGACGCAATCCGAGAGCTGGCCGCCCCCTTTGACGAACGGCGACGGGACGAAGGCCCGATCGCCATGCTGCACGCCTTGATGTGGACGCTGCACGACGCAGTCCGATTCGAGGTCGGGTCCACGGACGTAACGACGACAGCCGCCCAGGCGCTAGCCCGTGGAACTGGGGTGTGCCAAGACCACGCTCACCTCTTCATCGCCGCCTGCCGGGTGCTGGACATTCCGGCCCGTTACGTGAGCGGCTACCTCGCCACCGCCGACGCCGAAGCCCATCTGGCCAGCCATGCCTGGGCCGAGGCTTATGTAGAGGATTTGGGGTGGATCTCCTTCGATCCCGCCAACGCCACCTGCGCAACGGATGCGTACGTCCGTCTGGCGATCGGCTTGGACTATGACGGGGCAAGTCCGGTGCGTGGGGTTCGACGGGGCGGCGGCGTCGAAGACCTGAACGTCAAGGTCCGTGTGTCCAGCTTGGGCCAGTAGCCCAGAACCGTTACAACAGCCTTCCTGCCACCCACGGCTTTTCTCACACGCCGCCGCCTGGCCGTCGCCATCGCCTTGGCGAAGCGGTTCCAAGCCCACCTTGAAGTGGTGTTCACGTTCGAGCGGGCGGAAATGCCGCCGGCTGCTGTGGGCCGTGCCATGTCTCTCGAATTCCTAGAGCTGATGTCCGAGGAGATGAACGCACACGTCTCCGACGTCATGGCCCAATGCGATGAGTCGTGCCATGATTTGCCATCATGGCAATGGCACATGGGAAGTCTGGCGTCCACGAAGCCGTTGAGCGCTACGCCCACCTCTCCGACCTAACGGTCGTGGAACAACCAACCCGTGAGATGCAGGAACGCACGTCCTCGATTGAGCTGAAGGACTTCGTCCACGTCGCCACCGGCTCGCCCATGCCGGTGATCCCGCCGACCTGGGCCTCGCGTGATATCGGTCGGCAGAGTCTGATCGGCTGAAAGAACTACTCCGAGGCCATATCCGCCGTACGCTCGGCTCTCGCTTTCGTGCGCGATGCCGAGCAGGTGTATGTGCTGGCGGATGCCCATGATCGCTATGCCAGGCCGCCGGGTAGCGATTTGCTCGCCCACCTGGCCCGCCACGGGGCCTGCGCCGAAATCGCAGACTCCAGCGACGATGCTTCCGCCGATATCATCAGTGTGGCGTGGAAGCTGGATTGCGACCTGATTGTCATGGGGGCCATCGGTCACCACGGCTTGAAGGATATGATCCTCGGCAGCACGACCGACCACGTGCTGCATCATGCCGAGACGCCAATTTGCTGCGGCATTAAGGCTTACCGCGTCAGTCTCGCGACTGTCGCGGACGCGGCACGAACGCGACGTCCACGGCCTAAACGCGACCACATGCCGGCGGGTTCTGGGCTCAGGTTCCGGTCAAATCCCGGGGCCGGAGAAAGGCCTCCAGACGCGCGCCGCCAGCGGCAAGCTCCCGCCAGGCCGAGATGGACGTGGTTAACACGGCGAGCGCGCCAGTCGGGAACTTCTCCGACAGTCGGACGTGGGCGATCGCGTCCCCATTGCCGGCCAACAACGCCGTCAGCCGTTCCAGGCCCGGGTTGTGGCCGACGACCATCACCGATGGGAGCGTGTCGCTCAGGCGGCGCAATCGTCGCAACAGACCTGGCGCATCCGCCAGGTAAAGCGCTCGCTCGAACCGCACCGGTATGCTGTCGTTCAATGTGCGCTCAATGGCGTCCAAGGTTTCACGTGTGCGGCGTGACGGCGAGCAGAGGATTTGCGCCGGCCGCCATTCCGCCCCAGACAGGTAAGCAGCCATGTCTGCGGCGGCCTGGCGCCCTCGCTTGGCGAGCGGTCGATCAAAATCGGCCAAGCTCTCGTCCCGCCAACTGGATTTGGCATGACGAAGCAACAGGATCGTTTTCACATGCGTTGTCTCCGGCAGCGCAGTCGCGTGCGGGGCGGTATCACTTTGGCCCCGGAACGGCGTCGGCAATTCCGCAGACAGACATTATAGCCAGCGGATGCCACGCTGCGCCACCGTCTGCATCCCCGATGCTGGTAGCATCCGGGCGTCGACGACTGATGCGGTTAGGGTGCGGTTGCGAGTCGGTCCTGATATTCTATTTTAATTTTGGATCAAGATTAGAAATTAAAAGGATGATTTAGGTCCGAAAATTTTCCGTTCATTCGCCGGTTTCTGTTGACGTTGCGTTTGCGAAGGTCTACATGAGCGTCGAGGGCGGGCGGCGGCGTATTTGTCGACGGTTCGCACGGTCTTCTGATCGGCGCCCACGGGCATAGCCGCTCAAGGAAACACAATCGCGATTCGGGGTTATGGCGCCTTCGGGCGCAAGCGGTCTTGGCATATGCTGCAGGCCGACGTGACCGTCAGGGCAATTTGGCAAACGGGCAGGTGTTATGGCGAACAACGAGATGACCGGCGCACAGATTCTTCTGAAAGCCTTAATCGATCAGGGCGTTACCGACGTCTTTGGCTACCCCGGAGGCGCCATTTTGCCCGTCTACGATGAACTGTTTAAACAAAACACCGTCCGCCACATCCTGGTCCGCCAGGAAGGCGGTGCCGTCCATGCGGCGGAAGGCTACGCCCGCTCGACGGGCACGGTCGGGGTCGTATTCGTCACGTCGGGACCAGGCGCCACCAACGCGGTCACGGGCCTCACAGACGCCTTCATGGACAGCGTTCCCCTGGTTTGCATTTGCGGGCAGGTTCCAACCCATCTAATCGGCAACGACGCTTTCCAGGAATGCGACACCACGGGCATCACCCGGCCCTGCACCAAGCATAACTATCTGGTCAAGAACGTCGACGATCTGGCGCGCACGGTCCACGAGGCCTTTCACGTGGCCCGCAGCGGACGTCCGGGTCCAGTCCTGATCGACCTGCCGAAGGACGTCAGCCAGGGCACCGGAACGTACTTCGAGGCGGGCGAAGCCAACACGCGCAAGTATGAGCCGCGAACCAAGGGCGATCCTGACGCCGTCCGCCAGGCTGTAGCGTTGTTGGCCGAAGCCAAGCGCCCGATCATCTATGCCGGCGGCGGAGTGATCAATTCCGGTGACCGCGCATCGGAACTGCTGCGCGAGTTTGTCGACATGACCGGCTGGCCGGCAACCCTGACGCTTATGGGATTGGGCGCCCTGCCGGCCTCTCACCCGCAGTTCCTCGGAATGCTCGGCATGCACGGCACGTACGAGTCGAACCTGGCAATGCACGGCTGCGATGTGATGATCGCAATCGGCTCGCGCTTCGATGACCGGGTGACGGGACGAATTGCGGCCTTCTCGCCGAACTCGAAGAAAATTCACATCGACATCGACCCCTCCTCCATCAACAAGAACGTGATGGTGGATGTCGGCATTGTCGGTGATGTCGCTGAGGTGCTGGCCGATTTGATCGCCGCCTGGAAAGCCGCCGGTCACAAACCCGATCAGGACGCACTTGCCAAATGGTGGCGGCAGATTGAAACATGGCGGGCGCGTGATTGCCTCGCCTACGATCAGTCCGGCGATATCATCAAGCCCCAGCACGCCGTCAAACGGTTGTTCGAGCTGACCCGCGACCATCCCAATTGCTACGTTACCACGGAGGTGGGTCAGCACCAGATGTGGGCGGCCCAGATCTACGGCTTCGAGAAGCCGAAGACCTGGCTGACCTCCGGCGGCCTCGGTACCATGGGCTACGGCCTGCCCGCAGCTATGGGCGTGCAGATCGCACATCCGGACGCCCTGGTGATCGACGTGGCGGGCGAAGCGTCGATCATGATGAACATCCAGGAAATGTCGACGATCGCTCAGTATCGTCTGCCCGTTAAGGTGTTCATCCTCAACAATGAGTACATGGGGATGGTCCGGCAATGGCAGGAACTGCTGCACGGCAGCCGCTATTCCGAGAGTTACATGGACTCGCTTCCGGATTTCGTGAAGCTGGCGGAAGCCTTCGGGGCGGTGGGCCTGCGCGCCACCAAGGAGGGCGAGCTTGATGATGTCATCAAGGAAATGATCGAAACGCCGAACGCGGTCATTGCCGACATCTTGGTCGATAAGGCGGAAAACTGCTTCCCCATGATCCCGTCGGGCGCGGCCCACAACGAGATGATCTTGTCCAACGACGACAAGGTGGAGAAGCCCATCTCCGAGGAAGGCATGGTCCTGGTGTGATCCTCACGCCCGCTGCCTTTGCCTCTGGCCGTCATCGCTCGCCCGCGCCGCCGCCCTTCGGTCGATCGATCGGCGGCACGCCCGGCGAAACGAGTTAGGACAACGATGTCATGATGATTCAAACCCAAGAAGAACAACACACGATCGCCGTTGTGGTCGACAACGAGCCGGGCGTGTTGGCCCGTGTGATCGGTCTGTTTTCCGGTCGTGGCTACAACATCGAAAGCCTAACGGTGGCCGAGACCGACAAGGCAGGCCGGCGATCCCGCATCACGATCGTCACCACGGGCACGCCCATGATCATTGAGCAGATCAAGGCGCAGCTTCGGCGCCTCGTGCCCGTCCACAAGGTCAGCGACCTGACCACCGACGGTCCCCACGTGGAGCGGGAAATGGCGCTGATCAAGGTTCGAAACACGGGCGAGCAACGGGTGGAAGCGCTCCGCATGGCCGACATCTTCAACGCCCGCG
Organism: uncultured Rhodospirillaceae bacterium; assembly: GCA_964619055.1. Classification (GTDB taxonomy): domain Bacteria; phylum Pseudomonadota; class Alphaproteobacteria; order Rhodospirillales; family Defluviicoccaceae; genus CAYVUM01. Next base: position 9,715 of record CAZUDB010000059.1, read on the forward strand.
TCGTGGACGCCACGTTGGAGTCGTTCGTCTTCGAAATTGTCAATGAAACGGAGCGAGTTGAGGCCTTCATTGCGCTCATGGAGCCGTTGGGCCTTCTCGAGATCGCGCGGACGGGCGTTGCCGCGCTTGCCCGCGGCTGTGAAGGTATCTAAGCCCCTTCGCTGTCCTTGGCTATTGGTCGACGCCGAGAACGCCGCGGCGTTCTCAGCGTGCCGTCCCCGGACCGGGCGCGGTATTTTCTAACGCAAACGAAAAGGCACGCACGCACCGCCTTTGGCGTCGCCCGTTGGCATCGGCATAGGACGCCAGCCGGCCAGCAGCCGCTGTTGATCCTTCATCATCGACGTGGCGATGGCCGCTGACATCTTGAACGTTTGCATCATAATTTCAGTTTGCAGTGTGATCAGCATCGCAAACGGATTCATAGCGAAATTCCTCCTCCTGATTTTCCACCTTTAAGTGATATCGTGATTCGCGTGGCGCCCGACCAAGCGAAATGTCACCAGTTTTGATGCGGCTTAAGGGCGTGGCGCCCGGCAGCGCATCTGCATGCGGGCTTTCGTCCGTTTGGTGCGATCATCAGCGCCGCGGGTATTGTCGACTTGCTTCGGCCTTCGGGCCGCTACACCTTCACAAGGGGCGGTGACGGCGATGGAGGCAAGATGTGGCGACGCGCTCGGAACTCATCACGCGGCTGCGCGCCGTGGGCGAGACGAGCGAGGATCGGATCGATCTTGCTGAAACGGCTCTGACGTTGGCCGCTCTCGACCGTCCGGGCGTCGACACCGAGCCCTACGTGCGCCACCTGACCGATCTGACCCGGGATGCCGCTGCCGCCACGGAGCGAACGGCGAGCGTCGGTGCTCAGGCTGCGGGACTGCGCCGCGTCCTCACCGAGGAGTATGGCTATGCGGGAGATCGCAACACCTACGATGACACGCGTAACGCCAACCTCATGCACGTCATTGACCGCCGGCTCGGTCTGCCCGTCGCGCTCGGCATCCTGTACCTGCACATGGTCGATGGCTACGGCGGCTCCGCCACGGGGCTGAACTTTCCGTCGCATTTTTTGATCCGCCTGGAAGGCCGCGGCCAGCGGGCGATCTTGGATCCGTTCGACGAACTGGCCGTTGTCGAGCCCAGCGATCTGCGCCGTCGCTTAAAAGATATTCTCGGCAGTGATGCGGAAATGGCCCCCGATGTCTATCGTGCGGTGAGCCGACGGGAGGTCCTGGTCCGCCTCCAAAACAACATCAAAATCCGGGCCCTCGCCAAGGGCGACCTGCGCCGCAGCCTTCGAATTCTGGAAACACTGACGGCGCTGGCGCCGCACAATTCCGAACATTGGTGGGAATTGGCTTTGGTCCATCATCAAATCGGCAACGTCGGCTCGGCGGTGCGACTCCTGGAGGACTGTCTGGCCTCGTCCCGGAATTATGACAATGCTGGGCGGTTGGAGGAGCTTTTGCACAAGCTGAAGGCGCGCTTGAACTAGGGATAGCGCCAACCTGTGCAGGTCGAACGGCCATGACCACGACCGAGAAGATTGAGTGCGCGGTGATCGGGGCCGGCGTGATTGGGCTCGCGGTGGCCCGGGCGCTGGCCCTCGCCGGGCGTGAAGTTGTTGTGCTGGAAGCGGCGGAGGCCATCGGCACCGGCGCCAGTTCCCGTAACTCGGAAGTGATCCACGCGGGGCTTTACTATCCCGAAGGCAGTCTCAAGGCCCGATTGTGCCGCTATGGTCGCGACCTGTTGTACGCTTATCTAGCCGAGCGGGGCATCGACCACCGCCGCTGCGGCAAGCTTGTGGTGGCGTCCGCCGCGGAGGAGGAGGGGCGGCTCGCAGCGTTGGCCGCGCGGGCCCGGGCCAACGGCGTGGAGGATGTTCGCCTCATCGGTGCCGACGAAGCCCGTGCCATGGAGCCGGCGCTGGCCTGTACAGCCGCCCTCCTCTCCCCCTCCACCGGGATTCTCGACAGTCACGCCCTGATGCTCGCCTACCAGGGCGATGCAGAGGCCGCTGGCGCGGTTCTGGCATTCCACGCGCCGGTCGTGGCGGGCAGCGCTCGCCCGAATGGCGGGGTTTGCCTGGAGGTGGGCGGGGACAGCCCTCTCCGCCTGGACTGCACCCGGGTTGTCAACGCGGCCGGTCTCGATGCCACGATGGTAGCGGGCACCGTCGCCGGTCTGCGAAAGGCGGCATTGCCGGAGCAACATTACGCGAAAGGCAATTACTTCACGCTGGCCGGTCGCGCGCCGTTCGAGCGCCTCGTCTACCCGCTGCCGAACGTTGCGGGTCTCGGCATCCATTACACTGTCGATTTGGGCGGCCAAGGCCGCTTCGGCCCGGACGTGGAGTGGATTGCGGCCCCGAACTACGATGTGGACCCGGCCCGGGGCGACGCCTTCTACGCCGCCATTCGCCGCTACTGGCCAGCGCTGCCGGACGGCGCACTCCAGCCCGGCTACGCGGGCGTTCGAACCAAGCTGCAAGGAGCGGGCGGTGGCCCCCAGGATTTTGTCATCCAAGGCCCCGCGGATCATGGTATCGCGGGCTTGATCAACCTGTTCGGGATTGAATCTCCTGGCCTGACGGCCTCGCTGGCCATCGCCGAAGCAGTCGCCGCCCGCCTGACGATCGCGAGCGCCCGCCCGGTTTAGGGATTGACAACCCCTGTCGCGCTACGCTGAGCGCCCCGCTACGCCATCTTGGGTTCGCGTCATGCGTCGTTCGTTGATCCGGCTGCTCAGTTTTGCCACGGCGCTTGCCGTCGTGGCCGCCGTGTCCCCGTCCGGTCTGACGCAGGACGCGGACCCTGAGGCCGGGCCGGAACGCTACTCCATCGATGGCTTTCTCGATCGCAAGCCGCCGGAGGCGGTGGCCATCGACCCCGCCGACGAGATGCGCCGGCTGGTGGAGCGCATCGCCGAAGTAGCGCGGCGCCGTGATCCGTCGTTCATCATTGTCGCCGAGGATGGGCTGGAGCTGATCCTGAAGCCGGCCCCGGATGGCATGCCCGCTCCAGCGCGCGCCTTCCTGCAGGCCATTGATGGCCTGTTCGTGCATGATGTCGTGGCCTTACCAGCACACGACCCGCGGAACTCGGACGACAGGATGATGGCCTCGGCAGACGCACGCGCACGCCAGGCACGCCTGGTGTTGGCCAAACAGGCGCTGGCTGAGGGCGTGATTGTGTTCGCCATGGCGGAAACCCGGCGCGAGCGCCAGAAAGACGCGCTGAAATGGGCGGACGGCCAGGGCTTACGTGCTGTGTTCGGGCCGCCATTTGTGCCCGGCCGTGCCCGCCCGCCGCGGCCCTGGGGAGAATCGGCGCGGGCCGTGCGTGCGCTCACCCAAGTTCGGACGGTGCTACGCATCGCCGGTGATCTGGGCGACGCGGCGCGGCTCACGGCAGATGCCAAGCGCAGCAACCACGACGCCATCGTGATCGCGCCCTTCCACCGCACCCGCCCGCTGCTGGGGGACTCTGTTAAGGCGTTGAAGCAAAAACGCGCCGGTGCCCGCCGGCTGGTGCTGGCCCGCATCGACGTGGGCCGGGCCGCGCGCTGGCGCTGGTACTGGCAGGAAAGCTGGACGGCAGGCAACCCGCCCTGGATCGCGGAGCCCGTCGACAACGACCCGGATCGCTTCCACGTCCGCTACTGGCAGGCCGGTTGGCGCAAAATCGTGGTGGATGGGGAGCGCGCCTACCTCAAGGCGCTGATGGACCTGGGCTATGACGGCGTCGTGCTTACCGGATTGGACGGATACCGGTTTTTCGAAAGCGGTTAACGCCCAGCTTGCAACCCTGTTGTGAATGCTCAGCAGTAGAGCAGGAGGGTGTATGCCACGGAAGATTGGCGATAGAGGTGTCAAAGATATACACAAGTGATGCCCAGACCATGATTGCCATGAATGCACCAAACGCATAGGATCATCTTAGGGCCAAAATAATAAGGGAGGCCAGAATGGCGACTCTGCCACAGAATGATCCTGATCCGAACCAACGCCAGCTTGGGTTGCAAAGCAAGCGAGACCTTTATCAGTACTCCACTCCCGAAATTCCACGGGTCCCGCGCGTTACCAACCTTGCCGCCGAGGAAGAGTTTGACACAACCTGGTCGGAGGCTGAGACGACGCGGCTTGCCCAGGCGGAAGGCTGCGCTTTGGATTCCCTGACGATCAACTTGGGTACGTTCAGCGCCTATTCCGAGCTGCATCGCACTTTACCAAGCAAGCCATCGGTGGTGTCGGATTGGTCGACCGATGCGAGCTTTGCCAGTCAACGTCTTTCCGGGGTCAACCCGTTGGTGATCCGGCGTGTGTCGCGTTCGGCGCCGCTGCCGCCCACCAACAAGATCACCGACGTGCATGCCGCGAAAACCGAGGTGAAGCTCGATGTCGCCATCGACGAGCGCCGGCTTTTCATATGCGATTACAAGGAATTAAATCGCCTGCCCGATCTCGGCAACGTTGTTCCCACGTTTGGGCTGGTGGCACCGCAGAAGCGAGTGCAAGCGCCGATCGCCCTGTTTTATTGGAAGGGGGACAAGGACAGCGGCGACTTGCGTCCCGTAGCGATCCAAACAGACCAGGATGATGATGCTGCGGTCTTCACGCCCAAGGATGATTCGCACGCCTGGGCCTTGGCCAAGGCCGGAGTGCAGGTGGCCGATGCACACCTACACCAGTACGACGCCCACATCATTCGAACGCATATGTCCATGTCCGTAATAAAAATCGCAGCGGAACGGCAGCTTGCCGCGGCGCACCCTGTATTACACCTGCTGAGGCCACATTTTCGATTAATGCTTGCCATTAATGAGGCGGCCTATGAAGTATTGATCAATCCTGGCGGCTACCTTGACGAGTTAATGGCTCCGGCCTGGGCCGACTCAATGGAGATGATCGATCACTTTTGGAGTATATGGAATTTTGGGGAGATGGCTGTTCTTCCTAAAGATCTGTCACTCCGGGAAATGGACAGCAACTCAACGCCTGACATCGTTTATCCCTATAGAGATGACGGCCTGCCAATTTACAGAGCAATCCAAAATTTCGTGAGTGAGTACGTCCAAATCTACTATCGCACCGACGACGATGTTATGAACGACCGGGAGCTGGAGCTCTTTGTTTTGGAGCTTACCGACCCTAATCGGCTCAACGTTCGCAACTTGACGCCCGACGGGGCAATCAAAGACCGACGATCGCTTATAGAGGTGTTGGCAGCCATAATTTGGACGTGCGGCCCGCAGCATGCTGCGGTCAACTTTACTCAGTGGGACTACTTGGGCCATGTGCCCAACATGCCGCTGGCCGGGTACCGTGAGATGCCCTCGGAAGGGGATCAGCCGACGACGATGGACTTGTTATCTTATTTCCCTCCCAACCATCCGCCGAGCGTGGTGACGGGCAAACAGGTGGCGGTGATGTATTACTTGGGAACCTATCAATACGACATGCTTGGGTTTTATCAGGAGAAGGACTTTGACGACCAGGCTGCTTGGGATGCCGTTGCGCGTTTCCAATGCAATCTGTACCGCGTCGGCGGTGAGATCTCTCGTGCCAACCAACAGCGCCGCTTCTCCTACCCCTACTTGCTGCCCTGGAGGATTCCAAACAGCATCAGCATTTAGGCGTATGCTGGCGGTCCATTGTTGTCGCACGCAACTATCCTCCAGGTCGCCGGCCCCATGGACTCGGACAAATGACGGCGTAGTCCTGACCGGACTAGATGGATACCGGTTTTTCGACCCTTGATTCGATAAATGCCGAAATTCCCGATTTATGAACAGGGGGTTCGGAGCGATTTTAGAAGGATTCTAAAGTGTTTCACGTGAAACACTTTGGAGTCGTTCTAAATTTATCCACAGCCCCTTGGTTTTGGGCGGCTATTCTCGACTGCTCGGCGATCGAGGGGCGTCATTGCCGCAATTTTTCGACCACCGACAACGTGGTGACCTGGGACCAGGCCGCCTCGGTCCGGCTTGCCCCCAAAGAGCTGGGTGGTCGAGGCCTTGGCGCGACGCATCACCGCCGCTGCGGCTGGTCAGCCCTGAGCGCGGCGCCAGCCCTCCGTCCGCGCCAGTAGCCGAGTGCCGCTGTCGGATAGAAGAAGCACTGCCCCAGCGCTTAAGCCGAGAGTCACCACGCCGTCCGAGGCATCGCCGAACAAGCACCTGACGCGACCAATTCGACAAAAAAAGGACATAGTTGCGGCTGGCGCCAGACACTTTCAGACGCGTCAAAGCGCTTTCCCCGATGCGGGTGAAGTCCCAAAATCGACGTATTTCAGGATCTCTTCGCGGCTTGTGAAAACCAACAAGAATGGTTGCAACGATGCTGATGGAGCACATATCGTTTGTCGAGATTTGCGCCACAGGCTCGTCTCATGATTGGGGCCGTTCGAGCAGGTTTTCGTTGGGGGCTCCTTCCGGATAACATGCCGCTAGACGAAAAGGGCTTGCCTTTATCGGTCCCAGACCGCTTTAGTGCGGCTATTCATACGCAAACGCTCCGGGCTTGACCAAGCCTTACGAGAAAGTAGAGGAGAAACCGAATGATCGGACGTCGACTGGCCGCGGTGATGACCGTCGGACTGACCGTTGTTCTAATCGATGTGACCGCCAATGGTCAGACAAGCGATACGCTGCAAAGCCAGCAGCCCCCCACCGCCGGTGTCGTGGTCATGGACGACAAGACCATCCAGGCGGCCGTTGGTGGTTGGAGCGCCAAGAACCAAGTCCTCGGCAAGGACATCATCAATGACGCCTCGCCGCCGGCCACGATCGGAACCGTTTCCGACATCATCATCGATAAGGGCGCCGGCGTTTCTTATGCGATCGTCGATGTCGGTGGTTTCCTCGGCATCGGTAAGAAGCAGGTGCTCGTGCCGGTTGCACGCTTCACCGCACCGGTTGCCGGTAAATTCGTGTTCCCGGGCGTAACCAAAGACATGATGGAAGCGGCCCCCGCTTTCAAATACGAGAATTAGTATTCGGTCGCATCGGATAGAAGCGGCGGGCCGTAGATCGTTGTGGTCCGCCGTTTCGGTTTTTGACTTTGGCTCAGCGCCATGTGTCTTAGCCGTCCTTTCGCTAAATTATTGCCTGCGAGCATATTTTATCTTCAGGCCCCCCAGTGATGTTTAAGAATCCGCTTCTACTCACGGCGCTGGTCTTGACCGGTGCCATTGCCGCCTGGGGTATCATTGACAACACCGGGTTGGCGGAGTTGGCGTCCTCCGCCGTGAGAACCTATTTCACCTCTCGCGGGTGGTTCATCATGCTGACGGCCAGCATGATGCTGCTGTTCGGGATCGGCCTTGCCGTCTCACCCTATGGCCGCATCAAGCTGGGCGCGGACGACGACGAGCCGGAATTTGATACGGTGAGTTGGCTCGCCATGCTGTTCGCCGCTGGCATGGGGGTGGGGCTTCTGTATTACGGTGCCGCTGAGCCGCTGACGCACTACGCGCTGGCAAGCCAGTTTGTGGAGAAGCCGATTGCGGCCCAAGAAGCTCGATTCATAACCAATTTCCATTGGGGACTGCACGCGTGGGCGATCTACGGCATGACCGCCCTTGTCATCGCCTACTTTGGCTTCCGAAAAGGCTGCGCCAACTTGGTCAGCGCGCCGCTGCAGCGGGTGTTCGGTCGCAATCGCGTCACCGTCGCTGTCGGCTGGCTCAGCGACTTGTCGGCCATCGTTGCCATCGCGATCGGCGTTGCGGGCTCGGTTGCCATGGGCGTTTTTCAAGTCGAAGGCGGTGTTGCCAAGCTACTCGGCCTGACGGATACGAGCGGCTGGCTCGCACTTGTCGTGTTTTCCGTAATGTGCGTGGCGTTCATTTTGCCGTTGCTGGTGGATCTCAGCAAAGGCATGGCCATGCTCTCCAACATCGCAATGGGCTTGGCGGTGCTCCTGGTTGTGTATGTGCTGCTAGCAGGCCCTACCTCCTACATGATGGGCGGGATCCTCGGCGGCATCGGGGATTATTTCGCCCGCGTAATTCCGCAGGGCTTTCAAACGTTTACTTTTTTTGATGACGAGATCGGCGGCTGGTTTCAGGGTTGGACCCTCAACTACATGGCCTGGTGGCTCGCCTGGGGACCGTTCGTCGGCGTCTTCGTGGCCCGCATCTCTCGTGGACGCACAATTCGAGAGTTTGTGATTGGAGTGATGCTGATCCCGTCGCTGTTTTCGATTTTCTGGTTCGGCGTGTTCGGCAGCATCGGGTTTTATGCAGCACTGCGGACCGACATCCCCATCGTGCAAGAGGTTCAGGCGAACTTCAACGAGTCCATTTTCTTCTTGATGAGTCTGTTACCGTTGTCGACCGTGACGACTGCGGTGATCGTTGCGGCTGCCTTTCTGTTCATCGTCACGAGCGTGGTCAGTGCCGCGTTTGTGCTGGGCATGTTTTCGACCGGCGGAGACGCCAACCCGTCCGTTCGGATCAAGCTGATCTGGGGCGTGCTGTTGGCGGCGTTGGGCCTGGTGATGATTCTATCGAACAGCATCGATGCCGTGCGCTCGCTGATCTCGCTCGGCGCCATGCCGTTCGTGTTCATTGTCCACTTGCTGATGGTCAGCCTTTACCGGGCTCTGCGCGAGGAGAAGCTATCATGACCGAGCAGGACGTGGCCGCGGCAATATTGAGCAGCGACTCTATAATCGACACATTGCTGAACATCGAATTTTTTATCTTTATTGGCATTATCATCTGGCTTTACACGTCGGCGCCCACCACGCTGGACGATTAGGGAACGACGACTTGGCGCCGCCGGGTCCTTCCTCGGCGTCACGAGGCGACCGGCGGCGTTCGTCCAACATCCGCCCCGTGCGGACCGAAACGGAGGGTCACAATCAGGCCGGGGTCGTTGTCCGCCAGCTCCATGCTCGCGCCATGGAGCCGGGCGATCGCTCCTACGAGGGCCAGCCCCAGTCCGGCGCCGCTGCCACCGCGGCCCGCATCCAGGCGGACGAAGCGCTCAGCGATGCGCGCCCGGTCGGCCGCGGGCACGCCTGGGCCTTGGTCCGCGACGCTGAGAACAGCGCCTCCGGCCGTGGCGGTGACGGAGACCACGACCTCCGAGCCGTGCGGCGCAAACTTCAGGGCATTTTCCAGCAGGTTTGAAAGGGCCAGAAACAGTAAGTGACTGTGCGCCGTCATCGGAACGGCCGTCGGCGCCTGCAAGGAGAGGACAATCCCCGCATCCTCAGCCGCCGGCTCAAACAGATCCACCGCCGTTCCGGCCAGCCCCGCCAAATCGAGCGGGGCAAACTGATCCCGGCCGACCCCCGCCTCAGCCCGGGCAATGTTGAGCAGGGAGCCGAGGATCTTTTGGATCTGTTCGCTTTCCGCCAGGGCGAGGGCCAGATGGGCCTGTTGGTCCGAGGCCAGCGCCCCGTTCTGCCCCGCCATGGCTTTGTGGATGTGGTTGCTAAGGCGCGTCAGCGGGCTGCGCAAGTCGTGGGCGAGGCTGTCCGTTGCCATTCTAAGGTTGGTGACGAGCGCTTCGATCCGTCCCAGCATGGCATTCAGCGTGCCGGCCAGGCGGTCGAATTCGTCACCGGAGCCGCGGTCGGGCACGCGACTCGTCAGATCGCCGGCCGCGATGGTGCGCGCCGTGGTGGCGACCTCGTCGACACGACGCAAGATCAGGCGCGATAACCCCCACGCCAACAGCATGCCCGCCCCAACGGTGAGCACCAGGGCGGTCAACAGCGCCCGCCCCATGGCATCGCCGGACTTTAGGCCGGCCCGAGCATCGCGTCCCACGAGCAGGCGCTCACCGTCGTCGAGTTGACGGGTCAGCACCAGCACCTTGGCCCACCGCTGCACGTCGGTGCGAAACAACCGAACCTCTTGGAGCGGCTCGGAAGACGACGGAGCGGATGGCGCCGTCAATGTCATGGGCGCCGCGGCCAGGCCTCCGGGCCAGGCGTCCACGTTGCCGTACAGGGGCTCGCCATCGGCGGCCACCACCAGATAGACGTTCTCGCGGCTGGGGGTGCTGGCCAAGCGATAGACGATGCGCCTGCCAATATCGTGAACACCGTTCAGCCGGGAGATCTGCGACAAACCCTGAACCTCGGTGCGGATCGCCGGCGCCAACTGCTCATTGATCAAGTCCACCGTCGACCGGTGAACGCCGGACAACACCAGGATCGTGACCAGGAAGATGACCGCCACCTGGATAGCGACCAGCTGGGTGGTTGAGGTCCAAAAACGCTTCAGCATGACGAGCTCAGGGCTCCGCCGACACCCGGTATCCCGTCCCTCGCACGGTTTGGATCAAGGCCACGTCGCCGGCAGCATCGACCTTACGCCGCAGCCGGCTGATGTGGACGTCGATCAGATTGGTGGGCGGTTCACCCTCAAAGCCCCACACGCTGGAGAGCAGCATGGCCCGGGTCACCACCTTGCCCTGATGGCGCACCAGATACTCGAGCATCTGATACTCCCGCGGCTTGAGGTCCAGAATGCGGCTTCCCCGCTTGGCAGTGCGGCGCTCCAGATCCAACTCCAAATCCCCGCACACGAGGATTTGGCTGTCACTAAATTCGGCGGGACGGCGCATCAGCGCTTCGAGGCGGGCGTGCAATTCGTCCATCGAAAACGGTTTGGTAAGATAGTCATCGGCTCCGGCCCGCAGGCCGGCAATGCGTTCATCCGTGGAGCTGAGCGCGCTCAAAAACAACACCGGGGTGTGGACCTTGGCGATCCGGAGCGCCTGCAGGACCGCAACCCCATCCAGATCCGGCAGCATGCGGTCCAGCACGATCGCCGCGTAGTCACCGGCGGTGGCGCGGGCAACGCCGTCGCGGCCACGGGCCACAGTGTCGACGGCAAGCCCGAAGCGCCGCAGCGACTCCACCAGAAACGCCGCCATCTCCGCATCGTCCTCCACCACCAGCACCGCTCTCATGGCCGTCGGCTCTCCCCAATTGCGATCGTGCCCCACTAGGCGGAGGAGGGGGGGCGCGTCAACGCGGATGTCGGCTGAACGCCACTTTGACCCGCTCCCTC
>CAZUDB010000060.1:0-19426 GCA_964619055.1 uncultured Rhodospirillaceae bacterium
TCCCGTCGGGCAGGGCGGTCATGTCCTCGAACCCGGCGCGCGCATCGAGCCCGAGCGTTGCCGCGAGGGCGAGACAGGGCCAGGCGCTCCGCCCGGCGCCATGCAGGAGAACCGGCGGCCCCCCGGCCGGCTCCGAGAGCCGGGCGAGCACCGCCCCGGCCTCTGCGAGCGCGGCCGCCGGCTCCGTGTCCGGCATTTCGACGAGGATCCTCACGCAGATCGCGGGATCGATTTCGGCGAGGTAGCGATCGGCGTCGGCGCGCGACCAGATCCCGGCTTCGACGGCCACCCCGAGCTCGGCGAGGAGAGCGGCCACCTCCACGGCATCGGGCTCGACCAGATTGACCGAGGCATAATCGGGCCGCGTCCGCCAGCCGCTGATGTCGCCAGGCCCCCCCCCCCCCCCCGTTGGCTTCCATACGCCGGTGCCGATGCCCACGGGGCTGCCGGCGACACGCCCGCGGGCAGCAATCGCCCATGGGGTAGGTGTGGGGGGGTGGGCTTGTGTGGGGGCCGAAGCCGGCTCCACATCCACATCCACCGCCCGGCGATGGCCGATGTCCTCTAGCCGGGCCCGCTTGATACCACGTCCAGGTGCCAACAGGGACAGGGCCTCCAGCACGGTTGTCTTACCGACCCCGTTGGCGCCGGTGACGGCCACGGCGGCCGGACCGCCTGCTGGCCCTGTCGGCCCATGGGCGAGCAGGTGTTCCTCAAGCCGCAGGCTGGGAAAACAGCGAACATCCGTGAGGACCAGGCGGTTGACGGCCACGCCCGAGCGGGCCGGGGCAGCCCCGGATCCAGCACTGGCAGCATCATCGCGTTTCGGGCTGGCGGGATCACCGTGGCCAAGGGACTGCGACACGATGCTGGGACGTGCCTGTTGCCCACCCCAGACAACGAACGCCGATAGACAGCGGGCAGCCGTGGCAGCGCTGCGCAGGAGCGAAGGATCGTCGAGCGTGATCACGGGTTCGCGCTCGTAGCTAAGATCGGACGAACAAGCGGGAGCGGACGCCGTCGCCTAAGCCGGACCGGCCCCGGCGCGCCTCAAACACGCATCGGCATGAGGACGTAGATCGCGCTGCCATCTCCCGGTTCCTCGAGGATTGTGGGCGAAGCGGCATCGGCCAAGGAGAGCTGCGCCGACTCGCCTTCAATTTGCTCCGCAATATCCAGCAAATAGCGGGAATTGAAGCCGATTTCCAAATGATCGCCGTCATAGGTCGCCTCCAGCTCCTCCACGGCGCTGCCCTGCTCCGGGCTAGTGGCGGAGAGGACCAGGGTGCCGTTCTCGATCATGATCTTGACGGCGCGGGACTTCTCGCTGGAGATGGCGGACACGCGATCGACGGCCTCGTAAAACTTGCGGCAGTCCACCTGCAGGCGCTTGTCATTGTGGCGCGGGATGACGCGCTCATAGTCGGGGAACGTGCCATCGATCAGCTTGGAGGTGAGCACGGCGGAGGCGAACTGGAAACGGATTTTGGTCTCCGAGAGTTGGACCTCGATGTCGTCCGAAACCTCGTCGATGAGACGGCGAAACTCGGCCACCGTCTTGCGCGGCACGATCACGCCCGGCATGCCGGCCGCTCCTTCCGGCAGCGGCAGATCGAAGCGGGCCAGGCGATGGCCGTCCGTCGCTACCGCGCGCAACATGGACACACCATCCAGGTCGGCGGCGTGCAAGTAGATGCCGTTCAGGTAGTAGCGCGTCTCCTCCGTGGAGATGGCGAAGCGGGTGCGGTCCACCAGGCTCCGTAGATCGCTGGCGGCAAGCCGGAAGCGATGGCCGGTCTCCCCCGCCGCCATGACAGGAAAATCGGAGACGGGCAGGCAGGGCAGCGTGAACCGCGAGCGTCCGCTTGCCATTTTGAGTGCGTCGGCATCGCCGGCCTGCTCGACCAGGATCTCGGCACCATCGGGAAGCTTTCGGACGATGTCGTAGAGTGTGTGAGCCTGGACGGTGGTCGACCCCGTCATCGTGACGCCAGCGGTCACGAGTTCAACGACCTCAAGATCCATGTCAGTTGCGGTGATGCGTAACCCGTCAGCCTCGGCATCCATTCGGATGTTGCTGAGAATCGCAATGGTGTTGCGGCGCTCAACCACGCTTTGAACATGGCCGAGGGTCTTCAAGAGAGCCGCCCGTTCAATGCTGAATTTCATCGTTTCCCAGTGTCGTGAAGTCCTAAGATCTTATCAAACCGAGGTCGATTGGACCTAGCGGCGTCAATGGCCGCGCGGCTCTTGGCGACGACATCGTCTGGTCTTTAGGCGGGAACAGGGAGAACCGTCAGCCGGCGAAACCAGTACGCAATTATACCAGAGAACGCGGAAAAGCGAACGAGTTTCCATGGCGTTGACGTTGGGAGCCAGCGCGCCACGAGCAGTCGTCCGCCCCCGCCAAGGATGTCATTGCAGGTGCCGAAGCCCGAACCGACACCACCCCAACCGGCACCACACCCGGCCGGACCGCGTGGGATGAAAGCCGTGATCGAACCTTAGCTCTCCAGCATGCGGCGCAAGAGCTCCACATCCTCACCAAAGGCGCTGTCGCGGGCAATCAGCTCCTCCACCTTCTTGACCGCATGCATGACCGTGGTGTGGTCACGGCCGCCAAACTTGCGTCCGATCTCCGGCAGCGAACGAGCTGTGAGTTGCTTGGCCAGATACATGGCCACCTGGCGCGGTCTCGACACCGCCCGAGCCCGCCGTGGAGAGTGCATGTCGGCAACCCGAACGTTGAAGTGGGTCGCTACCTGCTTTTGGATTTCGTCGATGGTAATCCGGCGATCGTTGGCCCGCAGCAGATCCTGCAGAACCTCTTGCGTGGACTCCAGCGTGATGTCGCGACCGACCAGCTGGGCATGAGCAACGACCCTGTTGAGCGCGCCCTCGAGCTCGCGGACGTTCGCGGTGATCCGGTGGGCGAGAAATTCCATGACTTTGCGCGGAACCTCAACGCCAATCTGTTCCGCCTTAGCCTGCAGAATGCCGAGGCGAAGCTCATAGGTCGTGGCATGAATATCGGCCACCAATCCGCAATTCAGGCGGGACTTGAGGCGCTCCTGAATGCCCTCAAGGTCACTCGGCGACTTGTCCGCCGACAAGACGATCTGGCGGCCCTGATCGACCAGCGCGTTAAAGGTGTGAAAGAACTCCTCCTGGGTGGATTCCTTGCCGCTGATGAACTGCACGTCGTCAATCATCAAGACATCCACCGAGCGGAACTGCTCCTTGAAATCAACCGTGTTTTGTTCGCGCAGCGCCCGAATGAAACGGTACATGAACTTCTCTGCCGAAAGGTACACCACCGAGCGGCGCGGCTCCTGGGTGCGGATCGCCCAGGCGATGGCGTGGAGCAGATGAGTCTTGCCGAGCCCGACGCCGCTGTACAGGAACAACGGGTTAAACGGCGGCCGCTCGGCCGAGGCCACCCGACGAGCAGCGGCGTACGCAAACTCGTTGGGCTTGCCGACGACAAACTGATCGAAGGTGAAACGGGTATCCAGCGGCGCGCCGATTTCCTCCGCCAGTTCGGCGACGGACTGCGGCGCAGCGGATACATCGGACCTGGCATGCAGCGGGGCGAGCGTCGCGCCATTGCCGCGGGCGCAATGCCCGTTCCCGAGCCCATTCCCGGACGCATCCGACGGCGCGAGCGCGCTCAGGTTCCCCTCAGAGGCATCGTCCAGATCGCCGACGACGACGATATCTATGCGCTCCACGTCGGGGTTTTCGCCCCCCCAGAGTGCGCGCATCCGGTCTGCGTAATGGGCCATCACCCAATCGCGCATAAATCGGGTAGGCGCTGCCATGGTTAGCAACCCACCTTGAACACCGTCGATGCGCATTGGTTTCAGCCAACTTTGATAAGCCGCTTCTCCAATTTCGCTGCGCAAAAGCCCGCTAACCCGCACCCACTGCCCATCGAGTGGAGTTCGATCCTCACCACCGATCATTACAAAGCCGCCCCATCCTAGACCTTGACCCCAAATCTCGTCTCCGCCGCCGGGTAGATCTTGCCGTTCCATCGCACAGGCCATGGGGTTTCGGGGCTCATACCGCCATCGCGGGCCGTACCGACGGCCCTCCAACCCGGGACACTCAGCCCCCCCTTGCGCGCTCGACAAATATCCCCGCAGCCGGCTCGGCCCACTGACCGACGGACCATGACCAATGACCATCGACCTGCCTGAACTCAGCGGACCTGGACCATACGTCCCGGAGACGACCACACCGTGTGACAGACCAGTGAGGCGCTTTTCCGCCGCACGAAGCGGGTGAACGCTCAGGCCGCCACGTCGTGGAGAATAGCCCATTTGGGTATAACGACAACCCAAAAAGTCCCGCGCGAAAATAATTTTTATTCGGGAGCGAGAAAAAAAGGTCGACGCAAGACACAACAAATCTTTGGCAAGCACCCCAAATACTGCAATACGGCCCAGACAGAGCATTCGCCGTGGCGACCATTTTTTCAACGATCCCTGCGTTACTTGACGGTAGGGCGACCTTTTTTATTTGCCTTGCCCCAACAGCCTTTCAACGTAATTCGCGTCTGTTATGCGTTCAACGAGATCGAAAGCGGAACACTCAACAACTTTGTCTTGACAGACGCGACATCCTTTTTAGTTCATTGGAAACTCATATATTTTTGTCCGGATCGTTTACAAAGCCCCTTTATTGGCCTGAATTGTTCTATTCAAGCCAAACTGTCGCACCGCGCCCCGACCGGGCGCGGTGCCTAGCTAGTCGCCGGTGGGTAAGGCCTTGATACGCGCCGACAGGCGAGACAGCTTGCGGGCCACCCGGTTGCGGTGGACCACACCCTTGTTCACGCCACTCTGCAGCACAGGTTGCGCTTCGCGAAACGCGGACGATGCCGCATCGCGATTGCCCGATGAGATGGCCGTTTCGACCTTGCGGAGATACGTGCGGATCCGCTGGACGCGCATCCGGTTGACCATGGTTCGCTTACGAACTTGTCGAATTCGCTTCTTCGCCGAAGCGTGATGAGCCATCTGTCACCTGCTTGAAACCTATTTAGACCGATCCGAGTTTTTTAGCGCAGCCAGACCGATCGGTCAACGCCGACTCGACGCCCGTTGCGCAGGGCCGCCAACGCGGCCCTGCCTTTCCCTGAAAGATCAACGGTTTTGCCATGTCGGTTTGCGCTTTTCGGCAAACGCGTTCATGCCCTCTTTTTGGTCCAAGGTGGCGAACGTGGCATGGAACATTCGCCGCTCAAAGCGAATGCCCTCGCTCAAGGTCAGCTCGAAGGCCCGGTTCACGGCCTCTTTGGCAAGCATGGCGATGGGGCGAGACATGCTGGCGATCTTGGTCGCCGCCTTCATGGTCTCATCCATCAGTTGATCGGCCGGTACAACGCGCGCCACGAGCCCGGCGCGCTCGGCCTCGTCGGCTTTCATCCGGCGTCCGGTCAAGTTCAGATCCATGGCCTTTGACTTGCCGACGGCTCGCGTCAGACGCTGGGTCCCGCCGAGACCGGGGATCGTCGCGATGGTAATTTCCGGCTGGCCGAACTCCGCCGTGTCGGCGGCAATGATCATATCGCACATCATCGCCAACTCGCAGCCGCCGCCCAAGGCGAAGCCGGCCACGGCTGCGATCGTCGGCTTGCGAGCGGCGGCGACCCGCTCCCATCCGGGTGTCAGGAAGTTCTCCGTGTAGCAGTCCATGAAGGTCTTATCCTTCATCTGCTTGATATCGGCGCCGGCGGCAAAGGCCTTGTCGCCGCCCGTGACGACGATGCAGCCGACGGTGTCGTCCGCCTCGAAGGCGTCGACGGCCGCGGCCACCTCGCTCATCAACTCGGCGTTGAGCGCATTCAGAGCCTTCGGACGGTTCAGCGTGATGACGCCGACGCCGTCTTTCGTCTCAGCAATGATGAATTCGTAGGCCATGCTTTCCTCTCCCCTGGTTTCCTTGGTCTGAACGCGGCGGTTAGCGCCGTGTCACGGATGAGGCGTTGCGCGAACGGACCGGCTGGTGCGGACACTGTCCAGGCTCCGGCTTCGCTGGTGGCTACTCTAGCGCTGACGGCGCGGACAATGGAAGGTCGAGCGGCCCGTCTGAACCATCCGCTGCACCCCGCCCGTCTTCGCCACGTCGCATGTGCATCCGGGACAGGCTTCACCGGCCCGGCCGTAAACGGCGAACCCATCCTGAAACGTTCCCACCTCGCCCGATGGGCGTCGATGATCTCGCAAGCTGGAACCGCCCTCCGCAATGGCCTCGTTCAACACCGCCTTAATGGCCGCAACCAGCCGGTCCAGGTGGCGGCCACGCACCGCGCCGGCTTCCCGGGACGGTGACAGCCTGGCGCGAAACAAGCTTTCGCAGACGTAAATGTTGCCGAGACCCGCGACCACGCGCTGGTCGAGCAGGCAAGCCTTGATGGAGGCGGTGCGCCCAGCGAGGCAACGGGCCAGATGGGTTGGGTCGAACGCCGGCGTCAGAGGCTCCGGCCCCAGGCGCGCCAACATCGAGTGGGCGGCCAGCTCAGGACCAGGACACAGGTCCATAAAGCCGAACCGTCGCGGATCGCGAAAACGCACACACCAACCGTCGTCCGTCGACACTTCCACATGATCGTGGAGCTCGGCCGGTGGTACGGCGAGCGTACCGGCCGCACCGTCGTGGGCGTGAAAACGCCCGGACATACCGAGATGGGCGATCCAGACCATCTCGCCCTCCAGCCGGATCAGGAGAAACTTGCCGCGCCGGTCCACGTCCAGAACCAGGCGTCCCCGCAATGCCCGCACGAACCCGACGGGCAGCGGAAAGCGCAGATCCGGGCGATGCGCCTTGACGTGAACAAGGCGGCGGCCCCTGAGGATGGGCTCCAGGCCACGCCGCACCGTCTCCACCTCCGGCAACTCGGGCATGTAATCGCGATCTCCTTTCCAGGGTCACCGGCGTTGAAGGGCGCCACCTCGACCTCTGGCGCCGGCCAAAGCGTTCCAGTATGGTCCCGATCATGGTCGAAAGCCCACACGCGAACGACGGCGCCACAACCCACTTTGGCTTCCGGACAGTGGCCGTCGATGACAAAGCCGCGCTGGTCAGGGGTGTCTTTGACTCCGTCGCCAGCCGCTACGATCTGATGAATGATCTCATGAGCCTCGGCATCCACCGATTGTGGAAAGCCGCGATGGTGGATCGCCTGCCCCCCCGCCGGAACAGCCACGTTGTCGACGTGGGCGGCGGCACGGGCGATATCGCCCGCCGGCTGCAGGCGTGCGGGGTCGAGCGGGTGACGGTCGTCGATATCAACAGTCAGATGCTGGCCGTCGGCCGGGATCGTGCGATCGATCGTGGCTTGACGGATGAGATCCGCTGGGTGGCCGGCGACGCCGAGCGTCTGCCACTTCCGGACGCCTGCGCCGACGGTTACACGATCGCGTTCTGCATTCGCAACTGTACCCACATCGATGCCGTACTGCGGGAGGCACGCCGCGTGCTCAAGCCGGGCGGTCGCTTTGTCTGCCTGGAGTTTTCCAGGGTCCTCCTGCCCATTCTGGACCGAGCCTACGATGCCTGGTCGTTCCGCGTCCTGCCCGTGCTGGGGGGACTTGTCGCCGACGACCGCAGCTCGTACCAGTACCTGGCCGAGAGCATACGCCGGTTCCCCGACCAGGACGCGTTTGCGCGCATGATCACTTCAGCCGGTCTGGAGCGCGTGAACGTCCAAAATCTCTCCGGTGGCATCGCCGCCATCCACGCCGCCTGGCGCGTTTGAGTTCGCCGGCGGATCGGCTCGGGCGCTGAGGCAGGAACACGGCGATGATCGTGCGGAGCGCCCGTAACGTTGTTCGTCTGATCCGCCTTGCCCGCATCCTGGCCCATCACGATGCTTTGTTCCTGCTGGAAGGACCGGGGATCGCGCCGCCGCTGACTTGGCTGGTCCGCCAGGTTTCGCGCCGCAGCGAGGCCGGTCGCCCGGGTGAGCGTCTCGCACGCGCATTGCAGGAAGCCGGTCCTTCGTTCATTAAGTTCGGACAAGCGCTCTCGACCCGATCGGATCTGCTTGGCGAGGAGGTCGCGGCCGATCTGTCAGCGCTGCAGGACCGCTTGCCGCCTTTTCCCGGCAACGTCGCCCGCGCCACCATCGAGGCCGAGCTGGGCGCCACGGTCGAGACCCTGTACCGGCACTTCGACGACACCGCTGTCGCTGCGGCCTCCATCGCCCAGGTCCACCGCGCCGAGACCATGGACGGCCGCGCCGTGGCCGTGAAGGTGCTGCGGCCGGACGTGCGCGCGGCCTTTCGCCGCGAGCTAGATTTGCTGGCGTGGATTGCGGAGCTGATCGAGGCGACCCAGCCCGAATGGCGTCGGCTAAAGCCGGTCGAGTCTGTGCGCACACTCGCCGAGTCCGTCGCGATCGAGATGGACCTGCGCTTCGAGGCCGCCGCCGCCGCCGAGTTGGCGGAGAATTTCGCCGACAACCCCCACTACGGGGTGCCAGCCGTCGACTGGACCCGGACATCGGAACGCGTGCTGACGCTGGAATGGATCGAGGGCCTGCCCATCGACGACCGCGAGGCCCTGATCGCGGCTGGCCACGACCCGACCCGGATCATCGCGCACGCCGCCGAGGCTTTCTTCTATCAAGTGTTTCGGGATGGCTTTTTTCACGCGGATTTGCATGCGGGCAACATGTTCGTGCGCTCGGACGGCGCCATAGTCGTCATCGATTTCGGCATCATGGGCCGGCTCGATGTGGCAACGCGGCGCACCCTCGCTGAGATGCTGCTTGCCTTCCTGCAGCGGGACTATCGGCGCGCCGCCGAGGTCCACTTCGAAGCGGGCTGGGTGCCGGCCGATCAATCGGTCGAGGCCTTCACCCAGGCCTGCCGTTCCATCGGCGAGCCAATTCTGGACAAGCCCCAGAACGAAATCTCGGTGGCCCGGTTGCTGGGCCAGTTGTTTCAGGTCACCGAAACGTTTGCCATGGAGGCGCAGCCGCAACTGCTGCTGCTCCAAAAGACCATGCTGGTGGCGGAAGGGACCGGCCGCAACCTGTGCCCGGAGGCAAACATGTGGCTGTTGGCGCGTCCCCTGGTCGAGGATTGGACGATCCGCAACCTGGGTCCGGAAGCACGGCTGCGCGAGGCGGCCAGCGATCTGGCAAATCTCGTGCTCCGGTTGCCCCGCCTGCTGAAGACGCTGGAGCGCACAGCCGAACGACTCGACAAACCTGAAACCGCCAACGGCAAAGATCGCCAATTCGTGGTCAATACGACGGTGCGTTCCGAAGCTCCGACCTGGCCACTGTGGCTCGCCATCCTGGCGGTGCTGGCTTTGGTGCTGTTGAGCTTCTGAGTCGCTCCGGCACCGTCGAACTGTTCTACTGCTGGGTGACACAATCGCCCCGATTGTGCACCTGCACCATCGCCACATATCCCAGTAAACACAAGGGCTTTCCAAAAAATGCATTGGTAGGCCGCAAAAACCGCACTTGCCCGGCCGGGTAGAGCCTTTTACCGTTCAACACATGGTCATGGTGAAATGAAAGCTGGTGGGTTTTGCTGCACGGCAAAAGAATTCTCTTGGTCGTTTCCGGCGGGATCGCGGCCTACAAGACCCTCGATCTGATCCGCCGGGCCCGCGAACAAGGGGCATCCGTGCGGTGCATTCTGACCCGAGCCGGCGCTGAGTTCGTCACCCCACTGTCGCTTGCGGCCCTGACCGAGGACCGTGTTTACACGGACCTGTTCTCCCTCACCGACGAGAGTGAGATGGGGCACATCCGGCTGTCCCGGGAAGCGGACCTGGTGGTCGTGGCACCGGCAACGGCCGATCTGCTCGCCCGCATGGCGGCCGGAATGGCCGACGATCTGGCCACCACGGCGTTGCTCGCCACCGACAAGCCGGTGTTGGCGGCGCCGGCCATGAACGTGCGGATGTGGCAACACCCGGCAACGACGACCAATGTGGCAACCCTCGCCGACCGCGGCGTGTTGATGGTCGGCCCCAATGACGGCGACATGGCCTGCGGCGAATTCGGCCCGGGCCGGATGGCTGAGCCGGCGGAGATTTTGACCGCAATCAACGCGTTCTTTTCCCAATCCCGGTCGCTTTCAGGGAAGTCCGCGCTGGTGACCAGCGGGCCGACACACGAGCCGATCGATCCGGTCCGGTTCATCGCCAACCGCTCGTCGGGGAAGCAAGGGCATGCCATCGCCGCAGCCTTAAGCCGCGCTGGCGCGGCCACCACGCTCGTCTCCGGACCCAGCCAGGTGCCCGATCCGCCGGGTGTGCGGGTGATCCGCATCGAGACCGCTCAGGAGATGCTTACCGCTTGCGAGCAGACGCTGCCGGTCGACATTGCCGTCTTTGCCGCCGCCGTCGCCGACTGGCGCGTGCTACAACCGGCCAACCAGAAGGTGAAGAAAGGCCCAGACCGCCAGCCGCCAAGCCTTCAACTCGAAGAGAACCCAGACATCCTGGCGAGCATCGCTGCGGCCGGGTCGCGCCGACCCAGCTTGGTGATCGGCTTTGCCGCGGAAACGGACGACATTGTTGCCCACGCCGTTGCCAAGCGGCACGCCAAGGGCTGCGACTGGATTGTCGCCAACGATGTGTCCGCAGACACCGGAACTTTTGGCGGCGAAGCCAACACCGTCCATCTGGTCGTGGCCGACGATCGGGTCGAAGCCTGGCCGGCCATGAGCAAGGAGGCCGTGGCTGACGGCCTGATGGGTCGCGTCGCCGATTGGTTCAACCAAGGATCTGCCCGATGAGACCGGCACCAGACCTCGCCGTGCCGGTCCGCCAGCTCGATCACGCCCGCGATTTGGCCCTGCCACACTATGCCACCGCAGCAGCGGCCGGGCTCGACCTGCTCGCCGCTGTCATGGACGTGCAGGACCTGGTCCCGGGCGCCCGAGCCATCGTGCCGACGGGCATTGCGCTTGCCCTTCCGCCCGGGTTTGAAGGCCAAGTGCGTCCGCGCTCCGGCTTGGCTGCCAACCATGGGATCACGCTTCTCAACGCACCCGGTACGATCGACGCCGACTACCGCGGCGAGGTCGGCGTCATCCTGATCAATTTGAGCGACCGGACGTTTCGGATCGAGCGTGGCATGCGGATTGCCCAACTCGTCATCGCACCCGTCACTCGAATTACCTGGAGCCCTGTCTCAATACTTCCGGCGAGCGACCGGAACGAGGGCGGCTTCGGCTCCACGGGCCTGACTGGCGGCCCGCCCGCTGCCCCATCCCCCTCAATCCCAGCCAATACCGAGGACTCCAATGCCTGACATGTGGACCGAGCCTTCGCAGGACACCGATCGATCCGGCGCAATCGCTGCGCGTAAGGACATTCTCCGGTTGTCCCGCAAAACCCTGTTTGCCATCGAGGCCGTGCTGGATATCGCCTACCACGCCGGCAGCGAACCGGTACAAAGCGGTGAAATCACCCGTCGCCAGGGGATTCCACGCCGCTATCTGGAGCAGGCGCTGCAGCAGCTGGTTCGCGACGGCCTGCTCGTGGGCGTCCGCGGGCCACGCGGTGGCTATCGACTGGCCCGTGAACGGCGGCGTATCTCCGTGGGCGACATTGTTCGCACGGTCCGTCAGTTGGAGACGTCCGAGGATCCTCTCCCAGACGAAACCGGCTCGCCGCTGGCGCAACGGGTGGTGCGGCCCCTTTGGAGCGCGATCCAGGATGAAGTTATGGCCCGCCTCGACGAACTAACCATCGACGACCTCTGCGCTCGCGCCAACGATGCTGGAATCGTCTCCGAGGGCCGGACCAGCCTTGACTTCTCCATCTAAAGAGTCCGCTGGACGACATCCATGCGCGTTGGCGGCCGGCCGCGCCGGCTTTCCGAAACGGCTCTGCCACCCGATGTTGAGGTGATATCATAGCAGGAGAGGGCTTTTGAGCCGATCTCTGCATGACCGGGAGGAAACGCCAGCAATGAACGACCAGGCGACGACGGCAATTACGGCCACCCCCGTCGGCCGCGGCCGCATCTATAACAGCATTCTGGAGACGATCGGCAACACGCCCCTGATCCGGTTGCACAAATTCGCGGCAGACCGGAGCGCCGGGGCCGCGATCCTAGCCAAATGCGAGTTCTACAACCCCCTGTCCTCCGTCAAGGACCGCATCGGCCTCTCGATGATCGAGACGGCCGAGCAGGAGGGGCGCATCCACGCCGGTGCGACCCTGGTCGAACCAACCTCCGGCAACACCGGGATCGCGCTGGCGTTCGTGTGCGCCGCCAAGGGCTATCACCTGATCCTAACGATGCCGGACAGCATGTCTGTGGAGCGTCGCAAGATGCTGGCTCTGCTCGGCGCCGAAATCGTCTTGACGCCGGCCGCCAAGGGCATGCCGGGGGCTGTCGCCCGTGCAGAGGAGATCGTGGCGGCTACGCCCGGCTCGATTATGCTACAGCAGTTCAACAACCCCGCCAATCCCGCCATCCACCGCAAATCCACCGCGGAGGAGATCTGGCACGATACCGGCGGCGAGGTGGACGCCATCATCAGCGGCGTCGGCACCGGCGGCACCGCCACCGGCCTCGGCGAGGTGTTGAAGGCGCGCCGGCCCGACTTGCGCATCATTGCCGTCGAGCCGGAGGACAGCCCCGTCCTGTCCGGCGGTATTCCGGGCCCGCATAAGATCCAGGGCATCGGCGCTGGCTTCGTACCGTCGGTCCTGGACGTGGACTTGATCGACGAGGTCATTCGGATCGGCAACGAAACCGCCTTCGCCACCGCGCGTCATGTGGCGAGGCTGGAGGGTCTGCCGGTGGGCATCTCCTCCGGGGCTGCGCTGGCGGCCGCGGCCGAGGTGGCGTGCCGCCCCAACATGGTCGGAAAATCCGTCGTGGTGATCCTGCCCTCCTTTGCGGAGCGCTATCTTTCCACCGCCTTGTTCGAGGACATCGGGCTCGATTAGCCCCCTGGCCGGAGAGTTCCGGTCCGTGATCGAATTCCGCGAAGACCAGATCCAACGCTATGCCCGCCACATCCTACTGGACCAGATCGGCGGCGCCGGTCAGTCACGCCTCCTGAATGCCAGGGTTCTGGTGGTGGGGGCCGGTGGCTTGGGTTCACCCCTGCTCCTCTATCTCGCCGCCGCCGGTATCGGCACGCTCGGCGTTATCGATGCGGACGTCGTTGACCTCTCGAACTTGCAACGCCAAATCATCCATGAGACCAGCGACGTCGGCCAAGCCAAGGTCCGAAGCGCGACGCAAACGATCGCAGCCATCAATCCGGACGTCAACGTGCGCGCCCATGTGGAGCGGCTGGCGCTCGGCAATGTGGAGCGGATCCTCGCGGACTATGACGTCATCGCCGACGGCTCGGACAACTTCGAAACGCGCTTTTTGCTCAATGACGCCTGCTATTTCGGTCGGCGCATTCTTGTCTCGGGTGCTGTGTTGCGCTTCGACGGCCAGGTCAGCACCTATAAGGCCTGGGAACGCGACGCCGACGGCAACCACGGCCCGTGCTACCGCTGCCTGTTTCGGGAGCCGCCGCCGCCGGGCGAGGTGCCCAGTTGTGCGGAAGCCGGGGTGCTCGGTGCTTGGTGCGGCACCATCGGCTCCCTGCAGGCCACGGAGGTGATCAAGGAGGTGTTGAGCATTGGCGAAAGCTTGTCCGGCTCCCTGTTGATCTGTGAAGCCTTGACGACGGAGGTACGGAAAATCCGAGTGCGCGCCGATCCCGCTTGCCCCCTTTGCGGTAGTGTGCCAACGATTACGGACTTGTCTATTCATGCTTGATGATCCTCAAATGGGTGCAAAGGCAGGTGGCGGCGTGGACACGGACAACGGCGGACCGCCAACGCGGTTGAGCTTGATCGTGCTGTCGGGGGAGTATGGGCGGGTTCATTATGCCCTCGTACTCGCCGCTGCGGCGGCTGCCATTAGTGTACCCGTGACTCTGTTTTTCACGCTGGAGGCGTGCTTAGCACTGGAGGACGAGCAGGGCTGGCGGCGCCTTCACGGGGCCAACGCCGACGAGGTCTACGGCACACGCGGTGTTGTCCAGTTCGAGGACCTACTTGCCGCCTGCCGGGACCTGGACGTTCAGTTCCTGGTGTGTGAGATGGGTCTGCGGGCCCTTGGCCTTGAGGCGTCGGACCTGCGCGATGACCTGGGCATCCAGGTCACCGGCGCGGTCACGGCCCTTTCCAAAGCGGATGGGGCGGTCGTGACGCTCTGACGGGTCAAGCGCCGCGAGCGCGATTGGTCTTCAGCGTGTCGTTGAGCCCGTCCAGAAAGGCCCGAACACCATATCGGGGGCGGACGTGTTGTGACGCGACGGGATCTCCCGGCCGAACCGGACCTGACTGGCTCGCTCCCGCTTGAGGCCCAGGATCGGCCGGCTCCGCCAGGGGGCAAACTCGCTCTCCCGCCAGCCGACCAGGGCCACATCAGCCACCGTCTCCGTCACATGCATGGAGCGAAGTGCCGCAAACGGCTGCTCCCGCCCCACCGGTCCATCGAAGGTCACGTCCAGGCGCAGGCGGCTGGTGTCGGCATCCCCAATGGCGAGCGTCGCCGAACCACCCTCGGCGAACGCGAGGGTAAAGCTGAGCGTGTCCGGGTCGAAGTCCACGCGGCTCAAGCGCACCATGGGCCGGCCGCCGTCCTCCACGGGCCCGATCAGGAACGAACTGCCGTAGGCGGACTTGGCCAGGTGTTCCGGCGGCAACGGCTTGGCCCGCCAATAGCCGTCGGAGGGATAGAGCACTAGCACCTCCAGCCATTCGTCCTCATGGGGTAGGAAGACCTGTAGCAGGTGCAGGCCCGCCTCCTCCGACCCATCGACGGCCACCGTCACGTCCTCCGGCCGCCAGAACTTCTCGAACGTGTGGCCAACGAGCTTGACGTCGCCGTCGTCATAGAGCTCCAGCGTGCGGGGCTCGAACGTGTGGTCCTCCCTATCGGTGAACACACAGTCCGTGAAGTCGGGCCTGGTCGAGTCGTAGTTGATGCTGGAGAGATAGGGCGGGTGCACCGCTTCGATTCGAAGGGCCGTCACGTCCCTGGCCACGAACCCGGCGGTGATATTGTCCTCCTCCGCACAGCGGGTCTCATAGCTGCCGCCGAGCAGGTCGACCCACACGGACCGTTCGCCCAGCTCCGGGTCCGTCGCAGGGCCGGAGGCGGTGGCGCAGGCCGTGAGTGGAGCGACGATGGAGCAAAGAAGCGCGAGCGTTCTGATCAGGCGCATGGCGGCGTGAGTCCTCCTGGCGTGGCATGGGAATCCATCCGGTCTGCATACTGCAACCAGATCCGGGCGTGCAATGTGGCGACGGAACCACGGGTGACCGAGCGGCAACTTAGACCCTGGAGTCGATGGCGGGAGCGGGTTAAGGATGGGCGTCGGGCCGAGGTGAGAAGGAGGTCCACGACCATGACCATGCGCAGCGGCTTTGTCCCGTTCGGTGTCCTTGTCGTCAGCGCCAGCTTGGCGCTGATCGCGTTCGTGTCGACCTCGGCCCAGGGCCTTGACCCCGCCGAAAAGCCGATCCCGTTGCCATCCGTGGAGAGCCAACCGCCCCTTCAGGATGGCCCCCTGTCGGCAAGCCCGCCCGACCCGGATCCAGATCCGCCGCTCGGGAGGGTTGGCGATTTTGAGATCCGCTCCAATCCCAACGCGCCGCAAGAAGCCGATGCGATCATGGACAACATGGGCAACACCGGTCCCAGTCTCCGCGCTGATTGACTTTGCCGCAGCCGGGACGGAAGCGGGCATCCGCGGCGTGATCGAGCGCGCCCCGGTCGCCGTCATATCGGAGCGTCTCCCCGATCCGGAGGTCTGTCCGTTTCGTCGTCAATCCTGTTGAGGCGGGGGGTCGATGCCGGTGACCTTGGGAGCGTACGATCAATACTACCTCGCGGTCGCGGTGCTTGTCGGCACTTACGCCGCCGCACTCGCCGTCATCTGGGTCGCGCAGCGGTCCCGTTTCTCAGAATTCATCGGATCGTTCCGCGGTGTCGCCGAGAACTTCGCCACGGTTATCAACGTGATTTTCGCCTTGAACCTTGCGTTCATTGCCAACGACACGTGGAGTGCTCACGAGCGCGCCCTGGACGCTGTCTATCTGGAGGCCGGCCATTTGCAGAACGTTGTCGATCTCGCGGTCCATCTCCCCGACGGCCCGCGCGCCAAGGTCGAGGCCGCCGTCACGTCCTATGCCCGATTGACCGTTGAGACGGAATGGCCGCTGCTGGGCCGCCGGGAGAGCAGCGCGGCCGTCTCCAGGCAGCTTGACACGCTGCTCGCGCTGCTGTCGGGGGCGAGCGTAACGGCGAGCGCATCCGACAACACCCAGGCGGAGATGCTGCGCCAGGCGATTGCCGTCCGCAGCACGCGCGACCGCCGCATCGCGCTCAGCCAAAACCACGTCAATCCGCTGAAATGGCTCGGCATGGCGTTTCTTGGGGCCGTCACGATTGTGGCGATCGCCATCGTGCACATCGACCATGCGCGGGCGCAGGTGCTGACCATTCTGCTGTTCGCGACGGCCGCGGCGCCAACGGCGGCCATCATCCTGATCCACGGCAACCCGTTCCAAGCCCCCATGGCCGTCTCACCCGCGCCGATCGCGGCGATCATCAACACCGGCGACGCCTGAGGGGCGCTCACTCCGGATGGAGGTTCGCAATGCTCGATCGTTTCACCCGATATGCCGGCGCCCTGTTGGTCGCCGCGACCCTGAGTCTGGGCCCAACCGCCGGCTGGACCATGGGCGGCAGCGACGACGAATGGTCGCCGTCGGACGACGACGCCACCGCAAGCGGGTCCGGCGATTACGAGCGGGGCGTCGCGGAAGCCAACAAGGGCAACTACGCCGCCGCCATCACGGCCTTCAAGACGGTGACGGCCAGCGACCCGCGCAACGCCGATGCCTTGAACATGCTGGGGTACAGCCATCGCAAGATCGGGCAATTCGATCAATCGATGGCGTACTACCGCCAGGCGCTGACCGTGGACCCAAACCACAGGGGGGCCTTGGAGTACCAGGGTGAACTGTTCCTGCAGCTGGGCGACCCGGCGATGGCGAAGCGCAACCTAACGCGCCTCGACCGCCTGTGCCCCCGCGGCTGCCCCGAACAGGCGGACCTGAAGGCCGCGATCGACGCGCACCACGCGGGACGCGAGCCCGAAGAGACCAAGACCTGGTGACCGATCCAGGCCGGAGAGCGTTACGGACAGCCGTAAGCTCATGTCCCGTCGGGCTTATTTGAAAGGCCACTGAGAGGAGATCTTTAGGCCATCCCATAAAAAGAAAATCTAGGGTCTATCCTTATATAGAGAAACCCAAATTGAATTTTTTCTTTAACATCTGGTACTTTTTTTCTGATATTTCCGTGATAGATTGCGGCGGGCGGCCAGTAAAAACGTTATTATTCGTTAGATATGACAAAGAAACTGCCGGCTCTGAGTGACCGACCAGGAGAAATTCGATCACTTTTACTGGTGCCTTTGATTCTTTTTGAATTTCTTCTAGTTCCTTTACAGAAAATACGGAGCGTTTTGCAGTAACAGCGACTAACTCTTCAAGTTTATTTACAGTCAACATTCTTTCGACAACCCCTATTGTTGTTATGCTCTGTGACGCTGCCATAGACTCATCTTTTGACAGATAGAAAAGCAATATCCCACCTGCCTGAAGCTCTTTTATGGGTGCTCTACATACGTATACTTTTCGTATCGTGTTTCCTGGCGTCCTTTCTTGCTTTAACACTGAGAATTTTTCACCGTCGTACTCAGCAATTTCAAGAATTGGTAGCGATACCAATTTTGAAATTTCTGGAAATAGCCTCCTAAAATATATGCCTCTAATTGGAATAATATACTTTTTTACTTTCTCTCCGTCGTAGAAGCGCGGCCAAGCTCGGCGACTTTCTCTGAGCGCACTATCTTTTCCATCAATATATAAAGGGTTATGAACAATCTGTTTTTCTAGTATAACTTCCTCATTATCCTGGGTTTTTGTATGTTCAAAGCCGTAGCATTTTAAAAGATTAATTAGTCTCAGATGCTTTGGAAAAATCGTTAAGTATACAACATCATATTGGTTAATTTGAGCATGCCATAGGCTTTTTTTGAGCAAATGCTCACCAAATTTTTCTACTTGATACTGAGCATTCATCTTGAATGTACACAATTTTAGTATTTTGTTTCCAGGGTTTTCTATATTTGATTCGCTCGCGGTTTCATCTTTTATTATAACTAGTCCTGCTGACGCTCCATCAATAATTACTTTCCAGCAAGATCTATGTTCTCTAGAGCATTTCTCGAGCCAATTTTCAAATCCATCATAATTTTGTTTTAAATCATCGAAAATAGGGTCGCTTGGATCTAAAGTATATGCACTTTCCTCTACAATATGGGGCAAATGTACAGATTTTGGCTCAAATGTTTGAGCCAGCCAAGCGAGCGCATCCTCTAGTAAAAAAACCCGCGCTGCGAGATAAAGCCGGCGCGCCCTTCTTATTAACCTTATATCAAAAGTAACTAAGAAATCAGCAGCGCCCCTTTCGAGGCAAAACAATAATCTAGCGTCACAAATATCGTTTTCACTGTTTAAAGGTCCATATTTTTCACTCAATTCTACTCGATCAGGATAGCTTATGCCAGAAATTTTCTCAAACTTAGAAACTTTGCTTAAAACAATAGCTTGTCTTCGTGGATATGGATCCCTTGCGAGATCGTCTAAAATAGGACTATCGACAAAAATTCTTACGCCAAACTCACTGCACTTACGTGCAAATTCGGCGAGGACTGGCTCTACTTCTTTATTATCTTCGAGGCCTATGACTATATTTGTATCGATGAGAAATTTGAATGCGCTCATCATTTAAAAGCTCTTCAAGACGCCCATAGACGTAACAATACGATTGAGGAGGAGTAAAACTAAATCGTTCCCGCAATTCACTTACCGGCAAGGGTTGTTCGAAACATACGACAGCCCGTATTGACACGGCGACACCATGCGAAACACCGCTAAAATATCTCAAAAAAGCACTACGTGAAATAACGGCACTATCGCCGTGCTGCTTCCATAGCTGATCCACGTTTAAATGTTCGATATCAGCAATAAGCCCGGCTCCAATAATCGCTCGATCAGGACTAGACGCATAGATAAGGATCCGCCCTCCAATCACAGAGTTCTTTGCAAATCTCCTCCGCAATTCAACTGTTTTTTCGCCTTTTACAATTCTCCAAGCGAATGCAGGCTTGACACTTATGATCAGGTCAGATGTCCACCGAGGAATTGGTTCATGTTTTGCCTCCATACGAGGAGATTAATCGAATTAGGTGCTCTGCAACAATCTTAGCGGATATTTTTTCAACCTACAGGAAAAACGGCCCTCGCATCGCACCACGCCCCCAAAAGCTATTTAATTACAATAGATTAG
>CAZUDB010000061.1:0-19125 GCA_964619055.1 uncultured Rhodospirillaceae bacterium
CGTAACCGCAGCCTTGTGGGCCTCAGAGCCCTTGCCACCGTGATTGCCGTCCTCAATGAACTTCTTGGCGTTGTCCCAGGCACCCCCGCCCGCAGTCATCGAGATGGCGACGAACAGGCCGGTGACGATCACACCCAGCAGCATGGCACCCAGGGCCGCAAGAGCCGCAGCCTTACCGGCTATCGCCCACATCACCAGGAAGACGACGATCGGGCTCAACACCGGTAGCATGGACGGGATGACCATTTCGCGGATCGCCGCCTTGGTCAGCATGTCGACGCAAGCGCCATACTCGGGCTTGGCCGTTCCCTCCATGATGCCGGGGATCTCCTTAAACTGCCGGCGCACCTCCATGACAACCGAACTGGCCGCACGCCCCACGGCGGTCATTCCAAGCGCACCGAACAGGTATGGCAGCAGTCCGCCAATGAACAGCCCGACGACGACGTACGGATTGGCCAGCGAGAAATCGACGTCCACACCCGCAAAGAAGGGGAACGTCTCCGGCATGCTCTTGAAGAAATTCAAGTCTTGCGTGTAGGCCGCAAACAGGACAAGCGCGCCCAGGCCGGCGGAGCCGATGGCGTAGCCCTTGGTTACCGCCTTGGTGGTGTTACCAACGGCATCGAGGGCATCGGTCGTCTTGCGGACGTCCTCTTCCAGCTCAGCCATTTCGGCAATGCCGCCCGCATTGTCCGTGACGGGGCCATAAGCATCCAGCGCCACAACCATGCCAGCGAGTGCGAGCATGGCGGTCACGGCGATGGCGATCCCGAACAGACCGGCGATCAGGTCCGCCACGATGATTGCCGCACAGATGATGATGGCCGGCACTGCGGTCGCCTCCATCGAGATGGCCAAGCCCTGGATGATGTTGGTGGCATGGCCGGTGGTGGAGGACGAGGCGATCGTCTTGACCGGGCGGAAGTTGGTGCCCGTGTAGTACTCGGTAACCCAGATCAAGAGACCTGTGACCACCAAGCCGATGACGCCGCAAAAGAACAATCCCCAGCCCGTGAAGGTTTGCTCGCCAACTGTGAACTCGGTTCCGAGCCCAATGGTGATCCATGTGATGGGAAGCAGTAGGATGGCAGACAGTCCCGCCGTCACAACAAAGCCCTTGTAGAGGGCCGTCATGATGTTCTTCGAGGGACCGAGCTTGACGAAGAAGGTGCCGACGATGGAGGTCAGAATGCAAACGCCGCCGATAGCGAGCGGATAGAGGAGAACGCTTAACATCAGGTCGGGGTCGCCGCTGAAGAAAATTGACCCCAGCACCATTGTCGCCACGATTGTGACCACGTAGGTCTCGAACAGATCAGCTGCCATGCCGGCGCAGTCACCCACGTTGTCACCAACATTGTCGGCGATCACCGCCGGATTACGTGGGTCGTCTTCCGGGATACCGGCTTCGACCTTACCAACAAGGTCGGCGCCCACGTCGGCACCTTTCGTGAAGATACCGCCGCCGAGACGGGCGAAGATAGAAATCAGCGAAGCACCGAAGCCAAGTGCAACGAGAGGATCAATGATCTCCCTGTTTTCTGCACCGATCATGAGCAAGATGCCATAGTAAACCGAGACCGCCAGCAGAGCCAGGCCGGCGACGAGCATGCCGGTAACAGCGCCGGCCTTGAAGGCGACACTTAGCCCCTCATCCAAGCTGCGTCGTGCGGCGTCCGCGACCCTAACGTTGGCACGGGTTGACACCTTCATACCGATGTAACCGGCCGCACCGGACAGTATGGCACCGATGGCGAAGCCAATCGGGATGGTGATGCTTTGAAACAGCACGCCGAGGACGACGAGAACAATGACGCCGACAATGCCGATCGTTCGATATTGCCGGTTCAGATACGCATCGGCGCCTTCCTGAACGGCACCGGAAATCTGTTGCATGCGGTCTGTGCCGGCGCTCGCGCCGAGGACGCTGCGCGCCGCCCAAACGCCGTAACCAACCGCAAGAAGGCCGCAGACAATCGCGACGATGATCATAATGTGGTGCCCCTTTTTTCTTTCAAGCTGCGCTGGCGGAGCCCTGTGGATTGCCCCTACTCCGCCGCCACACGTCTCCTCCTGATCCGTTTCCGGATGGACGGCGGACTTTGCCATGGCCTTGTCATGGACGCAACTGGCGTCTGCTGCAACGCAACATTCACTTCACGGGGTGGCGCGCCCCGCCCGCGCGATCCCTGTCCAACGCGGCTTCCGAACGCGTCCGTCCAGGCCTCAAAAGTGCTGGTAGCCGCCGGCCCCCGTGTCGAGCTGCCCGCCATCGGCCATGATCACCCGGACCGGGACGCCGGGGTCAGCGCCGAGCGGGCGATCGAAGTTGCCGATTACCGTGAGCGGCACGCCAGCCTCCGACGCGCAATCCGCCAATACGGACAGCCGGTCCTTTGGCAGCGCAAACACCAACTCGTAATCATCACCCCCGGTGAGAGCGGTCCGCCACCAGCCGGGAGCCGCGGTCAGAACCGATCGTGCCGCGCTGGACAGCGGGATTTGCCCACCAGCGATCGTGGCGCCAGTTCCCGAGGCACGGCAAACATGGCTGAGGTCGGCGACCAGCCCATCGGAAATGTCGGCGGCGGCAACCGCGACCGCAGAAAGCAGTTGGCCGAGCCCGCATCTGGCCGTTGGCCTTCGAAAGCGCTCCGTTAGATAAGCCCCAGCAGTCGGATCGACCGCCTCAAGCCGTCCCTGCAAAACGGCCAAGCCCAGGGCAGCATCCCCGATCGTGCCGGAGACACACACTAAATCTCCCACCGAAGCACCACACCGGCGAAGCACACGGCCCGGTTTAGCCGCACCAAACACCGTTAGGGACAAACTCAAGGGGCCGGGTGTGGCAACGGTGTCGCCGCCGAGCAGACCGATGCCCAG
This sequence comes from uncultured Rhodospirillaceae bacterium, assembly GCA_964619055.1. GTDB lineage: Bacteria > Pseudomonadota > Alphaproteobacteria > Rhodospirillales > Defluviicoccaceae > CAYVUM01. Next base: position 2,887 of record CAZUDB010000061.1, read on the forward strand.
CGCGGCCTGAGCCGTGCGCAATCCATCCGCAAATGCCGCCAGCCAAGTCTCGACCTGGTCGCTTGGCCACGATCGCGGCAAGGCTAACGCCAGCGTGTAGGACAATGGCAAGGCGGCCATGGCCGCCAAGTCAGAAAAGCCGACGGCCAGCAACCGCGATGCCAGGATGGAGGGTGATTCTTCGGGCAGGAAATGCACCGCCTCCACAATCGCATCCGTGCTGACAACGAGCTCATGATCCGACGGCAGTCGCAACAGCGCCGCATCGTCCGTGAGGCCAAACGCGCCATCTCCGTGGGCCAGTGGAGCGAAATAGCGTGCAATCAGATCGAACTCGCCGGACAGGTTCGCCATGCCCTCACCGATGGGCCTGCGGAGAGGAGACGCTCCCGGACCGGCCGAGGGCCTGGACGTTACGTGCCATCTCGATCCTCGCGGTCACCCGTATCGGGAGCGGCGCGGTCGCCAGCGCCCGATCCCGTTTCCGCTGGCCGCAAACGATGCGCCAGCCTGTCAAGCACCGCGTTCACCAGCGCCGTCTCTTTGCCCTCGAAAAAGGCGTGGGAAACATCAACGTACTCGTTGATGACCACGCGGGCCGGAACATCGTAGGCCGCCATCAGCTCCCACGTGCCGGCCCTAAGGATGGCGCGAAGAACGACCTCAAGTCGATCCAGGGCCAAGTCCGCCGCCAGCGACTGTACGATCAGGCGATCAACTTCGGCCTGTCGCGAGGCCACGCCTCGGGTCAGTTTGGCGAGCAGGGCCACATCAGGTGAGGGTATCGGGCCCTGGTCGCGAACATGGCGCCAACGGGTGGCCACAAACTCCTGTAGAACCGCATCACAACCCGAACCTGCGAGGTCCATTTCGTAGAGAGCTTGGACCGCGGCCAATCGGGCGACGCTGCGCCGACTACGTGGTCCCGATCGCCGCGAGGCGGTCATGGCTGTTGCAGGTCGACGGCGCGTTTGAGTTCGATCATCCGAAGGCAGGCCTTGGCCGCATCAGCCCCTTTGTTCTTGCCCAACGGTGCTGCGCGTACACGAGCTTGCTCCATCGTGTCGCACGTCAATAGCCCAAAGCCAAGGGCAATGCCGTTTTGGCTGGCCAGATCCATCAGCGCCCGGCCGGTCTCACGACAAATGATGTCGTAGTGATCCGTCTCGCCGCGGATCACGCAACCGAGGGCGAGGAAGCCGTCATAGAGCTCCGCCGTGCCGTTTATAGCCCCGTCTAGCGCGAATGAAATGGCCGCTGGTAGTTCGAACGCTCCGGGGACAGCAGTCCGGTCGATGCGGCTTTGGGAGGCCTCCAGGACGGCGATGGCGCCGGCGGCCAAATCATCGGCGATGTCGGGGTAAAATCGAGCCTCAACAATAAGGACGCGGGGTGGCTCGCTCACGTAGCCTCCTTATCGAACAAGATCGGCTGGCGGCCCACGATGTTGAGGCCGTACCCCTCCAACCCAACAATTGTGCGGTTGGAATTCGACAACAAAATCATATCCTTGACCCCGAGATCGAGAAGAATCTGCGCGCCCACACCGTAATCGCGAAGATAAGGTACGGGCTCGGCCGGAGCTTCGAGCTTCGCGCGAACACGGTCCGACAGACGTGCCGGATGGGGTTCGCGAATCAGCACAACCACGCCGCGGCCCATGCGCCCGATCGCCCTCATTGCGGCTTGGAGCTGTCCAGCGTTGCCAGTGCCGATGTCACCAAGAACGTCCTCAAGGACGTTCATGGCGTGCATACGGACCGGCACGGGTTCGTCGGACGACAGATCACCCTTCACGAGTGCGATGTGCTCTGCATAGGCGACGCGGTTGACGTAGACCATCATCGCGAACCGGCCTCCATAGCAACTGTCCAGCGTGGTCTCGACGGTTCGCGCCACCAGCCGATCATGGCGCAGCCGATGGGCGATCAAATCCGCAATCGTGCCAACCTTGAGCCCGTGATGCTGAGCGAACGCGACGAGGTCGGGCATACGGGCCATCGTGCCGTCATCGTTCATAATCTCGCAGATCACACCAGACGGGTTGAGGCCGGCCAGGCGGGCAATGTCCACGGCTGCTTCCGTATGGCCGGCACGCACCAGGCTACCGCCGTCCCGGGCCTCCAGCGGAAAGACATGGCCGGGGGTGACCAGGTCTTGGGCGCCCTTGGCGGGATCGATGGCGAGGTGAATGGTGCGAGCGCGGTCGGATGCGGAGATGCCGGTTGATATTCCATCTCGTGCTTCGATAGAGACGGTGAAGGCCGTCTGATGCCTTGAGGCGTTGTTCCGAGCCATGGGCGGCAACCCCAACTCCTCCACGCGCTCGCGCGTCAACGCCAGGCAGATCAAGCCGCGCCCGAAACGGGCCATGAAGTTAATGCTGTCCGGCGTCGCCATCTGCGCTGGAATAACCAGATCGCCTTCGTTCTCGCGATCCTCATCGTCCACCAGGATGAACATGCGGCCGTTGCGCGCGTCGGTGATGATCTCATCGATTGGCGACAACCGCTCAGCGAACGACTGAGGTTCAGGACGACGCGAGAAGTCGGGCGACATAGCGGGCGATCAGATCGATTTCCAGGTTGACGGTCGTGCCCACCCTAAAATCGCCGAAGGTGGTGGCCATCCAGGTGTGAGGGATGATGTTGACATTGAACCGGCGCCCTTCGACCGTGTTCACGGTTAGCGACACGCCATCCACGGCAACCGAGCCCTTCTCGGCGATGAAGCGAGCCAGTACGTCCGGTGCTTCGATAGAGACCCGATGTGAATCCCCCTCCTCGGAGATCGCTACCACTGTACCGACTCCGTCCACATGACCGGTCACCATGTGGCCGCCCAACTCGTCGCCCACGCGCAGCGGGCGCTCCAGATTGATCCTGGACCCTGTCTGCCAGTGTGCGGCCGTTGATCGGGCCACCGTTTCTCCGGATACGGAGACTGCAAACCAGTCCGGTCCCGAATCGATAACGGTGAGGCAAATACCCGAGCAGGCGATAGAGGAACCAATGGGCACGGCCGTCATATCGAAGGACGTCATGATCTCCAGTCGCGTGTCGCCACCGGAAACGAGGGCGCGAACATGGCCGATATCCGTGATGATTCCCGTGAACATGGCCCCTCGTTAGCGGCTCCGCGTCATGGTTTCCAGAACATCTTCACCGATCCGCCGGCAACTCTGACGGACAAATCGGGGAGCTTCGGCGATGCGCTCAAAGCCCATGAAGGCAAGCGCGCTCACTGCATCTCCGCCGACGGCGGCGGGTGCACGGAACCATGCAATCCTGTCAATGAGGTCGGCGGCCAGAAACGACGCGGCTAGTCCGCCGCCACATTCGAGCAGAACCCGCGTGAGCCCTCGGCTGGCCAGTGCGCCAGCCATCGCCGCTGGCGCCGGTCGGCCATCAGGGGTCGTTACAACGCTCAGCACTTCAACATCCCTAGCCTCCAGCGCGTGGCGGCGGTTGCTATCCGAACGCTCGCCCGTCACAACCCAGGTCGGTACGTCGCGGGCGGTTCGGACCAGGGCGGAGTCCAGGGGCAATCGAAGTCGGCTATCGGCTACGATGCGAACCGGCGAGCGATCGGATAGCCCGGGAAGACGGCTTGTCAACATCGGGTCATCCGCAAGTACTGTTCCGACGCCAGTTAGAACGCCATCGTGTTCGGCACGGATGACGTGGCCCACGGCGCGCGCACCGACACCCGTAATCCAACGACTGTCGCCCACGGCCGTGGCAATTCGCCCGTCGAGCGTGGTCGCCGTCTTCCAAGTGAACAGCGGTCGAGCAGCCGTCATGCACAAGAAAAAACCCTCATTGAGCGCTGACGCTTCGGCTTGCTTGACCCCTTCGGTGATGGCGATTCCCGCGTCCTTGAGCTTGGCCAGACCACGCCCGTGCACGCGAGGATCTGGGTCCTGCACGGCAACGACAACTCGGGAAATACCGGCATCGATCAGCGCATCAACGCACGGTGGGGTTTCACCGTAGTGGCAGCACGGCTCCAGAGTCACGTACAAGGTCGATCCGCGAGCAAGTCCTCCTGCGCGACGGAGGGCTTCCATTTCCGCATGCGGTCGCCCGCCCGGTTGAGTCCAGCCACGACCAACAACATGGCCCCGAATTGCCGCTTCACTCTTCGCCCCGCCGATAATCACGGCACCCACGCTCGGATTCGGTGCCGTTCGGCCAAGCCCACGGCGCGCCAAGTTGAGGGCAACGCTCATCCAACGGGCGTCGGCGGAACTCCCGTCACTGATCACCGATAGCCTCTACGAACTCCTCGAAGTCCCTCGCTTCGCGGAAATTCTTGTAAACGGAGGCATAGCGAACGTAGGCGACCTGATCGAGCCGGGACAGCTGATCCATGGCCATTTCACCAATCACTTTGGACGGAATCTCGGCTTCCCCGGACGTCTCCAGCCGCCGTTGGATGCTGTTGACAACCCGCTCCAGACGGGAGTCCTCGACGGGACGCTTGCGCAGTGCGATCGCGAGCGAGCGAAACAGCTTGTCGCGGTCGAACGGCACCTTTTCGCCATTCTTCTTGACCACCGTCAGCTCACGGAGGTGAACCCGCTCGAAGGTGGTCCAGCGAGCCCCGCATTCCGGACAATACCGCCGCCGCCGGATTGCGGCGTGGTCCTCGGTGGGACGCGAATCTTTGACCTGCGTGTCGTCATGGCCACAGAACGGGCACCGCATTACGGCCGCTCCCCGCAACGGCCGTTTTTGCCGATCTGCAATCGTGCCAGCCACCGGTCAAGAGACCCGTCGATGTTAAGCTCTCCCACGGTCATAGACAGATTCATTGCCCGAGATTCAATTGCCCACATAGATGGGAAACCTCCGGCATATGGCTACAACCTCGTCAGCGACCTGCTGCTCCACGACGCTGTTGTCGTTCGGATTGGCGGCGAGCCCGTCCAACACGACCGCTGTTAGCTCGCCAATCCGGCGGAACTCGGCCGGACCGAAACCGCGGGTCGTTCCTGCGGGCGAGCCGACGCGGATTCCGGACGTGATGGCGGGCTTCTCCGGATCGAAGGGAATGGCGTTCTTGTTGCACGTCAGATGTGCGCGGCCCAGGCTCGCCTCGGCGGCCTTCCCGGTCACGGCCTTGGGGCGCAAATCCACCAGGGCCAAATGCGTATCGGTGCCCCCTGTGACGATGGCCAAACCCCGCTCCGCCAGGATGGCCGCTAAGGCGCGCGCGTTGTCCACCACCATTCGCGCATAGCTCTTAAACTCCGGCCGCAGAGCCTCACCAAACGCCGCGGCCTTACCGGCGATGACGTGCATCAGCGGGCCGCCCTGTAAACCCGGAAACACCGCAGAATTGAACTTCTTGCCCAGATCGGGAGCGCTTGTGAGGATCATGCCGCCGCGCGGTCCCCGCAGCGTCTTATGTGTCGTTGTCGTCACCACGTGAGCGTGCGGGAACGGGCTCGGGTGGATGCCGGCAGCGACCAAACCGGCAAAATGGGCCATATCCACCAATAAGTAGGCCCCTACGCCGTCGGCAATCGCACGGAATCGGGCGAAGTCAATGATGCGGGGATAGGCCGATCCACCGGCAATGATCAGTTTCGGCTTGTGTTCAAGAGCGAGCCGTTCGACCTCATCGTAGTCGATAAGCGCATCCTCACGGCGCACGCCATACTGAACGGCCTCGAACCACTTTCCAGACTGTGCCGGCGCCGCTCCATGGGTGAGGTGTCCACCCGCGGCTAGGGACATGCCAAGAATACAATCGCCGGGCTGAAGCAGCGCCAGGTACACAGCACCGTTGGCTTGGGCGCCGGAGTGTGGTTGGACATTGGCAAAATCGCAGTCGAACAGTTGACAAGCGCGGGTAATCGCCAACTCTTCGGCTACGTCTACGAACTCACATCCGCCATAGTACCGACGACCCGGATAGCCCTCGGCATACTTGTTGGTCAGGACCGAGCCTTGGGCCTCCAACACTGCCCTGGAGACGATGTTCTCGGACGCGATTAGCTCAATGTGCTCTTGCTGTCGAACCAGCTCATGCTGGAGGGCCGCGGCGAGCTCCGGATCCGTCTCGGCCAGAGAGGCGCCAAAGAACGCAGCCCCGGGAGAAGCGGCCGCGTTAAAAACCGTGTGGGACATTGACATGAAGGTCCTTATCTCCAACTGGCGTGGCGTCATTTTGAAGCCCCAGCCGTAACGTTCAGGGCAGCAGACCCGCAACACAACGTCTGCCTCGTGACGGAGGTGATTAAGCCATTAAGGAGTTTCCGCCTGGAACTTCGAAAGTTTGTCGACGCGATTGGCGTGCCGGCCGCCTTCAAACTCGGTCTCTAAAAAGACGCGAAGACATTCTCTGGCGAGTACCGCGTTCATCGTCCTCGCGCCAAAGCAAATGACATTGGCGTCGTTGTGCAGCCGTGCCATTCGTGCACTTTGCGGATCATGCACCAGAGCCGCGCGCACCTCGGGAAACCGATTGGCGGCAATGCTTATCCCGATCCCGCTGCCGCAAATCAAAACACCGCGATAAGTACGCCCATGACGAACTGCGTCGGCCATGGCAAATCCAAAGTCTGGATAATCAACGGGGTCTGGCGTAGTGGTACCGAGATCAAGCACCGGCAAATCCAAGGTGGCCAGCGCTTGCTTAAGTGCCTCCTTGAGATCAAATCCGGCATGATCGCTGGCGATGGCGATTGGAGGTCGAATCCCGTTCATCTCACACGCGTCAACTTAGAAAGGGCAGGCACTCGAGATGGAGGCTTCGTGCTATAGCGCTAGCTCTGAAAGCTCGATAGGCACCGCTAACGCAGCAGCAGGTGCTTCCTGACACACTATATATCGCATCTCCCTGGGGGTTTGCCACCACCGTTTCCGCTCATAATGTCGGATGGGCAAACCATGTGTTACCGAGACCGATGCCGTAGGTGGGGTCAGCCAACACCAAGGCCAAGAGACGCAGTCGATCCGACTTTGTGGGTATTGCCGACGCTCGCTTGGCGGCCGTTACTCATTGGCGAGATCCAATAGAAAAATATGGAGAAAAATTAATAATCTCAGCCAGTGCCGAATCGGAGTTTTCTCAGACACATTGTGGGGCCATACAACACTGCACTGCCGCCCATTAGAGCCCACTTAAATTTTTACTCACGCTTTTTAATTGACAAACGGACGCCGTGTCGTGTTAGAGACTTTACATCCCCTCCTCCTTTAAGAAGGTAGTATGATCATGACCGATGAAGTCAACGACAAAGCCAGCCGCGAAGAGGTGTTGCGGATGGCTGTCGACGTTGTCGCGGCCTATCTCAGTAACAATCAAGTCGCGAGCGCGCAGATTCCCGATGTTATCAGCAGCGTCTTTCAGTCCCTGAGTGACCTGGACGTAACGCCATCTGAGACCAAGGCAGAGCCGCAACGACCAGCTGTTCCAGTTCGAAAGTCCGTCACGCCGGACTACATCATCTGCCTTGAAGACGGTAAAAAGTTGAAGATGCTGAAGCGCCACCTGCAGACGACCTACAATATGTCGCCCGATGAATACCGCACCAAATGGTCGCTCCCAGCGGACTATCCAATGGTCGCTCCAAACTACGCAAAGCAGCGCTCCGATTTTGCCAAGCGGATCGGGCTTGGCCGCAAACCGGGTGAGGGACGGATTGCTGCGCGGGGGCGACGCTAGTCAAACAAGGCTATATCTCGTCGCCGATTGGACCGAACGTTAGGGGGGAGGCTCGACGACGATGGAAACGGTGTTCAGGCCACACAGCTGGCTACGGACTGGCAAAACTGACATAAAAAAACGGCCCGGAATGTCTTTCCGGGCCGTTCTCTTTCATACCTTGGAGAAGAATGCGTTGGCAGTGTCTATTGCACGTAGTCGTAGCTGCCGCCTTTCCATTCATAGACAACGTAGCCGGGGGCGGTCACGTCACCCTTTTGGTCGAAGCCGATATTTCCGAGCACCGTGTCGAACTTAATCGTTTTGAGGGCCTCGGCAACTTTGTCGGGCTCCACGGACTGCGCGACTTCGGCGGCTTGGGCCCAAGCCTGAAGGGCGCCATAAGTGTAGAGGACGTAGCCTTCTGGTTCGATGTCCTTGGCGCGGAACCGTTCGACGATGTCGGCCGCCTTCGGGTTCTTACGCGGATCCGGACTGAACGTCATCAAGGTGCCTTCGCCCAAGTCGCCCGTAATGCTCCAATACTCGTCTGTCACCAGCGCATCACCGGACATCAGGATCGTGTCCATACCTTGAGCACGCATTTGTCGCACAATCAGGCCGGCCTCGGTATGATAACCACCGTAGTACAGGACCTCGACACCGTTGGCCTTCAGCTTGGAGACCATCGCCGAATAGTCCTTCTCGCCTGGCGTAACCGTATCGTACAGCACTTCGGTAATGCCGGCAGCGTTCAGAGCCTTCTTGGTTTCGTCGGCAAGGCCCTTTGAATAAGCCTGCTTATCGTGGACGATGGCGATCTTCTTGTCGGCGAAATTATCGGCCAAAAATTTGCCGGCAACCGAACCCTGCTGATCGTCGCGGCCACAGGTCCGGAAGACGTTCCACTTGCCGGCTTCCGTCAACTGAGGGTTTGTCGAAGCCGGCGAAATCTGAAGAATTCCTTCTTCATTGTAGACGTCGGAGGCAGGGATCGACGAGCCAGAGCAGAAATGTCCGGCCACCAACTTGACGTCCTTGCCGGCAAACTGGTTGGCAACAGCGACCGCTTGCTTCGGATCACACACATCGTCGCCAATTTCGAGCACGATCTGACGACCCAACACGCCGCCCGCGGCATTGAGATCTTCGACCGCCATCTCCGCCCCCGCCTTCATCTGTGCGCCGAAGACGGCGTACTGCCCGGTCATGGGACCGGCGGTGGCGATTACCACGTCCGCTGCGTGGGCCGCAGTCGCGCCAGCCACAACCAAGGCTGACGCAGCGACAAGAGACTTCAAGAATGCCATAGAATGCTACCTCCTTCGACAGCACAGAAGCTTAGTTTTACAACGAGCGACGCCCGGCAACATTGATCGTCAAATTTTGGACGTCGTGGTCATACTGGACGTTAACACGCTGTCAGTTCTTAGCAAGTCGAGGCTGACCGGTTCTTGAGCGTGTGCCCGAAGCACAATTGGGTTGGTTCACTAGCCTTTATCGTGCCATCCAAACAAACCGGCACGGTTGTAGAGCCACGGATATTGGCTGACCATCTTACGCGCCTTCGTCACTCGAAATGCGAACAAACCAATGATTGTCAAGACGACGAAGTCAACCAGATAGCCGCTCACAGAGAATAATTCCCCATCGTATAAGGCAAATACCAGAAAACGCGACGCAAAACCGAGCAGGATGCAATAAATAACCAGTTCCCGAAGGGGCTTCCATCCATTCGCGAGCGCCTGCCCTGTCATAAAGGCGCAAAAGCCCATGATGATGACGACAACGCCAATGTAAACTGGAACGGTCGTGCCGAGAATTGATTCCATAGACGGTTTGCCTTCGCCTGGGACTGCGCCTGGGGTGGACGTTAGTGTCCCCCTTCGAGATAAGCTGCCCTCACTTCGGGGTTGGCTAAAAGCTCCCTGCCCGGCCCTGTCAAATTGATCTCGCCGTTCACCATCACGTAGCCACGGTCGGCCAGTTTGAGCGCGTGAAAGGCGTTTTGCTCAACGAGAAACACCGTCACCTTCTCCGCGCGATTGATATCCTGGATCACGCGAAAGATGGTTTGAACGACCATGGGGGCCAAGCCGAGCGATGGTTCATCCAGCAACAACAATCGGGGCCGCCCCATCAGCGCTCGCGCGATCGAAAGCATCTGCTGCTCCCCACCGGACAGGGTGCCGCCGCGCTGGTCACGGCGTTCGCCCAGGATCGGAAACAGCGTCAACACCCGCTCCAGGTCCTCGTCGAAATAGACGGGATCTGCCGTCGTGGCTCCGATCTGTAGGTTTTCCATCACCGTCATCCGCGGAAAGATCCGCCGGCCTTCGGGCGATTGAGCGATGCCACTGGCGATGATGGTGTGTGTCGACATCGTGGTGATGTCGACGCCATCGAACAGGATGCGACCAGAGCTCGCCCGCGGATTGCCACAGATGGTCATGAGCAGGGTCGACTTGCCCGCTCCGTTGGCTCCGATGAGGGTCACGATCTCACCGGCCTCGATCGACAGCGACACCCCTTTTAGCGCGGCGATCTTGCCGTAGTGCGTATGGACATCTTCTATAATGAGCATAGTTTAAGCCCGCCCGGTCTCCTGAACCAGGTCCGACACGACCTCGGGCGGCAGCTCCTCATCCTCGTCCTCGCCAAGATAGGCACGAATAACCGCCGGATCGCGACGAACGTCCGTCGGCGAGCCGTCGGCGATCTTGCGGCCATAGTCCAGAACGACGATGTGGTCGGATATACCCATGACAACACTCATGTCGTGCTCGATCAGCAGAACGCCGATGCCGTGCTCATCGCGAATGAACTGCAAGAGCTTCTGCAGATCGTCCGACTCACGCGGGTTCAGGCCTGCCGCCGGCTCGTCCAGGCACAGCAAGACCGGCTCGGTACACATTGCGCGGGCAATCTCCAACCGGCGTTGATCGCCATAGGGCAAGTTTTCGGCATCGTCATCGGCACGAGGGGTCAGGTTGACGCGCTCGAGCCAGTACCGGCACAGCTCCACGGACCGGCTTTCAGCAACGCGATACCGCGCCAGCCCCAACAGGCCCCAGATCGTATAGCCGGACGCGCGCATTAGCTTGGTGTGCTGGGCGACAATGAGGTTTTCCAGCACGGACATCTTCGGAAACAGCCGAATATTCTGAAACGTGCGCGCCACGCCGGCCAAACGGGGGATGTTGTGGTCCTGCATTCGCTCCAGCAGGTGTTGACCACGGGTCGGATGATCCAGAGTCAAGCGCCCGACCGTGGGTTTGTAGAAGCCGGTTAAACAGTTGAAGACGGTGGTCTTACCGGCGCCGTTGGGACCAATGATGGCGGTGATTTCGCGGTTCTGCGCCTCGAAGGAGACATCGTCGATCGCAACCAGGCCACCGAAGCGCATGGTCAGGTGCTCAACATTGAGGAGCGGCACGCTCACTCCGCAGGCTCCGAGACGCTGCGGCGGCGGCCGCTGAAGGCGGACCACCAGTGCCGATCGGCATTCTCCACGAGGCGCATTGTCGGCTCCCGATGGGCCAACAAACCGCGAGGGCGATAGCGCATGATCAAAACCATGGCGGCGCCAAATAGCAGCATTCGATATTCCTGAAGCTCTCTGAAGAATTCAGGAATGCCGATAACGAGAACAGCCGCCAGAACCACACCCAACTGACTGCCGCGCCCGCCGAGCACAACGCACATGAGGATGATCGCGGACTCGATAAAGGTGAAACTCTCAGGGCTAATGAAACCCTGACGGGTCGCGAAAAAGCACCCAGCGAAGCCGCCGAACATGGCGCCTAATGAGAAGGCCGTGAGCTTGGTGTTGCGCGGATTGATGCCAAGCGAGCGACACGCGATTTCGTCCTCCCGCAACGCTTCCCACGCCCGTCCCACGGGCAGCTTGCGGATGCGCAACGTGAATGCGTTGGTCAGCAGCGCCAGGGCGAGAATGAGATAATACAGGAAGATAATTCGATGAAGGGAGGAGAACTCGAGGCCGAAAAAGGTGTGAAAGGCCTCCATCCCGTCGCTGGGGACGCGGCTAAACTCCAACAGGCCGAAGAAGGTTGGGCGATCAATGCCCGAAATCCCGTCCGGGCCGTTGGTGAGGCTATACCAGTTGATCAGTATGATCCGGATCATCTCACCAAAGCCGAGCGTGACGATGGCGAGGTAATCGCCACGTAACCTAAGAACGGGAAAGCCGAGAATGATCCCAAAGAACGCCGCAAACAAACCTGCCAGCGGCAAGCTTTCCCAAAAGCCCATATTGAAGTGCAGCGCCAAAAGGGCGTAGCCGTAGGCACCCACGGCGTAAAAGGCCACGTAGCCCAGGTCCAACAAGCCGGCCAGCCCGACAACGATGTTCAAGCCCCAGCCCAGCATGACGTACATCAGGACCAGAATTGCCACGTCGAGAATGTAGCGGTCTGCGAACGGCATAAGCGGCAGCGTGACGGCAAAGCCGATGGCCGCGGGCGCAATGAACGGGACGGCTTTTCGGAGGAGCACCGTAAAGCCGGGGCCACGTGCCTGCTGTTTCGTCGCCGATGCACGAGCGCGCTGTGCCGCCCCGAACAACCGTGATACAACCGCAGCGGTCAAGGGGAAGGCGGCTGCGATCAGTAGCGCTTCGGACCAGCGCTCATGGAGTGCCAATCCGCCCTGCTCGATCTTGGTGTAAATCGCAATGGTCGGAACGCAGATCATCAGGCCGACGATCGTCCACACAACCAAATCGGCCGTTCCTGGCGGCAAAGACCGCCACGCCGCGGTCAATCCCCCGTCGGATGCTTTTGATGCGGCCATCGCAATCAGACCTTTTCGATTTCCGGCCTGCCAAGCAAGCCTGTCGGCCGAAAGATCAGCACCAGGACAAGGATGGAGAAGGCCGCCACATCCTTGTATTCAATACTGAAGTAGCCAGACCAGAACACTTCGATCAGTCCGATCAGCAAACCGCCCAAAACCGCACCGGGCAGCGAGCCGATACCGCCAAGCACGGCAGCCGTGAAGGCCTTAATCCCGGCGAGAAAGCCGATGTAGAAATCGATCACACCGTAGTACAGCGTCACCATCATGCCGGCCACAGACGCCAGCGCAGCACCGATGACGAAGGCCATCGAGATCGTGCGGTCCACATTGATGCCGATGAGCGCCGCCATCGTGCGGTCCTGCTCGCAGGCCCGCTGGGCGCGCCCCAACGGTGTTTTGGCGATCATTAGCGAGAATATGGTCAGCAGCACGATCGTCAGCAGAACGATCACGATCTGCATGTAGCTCAAGCGGACCGGGAAGCTTGGATCATCCATAACGATGAAGCCGCCTGTAATAACCGGGGGCAGCGGTTTGGGGCTCGCGCCTTGGGTCACCTGGATGTAATTTTGCAAGAAGATCGACGCGCCGATGGCCGAAATCAGGGCCGCCAAACGCGGCGAGCCGCGCAGCGGTCGATAGGCAATGCGCTCCAGTGTCCATCCGAACACGGACGTAAACACCATCGCAATGAGAAGCACGAGAAAGAGGGCAAGGGGAAGCCAAGTGATCCCCAGCAACCCCAAAATCAAAAACGCGCTTAAAGAAATGAAGGCGCCGATCATATAGATCTCGCCATGTGCAAAGTTGATCATGCCGATGATGCCGTACACCATCGTATAACCGATTGCGATCAAACCATAGATTGCGCCGAGCGTGACGCCGTTGATTAGTTGCTGAACAAAATATTCCATAAGGTCCGGCTCGGTTACAACACTCTCAACAGCTTGGTCTTATCGTTTACGGTCAACGCATGACCAACTTTTCGGAGGCTGACCGATGCGGGCAAAACCGTTCACGCTCTGCGCAAATGGATACAGCCGGATGGCAAACCTGTCGATCATGTCGCTCTATCCCGGCGACACTTCTGATTCAGCCGTACCCGAGCCGATAGTGTTGAATTGTTATCGGACCTGACACAGAAGCGTCACAGCCGCAAGGTGTCCTCGCCATGACCCGCGCTGTCAAGCGAAAACGACCGCATCGCTGGTATGCGGCCGTCTCTGTTGCCCCTACGCCCCTTCAGGTGGGTTCGACTTTGCTGAGTATGCCAACCATTCGGGTAACGGCCTATGGACACTTGCGCTTGACTGTTGATGGCGCAAGACGTTCGAGACGCCAGTGGAGCTTCCGCACCGCAGCCCGCTTCAGCGCTTCAACGGCATGAACACGCGGACCGAATACGATGACTTCCGTATTGGTGGCAGGATCGAGGGCGGCTACACGGATCAAGGCCCCGACCGCGGTGATCTCGAACAGAACCTCTCTGATGGACATTCGACGACCTCATGGGTGTGTTCACGGCACCTCGGCGTTGACCCCCAGCGGCGCCCAATGACCGTTGTCCTTGCCATCAATTGAGGTTTCGTTGACAAGAATGGATTGCGTCTTTTCAGAGGCAAGCAGTGCCCGATCGCGGAACTGCGGTAGTCACCGTCCAAACGGCATTGGGCTGCCGCTGCAAGCACGCACGAATACCGCCGATCACCGCGATCGATGCCGGAAAAAAAATTGTTTTTATACGGATAATTATGCGGCGCCCCTAAAGTACTTTATCAATACTGGAGAGGCATGTTTAGGTTCCCCGCAAGCTGTCCGGCGGCCGGCAGTGTAACCGATCAGCGACGCAGAAGAATGTCCGACACGTACTCCCGCACCTTGCGCGTGGCAGCCGATCGAGCCCCTTCGTTGCCGCCGGTCGTGGCGCCATAGTAGCCACATTTTTGCAAGGAGTGACGCCTGCGTTCAGGTGTCGTCAGGGCCATGCTGTGGTTGACGTCGATCAACTCACCGCGGTCATCAATGCGATACATGCACTTGCTGCGGTTGAAAACGCTGGAGCGGTGCGCCACGGACAGGTCGGAATCGAAGCCGTGATGCACGCCTGGAAATGTGGCTGTTAGCACCGCGCCACCGGCCGCCGCGATCCGTTCGGCATAGTTCTGGCAATGGCGGGCGAGGCTGAGGTCATCACGCTCGGCGAGCAGGAACCCAATCGGTGCACCGGTGGTCGTGGCGGTATACCATTGGGCGTTGCATGGAGGATAGAAGGCGAGGTGGAGAACGAACCGGTTTTGGCCGGCCGTAACCGCTTCCCAAACGGATGTGATCGCGGCGTTGATGGCGGCAAACCCGCCTTCGGAAAACCCGAGAACGCCGATCCGATCCGGGTCGATGCGTGCGTGTGATGCCAGCGCACCAAGAGCGGACAGAGCATCCACGGTCATCATTTCACCAGTTACGACGGCCGGATCACTCGTCGCGCTCTCCACTCCGCGCGGGGCGTAGCTATCGATGACAAAGGTCGCGATACCAAGGTTCAGGAGGACATTGGCCCAATAGGCCTCGCGACCACCGATCTGGACACCTGAATGGCCATGGACGATCACCATGGCCGGCAGCTTGGCGCCGCCCGAGCGCGGCAGGGTCAACTCACCCTCAACGGCGATTGTCGGGACTGGGCTCTTCGCAGCGAACAGATCGGCAAAGCTGTAAACATCCTGGCTCGCAAACGATAGCCGCTCGGTTCGGGCACCACTCAGCTCCGCTGCAGTTGGAAGACTGACCACCAGACACGCGGCTGCAGCTAAAACCGTCGTCAGCCGTGGTCCGGAGCGCGTCATAGGCCTCATGTTTCCTCTCATGCAACTAAACGTCGACACGTGCAACACACTGTGCAACGAAAACAACTAGCCGAATTCATCGTCCGGAGCCAGCCTCGGCTTACTGGACTGTCCGTCGACCGTGCTAGACAAGCCTTTTCAAACCGCTTGAACTCAATGGCTTCTTGTTCGAATTCGGTGGATTGTTAAGGGCACGCCGCCCCGTGGCAGGTCCACGACTGTTGGCCGGTCGTTCGTTTCGTTCCGGGGTTGGGCTTTGTCATTGCTTACGAGACGTCTATCGAACTGTGGAGGGGACAACCTCAAGATGAGGTGGGGCCGGCGAGCAGTCCGCCGTCGATCATGATTTCCGTTCCGGTGATGTACGCGGCCTCGTCGGAGGCGAGAAAGGTGCAAACGGCGGCCACCTCCTCGGGTTCTCCGAAGCGCCCTAAGGGCGTATCGGCAATTGCCTCCATTAAGCGGGCTGGCCGATCGGGTCCGTCGCCCAGGATTGGCTCCCACATCGGCGTCAAGACGGCGCCGGGATGCACGGAGTTGCATCGAATCCGGAGCCCCTGTCTGGCACAATAGAGCGCGACCGACTTGGTGTGGTTGCGGACAGCCGCCTTCGATGAGGCATAAGCAGCAGCAAACGGCACACCAACCATGCCGGCATGGGAGGACATATTGATGATTGAGCCCGCGCCAGTGCGCCGCATTGCCTTGATCGCATATTTACAGCCCAGAAACACACCATCCAGGTTGGTCTCATGCACTGATCGCCAGTCGGCGAGTGCCGCGTGCTCCGGATCTTGAACGCCTGACACGTCCCCCAATCCAGTAATGCCCGCGTTGTTGACTAGGACATCCAGGCGCCCCTTCAATGCAACGACGCGATCGATGGACCACTGCCATCGATCCTCATCGCGGACATCTA
>CAZUDB010000062.1:0-18754 GCA_964619055.1 uncultured Rhodospirillaceae bacterium
ATGACCTGGCTCAGCGCCGCCGCCTTCGAATCCGTCGACTCGGGGTCGTCGTGCTACGACCCGAACCCGATCCGCCGAGAACACAGACGCTGGCGGATAATGACGTCGCTCCCGAAGAACGCCCAGCCGCAGATGAACAGGCTGTTGGTCGTCTCGACCTGAAGAAACTCCTGCTGCGGATGTTTACGGCCACCCTGGGGTGGAACGCTGGCAACGGTGCCCTCCATGATCTTGAGAAGGGCTTGCTGCACCCCCTCGCCGGAGACGTCGCGGGTGATGGAGGGGTTGTCAGATTTCCGCGAAATCTTGTCCACTTCGTCGATGTAGACAATACCGCGTTGAGCCCGCTCCACGTTGTAATCAGCCGCCTGCAATAGTTTCAGGATGATGTTTTCCACATCCTCGCCAACGTAGCCCGCTTCCGTCAGGGTCGTGGCATCGGCCATCGTGAATGGGACGTCGAGAATGCGCGCCAACGTCTGCGCCAACAGCGTCTTGCCGCAACCGGTTGGACCGATGAGCAGGATGTTGGACTTGGCAAGCTCCACGTCGTTGTTCTTAACGCCGTGATTCACTCGCTTATAATGATTGTGCACGGCGACCGAGAGCACACGCTTGGCCCGCTCCTGGCCAATGACATAATCATCCAAGACCCCGCAGATCTCACGTGGAGTGGGAACCCCCTCCCCCGACTTAACAAGGTTGGTCTTGTGTTCCTCACGAATGATATCCATGCAGAGTTCGACGCACTCGTCGCAGATAAACACCGTGGGACCGGCGATCAGCTTGCGCACTTCGTGCTGGCTCTTGCCACAAAATGAACAGTACAGCGTGTTCTTCGAGTCGCCGCCTGCGGATTTGCTCATCGCCACATCCTCCGCGTCTCGGCCTTTATGTTAATCATCTGCCATAAGCCTCGGCAATCCCTAAACTGTGCAGGCTGGAGGGCCGGCACGGCCGTTGGTCGACCCAAAGCCGGACGGGTTGGATGCCCGAACACCGCCTCAATCACAACTTAACCGTCGGCTCGTCCTCGCCGTTTTCGAGCTTCGCGCGGCTCACGACAACCTCATCAACGATGCCGAAATCCTTGGCTTCATCGGGTGTCATAAAACGATCCCGCTCAAGAGCCTTCTCAATCACATCGAGCGTCTGACCCGTGTGACGAACATAGATTTCGTTTAATCGAGTCTTAAGGGCCAGGATCTCCCTGGCCTGAATTTCAATGTCCGTCGCCTGCCCCTGCACACCGCCGGATGGCTGGTGCACCATGATCCGAGCATTAGGGAGCGCATAGCGTTTGCCGGCCGCTCCGGCAGCGAGCAACATAGATCCCATGGATGCGGCCTGCCCGATACACACAGTCGATACATCCGGGCGAATGTACTGCATAGTATCGTAAATAGCGAGACCCGATGTGACCAACCCGCCTGGCGAATTGATATAGAATGCGATATCCTTGTTGGGATTTTCAGATTCCAAAAACAACAACTGCGCACAGATCAGCGTGGAGACAGCATCGTTTACTGGACCGGTCATAAATATAATCCGCTCCTTGAGCAAACGAGAGAAAATATCGTAAGACCGCTCGCCTCTACTTGTAGTCTCCACCACGAACGGAACCAGTGAGTTCATAGAGGCGCCGAGAGATGAGGGCGTGTCTGTCATGTTTATCTTATCCATCTCGATTGTCGGTCCTAGCCGGCAACTTGATATAGGGTGGATCTATCTGTTCGCCCAGTCACGAAGCGATCTTCGCTTCAAACTGCCATCATTGTGAACCGGACGCTTGCGGCGCCTGCTGCACCTTGCTATCGGAGGCTAGGCTGTCGGGGTCTGGGCTCTCGGAGTCCGGGCTCGGCGTTACGTCTGTGTCCGTCACCGCTCCCGCCTTCGGCTCCAGCGTTGAATCAGGTTGGCGAGCGGACGTGGCCCCACCGGAATCATCTTCCAGCGAGCGCTTCAATTCTTCGAGCTCGACGATGCGTTCCGTGACCGATGCCAGCTCGAGCATGAAATCGACAACCTTGTCCTCGAGGATAGGACCCGCGAGGACTTCACCAGCTTGGGGGTTCTTCTCGAAAAACTGCAGGACGGCCTGCTCCTGACCGGGGTGGCGCCGCGCCTCGGCGACCATCGCACGCCGCAACTCATCTGCGGTCACTTGGAGGCCGTTGGTGCGTCCCACCTCCGCGAGAACGAGGCCGAGACGAACACGGCGCTCGGCGATGCGGCGATATTCGGCGCGATCCTCGGGGCTGAGTCCGGCATCGGATGGCGCTTGATCGTGGTCATGATCGTGCGCTTCGTCATGCGAATGTTCGTGGTCGGTGTCCGATGCCGTCGATTGCTGGTGTTCTGCGACGACTTCGCGGATGATCCCTTCATACTCGCGATCGACCATAGAAACCGGCACATCGAAGGCATAGAGTTCAGCAAGTTGATCGAGCAGAGCACGCTTGGCCTGGAGGCGTGAGAGCTGGCGTAACTCTTGCTGCTGATGGTCGACAATGGCGGTCTTTAAGTCGTCCAGGCTTTCCTTGCCGATTTTTTTCGCAAGCTCATCGTCCAGCGGTGCCGGCGCAACCGTGCGGATATCATTGATCTTGACGCTGAACACGGCCTCCTTGCCGGCCAAGTGCTCCGCTCCATAGTCTTTGGGAAACGAGACGGTCACGTCGCGCTCCTCACCAACCTCGGCTCCGATCAACTGATCCTCAAAGCCGGGAATAAACATATTGGAGCCAAGCGCAAGCTCATATCCCTCGGCGGTCCCGCCAGGGAACACTTCGCCGTCCACGCGTCCAACAAAATCGATCACAACCGTATCACCGGCCGCAGCGGGCCGCGGCTCGCTGAGAGACTGAGCGTGACCGTGTGCCGCCGCCAGTCGGTCCAGGGCTTGATCGACCTCACCACTATCCGCTTCAACGACCAGCCGTTCGATGGCAATCGAGCGATAGTCGGGCACCGTGACTTCGGGCAGCACCTCGACGGCAAGCGTGTATTCCAGATCCGCGTCTTCTTCAGTCTTGACGTCGCTGATCTGCGGTTGGTTTGCGGGACGGAGGCCATGGTCGCTCAGCAAGCGCTTCGTCGCATCGTCGACTGCCTGTTCCAGGGCCTCCCCACGGACGGCCGTACCAAACCGCTTGCGCAGGAGCGCAACGGGAACTTTGCCCGGCCTAAAGCCCGGCATCCGCATCGTGCGCGCCAACTCCTTCAGCCGGCCATCGACTTTTTCGGCGATTGCCGTGGCCGGAACCGAGATCCGATATTCCCGCTTCAGGCCGTCGGCCTTGCTGTTAATTACCTGCATTAAACCTTCCGTGAACTCCATCGCAAGCGGCGTTGGCGCTGGCCGCCGTCCCGCGTGTATCGCTCCAGGTGGCGGAGCGTACGTTTACAACCGTTGCCGGATGGTTCCCAAAGCGAATTTTGACGGCGGGTGAATGGTGCGGGCGGAGGGACTCGAACCCCCACGACTTGCGCCACAGGTACCTAAAACCTGCGTGTCTACCAATTCCACCACGCCCGCAACCGCATTGGTTCCCTTTGGCGCAGAAGTCTGTAACTTAGCTTTTGCCCCGGTCCTGTCAATTGCGGGCGCGTTGTTTGGTATGCGGTTCCGATCGGCTTGCCGCCCGCCGTCTAGGCCCGCAACGACGAAACGATCGCCGGCAGCGCCGTGATCAAGTCCTCCGCGATCAGACCACCGCCGCAACGACGGGCCGCTTCACTGTGGCACCAGGCGGCGGCGGCAGCGGCTTCAAACGTCGGCATACCCTGTGCGATCAGGCCAAGCGACATTCCGGCCAGGACATCACCTGACCCGGCCGTGGCCAAATCGGGCGGGGCGTCGGCGTTTATCAAGGCTCGGCCGTCCGGGGCGGCGATCACGGTGTCGGAGCCCTTCAGCAGGACGACGGCGCCACAACGGGCGGCCGCAGCAAGGGCGCGATCAAGGCGACACCCAGTCCTCGACGCATCGCGAACCACGTTGCCGCCGCCGAACAGGCGGGCAAACTCACCGTCATGGGGCGTGAGCAGGCTTCGTTCGTTCAAGCGCTCAAACAACGCTTGCGGCTGCGACTGAAAGGCCGTCAGCGCGTCGGCATCGATTACGCAGGCCCGCCCAGCGGCAAGCGCCGCCAATGCCGAGGCTCGCGTGTCGTTCGTCGCACCGGCGCCGGGTCCGATCAAGACTGCGTTGTGACGCGGATCGGCCAGGATCGAAGCGATGTTGTCAGCATGTGATCTGGCACCATCGCCGTGAGCAAGCACAATCGTCCCCGGCTGATCAGCCGCATAGATGCTGGCCAAGTCTGACGGCGCCAGGATCGTCACCAGCCCGGCGCCAATGCGCCGGGTGGCCGCAGCGGCAAGCCGTGCGGCGCCGGTCATCGGCCCACCGTCGATGACAGCATGACCGCGCATGTACTTATGTGTCATCGGGCTCGGACGGGGAAACAGGTGCCGCCAAACCACTGGATCGTTCACAGCCAAGCTGGGGGCAATTCCGCTGAGAACGGACGTGGGGATGCCGATGTCAGCTACAACAACGTGGCCGCAGCGGTCACGGCCGGGCGCAAGATAGTGCCCCGGCTTGCCACGAAAAAACGTCACGGTCAGTTGGCAGTGCGGGGCCGTGCCCAGGATTGCGCCGTCGTCGCCGGAAACGCCGCTTGGAATGTCAACGGCTACCACGTCCCGCCCAGCCAGTGCCGCCACCATGTCAGCCGCAAGGCCGTCCAGGGCTCGGGCCAGTCCAGCGCCAAACAAGGCGTCGACGATAAGCGGATTGGCGGCGAACGCCCCGCCCTCGGGCGCAGCGGGGTCCAGCAAC
Source organism: uncultured Rhodospirillaceae bacterium (assembly GCA_964619055.1). Classification (GTDB taxonomy): domain Bacteria; phylum Pseudomonadota; class Alphaproteobacteria; order Rhodospirillales; family Defluviicoccaceae; genus CAYVUM01. The sequence continues at coordinate 4,847 of CAZUDB010000062.1, forward strand.
GCCGGATCGAGCGCGCGGATGACTGGCGTGCCGGGACCGTGCGGGCATTCGGCCCAGCGCTGGGCGTTGACGGCAGCGTCCCCCTTTAGGCTTGTTGGAGAGCCGAGCAGGGCTAGCCGAACGGGCCAGCCGAGCATTTGCAGCAGGCGGGCGACGACAATGCCGTCGCCGCCGTTGTTGCCGGGCCCGCAGAGGATCAGGGTTGGGCGTGGTCGCCAACGGGTTCGGATCTCCCTGGTGATAGCGGCTCCAGCCGCCTCCATCAGCGCAAGTCCGGAGGTGCCAGCGGTGACCGTGGCCCGATCCGCGTCGTACATCTCTTTGACGGTCAGCAGTTCAGGTCCGTAAACGGCTTCACTTGGCATGGAGGTGCTGCCCACTCGGGACGCGTCGCCCGTCGAGGGAAGACGCAAAATCGATCTGGCGCGGTACGGCCTCGTCCGGTCGTCGTTTTTCGCGGCGGGTTTCCGCAGTACCGACCTGGAGAACCCTATGCGGATCTGGCTGGTGTTCCACGGCGCTCGGCAAACCGTTCACGGTCCCGACTGCTCGACCGCAGATAAGAGCGCGATCACCCCGCACCACGCCTTCTTCACACGCCCTGGCGCGGTCGACAATGATGATGGTCCGGGACTCCGCCGGAGAAACCGGAGCCCGAGAATTGCCGGCCATGCCTTATCCACTCGACTGTATTCGATCGTCCGAGTCCTACGCGGAGGCGGAACGAGCGGACCCTGCCAACAAAAATAGCCGCCGTCTACTTTCAAGGTGACGTAGACCCTCTTTAACTTTCTTGATGTGTCAAATCACGCAATATCGGCAAGCATAAGGCGGCAATTTAGTTCGCCGCCGTGATGGGAAGGCGGATCGGCTGACCGGGATAGACATCTTTCAGCACTTTTGAGTCCTTGACGACGATTGTGCCATTGACAATGACATAGGGAATTCCGGTTGCGGGAAGGCCACCCTGCTTCATTGTCGAGTTGTCTCTTACCGTATCAGGATCGAAGATCGTAATATCAGCGTCAGCACCTACCTGGATGCGGCCCTTGAACGCCATTTGAGCCACGCCATTTTCCTCCAAGAACTTAGCGGGAAGGTAGGACATCTTGGCGATCGCAGTCATCAACGGCATCAGTTTTTTCTCGCGCACCATACGCAGGACGATGGAGTGGGTTCCGGCAAGGCGCGGGTGCCCTTGGACGTCTTCGTAAGCCAGATCCCAGTCGCGCGCCAATTCACCGGTCTTCGATACCGTCAGAGGAAAAGCATCACTGCCCACAGTTGTGCCTGGGTGAGTCAGCGCCTTCAGCATATCATCCTCCGTAGCGCCATAAAACATAACGCTCGTCCCAGGCGCTTTCTTTATGAGGTCGTCATATCGCTCTTTGGATAGCGGCTCAAGCGTTGCGGTTTCGACAATGTCTTTATAGGCACGGCCCATGTTTGGGCCATAATTTTCCGGTTTGAGGTAATCAGCACCGACGATCGTCGCACCAAAGTTGTAGGGGTAGACTTCGCCAACAACTGATAATCCTTGTGCGCGCGCAGCATCGATCAGCCCAAGCGCCAGTTCTGTCTCCCCCAATGCTTGCTGATGAAAATGCTGCAGCATCAATCCACCACCGTAAGCCGCAACATTGCTGATCATTTCGGCAAAGCCCAGAATGCCGCTTGTTGGCGCTGCCTGACTCGAAAAACGCGCGTGCAAAAACAAAGGGCGTCCATGTTTACTGGCTAACTGCTGCCAGCCAACGGCCTCATCCGACGAGACACCTTTTGTGGCATAACCAATAGGAGCCCCAATACCGAGGGCTCCACAGTCAAGGCCATGGCTAACTTTTTCAAGTATCTCCCTTATTTGTTCCTTGTTCGGTACTGTTGCAGACCATTTCATATCGACAAAGGAGTGTTCATCTTTAGCAAATATGTCAGTAGTAATTATACCTGTTTCTGATTCATAATCTGGATTAAAAACATGCTCGCGAACACCCAAAGCCGAAATGGTTGCACCGTAATTAGCCTGGGATCGGCCGGCCATGTAATCATAAAAGCGATCGACAGGATAAGCACCTACTTCGAGATCCAGCAATGTGGTCACGCCATCGCGTAACATCAACTTTTGCCCCAATGGAAGGTCAATAACGTGAACATGGGTGTCAATGAAGCCGGGTGCGACGACGTGGCCGTTGGCGTCGATCGTATCGTTGCCCTCAATGGCTTGGTCGGTGATCGTGGCAATTTTACCATCTTTGATTCCGACGTTGCGCACCCCGTCTAGAACCGTTTCAGGGTCCATCACACGGCCATTTAGGAGAACTAGGTCATAGCTCTCTGCCGCAGACGGTCGCTCATCTCCGCCCAATGACAACCCGATCGCAAAGAAGAAGGCGATACCTAGCCTTATTGACTTGAAATCGCTCATTCTCATACTCCGTTCGATATTTTATTTTCGTTGACGAGGGCGACGCTCAGTCGACAACTTCCACCTCTCCTGGTCGCCAAGTCTTGTCCAGCCACGCTTGACCCGGCTTGTACATCCTCAGAACGGCGAACCACCCTTTCCCTGGAATGGTTTGCAACCAGTTGCTCTCCTTCCCTTTGGGCGCTTCGGGCGCAAACCAGATGTCGAAGGAACCGTCGTCATTTGCCGCAAGGCCATGGTCTTGGCTACCGCGGGTCGGGAATTGCTGATCGGTTTGAAGTTGCGAGCGGGTTTGCGGGTCATAGACCGTCACTGCCCAGAAGTCTTCGACCGGAACATCCTTCGGCAGCGTCAGCCGGTAGGTTTTGGCCCCGTCGAACGGTTTTTTTTGCGAGTCGACATAGACGACGCCGTAGTCTGTGCCGGCACCCGGTTTGGTGACCGCCATGGCTGGTGATACGGCCGTGTAATTCATGAAGAACATAGTGCGGGCATCGAGATTTCTGGCACCGTTCGTTTCGAAGAACACGTCCTTTCCGGCATAGGCCATGACCCATGCGCTGTCGCTATCGGGATAAATCCGGGCGCCGTGGATTCGGGGGTACCAGACGATTGAGCGCGCTGTCGCATTACCGATGGCCACAGCATCGGTGAGGAGCCTCTTCATCCGCACGTCCGGCGCAAATGGCTCGCCTTTGACGATTCCAATGGCTGCGGCAAGACCGCGGAGCTGTGGTTCAAGGGCCTCGATGGGCTCGGCTTGGATGACAGCGTCAAGCTGCTCGTAAAAACTGAAATCCGTCGGAGGAAGAGTGTTGTAGGCTTTTCCGGACACATCGACGAACTCGGTAGCCGGCGGACTCTCTGCCTTTGACAAGGGATAGATCTTAAGGCCGGATGTGACATTTTCCACGGCCGCGTCGAGACCTTTGGCAATCGATCCACGCAGGAACACCCAGTTCCGGTGGGTACGCGGTGTCATGCGGAAGTAACCGTCCGGAATCTCGTCGTTGTAGCCTGGCGGCAGCACGAGGTATTTGCCGCCCCTGCCCTTGTCCGGGCCCGGTAGGCCGAAATCGCCGGCATAGCGGAAGAAGGCGTCATTCAGCGCGCCCAGCATCCCGGGTGGCAGCTCGATCACGGTCGGACCGTCCGCGGTTAAATCGGTAAAGGCGAAGGCGTAAAGCGTTGACGTATTCGCAGTCAGATAGAGTGACTTCGAATCCATCAATTCTTTGAAGATCGTGACCTTGTTGCTGCCCGTCCCTGCCATGGATTCGTGGCCGGTTTGCAGACCATGGACCGACACGGCCGGCAGGAGGTTGAGAAACACCTCCACACCGCGCATGAGATCGAGGTTGTCGTAAACCGCTTTCACGGTCTTCGGATCGGGCACACCGTCGGTGAAGGTCAGCGTCCCAATGCGGGTTTCTACCTGATCAGGAACCGCGACCTCCGACGGGATCGGCGTTGTCATCTTCATTGAAGGAGTCTCCGCCCAAACGGTCGTTATGGCCGTGGCGCTGAACAACGCGCTCACCACCAGTCGACCAAATCCGCGTATCTTCATGCTTATCGTTCTCCCGCCCAGCCGTGTGTCATCTGGTCGACAAGGTCGGCCACGGCTAGAAGTGCACCGCAAGGCCGATGACCGGGCCATGAGCCGTCACGTCCCATTCAAACCGGTCAGCGCCACTTCCGTCCTTGAAGTCCTGATACAGCGCCCGGTAGCCGGCCACGACGTTGGCATCTCGGTCACCGAACAGGCCGAAGCGATACCCAACGACGCCCGTCGCCTGCCAGGTGAAGTCCGAAGCAACACCAAATCCACCGATGTCGCCCAGTACGATGACGTTCCAGCGCTCGGTGATGTCCCAAATCGTGCGAATCCCGATAATGGGGTCGACCCAACTCCGGCTGCCGCTCACCGTGTTGATGTCCTTAAAATCGAGCTGGACATCCAAGTTGGTGAACCGCCCTCCGACGTAGGGATCGATCGTGACCGTCGGCCCGCTACCGCCGTTTGCGGGCGAGGCCCCAAGGGCGTAGGGGCCGAGGCGGTAGGACGCTCCGAAGCTTAACCACGTCAGTTTGACGGTGGCATCAATCTTGACGGCATCTCTGATTGTGTCGCCGCCACCAATATCACCGAACAGAAAATTGACGAAGCCGCCGACGCGCTTATACCGGGCCTCGCCTTCGATCATCGCCGCGAAGTTCAGGTTTTTCAGAATATCGTCGAAACCGACGTCGATATCCGACGTGTTGTTACCCAGTGTCGTGTCGCCATCCAAAGACAACGCGAACAAATAGGGTGTGACAACAAATTCCCACGGTGATTTGGTCTCACTGGCGGCAATGCTTGCCTCACCCTCGTCAGCCTGTGCCGAAACCGGCTCTGGGTTGGACAGTCCGGTCAACAAGGCAATGAGTGTAGCGATCCAAGCAGATTTTACCGACCGTGTCACATCGCCCTCGCGACTGATCCAGTAAGACTAAGCATAGGGATGACAGGATACGCCGACTTGCCATTTCGCGCCACCCAGTTGATTGTAGCCGCACGATCAATCAGGCGGGCTTGCTTTGGCGCCGTCGACGGCCGCGAACAGCCGGTGTCGCCGCGATGGTGGTGTTCACCGCAATCGCCTGGCTTTATCTTAACGGCGAGCGGTCATGGCATCTTGCTGCTTGTCGGATTGGATCGATCAGCGGCATGACGAAATGGCGAGCATGAGACATGAGCGGAGTACCCCTGGCCCGGGTAAGCCAGTTTGCCCAAGTGGCGGCTGCGATCGATGTCATCGGCATTTCCCCAAACCGATTGACGAAACGACTGAACATTCCGGCGTGGCACCATTGCTCCCCCGAAGCCTTCTTCCCTCTTGAGCACATGTACAAGCTGATGGATCTGGGAGCCCGGTCGGCCGGCGATCCGACGCTTGGGGCTTCGGTGATGGAACGCATGCCGTTCCAAAAAATGGGGACGATCGGCCCGCTGATCGCCGATTCCGCAACAGTGTACCAAGCCCTTCAGGCAGCCATTACGCTTTTGCCACGCCTCGGGACCTCCAAACGATGGTGGCTCGCAGAGGACCGGAACGAGGTTTGGTTCTGCCGCGGCGGAGACTGGTCTTTCGACGTGGGCGAGCCGCAGATGATTCAGTACGCGCTAACGGGCATGGTCCAGATTGTGCGGCTGGCGGCGGGCCCCGCTTGGAAACCGCGAAAGGTCCGCATCGATCTGCCTGTTGCGCTCGGTTTGGGTGCGACCGAGATGTTCGGCGAAGCCGAGATCCTGACTGGCCAAAGCGTATCGGCCATCGCCATCCCGAAACCTTGTCTGTATCTGCCGATCCGAAGTAGCCGTCCGTCAACCTGTTCGGCGGATGCAAACAACAACGCGCAGGCAGGCTGGGACACGAAACCGCCCCAAGATTTCATCGGGTCCATCGGCGAGATTGTGCTGACCTTGTTGAGCGAGGGCTATCCCGACGTCGGTCGCGTGGCCGTGATCCTGGGGCTTAGCACGCGGACACTCCAACGACGTTTGGCGGTGCTGGGTTCGTCTTACACTCAGCTTGTTGCCGCGGCCCGCTTCTCGGCGGCGAGACAATCACTGCAACAATCCGACCGGTCGGTTTCAGACATCGCATTCGACTTGGGTTACACCGATGTTGCGCATTTCTCCCGCGCCTTTCGCCGTTGGGCCGGCGTGTCACCGCGCACTTTTCGCCAATTGCAAACGGAGAGGGGCGGCAATGTTATCGCTTAGCGCTACCACAACGGGCACCCACCTGCTCATGCTGCGCTAAACTATTTAGTTATGGTGCCCAGGGGCGGAATCGAACCACCGACACTGCGATTTTCAGTCGCATGCTCTACCAACTGAGCTACCTGGGCGTGACCGCGACAGATAGGGTTCTGCGCAACCGATAGCGCTCTGAAGCGATCCGCGCTTATAGAGGGAACACGCGCCCTTGTCCAGCAACGCAGCCATTGATGCCGCGCAGCGAATCAAACCCCATCATCACGCCGGTTCTCGGCGCGATGATCAGCCGCGTCGTCGTCGTCAACGTCGTCAAGGGCCGTCGAAACGCGATAGCTCTCCGACAACCATCTGTTCAAGTCCACATTCGCACAGCGGGACGAGCAAAACGGCCGCCAGCGCTGCAGAGCATCTCGGCCGCAAATAACGCAAGGTTTTCCGGTGGTCGCGTCGCCCGGTGCGGTATCCTGGTCCCGCGCGCGTGGCGGCTTATCCATGCTGGGCGAGCCTCCCGTTCACCGGCTCGATGCGCCAGCCATCAGGTGCCAGGCCCCGGTCGTCGACCAACTCTATTGTGCGCCCCAGCCGGCGCTCCGTGGCACGCCGGACCTCGGCGGTCGCACCATCCCGCAACACCGCAATAACGGCGGGCGCGGCCACTACGCGCCAGTGCGAACCGGGCTGGCCGTGGTCCTCCGCCAAGACCGCGCGCAGTGCCGCGATAGCGGTCGTTTCCGCCGAAAGAACCAAGCCGCTTCCATGACACGCGGGGCATGCCACCATCAGGTTTTGGTGGAGCGACAGCCGGCCCCGGGCGCGGACAAGTTCGATCTTACCGAGCGCCGTGTACCCTGCGACCTCCACGGGCCGACGGTCATGCACTACGGCCGCCCGCAGTGCTGCCAGCACATCGTCGCGTTGCGCCGCGCGTCGCATCGAGAGCGGGTCCACGACGACATGACCGGACAAATCGCAGATGCGCAGCCGTTCGGCGATGGCAACCATCGCCTGACGATTCACAGCAACGGCAAGAGCCGACGGATCGCCGCCCTTAGCATCGGCGCTGTCCACATCGACAGCGAGCAAAGCCGGCGCTTGCGTGAATGTGACCCGGCCCCCGCCAGGTAGGCGGACAACCGGATCGAGCAGCGCCTCAATCTCCGCCTCGATGCCCCGCTCTCTCAACAGTCCCGGCATCCCGACGTGCGCCACAAACCGATCCGCAAACTCCGGAAAGGCCGCTTTCAGGGCCGCGAACTTGCGGCCGCCTTCCACGACAATGTGGCCAAGCCGCTTGGTGGTCGCCTCCGCGATCAGAGCGGACACGGGGTCCAGGCCACATTGCAGCGGCGCGGGCGGTCGCGTATTGGCCGCGGCCGCCTCGATCGCCTCCCACCGGGCCCGCAGCGAGAGGGCCTCGCCCGCGACGTCTTCCGGAGCCTTCTGCTCCGCAGCCGTCCGCACGACCCAGCCGCCTGGCAACGGCTCCACCGCATCCCTAAGAGATTGCCGGATCGCAGGCGCCACCGGCCGGAGCCGCTTCGACCAATGCAGGCCCGTCTCCCGCGGCATATACACCAGGGCGCGGCCCACGAGGTGCGGTTTCGCCGTCAGTTTGGTGCCCTTACCCGTATCCGGTTCGCGAACCACCTGGACGATCACCGCATCGCCGATACCGATAGGATGGAGGGCAGAGTCGGACGCGTTGCCGGTATTCGGGACATCTCGGAGGGGCAGCAAGCCCGGCCGCGCATCCCCGATATCAACAAAAGCAGCATCCAAACCAGCAGCGATGGCGTGGACACGCCCAAGACAGACATCGCCGACGTGGGCATGAGGGATGCCCCGATCAATGACCAGTCGCTCGATCTGGCCATCGCGCAGCATGACAGCGCGAACCTCGCCCAGCGACGCCTCGATCAGAATATCGTCAATCACTAGTCCTGCTCTGTCCGTTGCGGCGCGGACCTCGTGCGAGCTCCACGCCACTGCAACCAAGTCCGTTCAACAGTTGCGCTGTCTCGAACAACGCGAGTCCCACGACATTGCTGTAGGAGCCCGATATCCAACGGATGTATGTGGCAGCCAGCCCCTGAATGGCGTAACCACCGGCTTTGCCGTGCCATTCGCCCGATGCAATGTAGGCATCGACTTCAGCACTCGACAATCGCTTCAGTTCGACGATGGTCGTAACCACACGTGTCAATATGGCCCCGTTCGGAACAACGACAGCGACGCCGCCGAACACACGGTGCCTGCGACCGGACAGCCGCTGTAGGCAGGACCGCGCTTCATCTTCAGTCTCTCCCTTGGGCAACGCCCGGCGACCACATGCGACAACCGTATCGGCGCCCAGGATTATGGAATCAGGCCGCTGCTGTGCTACGGCTCGAGCTTTGCTTTCCGCCAAGCGCTCCGCCAATCGACGTGGAAGCTCCCCGCGAAGCGGAGTTTCATCGATATGGGCGGGCATCACGGCATCGGGAATGATGCCGATCTGAGCCAGTAGATTGAGGCGTCGCGGAGATGCCGATGCAAGGATAAGGGGCGGGCGGGCGTTAGTGCGTTCGCTCTGCACAACTGTTTGTAAAGCAATCCCGCCGCGCACGGCGCTATTTGAAGCGGAACGTGATCCGCCCCTTCATATGGTCGTATGGCGTCATTTCCACCTGGACCCGATCGCCCGCCAACACCCTGATGCGATTCTTGCGCATGCGTCCCGCCGTGTGCGCCAGGATTTCGTGATTATTGTCATCCAGTCTAACTCGAAACATGGCGTTCGGAAGCAACTCCGTGACAACGCCGGTGAATTCGATGATATCGTCTTTCGACATGCTTCTCCTATGCGATGGTGTGATCGATTGCGTGTAAATGGCCGGCTGAGCAGGGTCGGTCAAGCGGATTCCCGGACATATTCGGGTCGGTCCGCGGCCGTCGGCGATCAGTGATCCCTAAAGTCCACCGATCCGACGCAACGGGAACCGCTCTTCGATCCGTCGCTTTAGCTGATCGCGAACTTGGCGATATCCGTCGAGACGCGCCTCGCGACTGCCCTCCAAAATGGTGGGATCGAAGGTATTCCAAAGCATCGTATCGCACGCCATGACCCGGGTCATTTCGACCGCATGGTGCATCGCTTCGGGCGACAGCGCGATGATCTCATCAAATGAGTCATCCTCCAAGTCCTCAAAGGTCTTGGGACGATGCCGAGAAAGGTCGATCCCGATCTCGTCCATCACCTCGACAACAAACGGATCCACCTCGCCTTTGCGCAATCCGGCCGAGTCGACGTAGATCCTGGTGTTGTGAAGCTGCTTCAGCAGGGATTCGGCCATCGGCGACCGGACCGCATTGTAGGTGCACATGAACAGCACGGCGGACGGCATCTCGGGCATGATCGCCGATTAGCGACGGATATGGAGCACACAGACAAGGGTGAACAGCCTCCGGGCCGTATCCTTGTCGACGGTAACGTGTTCAGCCAAGCGGCTCTGCAGGAGGTCGGCTCCGTCGTTGTGCAAGCCACGGCGCCCCATGTCGATGGCTTCGATGCGACTGGGGCGCGCCTCCCGAATCGCCTTGAAGTAACTGTCAAGGATCAGAAAGTAGTCTTTAACGAGAGACCTAAAGCCAGCGAGACCAAGAGAAAATCGCTTCAAAGGTTGGTCGTCTGTATCATTGACGTCAAAAATAATTCGGTCGCCTTCCATCCACAAGTGCAGCACGTATGGTCCCGGCGGCTTCTCTACTAAGATGAATTGATTAGACTGAACCAAGTCGTAGATAGCTGTCCGTCGCTCGTTTTCGACCTGAGGACTGAGACGAATACGCCCCGGTTCCTCCAACACGATGCGAACGATCTGGTTCGCCTGCAAAGGCGTCGCCTCGCTCACGATACTCCGGTGGGACGTGCCCGATTAAGGCGGAGCGCAACGGAGCGGGCGTGCGCATCCAGGCCCTCCGCTTCGGCGAGCGTGACCGCGGCGGGACCGATCGCCGCTAGTGAACCGGCATTACATCCGATAATGGTCGATCGCTTCATGAAGTCGAGCACGCCCAGCCCGGACGAGAAGCGGGCTCGGCGCCCCGTCGGCAGCACGTGATTGGGCCCAGCCACATAGTCGCCCATGGCCTCGGGCGTGAGCACGCCCAAAAATACCGCTCCCGCGTGGCGGACGGTGTCAAGCAGCGGACCCGGATCGGCAACGGCGAGTTGCAGATGCTCCGGCGCAAATCGATCGACGATGGCCGGTGCATCCGCCAGGGAGGGCACGACGATGATAATGCCGTGGTTCTCCCAACTTGCGCCGGCCACATCGCGACGAGGCAGTGTCTTCAACTGATCGTCAACAGCGCGCATCACACGGTCGGCGAAAGCCGCATCGTCCGTAATCAGGATCGACTGCGCAGCGGTGTCATGCTCCGCTTGGGCGAGCAGGTCTGCGGCAATCCAGGCCGCATCTGGGGTTCCGTCACACACGATCAGCACTTCCGATGGGCCGGCAATCATATCGATGCCGACCGTGCCGAAGACCTGTCGCTTTGCCGTCGCAACATACGCATTTCCGGGACCGACAATGACGTCCACGGGACGGACGGTCGCGGTTCCATAAGCCAGTGCACCGACGGCTTGAGCCCCACCGATCCGAAAGATCTCTGTAACACCCGCCAGATGAGCGGCCACAAGCACATGGGCATTCAATGCGCCGTCCGGTGCCGGCACCACCATCGCCACACGCTCAACCCCCGCCACCCGGGCGGGAATAGCGTTCATCAGGACGGACGTTGGGTAGGCTGCCGTTCCACCGGGAACGTAGACACCAGCCGCGTCGACGGGTCGCCAGCGCCATCCAAGACGCACACCGACCTCATCCGTGAAGTCCTCATTGGCCGGCAACTGGCGTTGGTGGAACACCTTGATCCGAGCCGCCGCCGTGCGCAGAGCCTGCAAGACATCCTCATCGCACGATCGCACGGCCGTTTCGATCTCCTGTTCCGCCACTCGCATGTTTGCGACCGTCAAGTCAAAACGGTCGAAGCGTTGCGTACAGTCGATAACGGCGGCGTCGCCATAAATTGCCACTGCAGCCAGGATTTCGGCGACGACGCGCTCCACTTCCGCCTCGCTCGCACGCTTAGCGTTGAGCGCCTCGGTCAGGCCGGCTTCAAAATCACCGGTGCCGGCGTCAAGCCGCAACGGCACCGACAGCCTCCCGGAAACGGCCGACCCAACGGCTGATATCCGCCGGCTGGGTTTTCCACGCCGTCCGGTTCACAGCCAAACGCGACGAAACGTGCGCGATCGCTTCCACCTCAATCAAGCCATTGGCCCGAAGCGTGGCACCCGTCGATACAAGGTCAACGATGCGTTCGCAAAGGCCCAAGGCCGGTGCCAGCTCGATGGCGCCACTCAAGCGAATGCAATCGGCATGGACACCGCGTTCGGCGAAGTGGCGACTTGCGATCTGAGGGTATTTGGTCGCGACACGGACATGGCTCCAGGTGGCCGGATCATCTGTGGAACCGAGCGTAACGGGCTCCGCCACTGCAACACGGCAACGGCCAATGCCCAAATCGACAGGGGCGTAAACGTCGGCATAGTCGAACTCCATGAGGACGTCCGAACCGACAACGCCCATTTGAGCAGCACCGAAGGCCACAAAGGTGGCCACATCGAAGCTGCGCACGCGAATGATATCAAGGCCCGGAACGTTCGTGCCGAACCGCAACGCTCGGCTATCGCCGTCGTCGAATGCTGCTTCCGGTTCGATCCCGACCCTGCTCAAGATCGCTCGCAACTCGCGAAGGATACGCCCCTTCGGAACGGCAAGCACCAGAGTGTCGCTGTTTGCCACGGTCGCCTCTATGAACTGCCGATTATCCTGTCGCCCCATGCATAGGACCGTTCTGCGGCCAGGTCCATCGTCGTTAAGGCGCCTGGTCTGTCAACCGCTCGATCATCGCGCCACAGGTAGCGAGCTTCTGCTCGAGGCGCTCATATCCGCGATCAAGATGATAGACGCGATTGACGATGGTTTCGCCGCCGGCCGCCAACCCGGCCAACACCAGCGAGACGGAAGCCCTCAGATCCGTCGCCATGACCTGGGCACCGGATAATCGCGGCACTCCACGCACAATCGCCGACGCACCGTGAACGTTGATATCAGCCCCCATCCGACACAGCTCCGGCACATGCATGAACCGATTCTCGAACACGGTTTCCGTAACCATGGATGCGCCGTGGGCAACAGACATCAGGGCCATGAACTGGGCCTGCATGTCCGTGGGAAAGCCCGGAAAGGGCTCGGTCATGACATCAACACCGCGCAACGAACCACGATGCCGGGCGATCCGAACGGCTCCATTGCAGGCCCGCACCTCGGCGCCCGCGGCGGTGAGGACGTCGCTAAGAGATTCGAACAACTCCAGCCGCGTGCCCTCGAGCGTGATCTCACCGCCGGTGATGGCGGCCGCGATGGCATAGGTGCCCGTCTCGATCCGGTCGGGAAGGACGGCATAGCGGGTGCCGTTGAGCCGTTCACGTCCTTGAATGCGAAGCGTATCCGTTCCAATCCCCTGGATGTCGGCGCCCATCGCCACAAGGCACTGGGCCAAGTCCGCCACTTCCGGCTCTCGCGCGGCATTGGCCAGCACGGTTTCCCCGCGGGCGAGGGTCGCGGCCATCAGAAGGTTTTCGGTACCGCCGACGGTTACGGTGGGAAATACGATGCGTGCTCCGGTCAATCCATCCGGTGCCGATGCCTGCACATAACCTTCGCAAAGCTCGACCTCAGCCCCCAGTTGGGATAACGCTTTCAAGTGCAGATCGATGGGTCGGGTGCCGATGGCGCACCCGCCCGGGAGAGACACTCGGGCGCGCCCGGTGCGGGCAAGCAACGGGCCAAGCACCAGAACCGACGCACGCATGCGGCGAACAAGATCGTATGGCGCCGTCGTGTCACCAAGGTCGCCGGCCGTCAGAGTGATGGCATGATCCGGATCGGCCACGGCCGATGGGCCACCGGCCTCGCCATCGCACGCAGAAACGTTAACGCCCAACTCGGCCAAGAGGCGCGCCATGGTCCGGATGTCGACGACGCTTGGCAGGTTCTCGATGACCACAGTGTCGCGGGTGAGGAGCGCGCAAGCCATCAACGGCAATGCTGCGTTCTTGGCACCCGCGATGTTGATTGATCCCGAAAGCGGAGCGCCGCCCCGAATACGAATGCGATCCATGGATACTCTAACGTGTTTGCCTTGGTGGGTCCGCTGCGGCCAAGATCCGACGAGTGGCGGGGGAACTGGTTGACGGCACCTGAGTCGAACGATCAGGCGCTGGGTTTGTTGCTCAGGCGCGACGCGGTGGCTTCGGCCGCGGCACCGTCGTTTGGCTCAACGCAAGAGTCCTCAACGCGACTGCGCGAACGCTCTTGCGCCTTGCGACGACGCAGATTTTCGCGAAGCGCCTTGGCGAGCCGCTGTCGACGCCCGGGAGGGCTCGCGCCGTTGGTTGTCCTTGGGAACTCATCGTTAAGCTCGCGCATGATAGGCAACAGTGACGGCATGGCCACGCTCCGTCAAGGTACCCTTGCCACGTGGAATCGTCCGTGGCATGGTCGATCGAGGTTCTCCTGTTTCCGATGCCGCCGTAGCTCAGGGGTAGAGCACACCCTTGGTAAGGGTGGGGTCGACAGTTCAATTCTGTCCGGCGGCACCA
>CAZUDB010000063.1:0-17067 GCA_964619055.1 uncultured Rhodospirillaceae bacterium
GACCGGCATTGGTCCGGTCTCGGGATCACCTGCGGGACCCGCTGCGACGGGCGGGATGTTCATGCTGAAGGTGTCTGGGCATAAACTGAGATCAGCTTTGAAAAGCTGGATTACGGGACACGTTCGCCACGCCGGCGCAAGTCTGCTCTGCCATTAAGACGGTGCCGACGCTTGCCTCGTCGCGACGCTGCGCGCTGACGCCCTTGCTGACCGGTCCCGTTTCCATTTTTATTTTGTGGATACAAAAAATTGACTGGGGGTCGGTGTACTATTCTTGAGGCTCCGAGGATTTCACGCCCCCCCTGGCATGATGTCTGGACGCGGAGGGGCGCCAGGTATCTCGCGGCCGGATCCGAGAGATTTCACTTCGTGAGCAGTGTGGCATCGTTCCGCGTAGCGTTCCAGACTTTTCCAAACGATATCAACGAGATAACCCCCATTTATGGGCTGATTTCGCCGTTCCCTAGGAAAACGTGGAACGTTCCATCCGAAACGGCCGTAGGTGGGGCCTTAACAGGTCCCCACGTACGGGTGCGCCGTTCCAGTGATACGCGTGGAAAATCAAGAGGTTAAGCCCAGAATTCGGGTCACCGTTCCGCTGTCCGTTCCTGGACCGAAGTCGGAATAGCAACGACCTCAGCGTTCCAGGCGGGAACGGCGCGGCGCTACCGCAGCACCACCCGTTCCGCCTCCGCGCGACCCTTCTTGGTGAGCTTCCAACGGCCGCGCTCCTTCACGACGAATTTGTCTTCGTGAAGTCGATCGATGGCGCGGGACACCCGCGACTTGTTGGCTACGCCCTCTCCCGTCAGCCAGCCGAGCTTGGCGCACCAGTCGGCGAAGGATGCGCTGGGAAAGTTCAGCAACATGTCGAGCACCGCGTCCTCGTCGGATCGCGCGGACTTGTGCGCGTCCTTGATCGCTGCTTCGTCCATCGCCACCGCGACAACGGACGGAATAAGCCGCCCCTTGCGGTCCTTCACACGCTCGGAGGTCCGCCGTTCCAAATGAAACGAGCGTGGCTCGAAGCCGGGTCCACGCAACTTGGTGCACCAGTGAAGCTCCGCGGTTTCCTTATCCTCGCTCCAAACGCACAGATTGCCGTCTACTTCGGCGAGGAACGCGCCGCCGCCGCGCGGCACCAGCGCCGATTTAGAGGCGGCATTCTTGACGGGGTGAGCACAAACGATGACGGCCGGTTTGCCGGGCAACGTACATAGTGAGCCCCGCAAATCGCGGGCAAAGCCGCCCAGTTCGGTGTTGCTGTTCTCTTCGTCGCCCTGAAAAAAGGCGGCGAGCGTATCAACAATGATCAAGTCGCACCCTCCAATCCTTTTGATCTCTCGTTCGATGTCCTGGTGGCATCCAACAATGTCAAAGGGCCGGTCATAGAAGTGCAGTTCCGCGTTGGCCAAATCGACATTGACCACTTCGGCGGCCATGATGGCCCGCGCACGCACATCGTCCGCATTTTCCCCTGCGAAGAAGGCCACCCGGCCTTGTTCGACGTGACAGCGGCCAAAGGGTTGGCCAGTGGCCAAGGCCAACGCCAAGGACAGGGCCACAGCGGTCTTGCCATCCCCGGTCCGGCCGGTGAGCGAGTACAGGTAGCCCCGCTGCACCATTCCATCGACGACAAAATCCGGGGCGATAAAGGCGTCCGTGAACTCGCAAGCCGTTTGCAGACGAAAACCGTCGTCGGACAACTGATGGACCGGTGACGAGTCCATATCTGTTCGGATAGTTTCAAGTGGCACTGACATCAGCCACCTCCAACAAACGGTCGTTCCAGTCGCTCCCGGGGCGTTCCGGGCAAAGCAGGCGAACCTTGCGACCGGCGCGGGTCCATCGATCGGCAACGGTGTTGGCGGCTTCCAGGCCGGCCGCGTCATGGTCGGCGAGGACACGCAAGGTCTTGATGCCGTCCAGAACGGGGAACGCGGCCAAATTGCCCGCGTCCAAGCACGCCCAGGCCGGAGAGCCGCACATAATCGCGACTAGCGTCGTCTCGATGCCCTCGCCGATCGCCAACCAGTCGGAGACGGCGTCATCGGGGGTGAGCTTGACGACGCCACCGCCCTTGGGTCCCAGGTAGAGCCGCGGCTTTTCGACAGGCGCTTTGCCGGTGCCATCGTTGATGAGGAAGGTTTGGTGCACCGCTTGGATTTCATTGGTCGTCGGCTCCACAATGGGAGCCACCATGCACGGCCAGCGTGACTTGCTTGGCCAATGGTGGGCTTGAGGCACATACAGCAACGGCGTGTCGTCCGGCATTTGTAACCCGCGACTTTGCAAGTATCGCTCAACGACGGAGTGCTTGGCCGGAACACCCAGGGCAATCAATGCGCGGATCTTTTCACGCTCATCGGGCGCTGTGGCCCGCCTGTTTATATCCTGATGGCGTTGGTTCTGCCCGTGGCGTTGGCGACGACTTGGTCGCCTCTGGCCATCCTGGCGGCGTGAGCAGCCTTTGTCGCCGCACCGAAAGCATTGCCAAACGGCACCGTCCGCATCGACACGGACCGATAAGGCATCGTCGCGCGGCCCCTTGTCGCAGATTGGGCATGGCAGCCGATGCTGGCCAGGCGAGAGGTGCGCAAACTCAACGCGGTCTTGCGTTGTTGCGGCGCGGGTGCTATCCAGTTGATTGTTAAGGTTAAGTTTTCCGGCCCGGTTGCCGTCTGCCAACGGCGCCGGGCCTTTCTTATGCGGCCGGTTCATTCGTACGATCCCGTTCGGCAATGCGTGCGCAAAGCCAATCCTCGACTTCGCTTTCTACCCAGCCGACCCGGCCGGGCGTTATTTGAACGCGCCGTGGAAACCCACCAGCCTTTTCAAGCCTTAGCAAGTGAACGTTGGAAAAAGGAACGCCTCGCGCGGCGAGTTGTTCGCGCAACAGGAAACGTGTCATGGAATAACCTCACCAGTGATGTCTGATGAAGCTTGTTTTAAGCGCGATAGTCCTAAGCTGGTAGGGGCATTAGGTTGCACACTGATCAGTTTGCAACCAGATCATTTTTGCGGCCAGAGCCCCTTTCTAAGAGCAACCCTGCGAACGGTGTACGCAGATCTGCTTCCATCAAACTCTGCAGCCACAACTTCACAAGCTTTCCAAGAATCGGTACCCGCGTTCACCAATTCCAGCCATTTGTTAATCAGAGGCTCGATCGCCTTAGTCGTCTCTGCGGAACGGCGGTCGCGCGCTACTTGTGTGGCGTCATGCTTTTTTTTGTAGATCAGCTGTAAGTTCCAATCTTCTTCGAATCGACGAAGCGCCAGAGCTATATCAATGGCTTTGTTGATCGCTGCAAAGGGTTGGTCGACCGCGTCCGTTTTTTTGAAGTCTATAATCATGAGCATAATAAACATGGCATCGAAGCCAAATTCTGTCCTAACACTTTGTAAATATTTATCATTTTCTTGCAGGAATTGGATATCATGCTTTGCTTTGGCGAAGACGCGGTCCAGCCAATCGCCAACTTTCGCCTTTTCTTCTTCTTCGCTCATCGCCGTGCCCCCATTTCCACAACGTTGTTGGCAGCCTCGCCGGTGACGACGGCTTCAACATGTCGTCCCCACGCTTCGAGTGCCGCGCGCTTTTCGTCCAAGTAGTGCCAATGATCATAGTGCCGCTCGATGCCGCGCTGGACATGACCGAGCACGCGCTCGGCGATATGCGGCGGTATTTTCAATCGCGACATTCCCGTCCGCACGGTCCGGCGCAGATCGTGCAGGGTGTAGGTTAGCGGTTCCGGCAGTTTCCTGTCGAAATGCGCCTTCATTTGAGTGAAGCCAGAAATCGGCTTAGCACCCCCGGTTGTCGAAAAGACGTACGGACCATCGAATTTCGGAAGTGCCGCGATGACACCCATGGCCTGCGCAGAGAGTGGCACAGCGTGCGCAATCCCAGTCTTGTATCGTTCGGAGGGGATCGTTATCAGGCGGCCGCCAACGTCGATGTCACTCCACTGCAAGCCTGCCAGTTCACCCTTACGGCATCCGGTAAGTAAAAGTAGCTGCACATAAGGCGCGAACGGATAATGGCCCGCCGTGGCTACTTGCCATAAGCTCTTGATTTCATCATCGAATAGAGTGCGTTCCCGAGGCTGCAAGCGAACGGGTGTCTTGATGCCGGCAGCAACATTGGTTTCTACAATCTCGCGCTCAAGGCACCACGCGAGCAGCTTGCGGACGGCCGCAAGAGTTTGCACGGCCGCGTAAGGGCGGCCGGTGTCAACCAGTCCGTCAACGATCCGCAACACATCTCGACGTCGAAGCTCGGTGATGGGCTTCTCGCCGACGGCTGGGGTTACGTAGCGCCTGAAGTTGGCTTCCGTCTCCCGCCATGTCCGATTCCGGCGCCGCGCATAGCGCTCGATGAACTCCGCCGCCATGGCCGCCACGGTAGCAGCTTTGCGTTCTCGTTCGGCCACCTCCGCTTGGCGTTCCGCGTCAGTCGGGTCGACACCCTTTTCTAACAGCCCTGTCGCCGCGCGTGCCTTTTCCCTTGCGGTCGCGAGGCTCACCGCCCCCACCGGGCCAAGGGTGAGTTTTCGGGTTCGGCCATCAAAGCGGTAGCGGACGGCCCATGATTTTGCACCGCTTGGTTGCACCACAAGGTAAAGCCCTGGCTGGCCGGCATCGGCGATCTCTTGTCGGGCTGGTCCAGGTTTGGCCGCTGCAACCGCACGCGCTGTCAGCACTGATTTTCCCATTGCTGCCCTCCGGGGTAACATACGGGTAACGCGACATCGCGTGCTTGGATGTTACCCGTCTTTGTCCGATGTTACAAGGAAAGACTAATATTCAATAGCTTAACGAGATTCATGTATAGTGTGTAACTTATCGTTCTGATCTTTCACCTGATTTGTAATCAGTAGGTCGGGGGTTCGAGTCCCTCAGCCGGCACCAGCAAAACAAGAGGTTAAGAGATCACCTCTCCAAGAAGCGCTTCAGGGGCAACAAGCGGGGCAACAAGATGTGGCATTGAGTGCCGCATTTAAGAGACGCGCTCTACCGGTCCCGATCGTAAGCCGCCATGATCTCGGCGAGGCAGTCCGCCGCGGCCCTGGAAGCCTGCTCAATTTTGCATACGGTCTCACGGGGCGCTCGGTGGTTGCAGCAAGATGCACTTCGATCTCGCGCAGTAGACGCAGTGCATCCTCGTCCGTGTGACGTTTCCGTGCCATCGATCATCCCCCTCTCAACTCTACTAAACAATGGCCCAGTTCTAAGGGGCAGGGACAACAGCAGGTAGACCCGGGTATTGTTATTTAAGGAGCTAATCCCAGATCAAGCACGCCGTACAGCCGGCCACCTCACTCAGGAACTGGCTTTGTTTAGGGCCGCTCGTCAAACGGCTCACAAATTAAAGGGCGATCAAGTGGTTGTGTATTGACTCTCGAGAGTTCGGTTGGCGTTTGAAGAGAGCTTGCCTTGATCGGAAAAACCAAATGAGCAGTTCGAGAGGCCCCGCTCTGTTTTTTTTGGGCATTGTCTTGTTGGCAATCGGTGCAGCTGCGGGCATTGCCATCGAACGCTACTATCTGATGTCCGGCAGCGATGTCGGCGCCATGGCGGCCAATGACGATCCCGACGAGCCGAGAATCCTGTATTGGGTTGCTCCGATGGACCCAAACTATCGGCGCGATGGTCCCGGTAAGTCACCGATGGGGATGGACCTGATCCCCGTTTACGAGGGCGGCAACGACGCTGACGCGGTGGCGGATGAGGGTGTCGTCAAGATGTCGCCCGCGATGCTCCACAATCTCGGCGTTCGCACCGCAGTGGCCAAACGAATAACGCTACGCCCCTCAATCGAGACATTCGGCGTCGTCGGTTATGACGAGACCCGCACGTCCCATGTCCATGTCCGGGCCGAGGGTTGGATCGAACGTCTCAATGTCCGCTCGGTCGGCGAGGCGGTTCAAGAGGGTGACGTACTTTTCGAGATTTTTTCGCCCGACTTGGCAACGGCGGCATGGGAATACGTGCGCGAGATAAAGGGCGGCGATCAGCGAATGTATGCCGGTGCTCGGCGCAAGCTGTTATCGCTCGGTGTCGACGCCCGGCAGATTGTCGAGATACGTCGCTCCCGCGAAGTACCCGATCGGATCAAGGTTTATGCCCCTCGCTCCGGTATAGCCGTCGCTCTCAATGTTGCAGATGGAATGTTCGTCAAACCCGACATTACAACAGTCTCCATCACGGACCCGTCCGTCGTTTGGTTGATCGCGGATGTGTTCGAAAGTCAGGCTGCGTTCGTTGATGAAGGGATGGTGGCGGAGGCGCGGATTGCGGGCATGCCCGATCGGGTCTGGAGGGGTGTGGTAGAGTACGTTTATCCCGACTTGAGAACGGAAACGCGTACTGTTCAGCTTCGATTGAGCTTTGAGAACCCGGACTTGATGCTCAAGCCCAACATGTATGCGTCTGTGTCGCTTTCGACCGAGGCCGAAGAGAACGTCCTGGCGGTTCCTCAAGACGCATTGATCCGGACGGGTCGGGCAGACCGCTTGGTCAAAGCGCTCGGCGACGGTCGGTTTCGCGCCGTGCCAGTGAGGGTCGGGCAGACGGTCGGAGACCACGTCGAAATCCTTGAGGGCATTGACGAGGGCGACCGTGTGGTTGTTTCAGCACAGTTTCTGATCGACAGCGAGAGCAGCCTGATGGCCGGCTTCCGCCGGATGGAAGATGCCGAAACCGCGGAGGAGCCGAAGCCAGATTCTGGCGGGCAAGTGACGATGACAAGCGGACGGGTCGAAGCCGTCGACCTTTCGCAGCGCAAGGCCACCATGACGCATGAGCCGATCCCGTCCTTAGGATGGCCGGCAATGACCATGGACTTCGTCCTCGACAAGGGACTGGATACATCGAAGTTGGTCGCGGGCAATGACGTCACGTTTGGGTTCGTCAACACCGAACCCGGTGTCTTTTCAATCGTCGAGGTAAGCCCTGCGGCTGGCGCGTCTGTTGAACAATCTGCTGCAGAGGCGCTCGCGGGAACAGCCGAGCCGGAAGCCTGGACCGTTGCCACCATCAATGGCAGCGGCGCGAGTGAGGGTCATGTCAACGTCACGCACGAGCCTATCCCTGCACTCGGTTGGCCTGCAATGACGATGGACCTGGGGGTTGGAACGTCTGTCCCAACGTCCATCCTTGCGCCTGGGCGGAGTCTGCGCATCGGTCTGGCCAAGGGTGAGGACGGCCTCTACTGGATCGTTGCGGCGGAAGCCGAGGGCAGTTGAGATCATGATCGAACGGCTGATCGAATGGTCGGTGCAGAACCGCTTGCTCGTGCTCTTGCTTGCGGCCGTGTTGGCTGGAGGAGGTCTCTGGGCCGTCCGCACCACCCCCATTGATGCGATCCCAGACCTTTCGGACGTGCAGGTAATCGTCAAGACCACCTTTCCAGGGCAAGCGCCGCAAGTCGTCGAGGACCAAATCACCTATCCTTTGACGACGGCGATGATGGCGGTGCCGGGCGCCGTGACGGTCCGCGGCTTTTCCTTCTTCGGCGACTCTTATGTTTATGTCCTGTTCGAGGACGGGACCGATCTCTACTGGGCGCGAAGCCGCGTGCTTGAATATCTGAGCCAAGTGACACCGCGCTTACCTACGGGCGCGACGCCGGCACTCGGACCCGACGCCACCGGGGTCGGCTGGATCTATCAGTACGCACTTGTGGATCGAACCGGTGGCCATGACATCGGACAGCTTCGCGCATTGCAGGATTGGTTCCTCAAGTACGAACTGCAAACCGTCCCCGGAGTGTCGGAGGTAGCGACGATCGGTGGCATGGTGCAGCAGTATCAGGTTTCCGTCGATCCGAACGCCCTGCGCGCCTATGGGCTAACCCTGCGGAGCATCCGGGAGGCCATCACCAGAGGCAACGCAGAGGCCGGCGGTTCAGTCATCGAGATGGCCGAGGCGGAGTACATGGTGCGGGCGTCGGGCTACATTGACGAACTTGCAGACTTGCGCGCCATTCCGCTTAAAGCCGGACCCATGGGTGTGCCGGTGCTGTTGAAGGACGTCGCCGAAATCCGTATCGGCCCTGAGCTGCGGCGGGGTGTCAGCGAACTGGACGGCCAGGGCGAGGCCGTCGGCGGTGTCATCATCATGCGCTGGGGCGAGAACGCACTAGCCACCATAGATGCTGTGAAGGAGAAGCTGGAAGACCTGAGGCTTGGCCTGCCGCGGGGGGTCGAGATCGTCACCACCTACGATCGCTCGGACCTCATCCTGCGGGCGATCGACAATCTGTGGAACAAACTTGGGCAGGAATTCGTCGTTGTCGTGCTGGTTTGCGCAGCGTTCCTTCTGCACCTACGCTCCTCGCTCGTCATCGTCATCACTCTGCCGCTGGGGGTCTTGGCCGCCTTCCTCGTAATGCGTGCACAAGGCATCAACGCCAACATCATGTCTCTCGGCGGCATTGCAATCGCCATTGGCGCGATGGTTGACGCTGCCATCGTGATGATCGAAAGCCTCCATCGCCGCTTACAAGAGAGTAGCACTCCTCATCTCGACCGCTGGCGTATTGTCACCGAAACGGCGAACGAGGTCGGACCGGCCTTGTTCTTCTCTCTCCTGATCATCACGGTCAGCTTTGTCCCCATCTTCGCGCTTGAAGCCCAGGAGGGGCGGCTGTTTGAGCCGCTCGCCTTCACCAAGACCTATGCAATGGCGGCCGCGGCTATTTTGTCGGTGACGTTGGCTCCGGTGCTAATGGGGTATTTCGTGCGCGGGCGCTTGATTGCTGAGGACCGCAATCCCTTGAACGTCACTTGCATGTGGCTCTATCGCCCATGCCTGAAGCTGGCGCTCGCTCGTCCTTGGCTGGTCATCATCGGCGGCATTCTGCTTGCCGCCAGCGTCGCCTGGCCACTAATGCGCACAGGCACCGAGTTCATGCCGGAGCTCGATGAGGGTGACCTCCTTTATATGCCCAGCCTCATGCCGGGCGTCTCGATTGGCAAGGCGCGCGAAGTGCTGCAGCAGACGGACCGCCTGATTGCAACTGTTCCGGAGGTCAAACACGTCCACGGCAAAGTCGGCCGGGCGGAAACTGCGACAGACCCGGCTCCGCTAACGATGGTGGAAACGACTATTCGTCTGAAACCGAAGGACCAGTGGCGTCCGGAAGTCACCATGGACGACATCCGCGCCGAGCTAGACCGTATCGTGCAAGTGCCTGGTGTTACCAACGTCTGGATCATGCCGATCAAAAACCGCATCGACATGTTGTCAACCGGCGTGAAGACACCAGTCGGAGTTAAGGTCTCTGGCTCCGATCTCGAAGAAATCGGCCGTCTGGCGGCGCAAATCGAAAAGGCGGTGCAAGAGGTCCCCGGCACCTTGTCGGCCTATGCTGAGCGACCCGTCGGCGGGCGCTTCCTAACCGTAGATATCGATCGCGAGACGGCGGCGCGCTACGGTCTGAACGTTGCAGATGTTCAAGATGTCGTGCGGACCGCAATTGGCGGCCTTAAAGTAACGGAAAGTATCGAGGGGCTAGAGCGGTTTCCCGTCAATATTCGCTATCCCGCAGACTGGCGAAACAGTCCGGATGCGTTGCGTCAGCTTCCCATCGTCACTCCAAGCGGCGCGCATATCGCGCTCGGTGACGTTACACAGATTGCCATTGAGGACGGGCCGGGCATGATCCGCACCGAGAATGCGCGTCCCAACGGTTGGGTGTTCGTCGATATCGCTGGGCGTGATCTCGGCGGTTATGTCAACGAAGCCCGTGACGTGGTTGCCCGGTCGGTCGATCTGCCGCCCGGATACTCTATTGCTTGGGCCGGTCAGTTCGAATACCTGGAACGCGTCCAGGATCGGCTCAGCATCATCGCCCCGCTCACGATCGCCATCATCGCTCTGATGCTGTGGATGACTTTCCACCGTTTGGGCGAGGTTCTGATCGTGCTGGCGACGCTGCCGGTGGCGCTGGCTGGCGGCGTTTGGCTCTTGTGGTTTCTGGAATTCAACCTTTCGGTCGCCGTCGTTGTCGGCTTCATAGCGCTCGCAGGTGTGGCGGTCGAGACGGTCATCGTCATGCTCGTCTATCTCAACGTCGCTCTTCGAGACCGTATTGCGGCAGCTGCAAAGGAGAATCGGCACATCGAAGTCCACGAGATAGAAGACGCAATCGTTGAAGGCGCTCTCTTGCGGCTACGACCTAAGCTGATGACTGTGGCAACGATCTTTGCCGGTCTATTGCCGATCATGTTCGGCACCGGAACCGGCTCGGAGGTCATGCAACGGATTGCGACGCCGATGGTCGGTGGCATGGTCACCGCGACAATCGTGACCCTTATCGTCGTTCCGGCTGTCTATCTCCTCTGGCAGCGGGCGGCACAACAACGAGAGTCGGCAACCAAATCAGACCCTTACCAATCCCCCGTCCTATCCAACACCCCTGCCGAGTGAGGAAATTCTTATAATGACGTCGCTTTTCGCTCTTCGCGCCATCGCTCTCTCTGTGTTACTGGCCCTTCCCGTTGCCGGTCATGGGCAGCTGAAGAACGGGGCCGACGGACACATGCATAACAGCAATGACATGTCGACGAAGCAGCAGCAGGAAATCGAAGCCACCGGTGTGATCAACACGATCGACCCGCCGACCCGTTCGGTCAATCTGTCTCACGAACCGATTCCGGCGATCGGCTGGCCTTCGATGACTATGGATCTCAAGGCTGCCGATACCGTAGATCTTTCCGGCATCGAGGCCGGAAGCCCCGCCACCTTTACGCTCGAACGCGGGTCGGACGGGATTTACATGATTACCGGCATTGAGGCCGCGAAGTGAGGACCGTGGACCTGAACACACAACCAATCGGAACGCTGCAGAGAGGTCGAAACGGGCCACAAGCGGTCGTCGTCCAGTCCTGCGCATTCTAGCGCTATTTCCGCAACAAAAAGCGGTGCACCGAAGCGCGCTGCTGTGATGGGGTGATGGGGGTGGGTCAGGCTTGAGCGGATGCCGCGTCCAGATGGTCAATCTCAGGCTGGCCGGCTGCAATCATCTCAGGTGACACGAACATCTTTACGCCGCCCGCGGATACCCACGCGCCTTCCCGTCGTTCCCGAGCCTCTTCCTCGATCTGATCTTTCAGAATACCTCGCCAACGCAGAATGAAGGCGCGAACGCTTTCGTCCTGGAAGCATTCCAAATCGAAATGGGGGTTCTTCGCGGCTCGCACTGACCCGCCCCCACGAATGATACCGCTTTTTATGTTAGAGCGCGGGCGAAAGGGAAGGGCCGATCCGGCCGTAGCCGTTTAACAGCGAAGGCTGGATCGGGCCTTCCCTGGCTCCAGGTCTCCGGTGCTGGTAGTTGATAGTCGAGCGCGCTATGGGGCCTGACGGCGTTGTAATGCCTGCGCCATTGTTCGATGAGCACCCTTGCCTCCTTCAATGCGTAGAAGATCTCGCGGTCCAATAGTTCATCGCGCAGCTTGCCATTGAACGACTCGTTGGAGCCATTCTCCCAAGGACTGCCGGGCGCGATGAACAACGTCATCACGCCGACCCGGCTCAACCAGCCGCGCACCGCCTTGGCGGCAAACTCTGGCTCATTGTGGCGGGACGCCCACTTCGCGCACCGAACGGATGTGGTCAGGAACTCGGTGACAGGCGAACAGCTCCGCCGGGCACGCCAGGACGTCATCGGAGCGAAGGTGGCGCGTCACGACGATCGCCAAGCTCTGGCGGCTGAACTCGTCGATCAAGGTCAGCATGCGGAACGCCCGACCGTCATGGGTGCGGTCCTGAACGAAATCGTACGACCAAACATGGTTCGTCCAGCATGGCCGCAGTCTAATGCAGGACCCGTCGTTAACCCACAGCCTGCCCCGCTTCGGCCGCTTCACTGGAACCTAGACGCTTCGCGTCCCCTACGGGCACAGCCGCTCGCGCCGCCAGATCCGCTCGATCCGCTTGTGGTTCACGCGCCAACCGTCGGCCCGCAGCAAGGCCGTGATGCGACGATAGCCATACCGGCCGTAGCGCTTGGCCAGAGCAACGATATCGGCCGGTAGTTCTCGACGAAAGACTCGATCTGAGCTTCCTGTCCGTCATCAGCCCCATCATTCGAATAACTAGTCTCACTCATTTTTCATCACCCTCATCTAGAAGCCCCGTGTTATCGTAAGGTTAAAAGCAAGGAGGCTATCGCTATGGAACCATGGAAAAATTCAACTCTGGGGCTAGTTTTTATCTCCAGCATCTATGCCGTGCGTAATCTGCCAAAAATGTTTCGTCCAGAACCCCGAACGGTTAGCTACGACGACCAATTCAGGGACTTTAACGATGGGTGCGCCAAACACGACGACGTCTGGGGCGCATAAGAACCAACCACAAGGCAAGGGCTCTCTGGAACACGGAGAGCCCCACGACCGCTCAAACCTATGGTGAATTCGGCAAGCCAGTCACCCAATTCAGCTACTTTCTTAAGCCGTCACGAAACTCTCGCCGGTCTCTCGATAGAAAAGTTCCTGTAGCTGCGTAGGCAGTACAGCCGTCTGGAGCTCCATTGGCACCAAGAGGCTGCCTCCAACAGCCTTGTAGATGTAGTCTTACGACTGGACCATCAGACATTGTCCCGTCTGTGCACCCAATCTAACGCGACCCTAATGGCGGCGCGAACTGTCTGTCATCAGGTTTTTTTTGGGACAAGTTGGCTCCTGTAATAGGAGCACAAAGAGCATGTGTGGTACGGTTAGACTAGCGAGGCTTGCGAAAATCATCGGGACAATTTGTGCCGCATCGTTGTGCATGACCCTAGCCTGAGACATATGTGGCAACTTCTACCTTAAATATTGTCTTAACCCGTCAGAATTGAGTTGTATTGGAGGTTAGATTCAAGCCTTCATTTTGGCTTTATTTTCTCACTTTTATGACTTTACTTGTGCGCATTCTATTGAATCGCAATCGCGAGCAATCACGCTCCTGCTGCTGCCTCGTGACGAACGACAACATCGGTCATGTCGTCCCGATAGACCGATGGCCTATCGTCGACTAAAGTTCATGGTCGTCTGATCCAAGGGTGGCGAAGGGCGTGATGTGAAATATCTCGGCGCGATTTCTCTGCGTTCGTTTGACTAACACGACGTGACAAATGGACAGGCTTGCGTGCGGGCTGAGCAGCGAGGGATTGGCCACTACTTTTCTGAACCACTGTGGCAATAGACGGCGAATACAGCCGATCGGCGGGCACCGCAGAAATGGCGTCGGTAGCAATGCCGAAAGGAACGCGGATCGAGGTTCTTACGCCCGAGAGACAGGGAGCGTGGTGTCTGCGACCGTACTCTCCTGCTAGTGATTCGGTGGAAAGCTTGAAGAAAGGATCGATGGACCGGCATGGCCCGGCAGGACGCTAAGTCCCATTCTAGCACGTACGGTCTTGGCGTCGCCGACGTTGGGGGCGGCGGGGTGTCGGTCACGTTATCAGGGGACTGGCTTCTCGCGCGCGGCATGCCGGAGGCCGACGATCTCGTCCAGCATATGAAGCAAAGCCGTCCGAACCGGATCTCGATCGATTCGAACGGCCTTGGCCTGTGGGACGACGCCCTCGTCAACTACCTGATGCGCTTTAAGGAAGGCTGCGATAGCGCGGGTTTGACACTCGATACGTCAGGCCTGCCTGACGGGGCACGACGTCTCGTTGAACTGTCACTTGCGGTCCCCGAGCGCAAAGGAGCCACCCGCGCCAATAGTCGCTCAGGCCTTGTCGAAACCATCGGCGAGAAGGCACTCGCTGAGTGGAAAGATGCCAATGAGGCCGTCGCCTTCCTTGGCGAAGCAACCTTGATGTTCGGTCGGTTTTTTACGGGACGCGCCATCTTTCAGCGCCGCGACTTGCTGTTGATGATCCAGCAATGCGGCGCTGAGGCGTTGCCCATTGTCACGATCATCTCCCTGCTCGTCGGCATGATCCTCGGGTTCGTCGGCGCCGTGCAGCTCCAGGAGTTCGGGGCCGGCATCTTCGTTGCCGACCTGGTCGGGATCGCCATGCTGCGCGAGATGGGCGCAATCATGACCGGCATCGCGTTGGCGGGCCGCACCGGCGCCGCGTTCGCTGCCCAGATCGGCACCATGCAAGGTAATGAAGAGATCGATTCCCTCCGCACGCTGGGGGTGCCGCCGATGGATTTCTTGGTGCTGCCCAGGATGCTGGCACTGATGCTGATGATGCCGCTGCTCACGATTTACGCCGACGTTATCGGGATCTTTGGGGGCTGGTTGGTCGCAGTGAACGTTCTCGATATCAGCGCCATCGCATACTTCAACGAAACCCGAGCCGCCGTTTCGCTGGCCGACTTCGCGATCGGCGTGTTCAAGGGTGTCGTGTTCGGTGTCGTCATAGCCACTGCTGGTTGCCTGCGCGGACTCCAATGCGGGCGGAGCGCCGCCTCGGTGGGTATCGCCACGACTTCGGCCGTTGTGACCAGCATCGTTTACATCATCGTCATCGACGGATTTTTCGCCGTGCTGACCACAATCATTGGAATCTAGGCGGAATGGACGAACCCACTCCCCGCATCGAAATCCGCGATCTCGACATGGCGTTCGGCAGCTTCGTTGTGCAGCGCAACCTCAACATTCGGATCGAGAAGGGCGAGATTTTCGTTGTCATGGGCGATTCGGGATGCGGGAAGTCGACGCTGCTGCGCCATATGATCGGCCTCATTCATCCGGCTCGCGGTGACATCTACTACGATGGCGTTGGCTTCTGGAGCGTGAACGATGAACGCCGCCTCCAGTTGAGCCGCCGGTTCGGGATCTTGTTCCAGTCAGGCGCGCTGTGGAGTTCGATGACGATCGCCGAGAATGTAGCGTTGCCGCTGCAGCAATACACCGACCTCACGCCCCCCGAGATTGCCGAGATCGTTGGCCTTAAGCTGGCGCTGGTGGGGCTTCGCGGCTTCGAGGACTACTATCCATCCGAGATCAGTGGCGGCATGTGCAAGCGCGCCGGACTGGCCCGCGCAATCGCACTCAACCCCGACGTCTTGTTCTTCGACGAGCCGTCGGCCGGCCTCGATCCCCTAAGCGCGCGCCGGCTCGACGAGTTGATTCTCGAACTGCGCGGCAGCATGAACTGCACCATCGTTGTCGTGACTCACGAGCTTGCCAGCATTTTTGCGATCGCCGACAGCTCGGTGTTTCTCGATGCCGAGACCAAGACAATGCTCGACATTGGGCCGCCGAAGGAGCTGATGGACGATTCACCGAGCGAGAAGGTCCGCAGGTTCCTGCGCCGCGGTGAGCCGGCCCCGAAGGCGGCCTAAGGGAACAAGAGGCATATGAGCGCAAAGGCAAATCCCAAGACGATTGGCGTTTTCGTCGTCGGCGCCATCCTCCTTTTCGCCGCGTGTCTTGCTGTGTTCGGGGGCGGCAAGTTCTTAGAGAGAACCATCGGTTTCGTTGCCTTTTTCGACGGCTCAGTGGCCGGTCTGACCGTTGGTTCGTCGGTGACCTTAGACGGAGTTCCCGTCGGTACGGTGACTGACATCCAGGTCGAGTACAACATCGCGGAACTGGCGTCGCAAATTCCAGTCTTTTTCGAAATAACGCCGGACAAGTTCCGCATCGTTGGCGTAGATGGCCCGGCCGACCTCTCGGAGGATGCGGTTCGCGAGAGGATCAACAAGCTCGTTCAAAAGGGGCTGCGCGCGGAACTGACCTCGGTGAGCCTCGTGACAGGCCAGCTGGCGATCCAGCTCTCCATGCATCCCGGCACACCGGTCAACCTAGTCGATGTCAAGACCGACGTTCCGCAGATCCCGACGATTCCCTCGACAGTACAAAAGCTCATGGGCGAGCTACAGAAGCTCAAGCTGGACCAACTCGTCGAATCCGCTCACAAGCTTGTCGTTCATGCCGACACTCTGATCACCACACCGGAGGCCAAGGCCGCCATTCCCGGCCTTCAGGCTTTGCTCGAAGACGCGCGCAAGTTCGTGAATAAGCTCAATGCGGAGGTCGGACCTCTGGCGGCGAGTGTCCTCAAGGCGGCAGACTCCGCAACCGATGCTTTCGACGACGGAAAGAGCGTGATTGCACAACTGGAT
The DNA here is from genome assembly GCA_964619055.1 of uncultured Rhodospirillaceae bacterium. GTDB lineage: Bacteria > Pseudomonadota > Alphaproteobacteria > Rhodospirillales > Defluviicoccaceae > CAYVUM01. Next base: position 16,080 of record CAZUDB010000063.1, read on the forward strand.
ACGGAGCTCACGCCGGCGGTTGCCGATCTCCGCCGGCTCATCCGTGAAGTTCAGGCGTCCCTGCCGGGAACGATGAAACAGCTCGATTCAGCTCTGTCCAGTGCTCGTTCGGCGCTGGACACTGCCGATAAGACGATTGACCCCAATTCGGGTACCATGAAGGACCTGCGCCGCGCTCTCGTCGAGTTCGCAGCGGCGTCACGCTCCGTCCGCAACTTGGCCAACGAGGTGGAACGCAACCCGAGCATTCTGATCCGAGGCAAATGACCATGGTTTTGCAAACGACGCGACTGGGCCTCTGTTTGGCCGTCTTTGCCGCCCTTGGCGTGCTGGGCTGCGAGAGCAGGCCGACCAACTTCTACTACTTGGAATCGCTGGGCCCTCCGGCGTTTGATCCGGTGACGCCAAGGGCGAAGCTTGTCGTGGAGGAGGTCAATCTACCACAGTACCTTGACCGGCCCGACATCGTCAGCCAGGCGGCGGGTAACCGCCTAGATGTACCGGACATCGAAAAGTGGGCTGAGCCCCTTCAAGATGGCGTAGCACGCGTGCTGCGAGCCGACTTGGCCTACCTCCTGGCGGACCGCGGCGTTGTTGTGGTCCCCGCCGAATTTACGAATGGGGATGTCCAGGTTTTTGTCAACGTCTCGCGCTTCGAGGTTACGGCGTCGGCGGAAGCCGTAATTGAGGCACAATGGAGAATCGTGCGCATGGACGCCGGCACCGAGCTCGCACTTCGCCGCTCCGAGCACCGTCTCGCCGTTTCTGGGGAGGGCTACGACGCTATCACCGGCGCGTTGAACGAAACGCTGCACGCGCTTAGCCGCGACATCGCCAATGCCGCTGCCGTGCAAATCTATCGACCATGAACCCCCGATCAAACTGGCTTAAGCCTTAGAGCAGGTGTGCCTGCCCCAAGGTTTGCAACCGGAATTTTATCGGACCCAACGGTCCAATGTGGGGGGCCAAGCCCACCCGGCACCGATCT
>CAZUDB010000064.1:0-16868 GCA_964619055.1 uncultured Rhodospirillaceae bacterium
GTGCGCTTGGCACGGGATGCCGAACCGTCGCACACTGACGGCACAAGGCGGTGACAGGGCCGGGAACGCTTGGTGCTGTCTTGGGGCATGACCACAGTGATCAGGAAACAAGAGTCGATGGATGGTGAGCCAGCACAGACTGCGGCTATGGGGTCCAATGGGGAAACCGAATCTTCCGATCCCTACATGCGCAATTTTTGGTACATTGTTGCCGCAGGGACTGACCTGAAGCGGGGCAAGATGCTGGGCGTGCGTGTGTTGGACACGCCGCTCTTGGTCGGGCGGCTGGCCGATGGAGGTGTGTTTGCGTTGCGCGATGTTTGTCCCCACCGGGGCATGCCGCTTCGATTCGGCTCTTTCGATGGGCAAGAGGTCACCTGCAGCTATCACGGTTGGCGTTTCGGCCCGAACGGCCGATGTACGGCAGTTCCGTCCATGGCCGAGGGCCAGCACCTGAATGTAGAGCGGATCTCCTGTGGAGCACTTCCGTGCCGCGAAAGCCAGGGCACGATCTGGGTCTGGTTCGCGCATGATCGCGGGCCGACGGACGAGGCGTCCTTGCCGCCGGTGCCAACGGTGCCGGACATGGGCGATATGGCACCTCGAGTCGCCATCAAGGTGACGTTTCCATGCGATGCAGACAATGCCACCTTCGGCCTGCTCGACCCGGTCCACGCCGCCTTCGTTCACACCTCGGCCTGGTGGAAGAAATCGGCCCGAACTCTCCGCCCGAAACAGAAGGACTTCGAACTGACGCCGCTTGGCTTTCGGATGAAGCGCCACCAATTACCGCCGGAGAATCGGGCCTACCGCCTGCTCGGCAACCCAGTGACCTCCGAAATCACCAATGCCCTGCCGGGCTATCGCATGGAGCACATCAAGGGAAAGCGACATTCGGCCGTTAGCCTGACGACGATCACGCCCGTTACCACGGACAGCACGACAGTGCACCAGTGCCTCTACTGGACCATGGACTATCTGGGACCCGTCATTCCGATGCTTCGCTGGCTGTCACGCAGTTTCCTGAATCAAGACATGACCGCCTTCACGCGCCTGACCGATGGTCTCGGCGATGCACGCCGGCCGATTCTGGTCGACGACGCCGACACACAGATCAAGTGGTATCTGCAGGCGAAGCGCGCCTATCAACAAGCCCTGGCTGAGGGTCGCCCGTTCGAAAATCCGGTCCAGGTGCGTGCCCTTCGCTGGCGAAGCTAGCAGGTGCCGGATCGGGCGCATGCGGGCTAGGGGGTGTCATTCTCCGCCAGCACTGAGCGCGCCAGTGGCACGGTGATCGGGCGACCGCCGCTCAGGCTCGCCGTGTCGAGGCGGGCAACCAAATCGTGAGCCGCTGCGAACGAGCGCTCCATGCGCGCCAGCACGTAATCCAGCAAATCCTCCCGCACGGCCAACTGACGATCGTCAAACAGCTTGACCAGAACGGCCCGCAGCAACGTTTCGTCTGGGGCGGCGATCCCGACGGCGGGAGCCGCCAGCAGCCGAGACCGCAGATCGGCCAGGCGGATGCCCCACCGCGCCGGCGGAGTTCGGGTGGTCAGCAACATGGTTTTTACCTGCTCCCGGACACTGTTGATCAGATGCAGAACCGGCCGTTCCAGGTCGGGCGATAGCGCCGCATCCATATCCTCCAAGGCCAACGCCGGCGCATGGGCGAGCAGGTCGTGTGGCGCCGTTTCCGCGAGCGTTGGCCACGAAACGGCTTGTGCGCCCGAGCGCCGCACGAACCGGGTCGTCAGGTGGCTTTTGCCGCTTCCCGCGGGACCGAAGAGAATGAGAACCGGAGCCGGCCAGTGCGGCCACCGGTCGACCCAGGCGACGGCAGCGCGGTTGCAATCGGCCACCAGAAAATCAGCAGTGGCATGCGAGATCCGATGGGGGAGGCCAAGGGTGAGCTGCGCCGGGCGCTCGCTCACGGCGCGGCCTTTTCCTCATCGGGGCTGGATGGTTTGCTTGTCTCAGCTTCCGAGTCGTCGCCGAACAGGTCACTCTCCCGGTAGCGGTCAACGGCGTAGCGTGTGATGACGCCGATGGCCGCCGCCGCCGGCACGGCCAGCAGCACGCCCGTGAAGCCGAAGGCCGTACCACCCGCCATCAGTGCGAACAATACCCAGGCCGGATGGAGTCCGACCCGGGAGCCGACCAGCTTGGGCACTAGAAGAGCATCCTGGAGGATTTGTCCTGTTCCGAACACGAGGGCAACGCCCAGGATGGGGGGCCAGCTGTCAAACTGGGCCAAGGCCAGGCCGAGTGCGGTGCCGACTCCAACAATCGTACTGACGTAGGGAATAAAGGCGATCAATCCGGCGCCGATTCCCACCACCAGCCCGAAATCCAAGCCGACGATGGATAGGCCCACCGAAAACCAAGTTGCCAAAACCAGGCACACGAGTGCCTGTCCGCGCACGAAGCCGGACAAACGTTCATCGATCTCGCGAGCCAGGGTGCGCACCGTCTCCACGGCCCGTCGCGGTAACAGACTGTCCACACGCTCGACCATGCGATCCCAATCCCGCAGCAGGTAGAACGCCACCAGCGGCATGATCACCAGGATCGAGAGCAGATTGACCAGGGCAAGGCTGCTGCCGAGCAGGCGGCCGGCCAAGTCGCCAACCAATCCAAACACGTCGCCGATGCCGGTTCGAAGGGCTTCGCGCAGGCGTTCCGCCATCTCTGGCGACAACCGATACTGCAACTCCGCCAATTGCGGTTTCAAGAAGGCGCGAAGCTGATCGAGATAGTCAGGTATCCTGGAGGCGAGTTCCGCCAACTGGTGCACCAAGACGGGGACGAGGAGGACGACAACGGCCGTCGCAAGCGACAAGAAAACAAGAACGATCAGCCCCGCCGCGACCCCGCGGGGACAGCCGATGGCCTCCAGGCGATCGGCAAGCGGATCGAGGAAGTAGGCGATGACCATGCCCGCGATGAACGGCCACAGGGCACCTTGGAGAGCGTCAAGGATCAGGACAGCGAGAACGCCACCGCCGACCCACAGCAACGTTTCGCGCAGGGCAGGGATTGCCATAACGTGCCGGCGAACCGCTTACGGTGTGCCCGAAGACGTGGTTGCCGGCATCAGGAGCCAGCCACTCGCATCCTGAACCAGGGCAAGCTGGGAAAACGCTAGCGCCTCGTTCAATCGATCGATGCTGCCGGTGTAATGCAGATTAATCCGCACCTCCTTCTGTGCCAGCATGACCACGTCCACGTCCTCGATAGCCGATGTGGCGCGCAGCCGCTGCTGGACGACCATCCAATCGCGCAGTCCATCGATGGCAACGCTGACCGGAAGGACCGCAGGCCCGCCCAGGTCCCGCTCCTCGTCCGCGGAGTCGCGCTCGCCAGAGCGAATCGCAGCCGCGACCGATTGAACACCTCGATCCAGAAGGGCCAAATCGGACCCGTCACCTGCGATGCGTTCGCTCACGATCTGGGCGGAATTGGCACCGTCATGGGCGATTGCGGTGATCGTCAAGCCTTCAGCGCCGCCACGATCGTCGGGTTGCGTGGACGCAACCGCCACGATCACCTCCTTGGCGCCATAATCGCTGGCCAAATCGCGCAAGCCAGCTCGATCCCCCGCCATAGCCTGTTCGGCCGAGATCGTCGCTAGGTCATCCAGGCCGCCATCGGGCAGTATCAGCGTCGTTTCGCCCTCCCGATTGAGCATTGCCACCCACGCCTCCCGCCAAGGGTTCGGGTGGTCCCACAAAACTGTGCTGACACCGTTCTGATAAACCGGCAACACCATGATGGTCGGGGGCGGAGCTGGCGTTGCAGCCACCTCGATGCCGTAGTCCGAAAGCCAGAGCCTCACAACATCCGGCCGAAACCGGACGGAAAACTCACCCACATAGCGGCTTGCGGACGCCTTCTCGCTGGTCACCGCGAGGTCAGAGACGAGATCCGTTATGACAGCGGGATCAAGGGTACCGATGCGCGCCCGTTCCTCTGGCGTGATCAGGCCCGCGAGCATTTGATCGAACGCCATTTGCTCGGCTCTCTGGATCGCCTCACTACGGGCCTCCGACGCAGGTTTTCCGGAGAGAGCCACCGTGATCCCCGTGACCACAAAACGGTCATCATCAGCGCGAGCGGTCGTCGCCGCGAGCAGAACGATGAGGAGCGTAACGGCACTGGCCAGCCACAGCCCCGATTTACTGCGGGCCGGGATGAAAGCGGATAGTGCGGCAGCGCGCGAAAGTCGACGGTAGCATGGAAGGAGCGCGTGAACGGTCATTGCATGGCGAACGGGTTGGGATATGTTCGAATACACGGATTAATGACCACCTTAGCACGTAACGGGGAGGGAGGAAGCATTCCGCATCGAACCTACAGGCAGGCCGGTGTCGACATTGAGGCCGGTGGCGCCTTCGTGAATGCCATCGCTCCTCTGGCGCGAGCCACCGGCCGTCCCGGCGCCTTGGGCAGCCTGGGTGGATTCGCCGCCGTCTTCGATCCGCGGGCCGCAGGATACGACGACCCGCTGTTGGTGGCGGCCACGGACGGCATCGGCACCAAAGTGAAGATCGCGACGGCCGTTGACCGGTTTGACACCGTCGGAATCGACCTGGTCGCCATGTGCGTTAACGATTTGGTAGTGACAGGTGCTGAGCCGCTGTTTTTCCTCGATTACTACGCCTCCAGTCACCTGGACGTGGCGGTGGGTACGGCGATCGTCGCTGGTATCGCCGAGGGTTGCCGACGGGCCGACTGTGCCTTGATCGGCGGTGAGACCGCGGAGATGCCGGGCCTCTATGACGGTCGCGATTTCGATCTGGCCGGCTTCGCCGTTGGCGCGGTCGAGCGAGATCAAGTGCTAACGGGTGAGCATGTCTCAGCCGGGGATATCGTTCTCGGTCTCGCCTCCGACGGCTTACATGCCAACGGCTTCTCGTTGGTTCGTGCCCTGGTCGATAACTTGGCATTGGCGTATGCCGGGCCGGCCCCGTTCGCTCCGGAGCAGAGCTTGGGCGCGGCCCTCTTGAAGCCGACACGAATCTACGTCCGCCCGTGCCTCTCCGCGTTGCGCTCAACCCGGTGTCGATCCGCGATCCATGCGTTGGCGCACATCACCGGAGGTGGCCTGATCGACAACATCCCGCGGGTGATTCCGGCGGGTTTGTCCGTGCACCTCGACGCCGGGGCATGGCCGCTTCCCGCCGTCTTAGAGTGGATTGCGGGCGTTGGCGCCATCGACTCCAATGAGTTGGCGCGCACCTTCAACTGTGGCCTTGGCATGGTGGTTGTCGTTGCGGCGCCCGAGGCGACTGCTGTCGCGGATGCGTTTGAGGCGGCGGGTGAGACCGTTTGGCGGATCGGCGAGGTGGTGCCGGCCGAAGACGTCAGTGCACGCGTCATGATCTCGGGCCACGGCGCCGCGTGGGCGCCGGCCGCGATGGTCCGAGGGGATTGACGTGGCACGGCTGCCGGTGGCGGTGCTGATTTCCGGGCGGGGGTCGAACCTAAGCGCCCTGATCGAAGCGGCGTCGGAGGACGACTACCCGGCGGAGATCGCGCTCGTCATCTCGAATGTTGCAGGCGCAGGCGGATTGGTCCACGCGGCGGCCGCCGGCATTGCCTGTCAGACCATCCAGCATACGGACTTTGCCGATCGAGAGTCTTTCGAGGACGCCATAAACGACGCCCTCAAACGGGCTGGCGTGGAGTTGGTGTGCCTGGCCGGGTTCATGCGGTTGCTGACCGAGAATTTCGTTACGCGCTGGCGAGACCGACTGATCAACATCCACCCGTCATTGCTCCCGGCGTTTCGCGGGTTGCACGTCCACGAGCGGGTTCTCGCCTATGGCGCCCGGTTCAGCGGCTGCACGGTCCATTTCGTGCGCCCGGCGATGGACGATGGTCCGATCCTTATTCAGTCGGCCGTTCCGGTGCATTCCGACGACGATGCCGCAACACTGGCGGCACGTGTGCTCGCCGAGGAGCACATCATCTATCCCATGGCCGTGCAGCTTATCGCCGAACAGCGAGTGCGCGTGGTCAATGAAAAGGTGATGATCGCCGGCGCCGCCAGTCCGCGCGGCGCGGTTGTCAATCCGGCTCCTCGCCGGCGGACGTCATAAGCAACGTCCGCGCATATAGACCGAAAGCAATCGTGAAGCGACGCGATCGACTTAGCCGACGATATCGAAGCCCGAGAAAAAGAAGCGAATTTCGATTTCGGCGTTTTCCGGCGAGTCAGAGCCGTGAACCGAGTTTTCCTGGACGTTCAGACCAAAGGCCTTGCGAACCGTGCCCTCGTCGGCGTTGGCGGGATTAGTGGCCCCCATGATTTCGCGGTTGCGCTGGATCGCGTTCTCGCCTTCGAGAACTTGGACGACGACGGGCTCGGAGCACATGTAGTCGCACAGCTCACCGTAGAAAGCTCGTTCACGATGCACGGCGTAGAACTGCTCGGCTTGGTCGCGCGTCAGGCGCACACGCCGCTGAGCGACGATTCTAAGGCCGCCGTCCTCGAACAGGGCGTTGATTTTGCCGGTGATGTTGCGCTTGGTGGCATCCGGCTTGATGATCGACAAGGTCCGCTCGACGGCCATAACTATCCTCCGATCGCACTGCAGGATGGAGCGTCTTGACACCACCGGACGCAGCCAACGGGCCTGATCTGGTCGCGGACGCCCCTTGGGATTCCCCCCCTCTTCCTTCCGAACCGCGAAGCGTTGCGCTCCAGAGTTCCGGCCTTATAGGCCCGCAGCCCGCAGCCCGCAACCGCTTCGGTGGTTGCGAACGGTTCCGATGGCCCGACCGAGGGTTGGAAAAAAAAGGGGGCCAGCGAACTGGCCCCAGTTGGTGCTCTTGAGGGAAGGGAGAACATCGGATGGCAGAGCCATCCAAGGACTGGTATAGGTGGCAGCCGTCCAGAAAACTGTGAGGCGTGCCACAAATATTCATAAATAATTGTGACTGTGGACAAAAAAATGGGCCGGCAAGCCGGCCCAAGTTGTGCTCTTAAGGGAAGGGAGAACTCCGGATGGCATCACCATCCGTCATGAAAACTAAGGGGCTTCAAAATGTTCGTCTGTGAGGTGCTTCACATAGCTTTGGATAAAGATCAGCCGCGCACCCGCCCGCTGAGGCGCCCATGACGGCCGCGAATGGACACCGTACGAACGACCGGGGTGAGCTTATCGACGCCCTGAACCGGACGCATCATCCAGCGAGAGGGGATGTCCGGATTGTATCTCTGGTGCCGAGCCTAACCGAGTTGCTGTTCAGTCTGGGTCTCGGCGATGCCGTGGTTGGTCGAACCTCCTTTTGCATTCACCCCGCCGGTTGCGTGGACGGTGTGCAAAGGGTCGGTGGAACCAAGAAGGTTGATCTGGCGACGGTTCGCCGCCTACGCCCAACTCACGTCCTTGTAAATGTCGACGAAACACCGAAAGCACTCGCGGAGGCGCTTGAAGCGTCCGGCACCAGCGTGGTTGTGACCCATCCGATTGAAGTCTCGGACAACATTGCTTTGGTTGGCTTGCTGGGTGCCTTATTCGACCGGGAGGAAGCGGCAGCAGACCTGTGCGCGAGGTTCAACGCAGCCTATGAACGAGTGGTTGAGGCCGCCCGAGCTTGGCCGCCGCGACGGGTGCTTTACTTGATTTGGCAGAACCCTTGGATGAGCGTGTCTGCCGATACCTACGTCTCCCGCATGCTGGCCCTCGCCAATATAGCGACGGTGGCGGATGATCCATCAAGCCGCTATCCCGTGTTGGAGATTGCGGAAGCCATTCTGGACGAAGTTGACGACGTAATGTTCTCGTCTGAGCCGTTCCCCTTTAACGAGAAGCACGTGGAGGCCTTCGCGCACCGGTGGCCGCGGCATTCGCAAAAGGCAATCCGGGTCGATGGAGAGCTGTTGTCGTGGTACGGCAGCCGCGCCGTTGCAGGCCTCGACTACCTGCGCCGCCTTCGCGAAGGCATGGCGTGAGGCCGGAGGATCCGCTAAGCGAGCAGGGCAGCTACGGCCATGGGCGGAAGCACGCTGCTCTCCCACAGGGTTGCCTCGCCCCCCCAGGCAACGGCCGTGTCGAGGGACTCAGGCACCGAGGCGCCGGACATCAAGGCATGGACAAGACCGGCAGCAAACGTGTCGCCGGCACCGGTTGTGTCGATCGGTTGGACGCGACGCGCGGGCGCCCGAACGGTGCGATGTTCCGCGTAGGCAACCACGCCGCTGGCGCCATGGGTCACAATCACCCACTGCAAATGCTGCCCGGCGATCCGCTGACCAGCCTTGAAGGGATCATACAGCAACTCGGCGCCCACGTCAGACGCCGACGCCACCAGGATGTGGGCCGGACGTGCTTGGTTTTCCCACGGAGGGACGTGGGCGATCACAAGGCTGTCCGCCACCTTGGCTTCAAGCAGCTCGGAGAGGTCACCGCGCCGGCTGCGCACATAGATGCAATCCGCCGCGATCTCCAACAGCCGCCGCGGCGGCTCCTCCTCATGGGTTCGCACCACGTTGATGATTGTGCGCTCACCGCAACCGTTGACCAGGATCAGGGACCGGGTTGTGGGCTGATCCAGGCGTGCGATATGGCGGGTATCAATGCCGAGCTCAGTGAGCTCGGCAAGCAGGTCGTCACCACGTTCGTCCTGCCCGATCGAGCCGACAATCATGACGTCGTGGCCGGCAAGCGCCAACGGCACGGCCGTGCACGACGCGCCGCCGCCGAGCCGGGGACCATTCCAATGCCCGGCCAAGTGGGTCCCTTCGATAAGCGGATCGTGGAGTTTGACGACCTCGTCAACTGCAACGGACCCGATGACGACGATCCGCGCCATGCGCAACTGTTTAGACCCCCGGACTGGCTGTGGCTGGGACACTATCCCCGGTTGCTGGCACGTCGCAAGGTGTTCTCGGAACACGCGGATAAACAACACCTTCTCAAGCAGACCCAATTCCGGTCACGCCCATTTAAGCCGAACTTGACCGCAACGGAGGCAGGGCCGTGACCGCCGTTCGGCTTGCCGGTTTCTACACAGCATTGTTTTTGGTCATGGGTGTGCTACTGCCGTTCTGGCCCGTTTGGTTGGCCGAACGAGGTCTCGCTGCCAGCCAGATCGCCGCGGTGGTCGCCTTCGGCGTGATGATCAAGGTTGTCGGCAATCCGCTGGCCGCCGAGGCGGCGGACCGCCTGGGTGAGCGGCGCAGGCCGATCCTGGCGCTGGCTCTCGTTGCCTTTGCGGGCTTTCCACTATTCGCCTTGACCGAGAGCTTTTGGCCCATCCTCGCGGTCACCATCCTGTGCTGGGGGGTTTTTCCCGCGACCCTGCCACTGACCGAGAGCCTGACAATGCTGGCCGTGCAATCGGGCCGTGCCAACTATGGCCGTGTCAGGCTCTGGGGCTCCGTCAGCTTTATTGTCGCTGCCGTTGGCGCCGGGGAAGTGCTGACCGGGGCCGGCGTTGGTGCGGTGTTCTGGATGGTGCTCGCCGGCCTCGCGGGTGTGGTCCTGGCCGCGGCGGCGTTGCCGGATTTGCGCCCCAGCCGTCCTACCGCCTGGACTCGGCCAAGGCTTTCGGCTCTCGTGGTGTTGCGTCGTCCGGGCCTGCCACTTTTGCTTGCCGCCGCCGGTGCAGTTCAGGCGAGCCATGCTGTTTACTATGTTTTCGCCACGCTTCACTGGCGCAGCGTCGGTTATACCGAGGATGTGATCGGAATGTTGTGGGCCGAAGGCGTGATCGCCGAGATCGTGCTGTTCGCCTACGGCGATCGCTTGGTTCATCGGGTTGGAGCGGCGCGACTGGTCTTGATCGGCGGGCTCGCCGGTGTGATCCGGTGGGCGGGCACGGGGCTGTATGACGCGCTTCCCGTTTTGCTGGTTGTTCAGGCGCTCCATGCCTTTACCTATGGCGCAACTCACATTGGCACCATTCATCTGATCGCCGGGTTGGTGCCGTCCGAAAACTCGGCGGCGGCGCAGAGCTTATACTCCAGTATTGTGATGGGGCTTGCCTTGGGCCTGACCGTGCTGGCGGCGGGGCCCCTGTATGCCGCGCTTGGTGGTGGCGCATTCCTGGTCATGGCGCCGCTGGCCGGTATTGGCGCGGGCTTGGCCCTTGCATTCGCTCTGAAGCGATCCGATTCATAACGTCTGCTGCAGGGTGACGGGCCGTTGACACGTAGGCGAAGTGGCTATTTCGATCAGCGATCGGAGAGGCGGGCGGCTAGAATGGCGTTCACCAAGTCCGTCGGGATCTCCGTCGGTAGGGACGCGCTCGGATCGTCAAATGCCAACTTGCCCAGGCGCACAGCCTTCGCATACCTTTCAAAATGCGAGCGGCACATAGGGCAAATTGCCATGTGAAATTCGAAGCGGCGGCGGGCCCTATCGCTCAAGTCTTCCTCGACGTAATCGATAATAAACTGCTCAAAATCCAGGCATGTAATCTGGCCCGGAAAGTACTGCAGGAACAGGCTCGCCATCCAGCGGCGGACGGGCCCGGCCTTGGCCGGGTCTCCCATCATGCGATTGAGCCAGCGGATCGCTGTCTCCTTGATCATCGATCCGACACCATCACCGTGAGATTTCCTCGAACACGGGCAACAACAAAGCCTTGAGCGCGAGCCGGGCCCGATGCAGCCGGGTTTTGGCAGCACCGATACCGATTCCGAGCTTGGCCGCCGCTTCCTCGGTACTCAGATCTTCTATGTCACGAAGGATTATGATGGTGCGCAAGCTCTCCGGCAGCTGATCGATGGCCGCGCGCACCGAATCGCGAACGCCGGCGCGCTGGATCAACTCCTCCGCGCTGTCGCTTGTGTCCTCCGTGGGGCCGACGCGCACGCCATCCTCATCGAATTGCGGCAAGAGGTCCTCGATCGATTGTTCGGGCCTACGATTGCGCTTTCGAAGGCGCATCAGCGCCGCGTTGACCGTGATGCGATGTAGCCACGTGCCTAGGTCGGCACGAGCCTCGAAACGATCAATAGTCCGAAACGCGCTCAAGAAAGCATCTTGAACGCAATCCGCCGCCGTGTCTTCGTCGCGGACAATCCGCCGCGCTGTGACCAGCATTCGGCCGCCGTAGCGCTGCACCAGCACGGCACAAGCTTTGTCGTCCCCCGCGCGCAGGCGCTCCAGAAAATCGGCCGCCGCTGGGTCCGTATCGGGATCGGCGATTTGGTCGTTCCGTTCGACCACGTTAGCGTCCTTCACAACGCGCCGGTGTGGTGTTGCGACAGCCGAGGGTGGCGTTCCGTGAGCCGGCTTGCGCCGGTGTGAATGATGTCCCGGCCGCCGTGGCATGGCGCTGCGCGCAGATGCCGGATCCAAAAAAACGCCCGCAGCGTTCGTTAGAATAGCCGCTGAACTCATCGGTGGCTTCTCCCGTTTCAAGGCAACGTCTCAACACCATGAAACGTGGCTGAGATTGCGTCTCAACGGAAATGCCGTTGTACAATGGATTCAATACCCGATGCCTATGATCTCGGCGGAGTGCTCAACGGCAGGCGTGGTAAAGCGCTAAGGCGTCCAATGGAGCGTGATATCTCGTGCAATGGGCCTGAAGCCACAGCGTCTATAAAGGCCCATGGACGCTTCATTGACCGATTGGGTGGCCGCAACCAGGCGATCCGCGCGTCCCGAATACTGGGCGAGGGCGGCGCTGATGAGGGTCGCTCCGAAACCGCGACCCTGGTGGCGCGGATCAACGGCGATCAGGTCGATGATCGCGTCCGTACCGCGGCGCAGGAGCAGATTGAAGCCGGCGACATGATCGCCGTCGCGAACGACAAGGGCTGTTTCGGCTCTTCCGCGAAGCGCATTGTCGACCCAACGCTCTTTCGCGGCATCGGCCAATGCGTTCGGAATATTGGGGTCTAGGTGCATCCGATCCTGCTGAAACGCGATGCGACCCAGCGCGCGACAGGCCGCGTGGTCCTGGGGAACGGCGATCGCAACGCCCTCAGGAAGCGCCCCGTGATCTGACTCAATCGGTTTTTCGAAGGTTACCAGTGTTTCGATCGGTCGAAAGCCGGCGGCCAACAGTGCATGTTGCGTGGTCCGATTGCCTTCGGGCACGCGACACACGATCAAGGCCACGCGATCTCGGCGTGCGGTGGCCAGCAGATGGGTGAGGGAAGCGCCCAGCGCCAATGGATCTTTCCGCTCGATCAGGTCAAGCCGCCAAGCCGGCGCACCGAGAAATTCCGCCTCGAAGGGCTGGCCGGTGATGGTGATGCCGTCAGCCATGCGACCCGTCATCGCACAACCAAATCGTCGCGGTGGATCAATTCATCCGGGCCGCGCCAGCCCAGACACATTTCGAAGTCCACACTTTGCCGACCGACGATGCGTCGGGCATCATCAGCCGAATAGGCCACGAGGCCGCGGCCGATCTCCCGGCCGCTGGTGTTGACGACGATTACGGCATCGCCCTTCTCGAAATCGCCGTTGACGCCGATGACCCCGGCCGGCAGCAGGCTTTTGCCTGCGGCAAGCGCCCGCTCGGCGCCGCTGTCGACGACCAGTGTTCCGCTGGGGCGGAGCGCGCCACCGATCCAGCGTTTGCGATGGGTTTGGGGGGTCGTGCTGGGCAGAAACCAAGTGCAGCGGGCGCCGGCCTCGATGGCCGCTAGCGGTGAGGACACCCTGCCATCGGCGATCACGAGCCGGCAACCGGCGGCAAGCGTGATGCGGGCGGCAGCGATTTTCGTGACCATGCCGCCTGTGCCAACGCCGGACCCGGAGCCGCCGGCGGCGGCCTCAATGTCCGCCGTGATGGTGCGGACGACGGGCAGCCACCGTGCCGTCGGGTCCTTACGGGGATTGGCGGTGTAAAGGCCGTCCACGTCGGACAGCAGCACCAGGGTATCCGCCGAAACCATAGCGGCAACCCGGGCGGCCAGCCGGTCATTGTCCCCGACCTTGATTTCGTCCGTCGCCACCGTGTCGTTCTCATTGATGAGGGGAATTGCACCGACGTTCAGCAGTGCTGTCAACGTCTTGCGCGCATTCAGGTAGCGCCGCCGATGTTCGGTATCGCTTAAGGTCAGAAGCACTTGCGCGACCGTGATGTGATGGCGGGCGAGCGTTTCCTGAAAGGCATGGGCGAGGCGAATCATGCCGGTGGCCGCCGCCGCTTGCTTCTGTTCCAGGCGAAGGGGACCGTCGGTCCATCCGAGTGGACGGCGGCCCAGGGCGATCGCGCCGGAGGAGACGATCAGGACCTCCCGCCCTGCCGCATGAAGGCGTGCGATATCCGCGATCAGGGCTTCCAGCCAGGTTCGATGGACCGTGCTGCGGGCCTCGTCAACGAGAAGGGCCGAGCCGATCTTGATGATGAGCCGGTTCGCGTGGGCGATATCGGTGCTGTCGGGGGGAGCGCTCATGCGCAAGCCAAGGCTAGGAGGCGGATGAGAATCGAGCGGCGCCGGACGCGCCATCACGGATGGAACGGCTCAAGCACCGGCACCTCTTCCGCGCGGCTTGCGCTGATGCGCTCAGATGCCACGCGTAGAACATCCCGAATGCCAGAACCACTGACCGCGGAGACTACCATGACGTCGTCCACGTCCGAAGCGCGCGACAGCGCGGATCGTGCCGTAGAAATCTCCGCTTCAGTCATAGCGTCGGCCTTGGTTAGGACCACAATCTCCGGACGACGGGCCAGGTCCGCATCGTAAGCCGCCAGTTCGGTCCGGATAGCTGCGTAAGCGTAGGCGATGTCGGCCCCTAGGCCGTCTACGAGATGCAGCAGAACACGGCACCGCTCGACATGGCCGAGGAAGCGGGTTCCGAGGCCGGCGCCAGCATGGGCGCCTTCGATGAGACCCGGAATGTCGGCCAGAACAAACGTGTCCTCATCCACCGCTACCACACCCAGGTTGGGGTGCAGCGTGGTGAAGGGATAGTCGGCGATTTTCGGGCGGGCGCGCGAGCAGGCGGCCAGGAACGTTGATTTTCCCGCATTCGGCAACCCGATCAGCCCCGCATCGGCAATCAGCTTGAGGCGCAGCCACAGCCAGCGTTCTTCCCCCGGCTGCCCCGGCTTGGCGTAGCGTGGTGCCTGGTTGATGGACGACTTAAAGCGCGTGTTGCCGGCACCACCGCGTCCGCCGTGGGCGACGACGACTCGCTGGCCTGGTTCGGTCAGATCCGCGATCAGGCTTTCCTTATCCTCGGCCAAGATTTGGGTTCCGACGGGCACGGTCAGCACCACGTCGCTCCCGCTGGCGCCGGTTCGGTCCTTGCCCATGCCATGGCCACCGCGTGCTGCCTTGAAATGCTGTCGGTAGCGAAAGTCAATGAGCGTGTTCAGCGCGGCTGCTGCTTCGACGATGACGTCGCCGCCACGACCGCCGTCACCGCCGTTCGGACCGCCAAACTCGACAAACTTCTCACGGCGGAAGGAGACGCAGCCGTTGCCTCCGTCACCGCTCTGCACCCAGACCTTGGCTTCATCGAGGAATTTCACCGTTCCGCCTCCGGCGCACAGACACGCATCATGGCCGGGCCGGCGCACGGTACACGCGGTTCCGCCCTGGCACGGCCGAATTTCGAGAGGCGCGATGCCGCCGCGCGAACCGGGGCGCAGCGTGAGCGCTAGGCGTCGGGCGCGTTGGCCGCCGGCTCAATGCTAACGTATTTGCGCCCACCGGCCTTAGTCAGGAACTTGACTCGACCGTCACACAGCGCAAACAGCGTGTGGTCACGTCCCATGCCGACGTTTTCACCCGGATGAAATCGGGTGCCGCGCTGGCGAACGATGATGTTGCCGGGAATGACCGCTTGTCCGCCGAACTTCTTGACGCCAAGACGGCGGCCAGCGGTATCGCGGCCATTGCGTGAGCTGCCGCCCGCTTTTTTGTGAGCCATGGGTGATCAGTCCTTCTTGGTCTCGTCGCTCGCCTGATCCGCCCCGCCGACATCCGCCTCGGTCTCGGCGCCGTTGGTTTGGACCGCGGTGTCAACCGTATCCGTGGTCTGGGTCTCGTCAGTCGCCGCGTCGGGCTCGCCTGCTTCAACGGTGGTCGGCTCCGGCGTGGCTTCGGGAGGCAGGGGCGCGCTGGCCTCCGGCTGAGCCTCTTGCACACGGGTGGCCGGCTCTTCGCCGGACTCGCTGATGCCCGTGACGCGCAGCACGGTCAGGTTCTGGCGATGCCCGCGCAAGCGGCGGCTGTTCTTGCGGCGGCGCTTTTTAAACACCAAGACCTTGGCATCACGCTTGTGCTCCAGCACTTCCGCGAACACACTGGCCGAGCCCAAAACCGGCGAGCCAATCCTAGGCGCCGCTTGATCACCGCCGACCATCAGAACATCGCCGAGGCGGACCGTGTCGCCCGGTGCGGCGGTCAGCTTTTCGACGACCAGCCGATCGTTTTCGGTCACGCGATACTGCTTTCCGCCGGTGCGGATTACTGCGAACATGTCAGCGTCCTGTAGGTCAAACACCATTAACGGTTTCAGTGCGGGACTGAACCGAGACCGAGGCACATACCGTGCGGCACCAAATTCTGTCAACTAACGATTGGATGTCCTTAGCGTTTTTCGTTAGGTCTGGCTTGGCTAGGGGTGGGTGTTGAGCGTCCGGCTGGCCTACGACGCTGTCGGTACCGGACCCGCGTTTGTGATTGTTCACGGTCTGTTTGGCCAGGCCCGCAATTGGCACTCTATGGCGCGTCGGCTAAGCACCGACTATCGCGTATACGCCGTCGACTTGCGAAACCACGGCCAGTCGCCGTGGGCCGACACCAACTCGTTGACAGACATGGTAGGGGACCTGGTCGCCTTTTTCGACGATCACGAGCTTGAGGATGCCGTGCTGCTGGGGCACAGCCTGGGAGGCAAAACCAGCATGCTGTTCGCACTGGAGAAACCGGAGCGCGTGTCGGCCCTGGTCGTCGTCGACATCGCGCCCGCGGCCTATTCTCACACCTACCTGCCGCAGATCCGGGCTATGCAATCGGTCGATCTGCGGTTTGTTGATCGGCGCTCCGATGTGGACGACGTGCTGGCTGACGTGATTCCCGATGCGGGCGAGCGAGCGTTTCTCGCACAGAACGTTGTTGCCACGGACGACGGTTTTGCCTGGAGGGTAAACCTGGAGGTCCTGGCGCGATCCATGCCAGACTTGGTGGGCTTTCCCGATCCGGGAGAGCGCAGCTATGACGGCCGGGCGCTGTTCGTTCGCGGCGAACGGTCGAACTACATTGCCCGCGAGCACCAGAATGTGATCTTCGAGTTGTTCCCGCAGGCAGAGTTTGCGGTCATCAGCGGGGCTGGCCATCGCGTCCACGCCGAAAGACCTGAGGCATTCTTGAAAGTTGTGACGAAGTTTCTGGACAGCTCCTATGCGTGATCGCGGCCGGCTTGCACCCGGCTCGAAGCGATCTAATCTCTAGCTCATGATGATAACGCCTCACCATGTATCTCAGGCGCTTGTTCCGGTCGATGGACAGGAGGAGACTGTCCGGCGTGGCTTTTGGCGAAAAGTACGTCGGCTGGTTGCGTCCGTTCCTTTCCTGGATCGCGTCATTGCCGTCTATTATTCTGCGCAGGACCCAGCGACCCCGGCCGCAGCGAAGGCTGTCTTGTTCGCGGCGCTCGCTTACTTCGTCGTTCCTGCCGACATTATCCCGGACATCTTGGGGACGATCGGCTTCTCGGACGATCTCGCGGTTCTGATGGCCGTTTGGACGGGGCTTGGCCCTCACATTACAGATGCGCACCGGGACCGCGCGCGCGAGATGCTGGACGACCTGGCCGCACGCTGACGGGCAGGCCGCAGGTTGAAGCCTCGGTGAATCGTGCGCTATAAGCCTGAGGTATCGGTCGGAGTGTAGCTCAGCCTGGTAGAGCACTGTCTTCGGGAGGCAGGGGTCG
>CAZUDB010000065.1:0-16313 GCA_964619055.1 uncultured Rhodospirillaceae bacterium
GGTATCTGGACTCCCACTGTCGTTTGACAATCGGGAGACCCGCCATGATCGCGTCCTCAGCCACCCGCCGCACCCAATCCCGCCTGATCCCCGACACGCGTCATTGCGCCATCCAGCCTGTGGAGAACAAGCTGGATTCGACGCTTCGCGGCATCTTGCGCCTGTTGCTGGCCGGGCAGGTCGCCACCCTGTGCGTGTCAGCCGTTTGCTTGGTTCAGTTGATCACCCTTGGCCGCTAGATTCTCACATACCATCAGGCGACGCCTGTTCGCGTCTGCGGCTCAGGGAGGCTTCCGCGACCCTGTCGCCATACCGCCCTGCCAGGCGGGGGGATCAGGTCGATCCTCCCCGCTGAACCTTGAAATGTTCCAATTTTGTACTCTTAAAATCCGTAGGGTTATTTTTCTTTCATCAATATCAGAGTGCTAACGCGTAGATTAGAGCGATTCCAGAATGTTTCACGTGAAACACTTTAGAATCGTTCGAGAGAACATCATAATACACTGAAATACAAAAATTATTTGACCGGGGCGGTGCAAAAAAACCACCGCCGCCATGAAAAAAGGCACTGGCATAAAATACCCTATATGGGTTATGTTAATTCGAGATTGCGATTTCTTATCAACAAGTCTCGGAATGACCCAGATGCCAAAATGCTTCTCCACCATGGCTGCAACGACCTGGTTTGCTGCAGTGGCTGCCGCGGCATTGGCCACGGGCGTGTCATCGGCGCAGGCCGCCCCGGTCGTGATGGACCGATGGTTTTTGTTCGAAACCGGGCCACAGGGATCAGCCTTCGCCGGCGGCACGTCCTTCGGGGTGTTGTCGATCCCGGCGCCGGGGACGCCGTGGGAAATCACACTGGCGGCGCCGGCACGGCTGATCATCGTGGATGGCTTCGATTCCGGCGATCGCTACGAGGTTTTTGATTTCGGCGTCTCGCTTGGCCTCACGTCACCGCCGACGCTGGGATCGCAGTGCTCCGGCGACGAGCTTGCCTGCCTCGCCAATCAGGACTTCAGCCGCGGCGCGTTTCTCCTGGCGGCGGGGGACCATGCGTTGACTGGCATCGTCGCGCAGTCACCGTTTCCGGACGGCTCCGGGTTCTTTATCATCGAAGCCGCTGCTGCGCCCGAGCCCGCATCCTATGGTGTGTTTGCTCTGGGTGTGGTGGCGCTGAGCTTGGCGACCCGCTGTCGCGTCTAGGTCGTTCTGTGAACGGGGGCGTGGGGGACACAACCCGCACCGAGCGGGTCGGCAAAACCAAACAAGATGGGGAGGGCCACAATGGCCGACAGCACACTTACTCTGGCGGCCGCGTCCGCGATCGTCGATGCCGCGTTGGACGCCGGCGCCGGCCACGGCTTCAAACCGCTCACCGTTGTCGTTCTCGATGCGGGCGGCCACATCGTTGCCGCCAAGCGCTCCGACGGCTCCGGCATTTTGCGCATCGAGATCGCGTTCGGCAAAGCCTACGGCGCCTTGGGCGTTGGCGTGCCCAGCCGGACGCTCGGCGTCATGGCGATTGACCGACCCCACTTCGGGCAGGCGTTGGCCGTCGCTGCGGCGGGCCGCATGGTGCCTGTGGCCGGGGGCGTCTTGATACGCGATGGTGATGGAACGGTGATCGGTGCGGTCGGCGTCAGCGGCGACACCTCCGACAACGATGAATTGGCAGCGATTCGTGGCGTCGAGGCCGCACGATTGACGCCCGATCCGGCCACCGCCGTCGAGGGTTGAGGCCACGCTCTTGTCCCAGGGGCATGGCCGCTTTCACCATCCCACAGCAGGCCGGAAAAATACCCTAGATGCGGCAGGCCAATTAATTCGTTCGATTCCGACGACAAGGCTGGAGCATTCTTGCCGATCGCGATACTGTGATCGTAATACATTGATATCTCACGGCTTTGGTGTCCACGAGACGTCTATTCGTCTATGCCAAGTTGAAGCTGATCGTTACTGCGATCGCGTCGTCGTCGGCGCGTCGTGCCGATTGGGGGGGAGGGGCAGAGCCGGGACGTGATCGCACCAAGCAACAACGCTTGCGGCGATCCGTCCTACGGCTCACCCCGACCGTTTCCTCGCTAAAGCTGCGACTCCACTAGCTGCTCACGGTCGTGTGATCCGCCTCCGCAAGTGTGAGCACGCGGTGCAGCGTTCCCTCCCGGATGCCGCACTCGTTCAGGTGGCAAACCACATTTCGCAAGTAGTCCAAGGCAGTGCCCATGGCGCCTTCGCCTTGCAGCACCAACCGCGCCGAGGCCCGATGGGCGTCATGATCCTTTGGCGGTTGATAGTATTGCGGGTGATCGCGACGGGCTGCAAAGGTCAAGGCGCGCACTCTTGAGCCATCGGCCAGACCGACCGACACCTCCAGCGGACGGTAAGCGCCGGTGTACATTTCCCGCCCCCACAGGTAAGCGCGGGTCTGCGCGCCGGCTTCCGGGGCGACGCGAAATGCGAGGCCGCCACAGCTGCCGCCACGGTCCAGCGCCAGCACCAGCCCCGGCCGGTCGGGCGTTCCACGATTGCGCACGGACAGCATGCAAAGCGCGCGATGCCAGCCATGCAGACGGGCGCGGTGCACGTCCACATGCTCGAAGCCCGGCTCCCAGATCAGGGAGCCGTAGCCGAACACCCACAGGCCGCCATCGCTCGTCGCGCCGGCCGTCTCCCCCAACCGGCGCATGGCCGCGGTGACCGGCGGCGCTTCTGGTAGCGTGGCGGACTCGGCCATCATCCCTTTGTGACCAAGGCAACGCCAGCGACGGCGACGACCATGCCGGCGATGGCCGTCGGACCCAGGCGCTCACCGAAGATCAGGAACGCGATCAGCGCTGTGACTGGCGGCACCAGGTAGAACAGGCTGGCAACCTTGGCGGCGGCGCCGCGCCGGATCAGCAGATACAGCAGCGAGACTGCGCCCACGGACAGAACCAGCACCAGCCAGCCGAGCGCGAATATAAACTCCCCGGTCCAGGAGACACGCATGTCCTCAAAAAGGAAAGCCAGTACCAGCATGACGACCCCGGCGGCGCTGAACTGGACAACGGCACCGGAGCGCATGTCGATCTGGCCGCCGTGGCGTTTTTGATACAGCGTGCCAAACGTGATGCCAAGAACGGCGATTGTGCACAAGCCGACGCCAGCCAGGTCCGTCCAGCCGATGGTGAGCTTTTCGGCCACGACCAGGGCAACGCCGATAAGGCCGAGGGCGATACCGGCCCATTGCCGCCGCTTTAGCCGGTCGCCCAACAACGGGCCTGCGGCCAGGGCCGTCACCAGCGGCTGGGTGCCGGCGATCAGCGCGGCGACGCCGGCCGGAAGGCCCAAGCTGATCGCTTTGAAGATGCCGCCTAGGTAGCAGCCGTGGATCAACACGCCGACGATGCAGCCGGAGATGATCTGGCTCTTCGTGTGGGGCCAAGGAGCGCGAAACGCCAACGCAATGGCCAGGAACACCGGCACCACGATGGCAAAGCGAAGCAGCAGAAAGGTGAAGGGCTCGGCATAGGGCATGCCGTACTTGGCGCCGATGAACCCGGTGCTCCACAGCAGCACGAACAGGGCCGGCGCGGCGACGACCAGCGGATCTCGACGGCCGTCTTGGGGGGCGGTGACGCCGGGCTTGGTCATCCGGGGTCCTGTGCGCTCGGGCTTGATCGTTGATGAGGCTAACGCCTCGCCCGGGACCACGCAACGGACTATAAGCGGGTGCTGCGGAGCCGCGCCTCCACCCACAGTATGAAGCCAGCGAGCCATTTCATGACCCGCGCCATCACCGTTGCCCTGCTTGTTGTCGTCGTTCTCGCCGCTGTGTGGTCGGGGTTGTGGGCCTACGCCGCACACACGGCTCGCACCATGGTTGCCGACTTTGTTCAAGGCGGGCAACGCACGGGCTGGGACGTCAGCTATGAGAGCCTGGAAACGAGCGGTTACCCCTTTGCCGTGCACCTGGAGGCTACGGGCGTTCGGGCGGCTTCGGTGGGCGGCAATGGTGTGACCTGGCGGGGACATGCGCCGGTTGTGAGGGCGCGGGTGGTGCCGTGGCGCCTGCAGCGCCTTGAGGTTCGCGCCGGGTCCGAAACGACTTTGCATGTGACCGATAAGGGCCGCGGCTTTGCCGTGCGGGCCACGGTGGAAGCGCTCGTGGCTGCCGTCGATGTGGGGTTGGAGGCCTGGGCCGCCGATGCCCAAGCCGAAGGCCTGATTGCGCGGCTCGATACCGGCGAGACCATGACGATTGCGGCACTGGTCGCCTCCGGTCGGCGGCTGCATGCGCCGGAGGCAGAAAACCCGTCCCTCAAATTGATGATGTCGGCGCGGACCATCCACCTTCCCCTGGAAATGACACGGTCCGTGGCCGAGACAGTCGATCGCGTTGTCATCGAAACCGCCGTCCTCGGCCCGTTGACGGGGTTTTCGCCGGCGGCACTCATGCAATGGCGCGACCGCGACGGCGTGTTGCGGATCGAGCGGTTTCTGGTTGCGGCCGGTGCTGTTCAGGTCCGCGCGGACGGCAATGCCAGGCTTGACCCGCAACTTCAGCCCCAGGCCGCGCTGTCGGCACGGATTCATGGCATCGGGACGGTTCTGGACACCTTGGTGGGTGGTGGAGTGATTGGTGCGAGAACGGCACGCATGGCCCAGTCGGTGCTTAGTCTGATGAGCCGCGCGCCTGCGGATGGTGGACCGCCGGAGGTCGTGGTGCCGTTACGATTGCGCCAGGGGACGGTGTCACTCGGACCCGTGCCGCTGTTCCAAATCGGGCCGATTGATTGGGGCGGCGGGAGTTAGCGCTGCCTGTCGGCCGCACCTGATCCGGCGCACGCGCTGGGATCGCATGCCGAGTCACGCTACACTGCAATCCATGCGTGGACCTGCGCCCGTCCTGGTGGTGGCTGTGCTGTTGGCGGCGACAGCCGAGGTGCCCCATGCCGGCGATCCGACAGCACAACCCTACCTGACTGGGCAATTCCTGGTCGCTGCCGATGGGATGGCCGATCCGCGGTTTTCTGAAACGGTCATCTACGTGATCGACCACAGCGCCGACGGCGCCATGGGCGTGGTCATCAACCGGCCCATCGGCGAGGGCCGCTTGGCGATCCTGCTTCGAGCCTTTGGTGTCGACGACGACATGGCCTCAGCCGTGGATGCGGAGATCGTGACGCTTCGCTATGGTGGGCCGGTCGAGCCCAACCGTGGCGTCGTTCTTCATTCAGCGGACTATAGCGGGGAAAGCACCGAGCCCGTGACCGGCGGCGTGGCGGTCAGCTTCGGCAAGGATGTGCTGGAGGCCGTGGCCGAAGGGCGAGGACCTGAGTCGGCCATCTATTTAATGGGATATGCGGGTTGGTCCGCAGGACAGTTGGAGCGGGAGTTGGACCGCGACGACTGGCTGGTTGCGCCCGCCGACGAGACAGCTGTTTTTCAGGGAGACCCGGATGGCATGTGGCGGAGGGCCAAGGATGCCGCCGGCATTCGCCTTTGAATTCAAAGAGTTAATCAGAACGCGCCCGGCCGGTGGGGACGGCCGGGCGATCCCGATGAACCGGTCGCAGCGATTACTTCGGCAGCACGACCGCGTCGATGACATGAATGACGCCGTTGGACGTCTCGACATCAGCCTGGATGACCTTGGCGTTGTCGACGGTGACACCGTCCGTTGCGTCAATGGACAGCTCACCGCCCTGAACCGTCTTGGCTTTCAAGGACTTACCCGCGATGTCGCTGGACATCACCTTGCCGGGAACGACGTGGTAAGTCAGCACGGCGACCAGCTGTTCCTTGTTTTCGGGCTTGAGGAGGTTAGCGACGGTGCCATCCGGCAGCTTCTCAAACGCCGCATCGGTGGGCGCGAATACCGTGAACGGGCCATCACCCTTCAACGTTTCGACAAGCTCGGCCGCTTGGACGGCCGCGACCAAGGTGTTGAACTGGCCGGCGCCGACGGCGGTGTCGACGATATCCTTGCTGTGGCTTCCGGCCTGGAGGCCCGTGGCGGCGGCGAGGGTGATAGCAGCACCGGCAACGGTGCCAAGAATGGTACGACGACTGATGATCATGGAGTTCTCCTTCTGCAGTTCGCTGGATAGGTGGGGGAAACACCCGCTCCTACGCCGTTGGTGTTGCAGACGGATCACCCAGCTTGTTTGGCTGTGCCGGCGCGCTCGTCGAGAGGACGGCAGAATTGCCGGCGCGCATCAAGCTTGCGACAGAGCTTTGAGGCCGCGCTTCGATCTGACAGCGGGCCGACCTCCAACCGCCACAGCGGGGATTTTTCAGCCCCCCGATCAACGATGATGACGGTCGGGCTGAAGGGCTCGAGAAGGTCCGCAAAAGTCCGGTGCAAGTGGGTCCAGCCACGCATGGCGTGAGCTTTTGTGGGAAACGTTCCGAGATGCACGGCCGGCTTGCCCGAGCCCGCCGTAGTGCTATGGGCGCGCGCCGGCATAACGACGGCGGACACGGGTGCTCCAGTTGCGACCATCGGTTGCGGCGCGGTTCGCGGTGGTCGTTGCGCCATGGCAGCATCCTGCTTGCGGGACTGCTCGTGCGCCAGTGCTTTGGACCGCTGGTACGCGCTGGCAATGGCCCTATCTTCCCGACGGCGACTGCCAGCATCGATCAGGTGTGCAGCGTGCAGCGCATTGGTTCGCGCAAGGGCAGCATCGGCCTCCAGCGCCGTTTTCGGTGTCCGGGCTGGCTTGGCAGCCGTAAACCCCGGGCCGGGGAGGAGATGATCCAATATTGCCTGGCGTTCGGCGGCATAGGCTTCGGGCGTCAGTGCGCCGGTGGCCTCAGCCTGGGCGATGGCTTCCAGTCGCGCCTCCACGGCGGTGGCCGGTGGGCTGGGTCGGTCCAGGCCCGCCGCCGGTGCCGGCCGGGTCAGCGGCAACAGCGCGCCCAGATTGGCAGCGCGACGCTCGGCATACTCCTCCGGTGTGATCAGGGCCCGGTCTCGCAGTTGTTTCAGCACCAAAAACCGCTGCGCCGATGCATCCTCGGATACGGGAACCAGGCGGGGGATTGTCGGAATAGGGCGCGGTGTGGCGGTGGCTTCCACGTGTGGCGCAATCCGCTCCGGGCCGCGATTGGTGGAGGCCATGAACTCACGATGGGGGTAGCGGCAGCCGGCAATCAGGCAGAGGCCAGCGAGAACAGCGCACAGCGCGGTGGTGGTCCTGCGACGGAGCATGGTTCGGGTTCCGCGGACGACGGGAGATCCCACCATCGTAGCGCCGGAATCGTTTATGAATGGACAAAGGCCGCCACCCACGGACGGATGGTGGGGTGTCAGTCGGCGAGCAGGACGTTGATGCGGCGGTTTTGCCGGCCCTTTTTCTCCACCTTGCCAATGTGGACGGTCCCGATTTCGCCCGTGGAACGCACGTGGGTGCCGCCACAGGGCTGCAAGTCCGTGCCCGCGATGTCGATAATGCGCACCAGGCCGGCACCCGACGGCGGCTTGACGGACATGGTGCGCACCAGCTCCGGCTGGGCGGCCAGATCGTCATCGGTGATCCAGGATGCGGTGACCGGATGATCCTCCCGGATTAGACGGTTCAACTCGGCCTCCAGCCGTTCCTTGTCGAGTGTTGGCTCGGGGAGGTCGAAATCCAGCCGGCTTCGCTCCACACCGACGGAGCCGCCGGTCACAGCGCCGTCAACGAGGGCGCACAGCAAATGAAGGCAGGTGTGCATTCGCATCAACCGGTGGCGCCGCTCCCAGTCGATGGAGGCGGTCACGGTATCTCCGGCGGCGAGCCATGGGCCACCATCCGCCGGGATATGCAGATGCCGACCGGTGGCGCGATCCTTGATGCAATCGACGATCGTGACGATATCGCCGTTGGCGGCATGAAGCTTACCTGTGTCGCCTGGTTGGCCGCCGCCCTCGCTGTAGAAAACCGTGCGATCAAGCACGAGTGCACGCCGGATATCGTCGACAATGTCGACCACGACAGCCTCGCAGCTTTGCCGATAGCCATCGGCGCGGAACAGCTCCTCGGTTCTGGTCGGCTCGGTCATCGCTGCTCGCACCGGTGATTGTGGTTGGAGGGATGGCGAAACGAGTTAAGGCTTCGCTCCGCTCGAGACCCATAACACGCTGTCCCGTAGCATGGAACAATGAGCAGGCCTTGCTTGCGCTGTCCCGGCGGGGGCGCGATAAGCACGGAAGATCAAGGCGGCCCGGTGGGGATGACCCTTTGGTATCTCGGCCCGGCCGGGCTCGGTTGGGTTATCGTGCGACCATCGACTAAGTGAAGGAACAGGTTTGTGAGCACGTCGGATAAAGCCGTTGCGGTTGTCATCGCCGGAGACGCAAGTGATGGCTGCTTAAGCCCGGTAGCCGGACATCCGGCCATCGCCCACACCGTAGCTGCGGCCGCGCAGGCGGAGCACGTGGCGGCCGTGCGAATCGCCACCAGCGATGAGGCGGTTACGGCGTGGGCAGAGGCGGCAGGTTTCGACTGTGTGCCGGATACCGGCTCTCCGCTCGTCGCCACCGCGCAGTTGGAGTCGGGAGCGGACGAAGCCGGCGCGGAAATCGTGGTTGCGGTCGACGCGACGGCGGCGCTGCTGCTGCCCGGCGATATTGACGAGGTCGTCGATGCCATTAGCGGCGGGACGGCAGACGCGGCGACGGCCATCGCCGAACTTCCGGACGGCTTTGAGACGTTGGGGGCGGCGAACGACACCGTGCTGGCGTCCGAGGTCTTGGCGGCCGCACGGCTCGACGGAGGTGAGGAGGTTGCGCAGGTGGCGCTGCCGTTCGATCGCCTGCGCCGCATCGAGTCGCCCTCCGACCGCCTGATTGCCGAAGCGTTGCTGATCGAGCGAGCGCGCCAGGAACGGTTGCTTCGCCTGCCGGAGAAGCCGGCGGCGCTGATCATGGATTTCGACGGAGTGTTCACGGACAACGCCGTGTTCGTTGACCAGAACGGCACCGAGACGGTCCGCTGCAACCGAAGCGACGGACTGGGGATCGATCGGTTGCGCGCGACGGGCCTGCCGCTGCTGGTCCTATCCAAGGAGCAGAACCCCGTGGTCGCTGCGCGCTGCGAAAAGCTGCAACTCGAATGCTTGCAGGGTCTCCACGAAAAGCGCCCGGCCTTGGAACAATGGTGCCAGGATCGCCGGCTGGACCTGATGCACGTCGTATATATCGGCAACGATATCAACGATCTGACCTGCTTTGATGCCGTTGGGTACACGGTTGCCGTTGCCGATGCGTGGCCGGAGGTGTTGCAGGCTGCCACCATCGTGTTGTCTCGTCCGGGTGGTGCCGGGGCGTTGCGCGAGCTGAGTGACTTGATCCTGGGCCGACTGGAGACCCAAAAGTGACACGCCCAGGGTCGGCCCGGACACCATGACCGCGCCCATCGTCCATGACACGGCCATCGTTGCCGAGGGCGTTCCAATCGGTGACGGCACCAAAATCTGGCAGTTCTGCCATGTCATGGCCGGGGCCAGCATCGGGGCGCGCTGTGTCATCGGCCAGAACGTGATGATCGGCGGTGGAGTCACCGTCGGCAGCGGTGTCAAAATTCAGAATAACGTGTCAGTCTACACCGGCGTTACGCTGGAGGATGACGTGTTCTGCGGCCCCAGTATGGTGTTCACCAACGTGCTGACGCCGCGGGCGTTCGTGGAGCGAAAGACCGAGTTCTTGCCGACGCTGGTGCGTCGCGGTGCCACGATCGGGGCTAATGCGACGGTCATTTGCGGTGTCACGATCGGTCAGTTCGCCATGATCGGCGCCGGTGCCGTTGTGACCCACGATGTCGTCGATCATGCCCTCGTTGTCGGCAACCCGGCGCGTATGCTCGGGTGGGTCAGCCGCTCCGGTGACCGCCTCGGACCCGACTTGATTTGCCCCCGAACCGGAGACCGCTATCGTGAGTTCGACACTGGCCTCATCCTCATCGACAGCCCCCAGCCAGGTTGACCCGGCCCCGCTGCCTTTCGTTGACCTGAAGGCTCAGTATGCCGACCTGAAACCGCGCATTGATGCCCGCATCCACAGCGTGTTGGATCACGGCCGGTTCATCATGGGCCCGGAGGTGGGGGAGCTGGAGTGTGCGCTTGCCGGCTTCTCCGGTGCCAAGTTTGCGCTCGGCGTCTCCAGCGGGACGGACGCGCTGCTGCTCGCCCTCATGGCCGAGGAGGTGGGACCCGGGGATGCGGTGTTCCTGCCGGCGTTCACTTTCACGGCGACGGCGGAAGTGATTGCCGCGGTGGGGGCGACGCCGGTGTTCGTGGATGTGCGCGCCGATACCTTCAACATCGATGTGGGCGACTTGGAACGCCGCGTCGAGGCCGTCGTGGGGGCGGGCGATCTGCGACCCCGCGCCGTCATCGCCGTGGATTTGTTCGGACTGCCCGCCGACTATGCCGCCCTCCATGCGGTTGCGGACCGGCTTGGCCTGTTCGTCATGGACGACGCGGCCCAGGGCTTAGGCGGCGCCTTGGGCGAGCGCCGGATCGGCACGCTTGCGCCGGTGACGGCCGTGAGCTTTTTCCCCGCCAAGCCGCTCGGCTGTTACGGGGATGGTGGCGCTCTGTTGACGGATGACGAAGCACGCTACGAGCGCCTGCGCTGCCTGCGTATCCACGGCCAGGGGGCCAGCCAGTACGACATCGTCATGATCGGACGCAACGCCCGCCTGGACTCCCTCCAGGCCGCGATCCTGCTCGTGAAACTGGAGGTGTTCGAGGCAGAGTTGGCGCGGCGCGATGCCATCGCCGCACGGTACAACGAGGCCCTTGGCGATGTGGCTGCCGTTCCGGAGCGCTCACCGGGCATAACCTCGGCCTGGGCTCAGTACACGCTGCGGCTGCCCGCCACCGTGCGCGACCATGTGCGCAATGTCCTGCAGGCCGCGGGCGTTCCGTCCATGGTGTACTACCCGAAACCGCTCCATCTGCAGCCGGCATTCGCCCGCTGGGGTGAGGGGCCCGGCTCCATCCCGGTGAGTGAGGCCTTGTGTCAGGAGGTGTTGAGCCTTCCGATCCACCCGTACCTGGACGAATCGGCGCAGGATCGCATCATCACCGCCGTTCGGTCCGCGCTGGCATAGCGTGGCGATGACGATGACTCCAAGACGGGTACGAAGGTCGCTCCGTCGCCAATGGTCAGCTGTTCTGGCCGGAGTCGTGGTGTTCCTCGGCAGCCTTTGCTTCGCGACCTCCGATGCCGCTGCTGATACGGGAGAGATCCGCGCCGCACTCGCCGACGGACGGTTCGCCGAGGCGGAGCGGACCGGCGCCGTCTCCGGTACGCCGGAGGGTCAAGCCCTGGCAGCGGCTGCGGCCTACCTGCAGGGGTTCTGCCCGGAGACCCAGTCCTTCGATCAACGCCAACAGCACTTTCAGCGGGCCTTCGACCTGACCACGCAAGCGATTGCCGAACCGGACGCCATCGGACGCACGTGGTTTTGGCGGGCCTGGACCTTCGCCAACCTGCTCGAACGGCGGTCAAAGGACATGTCGATCGGGGAGGCCATGGAGGCGTCCGACGAGTTGGATGCCCTGTTCAATCGCGCCGTTGCCCTCGATCCACGGTCGGCCCTGATCCGGGCCGCGCGCTCGCGGATCGAGATCGGCAAGCTCGTCGAATCCCGGCGGTTTACGTTGGGCGCCGCCTCGCTGGTGGGTGACCGCTCGCGGGCAATCGCCGACGCGTGTCGGGCGCTCGGCACCGCGCTGTCCTCGGAATCTCCGGAGGAGAAGGGGAGCGTCGCCTACATCGTGGCAGACGGGCTGTGGTCGTGGGAACCGGCCCGCTATCGCCCGACGATCATCGCGTTGCTGGACGTCATCAATGAGCCCTGCGACGGCGACGCGGTCTGCCGGTGCTATCAATCCCAGTCGCGGAGCCTGCGCCGCGACGTGGAGGCGGGGCCCGCCGGCGATCGTGGCCGGACGGAGTCGCTGTGCCCCGGGCTGAAGGGACTCCCATAGCGCTCCTCCCCGGTGCGTTACGCCTATGGCGCAGGCTCATCGACGGGTCCCGCACGTCAGCGGGCCGTGGCTGTCACCGGAGGAGGGCCGCTTGCCCCTTCGGATGGGTCGGCCGCAAACGCCTGCTTGGCGGCCAGGATGACGTCCACGACCTCATCATCGCTGGCGAAGCGATCGGAATTGATGATCAGGTCGAACAGAGTCGGGTCGTGCATGTCGATATGGAACACGCCGTGCAGGAATTCGGCCCGGCGCGCGTTTCGCTGTTGCACCTCGCGAACCGCCTCCGCGTGGCTCAGGCCCTCCGCCGCCGACAGCCGGGTGGCGCATTGTTCCAGTGAGCCGACAATCTGCACCCGGAAGGCATCCGTGCCGCGCAGAATGAGATGGGCGCCGCGCCCGCAGATGACGCCGCCAGTGAGTGCGATCCCGCGAACCACGGCCGTCAACGTATCCAGGTAATCCGTTCGCGTAACATGCTTGCCGAAGACGGCGCCGTAAAGCCAGGAATC
Organism: uncultured Rhodospirillaceae bacterium; assembly: GCA_964619055.1. Classification (GTDB taxonomy): domain Bacteria; phylum Pseudomonadota; class Alphaproteobacteria; order Rhodospirillales; family Defluviicoccaceae; genus CAYVUM01. Next base: position 12,480 of record CAZUDB010000065.1, read on the forward strand.
GAGGGCATCGACCTGATCGGTCAGTCTACGGAGTAGGTGCTCGCTGACGTCGTTGCGCGCGGCCACGGCGGTCATGATCTGGCGATCATAGCACGTAACGCCGAGGCGGGCTGCGAGGACCTGGGCAACGCCGCTACCGCGGGCTCCGACGGTGCTGGACAGGGTGACAACCGGCCCGTGGCTGACCGGCTTGCTGTGGGGGTGCTCCTCAAGGCTTCGGATCATCGCCTCGATGACCGCTTGGGCATCGGTGGTCATCATAAATCTCCGCAACCAGTTCTATTCCACACCATGATATAGCACTATTTCCTTGGCTCCGCATGGGGGCGACGAACGGAGTGGGACGCGCATGCCAAAACGCGTTGCGAGGCTTTGGCGGCTTCGCTACCGTGCCGCCACGCGCGTTGGCGCATGTCGGAGGGATGGCCGAGTGGCTTAAGGCGCACGCCTGGAAAGTGTGTTCACGGGGAACCGTGTCGAGGGTTCGAATCCCTCTCCCTCCGCCATTAACCTCGGAATGCGTCTTCGTTTCTCGGAGCTTTCTGCAACGGCAAATTCTCGCCGATCTCGAACGAGTCCTTGAGGTCGGGTTCGCGATCGAGCGGTGCTCGAACCTCGAGCAATTCCCGGAAGTAAAGCGGAAAGACAAACATCTCGAGGCTTACGGGATCGATATACCCGTCGCGCACAATACCCTCGGCGATCCGCCAGAACGCGCGATAGAGCCTGTGTCCGCCGGCCGCGAGCCCACCTCGATCGCTCGGATCTTTGATCGATGACATCGTCTGGATGACAAGCCATCCACCAGATTTCACTTCGACAGCGCGCCGGCGGAGGAAAAGCGTCCAATCCCGGTCCGCCTTCTCGCGGATCTCTTGGCGCGCCGCCCCGACCATGTCCGCGAAGAACCGCGTGCCAGGCGACGACAAACGGATGGCGCCGTCGAGCCAGTGCGCGGCCATGAACGACATGCCCAAGCTGATCGAGCCGGCGCTGGCGACCGGCTCGAAGAAACTGCCAACGGCGGCCTCCGGGCGCAGCGGGCCGGGACGGTCCAAATAACCGTCCGGACCGTTGATATTGGCGAACAAATCGTTCCAGTCGTTGCCGATCTGATCGTTGTGCACCGTGACGACAGGAAGATCAGCGCGCAGACCGTGAACCACGTCAAGGACCGCGCGAAACGCCGCCATCGAATTGCGGCCCGGTCCGCAACCATAGTCAATGACGCGCAGCTCGGGTTCGCTCAAATCAAGCGCGTTGACCGCGCGCTTCAGCCGTTCAACCTGATTGAGCACCGTTTTGCGTTGGATGGCGGAATAGCTGTCATAGAAGCCCTTGCCGCCCATGGCCTCGGTGGCACGGATTTGTTGTTTCGCAGCGGTCGATCGCTCGGTCATCGCAAGCCGGGGTAGCAGGGACTGGCTATGAACCTCGTCAGTTTAGGCCTCCAACCCGCACGACAGTGTCATTCAGCCCGGCGCTCTGCAAGCGGGATCGTCGAACGGTCAACCGAACCCGCGGTCATCACGACCAACGAGAATCTCGCTGCATTGCGGTTTTATCAACGCGTAGGCTTTCAACCGCAGGCGCTGCGCAAGAGCGCGATAGTGGCCAGATGTCCGTAATCACGCAAAGCATGACGACATCAAAAAAACGGACACGATTCAAATCGAGTTCGATGCGGCTGCGGTTCAATTGCGTACGTTCAACACGAGTATTCATCGGCTGAAGCCCCATCACTTCGCTTATTCCATCATTCTATCAAGGGTAATTAGTGCTGGTATTGTTTAGAGGTGCGGCAGTAGCTGGATCGTGATTGCTGGCGGGCTCGGTGTGTGTGGTCGTGATCAGCCTACGGCCCTTATTGGCGGGTCATCAGCCTGGCGGGGTCGGGCACGTGACCGAGGAGAGTAGACCTATGGTGCGCAGCCGGCGAGCCCAGTCCAGCAACACACCCAAACACCGAGGTGGCGCGTGAGCGGTGATCGGGCAGGGCGTCCGAGCCGCCTTCTCACCCATCCGCTGTGCGGTGCCGATGTCACGACACTGGCCCGCCTCCTCATCGAAAGCCGGGGCGTGGCCATCCAGAGCCTGCCGCAGGCGGTGATCGCCGTGCTGGTGACGGGCTTGCGCTGGCCGTCGACAACCGTTGAGGCGGCGATCACCAGACGCCGCTTGCGAACCTCCCGCGCCATGCCGCCACCTGTTTTCATCATCGGCCATTGGCGGAGTGGCACCACACACCTGCAGAATATCCTTGCCCACGGTGACTTCGGCTCCATCAGCCCGCTCGCCGTGGGTCTGCCCTGGGACCTGCTTGGCCTAGGCCGGCTGCTGCGGCCCTTGTTGGAACAGGCCCTGCCCCAAGATCGCTTCATTGATGCGATCCCGGTGACGCCAACGTCTCCCCAGGAGGATGAACTGGCGCTCGCCAACATGACGGGGTTGTCCTACTACCACGCCATCTACTTTCCGGACCGGTTCGAGCACCGCTTCAATCGCGGTGTGTTTTTGGACGGATGCGACGCCCGCATCGTGGCGGACTGGCAGCGGGCCTTCACACACTTTCTTGGCAAGGTCTGGCTTCAACAGGGGCGCCGCCGACTCCTGATCAAAAATCCCGTCTACACGGCGCGGATCGCCATGCTGCGGACGCTCTATCCCGGAGCAAAGTTCATTCACGTTCGCCGCAATCCGTTCGAAATTTTCGTATCGACACGCCACTTCTACCGGACATTGTTTGAGCAGTTGGCACTACAGCCTTGGGACGGGGTCGATATCGACAGCGTCATCCTGCGCACCTACTCCCGCATGATGGCGGCTTATCTGACTGATTCGCGCGAATTGCCGCCCGGCACGCTCGCCGAGGTGTGTTACGAGGACCTGGAGCGCGACCCGCTGGGCACGGTTGAGGGGGTGTATCGCACCCTGGACTTGCCGGGCTTCGAGGCGGCACATGGCCGCTTCGAAGCCTATGTACGCACGATAAGAAGCTATCGCCGCAACCATTTTCACTACCCCGATGACGTGCTCGCCAAGGTCGCGAACGCCTGGGCTCCGTTCCTAAGCCATTGGAATTACGCCGAGCCCCTGCCTGTGGGTGCATAACGATAAGGGGCGAGCGGACCAACGCTTCGCGCGCTCAAGCCCCGGACACGGCTTCGGACGGCTGCTTCCCAGTGTGGAGATGGTTGCGGGCGCCCCGACCGAGATTCTTCAGAATGCCGAGGACGGGCTTCATCGACGCGTCGATGGGCTCGATCCGATCGGGCGCCGTGATCGAGATCTTGCCGGACCATGGGTCCGGAGAGCCAGGCAGGAACAGGACAACTTGGCCATTGTCCAACCGTTCCATCTCGAAGGCGATTTCCTGGGCCCCGCCAAGATCGATCAAGACCGGCTTTAGATTCTTCAGCTGTTCCGCTTGGACCGCCGCTTGAACCTTGCTCTTGATCAAATCATAGGCGGGGAGATTGGATAAGACTCGACCCTCCAGGGAATCGACGGCGCCTCGGGCCATGGCCGTCCTGGCCAACAGCCCCGCCGCAAAACACAGGATCAGCAGAATGATACCGGCCAACAGTCGGGCGACGGTCACGCCGTAATCGTCGCCAATGGGGAGCAGTTCCGCCAGCGGGTCGGCGATGTTTCGGGCCAAGTCCAACCCCTGACCGATCACGAAGACTGCAACGACGATCGGGATCAGAAACAGGACTCCACCGACAACGGTGGTTTTCAAGAACGTCAACACGTGCGCCTCCCGGCCTGCCTTGAAATCGCGTGCCTTTTTCGGCACTTGCGCAGCTTCACGATCATATCAGAGATGCCGAA
>CAZUDB010000066.1:0-15770 GCA_964619055.1 uncultured Rhodospirillaceae bacterium
GCGGTCTCCAAAACCGCAGGTCGCGGGTTCGATCCCTGCTGCCCCTGCCAGTCGCGAGAGGACACAATGGCGAAGACAAGCGCTGCACAGTTCATTCGAGAAGTCCGACAGGAAACCTCAAAGGTCACTTGGCCGACACGACGCGAGACCGCGGTGTCCACGGGCATCGTCCTGCTGATGGTGTTCATTGCGTCTATTTTCTTCCTGATTGTGGACTGGTTGCTCTCGACCTTGGTGCGCCTGTTTCTTGGCTTCGGAGGCTAGGGTCGTGGCCGCGCAGTGGTACGTGCTCCACGTCTATTCCGGGTTCGAGCGTAAAGTCGCGCAATCGATCGACGAACAGCGTCGGCAGGCCGGAATGGCCGATCTCATCCAGCAGGTCTTGGTGCCCGTGGAGGAAGTCGTCGAGGTCCGGCGCGGTGCCAAGGTGAATGCGGAGCGGAAGTTCTTCCCCGGATATGTCCTCGTCAACATGCATATGACCGACGAGAGTTGGCATCTGGTGAAAAATACACCCAAGGTGACCGGCTTTCTTGGCGATCGCGGCCGCCCCATCCCGATCAGCGATGCCGAGGCTGATCGCATCATGCGACAGGTCAATGAGGGCGTGGAGCGGCCCAAGCCCTCCATCATCTTCGAGGTTGGCGAGCAAGTCCGCGTCTGCGACGGACCGTTCACCTCTTTCAACGGCATGGTTGAAGAAGTGGACGAACAACGGGCGCGGCTGAAAGTAGCCGTGTCGATTTTCGGCCGCTCGACCCCCGTGGAGTTGGAGTACACGCAGGTCGAGAAGGTTTGACGAGAGAGATAGGAAGGATAATTTATTGGTTGCCGAGGTTGAGTGTGGGCTGATACCCGCTCTCATCCCGGTGTTCAGCCGCGTGGGAGGCCGGCCATGGTCGAACCACGCACTCGGTAGTGACGACCACTGACTGAGGACAGCAATGGCAAAGAAAATCCTTGGCTATATCAAGCTTGAGGTGAAGGCCGGGCAGGCCAACCCCTCACCACCAATCGGGCCGGCACTGGGTCAGCGAGGGCTCAACATTATGGAGTTCTGCAAGGCCTTCAATGCGGCAACTCAGAACCTCGAACCGGGGATGCCGATACCCGTCGTCATCACGGCGTTCGCTGACCGGACATTCTCGTTCATCACCAAGACACCGCCGACGTCCTACCTGCTCAAGAAAGCTGCGGGCGTCGACAAGGGCAGCGCCACAAACAAGCGCACATCTGTTGGCGACGTGACCATGGAGCAGGTTCGCGACATCGCGACCCAGAAAATGCCCGACCTGAACGCCAAGGATATGGATGGCGCCGTGGCAATGGTTGTTGGCTCGGCCCGCGCCATGGGCCTGAATGTGGTGGAGTGAGGACATGGCCGAGAAAGGTAAGAAACTCCGAAACGCCTATACGACCATCGACCGAACGGCCTTTTACGAGCTGCCGGACGCCGTTCAGTTGCTGAAGGAGCTGGCACCAGCGAAGTTCGACGAAACGGTTGAGGTTGCGGTCGGGCTCGGAGTCGACCCACGTCATGCCGACCAAATGGTGCGCGGCGTCGTCTCATTGCCCAATGGCACGGGCAAGACCGTGCGTGTAGCGGTCTTTGCTCGCGGGGATAAGGCCGATACGGCGCGGGAGGCCGGTGCCGACTTGGTTGGCGCTGAGGATTTGTCGGAGCAGATCCAAGGCGGCCAGATTGATTTTGATCGCTGCATCGCATCCCCAGACATGATGGCCATCGTCGGTCGCTTGGGCAAAGTCCTGGGGCCCCGCGGCTTGATGCCCAACCCGAAGCTGGGCACGGTGACGCCGGACGTGGCGACGGCGGTGCGCGATGCCAAGGGTGGTCAGATCGCGTTTCGCGTGGAGAAAGCAGGCATCGTGCATGCCGGTGTCGGCAAGATCAGTTTTGCGTCCGAGGCCCTGGCGGCAAACATCCGTGCCTTCGTCGATGCCATCGTTAAAGCCAAGCCCAGCGGAGCCAAAGGCACCTATCTGCGACGTGTCACCGTCAGTTCCACTATGGGACCTGGCTTGCGTTTGAGCCTGCAAAGTGTTACGAATTCGTGATGTTGTCGCTGGTGCATGATTGGAGCACGTCCAATTCTGCGCTTTACTCGTTTCACACCGATTAGGGTGTGGGCCGGGCAAGGATGTGAGGAGCGAGAGCTCAAGAGAAATCGAAACGCCTCATTCTGTCCCTGACTGCAGGCGCCGCCACATTGAATGTGCCGGCTTAAAGGTCGTGCTGCCGCCCGCATAGATGGCTTCAGGCTTGGTTTCTCGTTGCGTCAGCCCGTGTGCTGCCGCCTGACGATGCCGATCCAGCCAAGACTTCGGACAGCTAAGCCGCCTGAGCTATGGCAAGGCGCCCATGTTTGGTGTGTGTCTAATCAGCCGCGCGTCATTCGCTACACGCGCTCGATCGCACAGCGTGGTGGCAGGTGTCGATGGGCGTTGTGAGTTGAGCGCGTCGTTACAGCCTGTTGACGTGACGGATGAAAGGTGAAGAGACGCTATGGATCGCGCAGAAAAGTCAGAGTTCGTCTCGGAAATGCGTGACGTTTTTCGATCGTCCGCGATTGTGCTGGTGACACATTACAAGGGCCTGACCGTCGCTGAGGTGAGCGGGTTGCGCGTCAAGCTGCGCGAGGCTGGGGCACGCTTCAAAGTCACCAAGAATACGCTGACGAAGCTGGCCATTGCGAACACACCTTACGAAAAGCTGGCCGACACGCTAACGGGGCCGACGGCGATTGTTTGGTCCGATGATCCTGTAGCAGTTGCCAAAGTGACGACGGACTACGTCAAGACCAATCCGAAGCTTCAAGTCATTGCCGGCGGCGTCGGTCAATCCGTGATCGACGTGGAGGGCTTGAAGGCCCTCGCGAAGATGCCGCCGATCGAGGAGTTGCGAGCCAAGTTGCTCGGCGTGTTCAAGGCTCCTTTGGCGAATACGCTCGGTGTCCTGCAGGCGCCGGCGCAGAAGCTGGTCGGCGTCATCAACGCGCCGGGACAGAAGTTTGTTGGCGTGCTGCGGGCTAAGGCTCAGCAAGGCGACGCCGGTTAACCGCTGAGCCGTTGGTTCACATCGCCGACGGCCTTAGACGACAATTTAAGGAGATTGGAAAAATGGCGGATCTTGAGAAGCTGAGTGAAGAGCTGTCGAGCCTGACGGTTCTGGAAGTGGCCGAGCTGGCGAAGATGCTAGAGGAGAAATGGGGCGTGACGGCTGCTGCCGCGGCTCCGGTTGCTATTGCGGCCATGCCGGGCGCAGCCGCCGCGGCCGGTGGTGCTGCGGATGCTGGGGAGCCAGTTGAGGAACAGAGCGAGTTCGACGTGATCCTAGCGTCCATCGGCGACAAGAAAATCAACGTCATCAAAGAGGTGCGTGCGATCACCGGCCTGGGTTTGAAAGAGGCCAAGGACCTGGTCGAAGGTGCACCGAAGCCGGTTAAGGAAGCCGTTAAGAAGGAAGAGGCCGACGAGATCAAGAAGAAGCTTGAAGAGGCCGGCGCCACCGTCGAGATCAAGTAGCGGTGGTTGGGGGTCGGGTTGGTTATGTCCGTTATCGGGCATGCTGCCCCCCCAGACGGCGCGCGGGCCCGGTTAAGCAAAAATTAACCTTGGCAGGTCGGGTTTGCGTTGCTATTAATTAAGGCTGGCGTCGGGACGGCTTTTGCGCCGAGGTGGTGGCGTTTCGTTTTGACATTTCTCACAGACTTACCCCCATTGGTATCGCCGCGGTGGGACGGGCGTATGCGACCGCGTTTCTGAAAGTAAGCGGTCGATTGCGCGAACCCGTTCTCGGGCTGCGCGCGGAAAGCCGACCACGTGCGCGTCGCGAAGCGTGGCGATTAGCCTATGCCGCAGCTGCATGTCAGCCGAAAGCGAGGAGCTCGAATGGCAAACACTTTTGTAGGTCGCAAGCGCATTCGAAAGGGTTTTGGCCGCATCTCTGCGGCTGTGGAGATGCCAAACCTCATCGAGGTGCAAAAATCGTCCTACGAACAGTTTCTTCAGCGACTGGTGCCCGTTGAAAACCGCACGGACACTGGTCTGCAGGAAGTATTTAGGTCGGTTTTCCCGGTCAACGATTTTTCCGATCGCGGTACTCTTGAATTCGTTAAGTACGAATTCGAAGGGCCAAAGTACGATGTTGAGGAATGCCAGCAACGCGGTATGACGTACGCAGCACCCCTCAAGGTTACATTGCGGCTAGTTGTGTGGGATATTGACGAGGAGACCGGGGCGCGCAGTGTGCGCGATATCAAAGAGCAAGATGTTTACATGGGCGATATGCCGTTGATGACAGATAATGGTACGTTTATTGTAAACGGAACTGAGCGCGTGATCGTCTCCCAAATGCATCGCTCGCCCGGTGTGTTCTTTGATCATGATAAGGGCAAGACTCACGCTTCTGGTAAGTTGTTATTCGCAGCACGCGTTATTCCCTATCGCGGCTCCTGGCTGGATTTTGAGTTTGACGCCAAGGACCTTGTCTACGTACGCATCGACCGGCGCCGTAAGCTGCCGGTAACAACCCTTCTCATGGCGCTGGATAGCGATGCCACCGAGCATCTGCGGGACGAGCGGTTGGCCGAGGGTCGCTCGATTGATCTTGCCGAGGTGGTCGGCATGTCGCCCGAGGAAGTTCTCGCTTGGTTCTATGACACGGTGCCTTTTTCGCGATCTGGCGAGAGCTGGAAGACGCGTTTTCGGCCCGATCAGTTGCGCGGCGTCAAGTTGAACCATGACCTCGTTGACGCCAGCACCGGCGAACGGCTGGCGGAGGCTGGAACCAAGCTGACGCCGAAGTTGCTGCGCCAGCTTGAACAAAGCGGATTATCGGAGACGTTGGTTCCTCACGAGGAGTTGCTCGGTCGTTATGTGGCCGAGGATATCATCAACGAGGAAACGGGCCAGATTTACATCGAAGCCGGTGGCGAGATCACCGAGGCCGTCACGGCTGCCTTGACCGAGGCGGGCGTTGCCGAAGTCCGCACGCTTGCCATCGATCATATCAACGTGGGGCCATACATTCGCAATACCTTGGCGGTGGACCGTAACACCAGTCGTGAAGAAGCTCTGTTCGACATTTATCGTGTAATGCGGCCTGGTGAGCCGCCAACGCTGGAGACGGCCGACGGTTTGTTTAAAGGCCTGTTTTTCGATTCGGAGCGTTATGACCTCTCGTCCGTTGGTCGGGTCAAGATGAACGCACGCCTTGGTCAGGAGACCGATGACAGCGTGAGAGTGCTGCGCCGGCAAGACATTCTTGCTGTGGTCAGGCAGCTGGTTGACCTAAAGGACGGACGCGGCGAGGTCGACGATATCGACCATCTTGGTAATCGCCGGGTGCGCTCCGTTGGCGAGCTCATGGAAAATCAGTATCGAGTCGGATTGTTGAGGATGGAACGGGCCATTCGCGAACGCATGAGCTCGGTGGACATCGACACCGTGATGCCGCAGGAGCTGATCAACGCCAAGCCGGCATCCGCGGCCGTTCGCGAGTTTTTCGGGTCATCACAGCTCAGCCAGTTCATGGATCAAACCAATCCGCTGTCGGAAGTGACCCACAAGCGCCGGCTGTCGGCGCTCGGGCCGGGCGGTTTGACGCGCGAACGCGCCGGCTTCGAAGTCCGGGACGTGCATCCGACTCACTACGGTCGAATCTGTCCCATTGAGACGCCTGAAGGCCCGAACATTGGCCTAATCAATTCTCTTGCGACGTTCGCCCGCGTCAACAAGTATGGCTTCATCGAAACGCCGTACCGCCGCGTAATCGATGGGCAGGTGGCCGATGAGGTCATCTATATGTCGGCCATGGACGAAGGCAAATACGCCGTGGCCCAGGCCAACGCTAATCTCGACGAGAACGGCCGGTTTGTTGATGACTTGGTCAGTTGCCGCAAGGGTGGTGATTTCACCATGGTGCGGCCGTCGGACATCGATCTGATCGATGTTTCGCCCAAGCAATTGGTGTCCGTCGCGACGGCGCTGATCCCTTTCTTGGAGAACGATGACGCCAACCGAGCGCTAATGGGCTCCAACATGCAACGCCAAGCCGTGCCGCTGATCCGCGCTGAAGCGCCGCTGGTGGGGACCGGGATGGAGGCGACCGTCGCCCGTGACTCTGGGGCGACAATTGCGGCACGCCGTGCCGGCATCGTCGACCAGGTTGACGCAACCCGTATCGTCATTCGCGCAACGGAGGACACGTCGTCTTCGGCCGCCGGTGTCGACATCTACAATCTGCTAAAGTTTCAACGTTCCAACCAGAATACAACGATCCATCAACGCCCGCTGGTGCGCGTCGGCGACATCGTCGCTGCCAACGATGCCATTGCCGACGGGCCGTCGACCGATTTGGGCGACCTGGCGCTGGGTCGGAACGTGCTCGTGGCGTTCATGCCGTGGCAGGGCTACAACTTCGAGGATTCAATCCTCATTTCCGAGCGGATCGTTCGAGACGACGTCTTCACCTCGATTCACATAGAGGAGTTCGAGGTGATGGCCCGAGACACTAAGCTCGGCCAGGAGGAAATCACCCGCGACATTCCAAACGTCGGCGAGGAAGCCCTTAAGAATCTCGATGAGGCGGGAATCGTTTACATCGGAGCTGAGGTCAAACCGGGCGACATTCTGGTCGGCAAAGTCACCCCGAAGGGCGAATCGCCGATGACACCGGAAGAAAAGCTGCTGCGTGCCATTTTCGGCGAAAAGGCGGCAGATGTGCGCGATACGTCGCTCAAGGTGCCCCCCGGTGTCTCTGGGACGATTATTGAAGTGCGGGTGTTCTCGCGTCGCGGCATCGACAAAGATGCCCGCGCGCTTGCCATCGAGCAGGCGGAGATCGAACGGCTTGCAAAGGACCGCGATGACGAACGGGCGATCCTAGAGCGCAGCTTCAACGCCCGCCTGAAAGCCCTACTGTTCGGCCGGACGGTTGTAAGTGGACCGAAGGGCATGATGTCCAACGTCGCCGTGGACGATGCGCTTTTGGCTGGCTTCACCCCTGGTCAGTGGGCCCAGATCGTGGTTGACGACGATACCACCATGCTGAACGTCGAGGCCCTGAAGGCACAATTCAACGAGAGCGTCACTAAGCTCGAGAGCCGGTTTGAGGACAAGGTCGAGAAGCTTCAGCGCGGAGATGATCTCCCTCCTGGCGTTATGAAGATGGTTAAGGTCTTCGTGGCGGTGAAGCGCAAGATGCAGCCCGGCGACAAGATGGCGGGCAGGCATGGCAACAAGGGGGTGGTGTCCCGAATCGTTCCCGTGGAGGACCTGCCATACTTGGATGATGGAACGCCGGTCGACATCGTGCTGAATCCGCTCGGCGTTCCGTCACGGATGAACGTGGGTCAGATCCTTGAGACTCACCTTGGTTGGGCGTGCGCTAATTTCGGTCGCAAAGTCGGCGAGTTGATTGAAGCGGCTCGCTTTGGCGACGGTGACTACAGCCACTTGCGTGACTACCTTCGTGATGTCTACGACGACGGCGAAAGCCAGGAGATGATTGGCAGTTTTGATGAACGCCAATTGCTTGAGCTGGCCTCCAACCTAACAACGGGCATCCCGGTGGCGACGCCGGTTTTCGATGGTGCACGCGAGCCGGACATCGTCGCCGCGTTGGAGCGTGCCGGTTTGAACGGATCTGGCCAAGTGACCCTCCACGATGGCCGCACAGGAGAGGCATTCGCACGGCAAGTAACGGTCGGTTACATCTACATGTTGAAGCTCCACCACTTGGTGGATGACAAGATCCACGCTCGCTCCATCGGACCTTATAGTCTGGTAACGCAGCAACCGCTCGGCGGCAAAGCGCAATTTGGCGGCCAGCGCTTTGGCGAGATGGAGGTTTGGGCGCTCGAAGCCTATGGGGCGGCGTACACACTTCAGGAAATGCTGACGGTAAAATCGGACGATGTTTCGGGGCGAACAAAAGTTTACGAGTCGATTGTTCGCGGTGATGACACTTTTGAAGCTGGTGTTCCCGAATCATTCAACGTGCTGGTGAAAGAGTTGCAGGCGCTCGGCTTGAACGTTGAATTGAGCTAACCGCAGGCAAAACGCCCATGTTGGTACAGTCTATGCTTGCCAACAATGTAAGCAGACTTTTGAAAGTCGCATCTCTAACGGAGACGATTTTATGAATGAATTGACGAAAATCTTCGGGCAGATTGGCGGCACTCAGCGCTTTGATAGGATCCGGATTTCGATTGCGAGTTCTGATCGCATTCGCTCTTGGTCCTTTGGCGAAATAAAAAAACCGGAGACGATCAACTATCGGACTTTTAAGCCCGAGCGCGATGGCTTGTTCTGTGCTCGGATTTTCGGCCCGATCAAAGACTATGAGTGCTTATGCGGCAAGTATAAGAGAATGAAGTATAAAGGTATAATCTGTGAGAAGTGTGGTGTAGAAGTCACTTTGCAAAAAGTTCGACGCGAACGCATGGGCCATATCGAATTGGCCGCGCCGGTTGCGCATATTTGGTTTTTGAAGTCGTTACCTAGCAGGATTAGTCTGCTTTTGGATATTACCCTCAAGGATTTGGAGCGAGTGCTCTACTTCGAAAATCTAATTGTTATTGAGCCGGGATTGACGCCGCTTCAGAAATTCGAGCTGCTTTCGGAGGAGCAATACCAGCGAGCATTGGATGAGTACGGCGAGGAAGCGTTCACGGCCGGCATTGGCGCTGAGGCCGTTCGTACCATTCTGAAGAGTATCGACCTGGAGGCCGAGCAGGTTCAGCTTCGCGCCGATCTCAAAGAAACGACCTCGGAAGCCAAGCGCAAAAAGTTCGTGAAGCGCCTAAAGCTCCTGGAAGCGTTCATCGAGTCCGGCTCCCGACCGGAGTGGATGATTTTGGAGGCAGTGCCAGTGATCCCGCCGGAGTTGCGACCGCTGGTTCCGCTGGACGGTGGGCGCTTCGCAACGTCCGATCTCAACGATCTCTATCGCCGGGTGATCAATCGGAACAATCGATTGCGGCGCTTGATCGAACTGCGTGCGCCGGAAATCATCATTCGCAACGAGAAGCGGATGCTGCAGGAATCCGTTGATGCATTGTTCGACAACAGCCGCCGTGGCCGCCCGATTACGGGCGCCAACAAGCGCCCACTGAAGTCGTTGTCTGACATGCTGAAGGGCAAACAGGGGCGATTCCGTCAGAACCTTCTCGGTAAACGCGTCGACTACTCAGGCCGATCGGTGATCGTCGTAGGTCCCGAACTCAAGCTTCATGAGTGTGGTCTGCCTAAGAAAATGGCGCTCGAATTGTTCAAGCCGTTTATTTACTCCAAACTTGAGCTGTACGGCATGGCAACGACGATCAAAGCCGCCAAGCGTATGCTCGAAAAGGAGAGGCCCGAGGTCTGGGACATCCTAGAAGAGGTGATCCGCGAGCATCCGGTCATGCTGAACCGAGCGCCGACCTTACACCGGCTTGGCATTCAGGCCTTCGAGCCCGTTCTGATCGAAGGCAAAGCAATACAGCTTCATCCATTGGTGTGCGCTGCTTTCAATGCCGACTTCGATGGCGACCAAATGGCCGTACATGTGCCTTTGTCATTGGAAGCGCAGCTTGAGGCGCGTGTGCTCATGATGTCGACAAACAACATCTTGAGTCCGGCCAACGGCAAGCCGATCATCGTGCCGTCGCAGGATATCGTTCTGGGCCTATACTACTTGAGCATGGAGCGTGACGACCAACCCGGTGAGGGCATGGTGTTTCGCGATGTCGGCGAAATTGAACACGCGTTGGAATCGGGTGCAGTTACGGTGCACTCGAAAATCAAAGCGCGATTTCATACGGCGGACCCCGAAGGGAATCCAATCGTCCAGATTGTCGACTCGACGCCGGGGCGGATGTTGTTATCGGAAGTTTTGCCGCGTCACCCCAATCTGCCATTTTCGCTGATCAATCGATTGCTCACGAAGAAGGAGATTTCGGCGGTTATCGATTCCGTCTACCGGAACTGCGGTCAGAAAACGACTGTCATTTTTTGTGATCGCATCATGGGCCTCGGCTTTCGAAATGCGTCGAAAGCGGGCATTTCCTTCGGTAAGGACGATCTCGTAGTGCCGACGGCCAAGGCGAAGCTGGTCGGCGATACCGAAACGCGCGTCAAGGAGTACGAGCAGCAGTATCTGGACGGACTAATCACGCAGGGCGAAAAGTACAACAAGGTCGTGGATGCGTGGTCGCAGTGTACGGACGTGGTCGCCGAGGAGATGATGAAGGGTATCGCTAGCCCGAAGCCTAACGAGCCTGTCAACGCAGTCTACATCATGGCGCACTCAGGGGCCCGGGGTTCGCCGGCCCAGATCAAGCAGTTGGCCGGGATGCGTGGGCTTATGGCCAAACCATCCGGTGAGATCATTCAAACCCCCATTATTTCCAACTTTAAAGAGGGCCTGACCGTGCTGGAGTATTTCAACTCGACGCACGGTGCTCGGAAGGGACTCGCTGACACCGCACTCAAGACTGCCAATTCCGGCTATCTGACTCGCCGACTAGTGGATGTCGCACAGGACTGTATTATTCTTGAGATCGATTGTGGAACGACTCGCGGCATTACGGTCCAAACCGTCCGCGAGGGCGGCACTGTGGTTTCGTCGATTGGCGAGCGCGTGCTGGGTCGTTCCGCGGCAGAGGATATTCTCCATCCGGTGACGGGCGAGGTCATTGTCGCCAACGGCGATCTGATCGACGAGGACCACGTGGTGGCCATTGAGGCGGCGGAAATCGATACCGTCATGATACGCTCAGTGTTGACGTGTGACACGCGGTTTGGTGTCTGCGGCACCTGCTACGGGCGCGATCTGGCCCGTGGCACACGGGTCAACGTGGGCGAGGCTGTTGGTGTCATTGCGGCGCAGTCCATTGGTGAGCCTGGCACGCAGTTAACGATGCGGACCTTCCACATCGGCGGCGCTGCGCAGCGTGGGGCCGAGCAATCGAAGATTGAAGCCGCTACGGACGGCGTTTTGAATCTCCATAACTGCCTCACAGTGCGAAACAGCTCCGGCAGCTTGGTGGTCATGAACCGCAACGCAGAAGCCATCCTGATTGATGGCCAAGGGCGCGAGCGGGCCCGTCACCGGCTCCAATATGGCACCAAGGTCTTCGTCGATGACAAGTCACCGGTGGAACGTGGCGACAAAATCGCCGAGTGGGACCCGTACACGTTGCCGATTATTACCGAAAAAGAAGGGTTCGCGCACTACGTCGATTTGGTTGAAGGCGTCTCGTTGATGGAGCACCTGGACGATGCTACGGGTATGACGTCGCGTGTCGTTGGTGACTGGAAATCGCAAAGTCGTAAGGTGGAGTTGAAGCCGCGCATTACTCTTCGTGACGACAATGGCGATATCATCACCATGGACAATGGTCAGGAGGCGCGGTACTTCTTGCCCGTGGACGCAATTTTATCCGTCGAGCCGGGCCAAAAAGTATACGCTGGTGACGTCTTGGCCCGTATTCCACGCGAATCAGCTAAGACACGTGACATCACTGGCGGTCTCCCGCGTGTTGCAGAGCTGTTTGAGGCCCGAAAGCCGAAGGATTTTGCAATCATCAGTGAGATTGCCGGTCGCGTGGAATTTGGCAAGGACTACAAGTCCAAACGTCGCATCCTTGTCGTTCCAGAGGATGAAGCTGATGAAACGAGGGAGTATCTAATTCCGAAGGGTAAGCACATCAGCGTCCAAGAAGGCGATTACGTCCACGCTGGTGACAAGCTCATGGATGGCAACGAGGTGCCTCACGATATCCTGCGTGTTCTTGGTGTTGAGGCACTTGCAGCCTATCTGATCAAAGAAATCCAGGACGTTTACCGGCTGCAGGGCGTGAAGATCAACGACAAGCACATCGAAGTGATCGTTCGCCAAATGCTGCAGAAGGTTGAGATTACTGAGCCGGGTGACACCACCTTCCTCGTTGGTGAGCAGATCGATCGCATCGAGTTTGACGAGGTCAACCGTCTCGCCACGGAGCAGGGGGATCAGCCCGCACGCGCGATTCCCGTTCTGCAGGGGATCACGAAAGCGAGCCTGCAAACTCAGTCGTTCATTTCGGCGGCTTCATTCCAGGAAACGACGCGGGTTCTGACCGAAGCGTCCGTGTCCGGTAAGGTCGACTCGTTGTTTGGGCTCAAGGAAAACGTGATTGTTGGTAGATTGATCCCAGCGGGGACCGGCAGTGTCATGAACAGGCTGCGAGGGATCGCGGCCGAGCGTGATCAGCAGCTCTCCGACAAGACTGACGCTGATGAGACGCCCGAGATTGCGGTGACTCAAGCACCGCCGGAGGGAACGACCGACCCACAGTTGGTGGGGTCTGACGCCAAGTAGCACCAAGCCCTTCCTATGGATCCGGGAGCGGTACCGGAGTTAGACCTCTTCGGTGCCGCAAACCGGCTGCTGGCGTTGATTTTCCTTGACGGCGAAAGCTGACGCGGCATAGGGTCACAGCCTCGTCAATCGAGGCTGGTGGTGGATCGGACGATCCAGACGCAGCGTCGCGAGCTTCGAGACTAAAATTGCCTGTACCCGCTGCTGTTTGTGGCCGGTGCAGCTTTGTTTTGTTGTCCCGGCGGCCATTGCCATGGACCGCGCCGGGATCACGTCGGCCCCGTCATACGACCGGCAAAACGCAGGTTGGACGCTGGGGCCGATACAACCGGAACGATGTGAATGCCGACGATTAACCAGTTGGTGCGTAAACCGCGCAAATCGCCTGCGACTCGAAACAAGGTTCCAGCCATGGAAGCCTGTCCACAAAAGCGGGGTGTGTGCACGCGTGTCTACACGACGACACCAAAGAAGCCGAACTCAGCGCTGCGAAAGGTCGCGCGCGTCAGGCTGACCAACGGATTCGAGGTGACCAGCTATATTCCCGGTGTCGGTCACAATCTCCAAGAGCATTCGGTCGTGATGATCCGGGGGGGGCGTGTGAAGGATTTGCCCGGCGTGCGCTACCACATCATTCGCGGCACGCTCGATACACAAGGTGTCGCTAACCGCCGGCAGCGCCGCTCCAAATATGGTGCGAAGCGCCCGAAGTAGGATCGAAGCAGGGATCGAACGATGTCTCGACGCCGCGCCGCCGTTCAGCGAGAGATTTTGCCGGACCCCAAATTCGGGGACACGGTCGTGACCAAGTTTATGAACGGGCTCATGCTCGACGGGAAAAAGTCCGTCGCCGAGCGCATCATCTACGGCTCCTTCGACGTGATCGAGCGCAAGCTTAAGCAGGATCCTTTGAAGGTGTTTCATGAGGCCATCGACAATGTGAAGCCGGCCATTGAGGTGCGTTCGCGGCGTGTCGGTGGTGCCACCTATCAGGTCCCTGTGGAGGTTCGCGCACCACGTCGACTGGCGCTTGCGATCCGCTGGCTCAGTGACAATGCGCGCAAACGCTCCGAGACGACCATGGTTGAACGGCTGGCCGGTGAGTTTATCGATGCTGCCAACAACCGCGGCGGGGCAATCAAAAAGCGCGAAGACACGCACCGTATGGCCGAGGCCAATAAGGCCTTCTCACACTATCGCTGGTAGCGACTGGACCCCGAGACGAGGAATCGACCGATGGCCCGCACCCATCCGCTGGACCGCTACCGAAACATCGGCATCATGGCTCACATTGATGCCGGCAAAACTACGACGACTGAGCGCGTCCTATATTACACGGGCCGCTCGCACAAAATCGGTGAAGTCCATGACGGTGCTGCCACCATGGACTGGATGGAGCAAGAGCAGGAGCGCGGAATCACGATCACATCCGCGGCCACGACCTGCTTCTGGCGTGACCACCGGATCAACATCATCGACACTCCGGGCCACGTTGACTTCACCATTGAGGTGGAACGGTCGTTGCGCGTTCTGGATGGTGCCGTCGCGGTTTTCGACGGTGTGGCCGGTGTGGAACCGCAGTCCGAGACTGTCTGGCGACAGGCCGATAAATACGGAGTGCCGCGCATCTGCTTCGTCAACAAGCTCGACCGCATGGGCGCTAACTTCTTTTTCTGCGTCGACATGATCGTCGACCGCTTGGGCGCTGATCCCTTGGTTCTCCAACTGCCAATCGGTTCGGAGGCGGATTTCGTTGGGATTGTGGACTTGGTTCGGATGAATGCCATCATTTGGAAAGACGAGAGCTTGGGCGCGGAGTTTGAGATCGTCGACATTCCGGAGGGGCTAGCCAATCAGGCGGCGGAGTATCGTCATAAGCTTGTCGAGGCGGCTGTCGAACAGGACGAACAGGCGCTGGAGGCCTATCTCGAGGGTCAGGAACCGGAGTCGGACGTTCTGACCCGCTGTATCCGTAAGGGTGCCTTGGCTGGCGCCTTTGTGCCGGTGCTGTGCGGCTCTGCCTTTAAGAATAAGGGGGTTCAGCCGCTGCTGGATGCTGTCATCGATTACCTGCCATCACCGGTCGATGTTCCGCCCGTTGAGGGTGTGAAGCCGGACTCCGACGACGTTGTCACGCGCACCAATACGGATGACGCGCCCCTGTCGGCGCTTGCGTTTAAGATTATGGCCGATCCCTTCGTCGGCAGCTTGACGTTTACACGCATCTACTCCGGCGTTGTCACGAGTGGCGCATCTGTCCGAAACACCGTTAAAGACAAGACAGAACGGATCGGGCGAATGCTGCTGATGCATGCCAACAGCCGCGAGGACGTCAAAGAGGCGCGGGCCGGCGATATCGTGGCGCTAGCCGGGCTCAAGGCGACGACCACAGGCGACACGCTGAGCGATCCTTCGAATCCCATCGTTTTGGAGCGGATGGAGTTCCCCGACCCGGTGATTGAGGTGGCGGTAGAGCCCAAGACGAAGAGCGACCAGGAAAAGATGGCGACGGCGCTGGCGCGTTTGGCTGCCGAGGATCCCTCCTTCCGCGTGTCATCGGATGCAGAAAGCGGCCAGACCGTTATCAAGGGCATGGGCGAATTGCACCTTGAGGTCCTCGTCGACCGCATGCGCCGTGAATTTAAGGTCGATGCAAACGTGGGCGCGCCGCAAGTCGCCTACCGGGAGACCATCTCCAAAAACGCCCGCATCGATTACACGCATAAGAAGCAAACCGGCGGCGCCGGCCAGTTCGCCCGCGTCATTTTGGAGTTCGAGCCCCTGGAGCCGGGAAGTGGTTTTCAGTTTGAAAGCACCATTATCGGCGGCTCGGTGCCGCGGGAGTACATCCCGGGTGTCGAGAAAGGGCTCACATCCGCTCGAGAGTCGGGCATCCTCACGGGCTTTCCCGTCATCGACTTTAAGGCGAAATTGGTCGATGGAGCCTTCCACGACGTCGACTCCAGCGTTCTTGCCTTCGAGATTGCCAGCCGGGCAGCGTTTCGCGAGGGCATGGCCAAGGCCGGGCCAAAGCTGCTTGAGCCGATCATGCGGGTCGAGGTTGTTACGCCCGAAGATTATATGGGCGACGTCATCGGCGACTTGAACAGCCGGCGCGGACAAGTTACCGGCATGGACCAACGCGGGAACGCGCGGGTGGTAACGGCCCTAGTCCCGCTTTCGACGATGTTTGGGTATGTCAACAACTTGCGGTCCATGAGCCAAGGCCGCGCACAGTATACAATGCATTTCGATCGGTACGGAGAGGTACCAAATGCGGTCGCCGAAGATGTCCGCCAGCGTCTGGCGGGTTAAACGGCTAGGTCGATAGTAACGGAGTACCACGATCAATGGCGAAGGCGAAGTTCGAGCGGACGAAGCCGCACTGTAATATTGGGACGAT
>CAZUDB010000067.1:0-14847 GCA_964619055.1 uncultured Rhodospirillaceae bacterium
TATGACGGCGGGCAGGAGATCGCCGAGTATAACGCCGGCGGCCTGAGGGCGCGCTTTGTTTACGGCCCCCGGGGAGACGGCCCCCTTTGCGCGCCTCGATGCCTTGGGCTCGCGGTTGATCTTCCACACGGACGCGCTGGGTTCGGTGGTGACGGCCAGCACGATCACCGGCCAGGCCGTTGGGGCGTTTGCCTATGGCCCCTACGGCGAGGGCACCGACAGCGATGCGATGACGGCGGACATGCCGTTCCGTTGGGCTGGGGCACGCTTCGATGCCGAGACGGGCCTCTATTACATGCGCGCCCGCTATTACCACCCGGACTTGGGCCGGTTTCTGTCCTTCGACCCCATCGGCTATGCGGACGGTCCCAACCTCTACGCCTACGCTCTCAACGACCCCGTCAACTTCATCGATCCGACGGGATTGGTCGCGGAGTTTGCCTCCGGCGTCGGCAATGACGGGTGGGTCTTGGCCAAGGAGTATGGGCCCGCTGCTGGCGAACTCCTCGTGGATTTCACGCCCGTCGTCGGTGACTTTAAGGGCTTCTATGATGCCTACCAAGATCCAACGCCTGTCAACATCATCGCAGCCGGCGGTGGCATGGTCCCAGGTGCCGGAGATGCCATTGCTAAAGGGCTCAAGAATATTGATAATATTGTCGATGGTGTTCGAGTCGCGTCGGACTTCATCGACGTAACGAAGAAGCGATCAGGACCGCCGAACTTTAAGACAGATGTTGGAAAATAGAATTTGAGAAAAATTTGTTGTCGAATGGTTTCAAAAAAAAATAGATAAACGTGGTGTAATAATTTTGGAGAAGGTGACGCTAAATACACCATAAGGGATTTTTCTAAGTCGACAAATGGCTCAACAGCAGACGTGTACGTTGGCGGACAGCGAAAAGCTAAAATACGTTTAGGGGAAGACCGATGAAGATTATAGGCAAGAAAAAATATATGGGGATAATTTCTCCTCAAATCGATAACTCGATCTATAAAAACAAAGAAATTCCAGAAATGATTTTTAAAAAAAGTTACGTTATTATGTGTTTATTACGTTTTATGAGTTATTGATAGATATGTTTTATAACAATATAATAAAATATTTTGCAGAGACAAAAGAAAACGAATTCTGGCTGACGACTCTACGGCCCGACGCGGAACAATATTATTATAAATATTTTAGATTTTTTGGAACTTTTGAGTTTTCTTGCTCGGACACTTTTGAAGAGTATATTTCGGCTCTTAACGGCTATCCTAAAGAGAGCCCTAACAACGCACTCATGTACATCGGCGATGTTGTGCTTTTTTCTACTTATACCAATAAGTGGGTAGTTTATGGCGAACGTGACGCAGATATTGCTATATGCGCGTTTCAAGAAAAAGAGCTAATGGAATTGTTTGAAAAAATATATGGATCAGAAACCTTGGGTGATGTAAGAGAGGCAGCAGACTATGCGTATAATGCTGCGTTCAAGGATGGGTACAGTGATGACGAGAAAAATGATTTAATACAAGTGTTCTGTCACAACTATCGTGCATAGCGCTTTGATGGTTCTGGGTAAATAATAAGATTCTATTTAGTGTAATTGTTGTTTTGATTTAACAAAAAGTTAATCTTCCGGCTGAGAATGCTGGTACAAAAAAAATAATTCTTTTCAAGCTTCTTATAGGCAGGTTTATGCATAAATAGAGTTCGCTGTGCAAAAAAGGATAAAGATCATGAGGATAGTAGTCATCATCGGGCTTATATATACCTTTGTTGCGTTCTCCGTTTCTTCTTTAGCTGCGGCCACATCTCTAGAATACGTTTTTGACGATGTTGGCCGGCTGGTTCGGGTTGTTTACGATAATGGCATCGTGATCGAGTACAGTTACGATGGCGCCGGCAACCGGACCGTCTACGTCATAACACCAAGTTCGTAAAGCGCAGCAACAAGCGACAAGATCGCCGTCGTCGTTCGTGCGGATGCTCCCAATCTGCTCCGGACCATCGACATTTTGCGCGAAAACCGGGACCTTCGCTTCGGTGTCGACCCGGTGCTCAACAACATTGGCGTGTGGGACTGGCAGGCCGATACATGCTTGCCGATGGGCAGGGCGCCGACGCTCGCTTAGTCTGGTTCCAGCCGGGCTTCACCAACAATCCAGGTGCTGACGGCCCGCCGCCGTTGGACGGCGGTTTGAGTCGTCTAGTCCAGGCCGGTCATGATTTCGCATTCCGGCCCGACAACAATCTCCATTAGTAACGTTGTTTCGTCACGGCCGAACACGCTCGCGCGAGCACTGTAACGTCCGATTGGCCACGGTCATCAGACTGGGTACGAAAACACTTCGCTATGGTGCGGTATTGACCGGCCTAAAGGAGACCCAAACAATGCTGAAGACCTTTCGGACGTTTGCAGCCGCCGGTGCGCTTGCAGTTCTCCTCGGTGGAACGGCGCTGGCTGGCCCGCAATATGTCGACGGCAGTGGCTATGCGGCCAGTGGCTACGACGTTGTTGCCTACTTCGATAAGGAACAAGCCCCCGTTGGCCAGAGCCAGCCGGCACCGACCCCTGGCAAAGCATCGATCACGGCCGAGCACAACGGAGCAAAGTTTGCGTTCGCCACGGAAGAAAACCGCGATCGCTTCCTGGCCGACCCAAACAAATATGCGCCTCAGTATGACGGACACTGCGCTTTCGGTGTCGCCAAGGGTGGCAAGGTGCCGGCTGACCCGCAGCTTTGGCGTATTGTCGATGGCAAGCTCTATCTTAACCTGCAGAAGTCGGTCGCCGAAATGTGGGAAGAGGATATTCCCGGCTTTATCACAGCGGCCAACGGTAACTGGCCCGGTATTGAAGACGATGCGGCATCCACCCGTCCGGTCCCCGAACTGCCCGAGGGCACCGCACCTCTGTCAAACTAAGTCCAGACAACCCAAATCTCTCGGTAAACCATCTTTGCTGACGTCAGTTTGACAGCCAAGGAGAATACAGATGAAAAGCACGACGAGCCTGCTTGCCGCCGCTGCCCTTGTGTCGGCGGTGTCCGCCACCGTCTCTGCCCCAACCACAGCCGAGGCGCAAACCAAAGAGAAATGCTACGGCATTTCGCTAGCCGGCAAGAACGATTGCGCCGCCGGTCCCGGCACGACTTGCGCCGGCACCTCCACCGTGAACTATCAGGGTAATGCTTGGACCCTGGTTCCGACCGGTGATTGCGTGAAGTACGGCGCCGAAGGTGCGTCGGGTGACTTTGCATTGCCGGATGATCGCAAGGGTTCGCTGGAGCCGCTGAAGCGCGACCTGCCCGCATAATAGTGGGGGTTGCCCGGGTCGTTCGCGACCCGGGCCCATCCCACCCTTCGCAAAGGCCGGCCGCGACACCGCCGCACGCTCCAACAGCCCTTTCAAAGAAAACGATGCCCACCGCCGCGATCCGATCAGCGCTGCCTGCCCGTGCTGGTGTGTGCTTCAAGCATCACCATTGGCCGGAGATCGAGGAGACCGAGCCGGACGTGGGATTCTTCGAGGTCCATGCCGAGAACTACATGGCGGACGGTGGCCCGCCACATCGGATGCTTGAGGCATTGCGGGCACGATGGCCGCTGTCGCTCCACGGCGTTGGGCTCTCGATCGGCGGGGAGGAGCGGCTCGACCGTCTGCACCTCAGCCGGTTGCGGGCGTTAATCGAGCGGTACGAGCCGTCCACTTTCTCGGAGCACTTGGCTTGGTCGAGCCACGCCGGGACGTACTTTAACGATCTGCTGCCACTGCCGTACACGCCGAAGACCGTCGCGCGGGTCGCGGCGCATGTGGACGAGGCGCAGCATGCGCTCGGACGCCGGCTGCTGCTGGAAAATCCGTCAGCCTACATTGCGTTCGAGGGCACGACGATGGCCGAGACGGATTTCTTGGCCGACGTTGTTCAACGGACTGATTGCGGCCTGCTGCTTGACGTCAACAATGTCATGGTCTCGGCCGTTAACCAGGGCTTTGATCCCTTTGCCTACGTTGATGACTTTCCCATCGACCATGTGGGCGAGATCCACCTTGCCGGCCACGCCATCGAGCGTGGGGCGGATGGTGGCCAACTGTTGATCGACACCCATGACCGAGCCGTCGATCGGGATGTTTGGCGACTCTATCGCCATGCCGTTGCCCGCGCGGGGCCAACGCCGACGCTGATCGAGTGGGACAACGACGTGCCTGCGTTCGCGGTTCTGGTCGCTGAAGCGGAAACCGCTGACCGGGTGCTGGCGGAGCACCAGCGTGAACGCCATGCTCGCGCTGTCTAGCCCTCAGGCGGTGATGGCGGCAGCGCTTTTGGATCCCGAGCAACCGGGGCCGGGGGACGGGCGCTTTGCGGTCCATCGCAACAACGTCGTTGCCGGGTTGATCAAAGCGCTTGCTGAGACCTTCCCGGCAATCAAGGTGTTGGTGGGAGATGCGTTCTTTGACGCCGCGGCCGGCGTGTTCGTTCGCCAGCATCCGCCGACGAGTCCGGTGCTGATCAACTGGGGTGGCACTTTCCCCGATTGGATCGCCGGTTTTCCGCCTGCAGCGTCCGTGCCGTATCTCGGTTGCGTCGCGCGGCTGGAATGGGCGTGGTCTGAAGCGTTCAATGCAGCCGAAGCAGAGCCGTTGCGGGCCAAGGTTCTCGCGGGTGTTGCCGAAGCCGCGCTTCCGACCCTGCGCCTTCGGTTGCATCCGTCCTTTCGCGTGGTTGCCTCACGCTTTCCGGTTGCGAGCCTATGGGCTGACGTAACGAAGCGTCGTCCGGACGGCGACCGGGCGACGCCCGTCGATCTCGCCAATGCGGAAACGGCGCTGTTGGCCCGACCCCATGACGTCGTGACTGTTCGTGTCATTTCACCGGCCACGTCCGTGTTTCTTGATGCGCTTATCCGCGGACTACCATTGGGGGACGCGGTCGAGATGGGAATGACCATGCCGGACTTCGATGTAGCGGCGCAGATCGCAAGCCTGTTCGATACGGGCCTTGTCGTCGGCGTCGCCGACCAGGGGAGCTAATTGATGACTGGTTTTCTGGACCAACTAGGCCGTCTTTCCGATGTCGTTGCCCGTGGCTATGGCCGCGTTTTTGGCGCCATCGAGGACGCCTTGGACGGCTGGTTTCTTGGGCTTACGGCTCGCTTGACCTTTGCTGCCGTCCTCCTAGGCTACTACTGGAACTCCGCTCTCACCAAGATCGAGCCGGGCTTCTTCGGGTTCCTGTCGATCAGCGATGCCGCTTACTTCCAGATTATTCCGCCCATCGTCGAGCAATACGGATATGACGCCTCCGCCGTGCCGATCATCCCTTGGGGTTTTATTGTGGCGCTCGGCACCTATGCAGAGTTCATTCTTCCTGTGCTCATCGTGCTCGGCTTGTTCACACGCCTCGCTGCGCTCGGCATGATCGGGTTCGTTGTCGTTCAGTCCTATGTCGACATCGCATTCCACGGCGTGGATGAGACGACCATCGGCAGCTATTTCGATCGCCTACCCGATGCCGTCATTCTGGATCAGCGCGCACTCTGGGTGACGTTGTTCTTGGTGTTGGTGGTCAAGGGCGGCGGCTTGTTTTCCCTGGATGCCTTGTTGGGGTGGTGGCGCAGGCGCAGATTGCCTGGCCATACGCTGGCGTGAGTGAACTAGGAGGGAGGGGCTGCATGATGTGCGTTCGCGGCCGGGCGTATCTGTGGAAACGATTAGGCCACGTGCAGTGGGATAGGGGGCGGTCAACCCTGGCGTTTTGACCTCAACCCCTGCCCGACGCGACCAAAATCACGCATTCGCTTGGCAACCCATTGTTTTCTGGCCTAGAAGCGCACCTCCAAGGGTTGTCGAACGCCAGCGCGTTTCCCATAATGATTATCATGAGCAAAAAGCGACCCTTCGCTCGGGTGATTGAGCTGCTGCGCGCCGCTGACATTCGGCCGACGCGTCAGCGTTTGGCATTGGCGCGGCTCCTGTTTGAAAAGGGGCATTGTCACGTCACGGCAGAAGAAGTGCACGAAGAAGCGTTGCGGGTCGGCATCGATGTGTCGCTGGCTACTGTCTACAACACCCTGCACCAGTTCACGGCGGCGGGATTGACGCGTGAAATCATGCCCGACGGAGCGCGATCCTACTTCGACACCAATGTCTCCGATCACCACCATTTCTTCTGCGAAAAGGACGGTCGTCTCGTCGACATCCCGGCCGATCAGGTGGTGGTTTCGGACTTGCCGGAGCCGCCGGAAGGCACTTCCATCGCCCGCATCGAGGTCATTGTTCGGCTGGAGTCGGACGAAAAATCTCTTTGAATGCCTGGCATTCGCTCGTAGTTTAGAATCATTCAAAACTACTTGACACCCCCAAGGGGCATTCCCATCCTTGAGTAGGTAAGGGGAGTGGATGCGGCATCGACCGCGTTCGCCCGGCCCGGTCAAACTTTCTTATGGGAGATGCGTGATGCCCGATTTGAAGGGGTCGAAGACTGAGGACAATCTGAAAGCCGCGTTTGCCGGTGAATCGCAAGCCAATCGCCGGTATCTTTACTTTGCGCAGAAGGCCGACGTGGAGGGCTACAACGACGTGGCCACCGTATTCCGCTCCACAGCTGAGGGCGAAACGGGCCATGCCCATGGCCATCTCGAATTCCTGGAAGCCGTTGGCGATCCGGCCACAGGTGAGCCGATCGGCGACACGGGTCTCAACCTAAAGGCCGCCATTGCTGGTGAGACCCACGAGTATACGGACATGTATCCCGGCATGGCCAAGACAGCCCGTGAAGAGGGTTTTGACGAGATTGCCGACTGGTTTGAAACGTTGGCCAAGGCCGAGAAGTCCCACGCCGGTCGCTTCCAGAAGGCCCTCGATACCCTCGACTAACATACTCTCCGCCTTAACGGTGCAGGTGGGAACCGGTTACAAGTCCTCCGGTTCCCGCAAGCACCCCCGACGTTGCGGGACAATCTCAAGAGCTTACGAAGTTGGGAAGCCGTCTGGTGAGCGGTGACCCTCAAAGGAGGATGTGGCCATGCGAGAAGGCAGCCTGGATGCGCCCACTCGCCATCCGCTGGCGTGGCGCGACGCTGAATTCTATGACTCCGATGCGCTCGATGCGGAAATGCGCCGTGTCTTCGACGTCTGTCACGGCTGCCGCCGCTGTTTCAATCTCTGCGACAGCTTCCCCCGGCTGTTCGATCTGATCGACGCCTCCGAGTCAGGCGAGCTGGATACGGTCGACAGCGCACATTTCAAGCCGGTCGTGGACGCCTGCACGCTCTGCGACATGTGCTTCATGACGAAGTGTCCCTACGTGCCGCCGCACGAGTTCAATCTGGATTTCCCGCATCTGATGCTGCGCTATCGCGCGGTCGAAGCGAAGGCCGGCAAGGTGCCATTTATGGCGCGCCAGTTGACCGAGACCGACCGCAACGGGCGGCTCGCTGGGGTGGCGGCGCCGGTGGCCAACTGGGCCAGCAAACGCGGCAACGCGTTGACCCGCCCGCTGCTCGAGCGCGTGGCCGATGTGCACCGCGACGTGTATCTGCCGAAGTTTCAGGGCAAAACGCTGATGAAACAGGCCAAGGCCGATGTGCCGACGGTCAATTCGGATGCACCGGGCTTTGGGCGCAAGGCCGTGTTGTTTGCTACCTGCTTCTGTAACTACAACAATCCGGAAATCGGCGTCGCCGCCCGCGCTGTGCTGGCGAAAAACGGCGTCGAAACCCAGGTCGTCTACCCGTCCTGCTGCGGCATGCCGCAGCTTGAGCACGGAGACTTGGAGCGTGTTGCCGACAATGCCCGCAAGATCGCGGCCGACCTCCGGCCCTGGGTCGATAAGGGCTATGACGTCATCGGGTTGGTGCCGTCGTGCACGTTGATGATGAAGTTTGAATGGCCGCTCATCGAACCCGACGACGACAACGTCAGGGTCTTGAGCGAGGCCATGTTCGATGCGTCGGAATACGTGGTTGAGATCGCCCGTAAGGAGGGGGTGGCCGACGGCATGAACCCCATTGTCGGCGGAATCACGGTTCACATTGCCTGCCATGCCCGGGCCCAGAACGTCGGTCAGAAAGGTGCGGATCTGCTGAAGCTGCTGCCCGAAACGGACGTCAAGGTTATTGAGCGCTGTTCGGGCCACGGCGGTTCCTGGGGTGTGATGAAGGAAAACTTCGAGATCGCGCTTAAGGTGGGTAAACCGGTCGCTCGCCAGGCCGTGGAGGCCAAGTCCTCCTTTGTTGTTTCCGAATGCCCTTTGGCACGAGACCACATCGTTCAGGGTATGGAGGCGCTGAATGGCTCCGCGCCGCCGCCGGAGCTGATCCATCACCCGATCCAATTGATTGCCCGCGCGTACGGCTTTTAGAGCCAGCGCAAGACAAGGACGCGACTGAAACCCATGGAGTTGCAAGCGGTGCCGAAGCGAGAGATCACCCCCGGCGATATCCTGTCAGCGGAAGCCTACGAGGCCGTTCGCTCGGAGCGCAAGAAGGCCATTACGGACATGAAAAAGGACCGGCGGATCTCCGTCGGTCCTGACGTAACCTTCTACTTCGAGAACTATGACACGATGTGGCATCAGGTCCACGAGATGCTACGGATCGAGAAGGGGGGCGAGGCGCAGATTGCCGACGAACTCCACGCCTACAACCCGCTCATTCCCAACGGCCGCAATCTGGTCGCCACCATGATGATCGAGATCGAGGATGCCCATCGCCGTGCTCGGGTTTTGGGCGAACTGGGCGGAATCGAGGAGACTATCTCGCTGGAGGTGGGGGGCGACGTGATCGCTGCCGTCGCGGAGGCGGACGTCGATCGGACCACCGCCGCGGGCAAGGCTTCGTCGGTCCACTTCCTGAAGTTTCCGTTCACCGACGCGCAAGCCGCCGCTTTTAAGACCGCGGGGACCCGAGTTCTGATTGGCATCGGTCATCCCAAGTACGATCACATGGTGGTCATGCCCGAACGGGTGCGCTTGGCGTTGTCGCTCGATCTCGACTGAACCGCATATTATCACTCTTCGCGGTTTGCCTTCGTAAACGTCTCCTGAGTTCTCACGAAGCGGTCTACTCAATGACTTCGCCCGGTGCGACGCCCCAAAGCGCGCCCCTGTCCAGCCAGCCCTCATAGCCGCCGGCCTCGATCTGGCACACGGCTCCCTCCGGCGGGCAGCGAGTCACGCTCGCGATCACGCCCACGGTCGCGCGTGCCACGGCCCGGCTGGCCGTATCGGCTCGCGACGTCAACGGACGCTCGGCATCGATGATTACGGCCGTGCGACGATGGCTGAGTAGGCTGCGATGGATCCAGCCGACCGTGCCCGTCCAGTCGCGCACCTTTCGCCAATTGTAGTGCTTGGCCAGCACCTCCATCGGCAGCCCCTTGCGGCGATACACCCATTCCACCGGATAGCGGGTGCCGGGTCCGGCCCGCAGATTTACCTCATTCGCTTTGAGGCTCAAGTACTGCGGACGGGTCTCAGCCACCGCCGTCGCTGCCGATCCAGCCATCGCACCGGTCAGCAGCGCCAGTCCAAGCGCGCCC
Source organism: uncultured Rhodospirillaceae bacterium (assembly GCA_964619055.1). Classification (GTDB taxonomy): domain Bacteria; phylum Pseudomonadota; class Alphaproteobacteria; order Rhodospirillales; family Defluviicoccaceae; genus CAYVUM01. The sequence goes on from CAZUDB010000067.1 coordinate 9,528, forward strand.
AACATCAGCGCTCTAAGGGAATGTGGAGGGGTTTGCCGCATCCGCTCCATCCTGTTTGTGTCACGATGGTTCACACAATCTTCGAGCGTCGGCGTCTGGGTCAAGAGGGGCCCGCAGCTGTCGCTATCTGGACACCCCGCTAGCCCGATGGTATCGCGGGAAGATATCGGGAGGGACGAAAGGCAGCCATGGCAAAAGATAAACCCCGCGTCATTGTCACCCGCAAACTGCCGGACATCGTCGAAACACGCATGATGGAGTTGTTCGACGTTCGCCTGAACATGGCGGATGTCCCGTTGACGTCCGAGGAGTTGGCGGTGGCCGTGGCGGAAGCCGACGTGCTCGTGCCCACGGTGACGGACCGAATCGATCGGAGCGTTCTGGCGGTCGCAGGCGATCGCCTGAAGCTCATCGCCAATTTCGGCGCCGGTGTTGATCACATCGATCTGGCCGCCTCGGTTGAGCGTGGGATCACGGTCACCAACACGCCGGACGTTTTGACCGAGGACACCGCCGAGATGACCATGGCCATGATCCTGGCCGCGCCCCGGCGCCTCACGGAGGGTGAACGGTTGTTGCGCGCCGGTGAATGGGCCGGTTGGTCGCCCACGTGGATGTTGGGCCACCGCGTCAGCGGCAAACGGCTCGGTATCGTCGGCATGGGGCGAATCGGCCAAGCCGTGGCCCGCCGCGCCCGCAGCTTCGATATGGCGATCCACTATCACAATCGCCGCCGGCTCCATGCCGACCTGGAGGCGGAACTGGAGGCCACCTACCACGAGAGCTTGGATCAGATGCTGGCCCGTACGGACATCGTCACAATCCACTGCCCGCACACGCCCGCCACCTATCATCTGCTCTCTGCCCGGCGGCTTAAGCTCCTGCAGCCCCATGCCTACGTCGTTAACACCGCGCGCGGCGAAATCATCGATGAGACCGCACTGGTCCGCCTGCTTCGCACCGGCAGCATCGCCGGTGCTGCGCTGGATGTTTACGAAAACGAGCCAGCGATCAATCCGCGGCTGCTGAGCTTGGATAATGTCGTGCTGTTGCCGCACATGGGCTCGTCCACCGTTGAAGGCCGCATCGGCATGGGCGAATGCGTTATCGTCAACATCCAGTGCCATGCCGATAGCCATCCCCCGCCGAACCGGATCCTGCCTGAAGACGTCGGCTTCTAAGGCCCTTGACCCATCACATTGGCAAGCAGGTCGGGCGTCGACACGTTGATGGTTGTGCCTAGGCGTTAGTCCGAGCGGAAAATTCCAATCAGCGTGGCTTTGCAGTTCGGTCCACCGCTAACGTCGATGACCATTCCATCGCGATCAAAATCGCTCACAACGCTACGGCCCGAGAGCCCGGCGAATCGATGCGGATCCGGCCGGGGGCTGGTCCAAATCAAACAGCATCGCGGACTCCGCTAGCGAGAAGGACTCGCCTGGTGCCATCGTCACGACGGGACCGTGAAGCTCCAGCTCGAAATACGGGTAGTCCGCGGCGTTGAAGACCTCGACGACACAACCATGAGCGTAAGGTTGGGGGTGGAAGGTCGGCACGGATTTTCGAAAGCCGACCAGACCTTGAGGACCAGCCTCGATTACGGCCAGGACATGTCCCACCTCGGCGTCGACCCCGTACTTGAACCGGACGGCGTCGCGGCAGGATATGACCGCAGTCCCATCGACAAATTTGACCACGTCGTTCCGGACCTCCTGCGACGCGCCTTCCTTCTCGAAGGTTCGGAGCCCTTGTGGGAAATGGGAGCCGGCCCGAGTCGGTAGGTAGACCGTTGCGGGCTTCTCCATCATGGCAACACCCCACGGCGCCCACGACGCCGTTTTCGGCCCCCGGTTGTGCAAGGTATGTGTCAGGCTCCACGCGCCGGGCTCATCCCCGATCCGGAGGGTCCGCTCGATCTGTACACCGGTCTCGCGACAGACCGGGCTAATCATCGTCGCGATTCCTTTGTTGTCGTCGAGCGACAGCTCATAGGCGCCGCTATCGAGATCGATGAACGGCACCCCGTCCGTCCAGCGGTCCTGGGGCGCCAGCCATGTCTTTTCGCCGCCCCAGAGCAGGAAACCGAGGCGCCGTTTGCAGGCATGGATGTCGGTGATGGCGTTGACATCTTGAATGCGGCCTTCGTAGTCCGAGTTAACGAACGACAGCTCTTGGCCGTGCCACTCGATGCCCATCAGGCGACCTCCGATATGCGGCACCAGGGTCAGTGCACACGGCCCGTGTTCGATCCGCCAAGCATCCCAACCCCTATAAACCCCTGGCCGGACGGTGACGCTCTCCGGTGACCTCATGATCATGCGCCCGGCCCCAGGGCCCGATCCAGGTTGAAGGCCGCGCTGATCAGCGCCAGGTGCGTGAAGGCTTGGGGGAAGTTGCCGAGCCCTTCGCCGCTCGGGCCGGTTTCTTCGGCATACAGACCCAGGTGGTTGGCAAAGCCCAGCATCCGCTCGAACATCAAGCGGGCTTCGTCCAGCCGAGCCGGATCATGTTGACCGGCGCGGGTCAGCGCTTCCACCAGCCAGAAGGTGCAGATGTTGAACGTTCCCTCCTCGCCGGCGAGGCCGTCCGCCGTCTCTTCCACGTTGTAGCGGTAGACCAGGTTGTTGGCCGTCAGCCCGCCTTTCTCGGGCGGACGCAGCGTCGCATCCAGCGTCTTCAGCATCCGCGGATCGGAAGGCGACATGAAGAATGTTAGCGACATCATAAGGTTCGCCGCATCGAGGGAGGAGCTGCCATAGTGCTGGACAAAGGCCTCGCGCTCCTTGCTCCAGCCCTTGGCCATGACCTCTTCGTAGATGGCGTCGCGCACGGTGAGCCAGCGCTCGCGCGGTGCCGGGAAGGAGCGCTTGTCGGCCAGGCGGATCGCGCGATCCAGCGCCACCCAGCACATCAGCTTGGAGTAGACAAACTGCTGACGCCCACCGCGCACCTCCCAAACCCCCTCGTCCGCGCGCTGCCAGTTGTCGCACACCCAGTTGATGAGGTCGCGCAGGGAGGCCCACATGTCGTAGGCGATCGGCGAGCCATGCTTGTTGAACAGATACACCGCATCCATCAGCTCGCCGTAGATGTCCAACTGCAACTGATCGAAGGCACCGTTGCCGATGCGCACCGGCCGGGAGCCGCGATAGCCCTCAAAGTGGTCGAGCTGCTCCTCCGTCAGTTTGCGCCGGCCGCGGATGCCGTACATGATCTGCAGGGCGCCATCGGGTCCCGGCTGCTTGCACAGCGACGCCAGGAACTCCATGAAGGCCTCGGCCTCCTGGGTAAAGCCGAGACGGAGAAAGGCATAAACGGTGAATGCCGAGTCCCGGATCCAGGTGAAGCGGTAGTCCCAGTTGCGTTCCCCGCCGATGCCTTCGGGCAGGCTGCAGGTGGGGGCGGCGACAATGGCGCCCGTGGGCTCGAAGGTCATTAGCTTCAGCGCCAGGGCCGAGCGGTGGACCATCTCCCGCCAGCGCCCCTTGTAGGCGCATTTGCTGATCCAGCCATGCCAGAATTCCACGGTCTTGCGGAACAGGTCCTCCGCCTCGTCCGGAGTCAGGGACAGGCCGCGTTCCGTCTCCGCTGTCAAGTGGCGGAGCACGAAGACGGCGCTCTCCCCCTCGTCCAGCGTGAATTCGGAAACGACCGCCGAGCCGTCTTCGGTCAACGTTTGCTCGGTGGCAAGGCCCAGGGTCACGTTCGGCGAGGTGAAGGTCGCCCCTTCATGGGACAGCATGATCGTGTGCTCATCCCGGGCGTAGTTGAAGGCCGGCTGGCATTCCATGCGGAAGGTCAGGCGACCGCGCATGGCGGAGATGCGGCGGATCAGCTGGTGGGAATGGCCGTGGCCGGAGACGGCCCGCCCCGCCGGCATGAAGTCCGTCAGTTCGGCTGCGCCATGGGGGGCGAGAAAGCGGGTGATCAGCACGTTGGTTGCGGGCCAGTAGAACTGCTTGCAGGTGATGTCCTCGCCCACCGGCGCGATCCGGAAATGCCCGCCCTTGCCATCGTCCAGGATCGCGGCGAACACGCTCGGGCTGTCGAAGTGCGGCACGCACATCCAGTCGATCGAGCCGTCGGTGGCCACCAGTGCCACCGTGTGCATGTCGCCGATCAGGCCATAGTTTTCGATGGGCTTGTACGGCATTGCGATCCCCCCACTGGTCCTCTGGATTTGGTTTGACGGGACCCGAGGGTCTGGGCACCCCCGGTCGATCTCTCTTCGATGCCGCGGACCACACCCTGGTTGCGGTGTGGGCATAAGACCTCATATCGAGGGAGCGATAAACGGCAAAGTCGTCACGCCGGACGCGGCCAAGGGAGGGCAGCATGATTGCAAACGCCACACCATGGAGCGCGACCGCCATTGCCGCGGTTGCTGCCGTTGGCGTCATGCTGTCGGCCGCAGGCGCGGCGGCGGACACCGTTAAGATCACGCCCCTCGGCGGCCAGGACGGGGAGTTCTGCCGGCTCGACCGCGCCCTCGTCCTGGAGGACCCGGACGGCACCCGCCTGCTCTATGACGCCGGGCGCACGGTGGCGGGCGCGGCGGACCCCCGCCTTGGCGACATCGACGTGGTGCTGGTCAGCCATGTACACGGCGACCACGTCGGCGACCGCCACACCCCGGCTGTGGGCGCGGGCGCTTGTGACAAGCCGGACATGTCCGTGGACGCCACGCCACTCTCCAACTCGGTCAATATCGCCGCCGCCAAGGAGGCGCTGATCGTGACGGGCAGTGAGATGCCGCGCTTTTTCGCTGGCAAGCTCAAGGCTGCGGGCGCCGATCCCGGCAAATCCAAGCTGGTTCGCTTCGGCGCGTCCACGAAAGTGGGCGGGGTCACCATCACCACCGTGCCGGCGGCCCACAGCAACGGCCTCGCCGGCGCCCTCATCGGCGGGGAGTTGGGCGCGAGCCTCGCGGCCGCTGGCCTGACGGCATACGTGGGTCCGCCCACGGGTTACGTGCTGACCTTCTCCAACGGCCTCGTCGCCTACCTGTCAGGCGACACCGGCATCACGGCGGAGCAGGAGACGGTGGTGCGGGACCACTACAAAGCCAACCTCGCCGTCATCAACATCGGGGACACCTTCACCACCGGGCCCATCGAGGCGGCGTTCGTGATCAACGAGCTGGTCAAGCCCGCCTCCGTCATCCCGTCCCACGCCAACGAGGCGGCGACGGAGGACGGCCAGGTCAAGGACGGCACCCGCACGGCGCTGTTCCTCACCACCGTCGCCGTCCCGGCCCACGTGCCCCTGAGCGGCCGAACCATGGAGTTTGATGGGCAGGGGGTGTGTGTGACGGGGTGTT
>CAZUDB010000068.1:0-14565 GCA_964619055.1 uncultured Rhodospirillaceae bacterium
CAGGCCGCCGCCCACGTATCCCTCCAATCTCTCCACAATCTCAAAGAACAAACCGCGGCTGGCGGACAAAGCCCGGTGCGGCCGCGGGGACCCGCTATATACGCGCGGCCCCTCGAGGTGTCAAACTTCTTCGTTGCGGTTTTTTGACGGACCGTGAGCGGTGCCTCCGGTGTGACTGCATTGACGCTGCGGCTGATCACGTGTCAGGCGTACGACCATCGCATCATGTCGATCGCAGCCCCGCGAATCACCTGGCGTGATCGTCCAACAAGCGTTCGATCTCGCCTACGGTTCAACCCACGCCCGGCCACACAATATCAATTTTATCAAGTAGTTAGCTTAGATGCTTCGGCTGCACTCTGGGTCACTTCGTTCAGCCATGCTATCGGCTTCTGATGGTGCGGATCATCTCTGCGATTCGCCAAGGCTCAATAACCCTCGGCGGGAAGGTCCCTAGACGCCATGGTGATCCGTGGAGTTTTTGGCGTAGCGGCAGCAATGGCATCGACCACTTTGCTGGTCGGTATCTTAATTGTGGCCGTAGCCTCACGTATCCAGCCGGATAACGATCTCACACTGGACCTGCTGTCACCACCTTGGATCACGCCAAAGCCTGCGGCGCATATCGGATACGCTCTTGCGCCAACGTCGGCACCCGCCCCGGCGCAGGCCTCGGACGGGCCGAGGTTGGAGGACGCGAAGGCTGACAAAGTCCAAATGGATGGCTCCATCGGCTATGGCCTCGTCGAGGTTAGCCGGCGGGTTGCTCCTGGGCAGACGCTGGATCGCGTTTTGCGCGCTGTGGGCGTTTCTGAGCGCGATGCTGTAGCCGCAGTTCAGGCCGTTCGGAGTCAGTATGATCTGCGGAAGCTCAAGGCCGGCCAGGAAGTTTTGCTGACCGTCGCCCCGGATCACGAAGGATCTATGTCCCTCCGCTTGAGCAGCCTTCGCTTCGCCGTGGACTTCCCCAACCGTGTCGTTGTCGACCGCTCAAAGGACGGAACCTTTTCCGCCTCGCTGCAACTACGCGCCGTGGAACGAGCATCCGGCGGTGGCTCTGGCATCATCCGCTCCAGCCTGTTCGCGGACGGCTCTGCCGCCGGCGTTCCGCGTAGCATTCTGGCGACCATGCTCAAAGTTTTTGCATGGGATATTGACTTCCAACGCGACTTCCGCGGCGGTGAGAGGTTTGCCGCGCTCTATAGCGAGTATGTCGATGACGCCGGCGACACGGTTCGCGGCGGCACCCTGATAGCTGCGGCCTTAGTGTTGCATGGGAAAACCCGGGTGCTGTTTCGCCACAAATCGGCGGATGGCCATGTGGACTATTACGACAGTTCCGGGCGAAGTGCCCGCAAGGCTCTGTTGCGGACGCCCGTCGACGGTGCCCGACTGTCCTCTGGGTTCGGCATGCGACGCCATCCCATTCTCGGCTATTCCCGCATGCATAAGGGCGTCGATTTTGCCGCGCCCACCGGTACACCGATTTTTGCCGCGGGTGACGGCGTTGTCGAGTATCGTGGTCGGCGTGGCGGCTACGGAAACTACATTCGAATCCGTCACCGGTCCGGTTACTCCACGGCCTATGCCCACATGAGCCGATACGGCCGCAGCATCAAAAAAGGAACCCGCGTCAAGCAGGGCCAAGTGATCGGCTACGTGGGCACAACTGGTCGCTCCACTGGTCCCCACCTTCATTTCGAGATCCTGTTGAACGGCAAGCATATCAATCCCAAAAAGGTGAAGGTCATGCCTGGTCCGCGGCTGGGTGGGTCCGATCTGAAGCGCTTCAAGCGGGCTGTTGCCACGCTTGAGCCGCGCTTGCAGATGCTCATTGCCACCGCTGACCGGCCCAAGCTAACGCCAGCCAGCAACTGATCCTATTCAAGCCGCGGCGCTGCCCCCAGCTTGGCTGACGGATTTACCTGGACTTCCACGCGCCAACTCGGCCGATCGTACACCATCGGCTTGGTCAAAACGGGGGCCGCTTGGCTTGACGGTTCCTTGAACCGCTCAGCCGTGGTCTTTACGTTCGTGCGGCGATGATCCCCTTTCGAACCAACGTCACCGCCCACGGCTCCCCCAACACCACGATGTCGTTAATCGTGGCCAATATTGCCGTGTTCGTCATTCAGATGAGCCTGCCTGATCGCACGGCGGACCGATTTGTTTACAGCTATGGTCTGGTGCCGGCCTTCTTCTTCAATCCTGACATCGCTCAATACTATCTCATCGACCACAACCCGTTTCTTTCTCTTATCACCAGCGTATTCATGCATGGTGGCTGGCTTCACTTGATCGTCAACATGTGGACTTTGTGGTTGTTCGGCGTGGCGGTGGAAGATCGGCTTGGAAACTGGCGGTTTTTATTGTTTTATTTGGCATGCGGGATCGGTGGAAGTCTCGGCCATCTCGTTTTTAACTTGGAGTCAGCAATCCCGGTGGTCGGGGCCTCTGGTGCTATTGCGGGTGTTCTTGGCGCATTTACATGGCTTTTTACACGCGCCAAGGTGGCCGTTGTGTTTCCGATTGTGATTGTGCCCTTGATCTTTCAAGTGCCGGCACTGGCGTATACGGCACTCTGGTTCGGGCTTCAGGTTGTTCAAGGTGCGCTGTCTGTCGGCAATGATCCCAATGTCGGCGGGATTGCCTGGTTCGCCCACCTTGGCGGCTTCGCTGCAGGGGTAGGTATCGCAGCATGGCTTACGAACGGGCGCCGCCCAGCCCCACCACCGTGGTCGCGGTGAGGATCAGGACGGTCCCGAACGGGCGGACTTGCCGAAAGAGAGCGTGCGTTACGCCGCTTCGGCCGTAGGTGTGCCGAAACTGAGACCCGCCTCATCTGCGAAGACGCGAACCGTGTCGCCATCCTTGATCCGGCCCTCAAGGATCATCTCCGCTAGCGGGTTTTGCAGGGCACGCTGGATTACCCGCTTCAGCGGGCGTGCGCCATACACGGGGTCATATCCCGCTTGCGCCAGCCAAGCCACGGCTGGTGGCTCCACCTGCAACGTGATCTTGCGATCAGCCACCAGCTTCGTCAGGCGCTTGAGCTGTATTTCTACGATCGCCGCCATCTGATCACGGAACAGCCGATGGAATAGGATGGTCTCATCGAGGCGATTCAAAAACTCGGGCCGAAACGCGGCTCGAACCAACGCCATCACTTGTGCTTCCACATCGGCCGTATCGTGACCATCGGGCTGTCCAGCTAGGATATCTCCGCCGAGGTTGGAGGTCAGCACGATCAGAGTGTTGCGGAAGTCCACCGTCCGCCCTTGACCGTCCGTAAGCCGGCCGTCATCGAGGACCTGCAGCAGAACATTGAAGACGTCCCCATGGGCCTTCTCGACCTCGTCGAACAGGATCACCTGATAGGGGCGACGACGGATGGCCTCGGTTAGGGCACCGCCCTCCTCATAGCCCACATAGCCCGGCGGTGCTCCGATCAGCCGCGCGACCGCATGCTTTTCCATGTACTCGGACATGTCGATCCGGACCATGGCAGTTTCATCGTCAAACAGAAACTCAGCCAAAGCCTTCGTTAACTCGGTCTTGCCCACGCCCGTGGGACCGAGGAACAGGAACGAACCGATGGGCCGATTGGGGTCCTGGAGGCCGGCGCGCGCGCGCCGGACGGCGTTGGCCACCGCCGTTACCGCTTCGTCTTGGCCAATCACACGGTGCCTCAGATTTTCTTCCATATGGAGGAGTTTATCGCGCTCGCCTTCCAACATCTTATCGACCGGCACACCAGTCCATCGTGACACGATCCCGGCCACCAACTCATCAGTAACGGCCTCCTGAAGCATGCGATGCTGTTCCGCCGTCTCCGCCTCCTTTAGGCGACGCTCCAGTTCAGGGATCTGGCCGTACTGCAGCTCACTGGCCTGCTCGTACCGGCCGTCTCGCATGAGCCGCTGGAGCTCGGTGCGGGCGTTGTCCAAATCTCGCTTGAGTTGCGTCGTGCCGGCCAACGCCTCCTTCTCAGACCGCCACTGACTGGTCAGCTCCGCCGAACGGGCCTCAAGGTCGCGCAGCTCCGCTTCAATGCGGTCCAGCCGATCCTGAGAACCGGCATCGTTCTCTTTTTTGAGCGCCTGCTGTTCGATCTTGAGTTGGATGATTCGCCGATCGAGTTCATCGATGGCTTCTGGTTTAGAGTCGATCTGCATGCGCAGGCGGCTTGCCGCCTCGTCCATGAGATCGATGGCCTTATCAGGCAGGAAGCGATCGGTGATGTAGCGATTGGACAGTGTCGCCGCGGCAACTATGGCGGCATCGGTAATCCGCACGCCATGGTGTTGCTCGTACTTTTCCTTCAATCCGCGGAGGATCGAGATTGTGTCCTCCACCGTCGGCTGGGAGACGAACACGGGCTGGAAACGGCGGGCCAGCGCCGCGTCCTTTTCCACGTACTTGCGATACTCGTTGAGCGTCGTGGCACCTATGCAATGCAGCTCGCCGCGCGCCAGCGCCGGCTTCAAGAGATTTGAGGCGTCCATGGCACCCTCGGCCGCGCCCGCGCCGACGATGGTGTGCATCTCATCGATAAACAGCACAACCTCACCGGCCAGGGCAGACACTTCCGTCAGCACCGCCTTCAGCCGCTCCTCAAACTCGCCGCGGAATTTAGCACCAGCGACGAGCGCGCCAAGGTCCAACACCAACAGGCGCTTATCTTTGAGCGTTTCGGGGATGTCGCCCTTTACGATCCGCTGCGCGAGCCCCTCAACGATGGCAGTTTTCCCGACACCGGCCTCGCCGATCAGCACCGGATTGTTCTTGGTGCGCCGCGACAGCACTTGAATGGTCCGGCGGATCTCTTCGTCACGTCCGATTACCGGATCTAGCTTACCGTCGGCCGCCGCCGCCGTCAGATCGCGCGCATACCGCTTGAGAGCATCGTAGCCATCCTCGGCGGAAGTTGTGTCTGCGGTCCTTCCTTTGCGGATCGCATCGATGGCGCCTTTCAGGCTTTGCGGCGTCGCGCCGGCATTGGCCAGAGCCTTCGCCGCCGCTGTTCCATTGGCAAGGGCCATGGCCAGCAGTAACCGCTCAGCCGTAACGAATTTGTCACCCGCCTGTTTGGACAGTTGTTCAGCTTGCTCAAAGACCTGGGCCACCTCGCGGGTCAAGTAAAGCTGACCAGCACCGCCACCCTCAACACGCGGAAGCGCCTCAAGCTCGGTCTCGACAGCGGTATGGGCTTGCGTCGGATCGCCGCCAGCGGCACGAATAAGATTGGCGGCGAGCCCTTCGCGGTCTTCAAGCAGCACTTTGAGCAGATGCAGCGGAGAAAACTGCTGATGGCCGCGGCGCAGCGCGAGTGCTTGCGCTGACTGTATGAAACCCTTCGATCGGTCGGTATAAGTGTCAAAGTCCATGGTAGATCAATCCCTTCTCGGCGAACGGACAGAACGCCCCAAAGCTGCGGCAACGCTCGGCCCTTCGATTTCCCCATGACGTGTAGGAGAGATATGTTCGCCTGTCGTCGCCATGCAACCGGCGGTCACAACTGCTGCCGCTATGCCAGATCAAGCAAGTGGGCGACCAACTCGTCGAGGCACTGCGCAACCCCGCTTTCTGCGATTGCACGACGGACCATCCGCCGTGCCGAGATGAAATTGACGTTTTTGGGCAGCAAGACCTCGTCCGCGATGCGTTCCGCTTCCAGGGCGGCCTGCATCACCTCCCGGTGCAACGGATCAAGGGGGTCGAAGGACGGGATCGGAAGGTCAAAGACCAACTTATCGATGTCGCGCACGCCCCATTTTCCGCGTGACTGCATGGCGTCGATGCGCGAGCGCACTACGTCGCTGTTCAGCAACGCCGCCACATAGAGCGCCTCCGAATGGCGGCGAAACGGTGCCCAGTAGAGCTTGTGGTCGATGATCGCCTGGTTGTCCTCGATGATGGCGGCTGCGAGCATCTGCCCCGACTTCGCGTAGACTACCCGGATCGGCGCCGGCGGCATTTGCGTGGACAACCCATCCATGTAGTCCCAGCGCCGGATCAGGCTGAGGCTGGAGCGACGGTGGCGGTTCCAAGTGGCCTCGGCCATGGCCAGCCATTCCGCCAAGCCGGGGTACCCACGCTCCTGGGCATGGGCGGCATCGAGCAGGTCATCGTTCACCTCATCCCAGGGAACGACCGCGCGCTGGGCCTTGACCACCCGGAACGGCGCCACGGATTCGCCAAGATACAATGGGCGCAGAAAACGCGCCTCGACAGCGCACCGAAGAGGCGGTGCCTCGTTCCAAGGAAACTTGTCGAGGCGCCCAATGCGGCTTTCCACCAAGGGAAGTGCCGCGTTGCCGCCGAGACGTCCGGTATCGACGGTGTCAACTACGCAGAGGCGTCGCGGTACCATCGTCGCGCCCTGACGGAATACGCGGCGATAAGGCGTGTTTCGGCTCGCCCCGGTCCTGCCTGGCCATGACGTTTGGCGGACCGTAAGCGCGGCCTCCGCCTGCTGCAACGTCTCGTCCCGCCGAGTCAGCCGACCCGAAAAACTGGAGACGTTGGCCGGCAGCGGCCCTGACCGCTGCCGTCTCGCAAACAGAACGGCGCTGGGCAGCGGAAACAAAGGGCCAACCTTTTCATCAAGGGCCCACGCTCGATCGAACCGAACCTCAACAGTCGCATACTTGCCCGTCCGGAACCGAGCGTAAGGGGCTCGATTAAGGGCACCATACGGCATCACGAAGGCAATCAACCCATCGCGGCGCAGATAAAGCTCTGCTGCGCGGACGAAGAAGTAAGAGGCGAGGTCGGTGTGACTGGCGAGACGGCCGCCGCTCCACAGCCGACGCTTGCGGCACTCCCGCTGAAAGCGTTCGCGAACGGCTTGGCTCATGTGGCGGTAACTCATCCAGGGCGGATTGCCGACGATGACATCTACGTGCTGGCCACCGCTGGACAACCACAGCGGCCGGCTCAAGTTACGGATGACATAGCCCCAAACCTGCCCGCGACCTTCCCGGTCCAGTTCGCGCAAGTGCCCATAGGTCGCGACCAGGATGTCGATATCCGCCTCGTCGAGTCCCCCCATGCGATCGAGCCAGGCCCGCAATGACTCATCGCTCGCTCCCTGCGCGGCCAAGTCCATCATCGTGCTGACGGTGTCGTCGAAACGTGCGGGCTCCTTGGCGAGCGAATCCGGAAAGTAGAGATCAGGACCGTCAGGAACACGAACGACAACGTCCAAGTGGGCGTAAATCTGCTCGGTGTTCCATTGCAGGGCATCGCCGAGGTACACGGGCAGAGCGATGTGATCGGTCCGTTCTTGCAGGCACTCGTCACCCAATGCGAGCAGATAGGCCACCCGCGACACAATCACGGCCACGGGATGCACATCGATGCCGAAAACGTGGTCGAGACAGGTAGCGAGGGCTTCGGCCGGTGTCAGCCGCGCATCCTCGGCTGCGGCCAAACAGCGGCGGACGGCTTCAAAGACGAATGTGCCGGACCCACAGGCCGGGTCCAGCACCCGCTGCTCCAAAGGATGCTCAATGGCATCGCGACAGATCCGTTCGGCAAGCCATTTGGGCGTGTAGTAGTCGCCCAGATCGCGCCGCTCGATCGGATCAACCAACGACTCGTAGAGTTCCTTAAGGACGTCATGGCCGACGTTGGCGAGGCGAAACCGTGCCACCTGGCGGGCGATCCGCTGAACAAGGTCGTAACCTTCCGGATCCTCCAGAACCCAGTCAAAAAAATCCGATTCTACAGCACCGGCAATGCCAGCCTGCTGAAACGGCCGTCCGCTAAGCAGGTCTGCCGGGTCGGGCAAATCAATACTCAGAACCCGCACGGCCAGCGTCTTGGCAACGATCGTTAGATAAGTATGTTGGAGAAAAAGCTCGTCGGCATCGATACGGGAACCATACACGACGGCAATTAAATCGGCCCACAGCTGTCGCTTAAGGGCAACGCCGGCGTGGGTGCGGAGCCGCATCCACAAGCTGCGAAGTCCGGCCATGGCGCGGCGATGCGCGAGACTGCCGCGGCCCAGCTCAACCCGCACCGTTCCCGGATCAGGAATCAGAGACGGCTGTAATGAAACGGCCGCATCAAGCCACAGCAACAAGCCTGCGGCGTCACCTGCCGACGCTTGATAGCCGGGACACGCAATCAGCCGGCCGCCTTCCAACTCGAAGGGGATGTAATCGGCACCGTCCGTTGCGATCCCGATGAAGCGCTCACCCGTCTCCCGCTCGCGCTGCGGCAAATAGCGCCCAAGTTCCTCCTCAGCCACACGCCGTTCCCGACGGAGGTCACGTTTAAACTCAAAAACTGTTTGGCCGAGCAGGGCATCGAGTCGACCATGGACCTCGGGCAGTGGGCGCTCGAACTGGATTTCGGTTGAGTTGGCGCCCAACCCGTATACGAGCAACTCATATATCAGCGCCCGGACCTTCTCATGACCGGGTCGGCTCACGAGTTCAAGGACGACCTCCTGTAACCGCTCGCGGGAAAGGGTCATATCGTCGGGTCCGGCTGGCGACCTCGACTCGAAATCCTGGTTTTCCTCATGGCTGTGACATATTTGGAGGCGCACTGTTGGTGCGGGGGTTGAGGATGCTCGGGTGCATGCGTTGCCAGGAGCGGACTCCCAACCAGTGACGGTGTGCAACATCGGCTGGAGCAAGTCGTAAATGGGTCCTGGCGACGTCGTCCTTTGTCGACGGTCCGCCGTGCTTGGCTGTCGACCATCCGAAACCAAGGCCGAATCCTACGACGTCGGCCAACATACCCTATTTGGGGTATATCAACCATTCCTGTTTGCTGATGCCCCCCCTGACAGTTCCAGTCATCGGGCGGCTTCATGTCAGGTGTGTGGCGATTAGTATCGCAGCTGGGGGAAGCGCTGCTTTCGGATGCAGTTCCGAGGATCGCTAGACGAGATCGGTCTAAAAGTTGCCACTAATGCCGATGGTTCCAACGTTTTCCGTGAATCGGCTCGTGGATAGTGTTGAGAAGCGCTTCTGGAAGTCATAGGAAGCGGATAGGCTGACGTTCTGAAGCACGCTGTACGAATATCTGGCGCCGGCGCCGATAGTCGTGTCTTCCCGAGTGATCAGATCGTTGCGCCCAACTGTGAAGCTGACGCTCGTGTTCGATCGAAGCGAAAGCTGGTAACGCCACCGACCTTCTAAATTGAAGCGGCGCTCTGCCTCATCTTCGTCGTCTTGCTCCTGGCTGATAAACCGAAACGTCGTATTGAACGTGCTTCGGTTCTGTTGTGTCGAAAAACCGGCGCGAAATGCTCGGTTGAAACTACTCTCGGTGCTAATGTTTCCAAGAAACCGCTGCTCAAAGGGCGAGCGGGTGCGATTGTCAACGAAGTTTCCGGTAATTGGGTTAACCGCTAGGAACCCCAGATTTCCAGCCGCCAATTGCGCGGTCGTCCCTTCGCCTTCCGCATAATTCGCAAAAAACTGTGAGCGCGGGCTAATCTGGTAGGAGCTGTTGAAGGCAACGTTGAACCGTCCGTCGCGTTGGCCAACGGATGCCCCCAAAGTCAGCCGTCGGTTCGGTGTCCACCGAACTCCGGCGGCGCCAATGGGATCGTTAATCCGTCGTCCATCCTGCCCGGCATCGCGGTACTGCCAACCAACTGTCGCTATCCCGACTAGGCGCGGCTGAATCGGAAACGCATAGTCCACCTGTGCCGCCGCCGAATCGATATCGTCCCTTTCCGACCGAAGTTCCCTAGAGACGTAGCCGGACAGCGTCCATGCGCCGAAATCAGCGGCCGCATCGCCGCTGGACACCGCCGCATCGAACCGATGCTGGATCGACGTCGCTTCAGAGGTTTCCAGCGTGTTGATGATGTTGAAGTCACTCTCACCTTCAACCGTACCGGTTAGAGTATACCGGAACTGCGATGTCGCGTTTTGACCAAAGCGGAGCGGTACATAAGGGCTGAAGCGAAATGTTGCGACAGGCCGCTCGTTGGCGTTAACGAATTCAGATCGCGAAACTCCCGAGCCAAAGTCGTTCGATTGTTGGCTAATGGAAGCACCTAAATCTGCAAACAGGACATCACGAACAACTTCGCCTGTGAACGTGCCAAGCAACGTCAGCGTTGGATCGAAGCCCTCGCGGGTGTCGAGGTTGTTGTCGCCGAATACTTCTCGAAAGTTCAGGTTAAACTGGGCATCAAGCCCACCGGCGACACGTGGACTAGCGCCACGCGTGCTGATACTAGGTGTAAGCGAGAAAATCAGGGCGGAGTTCTTAAACTCATCCGGTGTCAGGTTGACGTTGTCCGTAAACGTCAGAAACGCCCCCATACCGAAGGTCGTTGTCCAAACTCCAGAGAAGTAGCTTTCGGGAACCACAATGGTATCACCCGGCTCAAGCCGGATGTTCTTCGTGATGTCGGACTCTTCAATGAGATCATCGAGCGGCGCCGCGATGCGTGTTTGGGTGCCATCAACCTGACGCTGGATATAGGCGCTGTTGCCGTCAGCGAAGGGGGAAAGGCCGCCCACTTGGTTGATCACGTCAAGAAGCGTAATCCCTTCCACGAAGCGAATGGCCCGAGGCTGCGCGGGCTGCCGGCTGATCAACGAGCCACCGCCAATGTAATCCGGTCCGGCGGCCATGCCGATCACCCGGATCTGTTGCTCAAAGGCACCACCGGCGCTAGTCACCGTAACGGTCACAATGGGGTTTTGAATGAACGGTGCCAGTCGCTCTTCCAAGGCCGCGGTCAGATCCAGAGGGGTCAGGCCCGCCGCCATGACATCGTCAGCAAGGGGAATCGACACACGGCCGTCCGGTCGGATCGTCAACGTATTTGACAAGTCCGGCTGGCCACGTACTTGAACGGCGATAATGTCACCTGGCGCCAGAATGTATGTGGGCGCAACCCGGTCGACGGGCGCGGGCGCAAACGACTCCGGACCAACGGTCACGGGCGGTGCTGCCGGCGCCTCGGTTTCGGGTATGGCTTCCGGTGGTGTTGTGTCCGCACCAGGTACGGCCGCCGGAGCGTCGGCCTCCGGGATGCTGCCTGGTCCGACCGTAACGGGCGGCGGCGACGGGACTTGCGCCGAAACCGTCGCGACACCGACCAGTACAACACCGGCGATCAAGGCTGCAGACGCAAACGGAGAGGTCGTATAGCGGTGAAGAAGCGCTCTATCACTGCCGGCAATTTGCTGCAGACCATGGCTCCGCTGTGTGCGTGAGTCTGCCCAGCCCTGCCCACCATTTGACCGCGGGCTGGATGGCCGGTCCAAGTGGAGCCGCTTGCGCGTTCTACTGTCTCGTCGCTGAACTGGCCCGCTATTTTGCGTCAAAATAGGCAACGGAACACCGAGGATTGGTTAGGTTGGCAATGATTCATCAGGTACCGGATGCCATGAGGGCTGTAAACGTGCTAACCGACGCAGAGCAGGAATTAGCCAGTTCATTTGTTGCAGATTCGCCGCACCTGTTTCGCAGCCGCCGCGGAGGCAAAAATATGCATTTGAATCAGCGCATTAAAAATAACCACTCGCGACCATCGGATTTGGCGATAAGTCCCCATTGTTTGTCGGCAACAGTCCGTGTCTTTGCCTTCAACCTTCGCGCAGGCGTTAGATTGAGCGAATCACAGCTCTCACCGTACCGCGCGGCGCCCCAACCGACCGCCGAGAACGACGTCAATCACCTTGAAAGAGGTGTGATGGCAGGATGGCCGTGTGACGGTGGTCCCTCCTGCACGACCTCCCTGATCAGGCGTCACATCGAAATGAAAAACTGCAGGACGTAAACGCCGCAGCGCCAAGCAAAGGTTAAATGGAAGCCCCATCGCCATGAGAGTGTTGTTCCTGTGCCACCGGTTTCCGTACCCACCCACAGACGGTGCACGAGTCCGCTCGTTTCACATGATCGCCCATCTAAGCCGCAAACACGACGTGACTGTGGCAACACTCGTCCGCTCCGAGGCGGAGGCGGAAGGCATCGAGGGTCTTCAGAACGTTTGCGAATCGGTCCTAGTGGGCCGAGTGGGCCGGGCCGTCGCGGCCGCCCGCATGGTGTTGCGATTGCCCACGCCGACGCCGTCGTCATTTGGCTATTTTTACTCTCCCGACCTAGCCCGCCAGATTCGCAACACACTGGCACAAAACCGCTACGACGCCATCATCGTCTTTTGTTCGTCCATGGCCCCATATGTGGCGGGGAAACAGTCGGTGCCGAAGCTGCTCGACTTCGTCGATATGGACTCCCAAAAATGGCTGGCCTTCGCCAAGGTCCATGGCATCCCCAAGTCCCTCGGCTATTGGCTTGAAGGCCGCAAACTGCAAGCCGCCGAGGCGGCAATGGCGCCACAGTTCGACATCTGCACGTGCATCACTCGCGCAGAGCAAGAAACGCTCGACAGCTTCGGCACTGGCGTGATGAGCGGCTGGTTTCCCAACGGCGTCGACCTGAGCTATTTCGCGCGAAACACCGGCGATTATGATCGTGATCGAATCTGCTTCGTGGGCCGCATGGACTATTTTCCCAACCAACAAGCGATGGTGGACTTCTGCGCGGATGTACTCCCCCGCATTCGCGAGAAGCGTCCGCGCGTCGTCCTATCAATCGTCGGCGCCGAGCCGCCGCAAGACATTCGCGATCTCGCCCTGACTCCTGGCATCGAAGTCACAGGAACGGTTCCGGACGTTCGCCCCTGGGTTAGCACGGCCGCCGTTAGCGTCGCTCCACTGAAGATCGCGCGCGGCACCCAAAACAAGATTCTTGAATCCTGGGCCATGGGCGTTCCCGTGATCACCTCCAGCCCTACGGCCCGCGGGGTCGACGCGGTCCCCAACAAGCACCTAGTGGTCGCGGACACACCCGCCGACATGGCAGCGGGCATTCTCCGCCTTCTGGAGCGCCCGGAGGAGCGGTCCGCATACTCGGAAGCTGGTCGCCGAAAGGTCGAGGAGGTCTATACCTGGGAGGCGGCCATGACGACCTTCGACCGCTACCTGTCCTTGGCCGTGGATCGTCACCGCCAGCGCCGATCGACGCCTCTCACATCACTATAGGAGTTACAGATCGGCATTGGGCTTGCCCTTGGCCCGGCGACGGACGTCGACGGTCCCAGTCACACTCTCAATCCTCACATCCTGGAGACGTGATCCCGGCTTGGGTTGCTTGGGTTGTGCCGGCGCAGGTGACGCGCTATGCCTTTCGATGATCAGTCATTCCGAAACGACACTGGAGATCCCCACCATGATCCGCGCGTTGCTCATCGCGGGCGCTTGCTTGGCTGCATGTCCCGCGCTTGCGGCGGACAACCAGGGCCGGGCCGCGCCCAAGGGCTGGGGCCTTGCCTCCTGCCAGCAGTTTTTGGACCAGGCTAAGGAAAGCGAAGAAAACGTCATCCGCATCGGCTCGTGGCTTGAGGGCTATATTAGCGCTGCGAATGTCTATTCTGAAGACACTTACGATCTGGCGCCCTGGCAGGATCCCGTCTATCTGCTGAACATCATTGGCCGCAATTGTCAGAATGCACCGGAAGAACGGTTCATTCGGGTTGTTCATGCTTATGTTCAATACTTGGCACAAGGCCGATTGAAAGAGCGTGACGATGTCCTGATCGCCACCAGTGGCGAAAACCGGCGCCCGGTTTACAAGAGCGTGCTGATAGATGTGCAGGAAGCGCTCGGAATTACAGCGGATGGCGTCTTTGGTCCGGGCACCAAAAGTGCGCTGGAAGAATACCAGAAAGCCAACAACCTGCCACAGACCGGCCTGCCGGATTCGCTCACGATCGAACGGTTGCTGATAGCGTCACAGCAGCAACCGCAACCACAGCCCCTTCGCCCACTGTCCCCGACCGAACCTCCCGCTGCAGCCGAACCACCGGAGCAACAGTAAGCTCTTCGGCGGAGCGGGCGCGGCACAACGCCAGTTCAATGAGGGCCGGCCTTTAGGGAGCCGAATGATCTTGCCATGCGGCCGATTCTGCGCCTCGGATCAGGTCGTTCGGTTCGTCTACGTCCTTGAGGACGCCTGAGTCCGAAACCCCGACTGTCAGGACCGAGGCCGAATATCGGTCCATGAGGTCGCGCCCGCCAGTGTCGCCGGTCAGCGCCACTAGGTCTGGGGCAAATCGAGCCGGCCACACCACAGGATGGCCACGCCGCTCGCGATATGTCGGCGCACAGATCCGTAGTCCGTCCGCGCCCTCGAACGCTTCGATCAACGCATCGATATGGTCCGAGCGCACCCAGGGCATGTCGGCCAACAGCACCATGATGCCTGCACTTTTTGCCTCGGCCGCCGCTACCCCAACCGCGAGCGAGCTTGCCATCCCATCGGCGTAGCGACCGTTGAGCAAATAGTGAACGGACCGGTTTGCCAACGCCGCCCGAACGCGATCGGCCTCATGGCCAAGGACGACGAAGACAGACCGCACGCGAGAACTAAGCGCTGCGTCTACGACGTGGGCGACGAGAGGTTTTCCGTGCAGATTGAACAACACCTTGTTAAGGCGTCCGGCCCGGGTCGACTGTCCGGCGGCCAGCACAACAGCGCTGACCTGTCGTCCTTCTCGCACCAACTGCTGCACCT
>CAZUDB010000069.1:0-13968 GCA_964619055.1 uncultured Rhodospirillaceae bacterium
GGGGCAGCTTGGCGTTGGTCAGGTCCGCGCCAGCCAGTGCGTGCGCCTGCAGGCCAGTGGCAGTTTCCATCTTCGCGTTTATTAGGTCGGCGTTACGAAAGCTTGTTTCGAGCAAGTCGCAAGGAGAGTACGTGATGCTCCGACCTTCCGTATCTACTCCCTGCGGTCGATCAAAAGAAACGTCCCTCAAGAAAGAGTTTTTAAAGCTATTTCCTTCAAATTTACAAGAATAAAAACGAATATCATAACAATTTTCGTTTCCAATGTCTTTGCTATCAAAATTGCAATGCCCAAATTCACAATCTAGAAATTCAACGTCGAAAATTGAGGTATTGAAATTCGAATATCCAAATCCACATGAGGCGAACTTAGATCGGGAAATATATGAGTTTGTAAAGTTGCAATCCCCAAACGTGATTTTATAAAATGCACAACAACTAATATAAGATTTTTGAAAATCTGTGAAATCGAAAAAAGTTGAGCTTGAATAGCCCAGATATTCCTTATAAAAGGCCACGCTAGAGAAGTCTATATTCTCAAGTGCGCTTTCATAAAGATAAAGTCTACCTGACAGGCACTTTGTTGCTTGGTATTTCGTGTGATTATTTAGCTTTTCATTAAGTTCTTCAAATTTTATTGAGGTATAAAGGCTGTTCTTTTGTTTCAAAATTGAGTCATCCGGTGATTTGTCATCTTTCATGTTTTTCGGCGACCTCCGCTTTAACATTACTGCATGTTTATGTTGTCGGTTCCTTTGGTTCCCCTGATGCCTTATCATACACCATCACCTTGGAAACAAACGCCCGTGTTTGGTCCTTTGGTGTCAGTCCCGCGTCCTTAAACAGCGCGTCGGTGTCCTCTTCGATCCAGCCGGCATAATAGGGCTCGTGGAAGGACTTAGGGAATCCGCGCAGCATGGGGTCATAGGCCGGCACGTCGCCAAGTTGGATGGATTCGACCACGATCGCCCGTCCACCCGGCTTCAGCACCCGCGCGAACTCGGCCGCGATCTGCTGTCGAACCTCCGCCGGCACCTCGTGGAACAGGTAAACGCAGGTCACGATATCGACAGACCGGTCAGGCAGCGGCAGCGCCTCCGCCAGCCCCCGCACGAACCGCATCTGCGGCAACCCTCGCAGCCGCCGCTTGGCCTCGGCCAGATAGGGCGGTGCCAGATCAAGCGCAATCGTGGGCAGTTGTGGACGCTCCGCCTTGACCATCTCAACGAAGCGCCCGGTGCCCGTGCCCACGTCAAGCAGCACCGTATCCGCGGTCCAGCCGCCGCCGAGCCACTGGCCCAGCGGCAACAGCGCCTGCCGGCGCATCATGTCGGCGGCGCCGAGGAACAACACCTCCACCTGGTGATCGTAGAGTTTGGCGGAGCGCCGGCTTAGGTAGCCGTCCGTCTGGTAGTGGAAGTTGCGGCGGAAATACTCAGGGTAGTGCTTGGCATCGGCCCGGGCCGCCACTTCATTCCAGCCATCCCGGCGGCGGCGCGCGATGATGGTCGGCAGCTCCCGGAAGTACTCGACGGCGCCCCGCAACCATTCCGTCGGTGGAGTCGCCCAGTCGTCGGGCAGGCCGTAAAGCCCCGCTTCGATGTTGCGCCAGTCCCGGCGGCGCAAGGCCCGGATGTCCTGGAGCAGCAGCCGCAGTGTTGGCGTGCCGCTCCGCCCGGAGCCGTATATCTCGCGCAGGTCGCTCACGACTTGCCCGGCCACCTGGCGTAGCCGGTCGCCGCTGCGCTGGCGGCTCCTTAAGTCCGGCGGCACGACGGCGTAACGGCCCAGCACGTATTCGCCGAAAAACCAAGTGATGCGCGCCCGTTGCGAGACCCAATAGGCACTGCGTGTCAGCATTCGTCCGTCCTCGTCATGGCGGGTCTTGCTCCCTGTCGAATGACTGCAATATGGCGGTGGGGTCGGTGGAAGGCGAGGGCCTCTGCAGGAACCGCATAGCCGCAACGCAAAGGCGGTGATTCCGCACCTGCGAACACCCTGTCACTGTGCCGGCGAGCGCTTGGTTCCGGCGGCGGCTCGAAACGAGCTACGGCTGGCCGGCGCACCGAGACGACGCCCGCCCAGGACGACCCGGGCCGCATTGGCGGCTCATACCTCGAAACCGGTGGTTCAGCTTTGGACCACCGGTTTTTTCGTGGCGCTGCCTTGGCCCGGATTAGGCGTCGACCCTTGCGTGCTTGCCTCTTGACGGCTGCGGCCGTTTGCGCATCAGCTTGAATGCAACAACACACAACGGGAGGGTGCCGTGTCTGAGTCGTTTCCGGTAGTCATCCACCACAACCCCAAGTGCGGCACGTCGCGCAATGTCGTGCACATCGCCGAGTCCGCCGGCTATGCGCCGGAGGTGATCCTCTATCTCGAAACGGGTTGGACCCGCCCGCAGCTCCTGGCCCTGTTCGCGGCCGGTGGCATCACGCCCCGCGCTGCCCTGCGGACCAAGGGCACGCCCGCGGCGGACCTGGGCTTGCTGCAGCCGGACGTCAGCGACGAGGCGATCGTGGAGGCCATGGTCGCCCACCCGATCCTGGTCAATCGCCCGATCGTGGCGACGCCCAAGGGGGTGCGGCTGTGCCGCCCGTCGGAGGTCGTGTTGGATGTCTTGGACCGGCTGCCGCCGGGCCCGTTCGCGAAGGAGGACGGGGAACTGATCATCGACGTGGCCGGCCAGCGGGTCCGCTAACCAGTCGTGCTGTTCTGTGCTGTGCGGCGCCGGTCAGGCCAGGTCCCAGACCATCTTGAGCGCCGAGAGGAACAAGAACAGCGCGAACGCGCGCCGAAGCCAATTGGGATCGATGGCGTGGGCCAGCTTGGCGCCCCAAGGTGCCGCCAGGATGGTCGCGGGCACGATGCAGGCAAAGCCGATTAGGCTGACGTAGCCGGCGCTGCCCACCGGCAGGCCGGGCTCGTCCCATCCGACGATGACGAAGCCGATCGCGCCGGGCACGGCGATGATCAGCCCGATGGCGGCCGACGTGCCGACGGCGGTGCGGATCGGCTGGCCGCAGAGGCTAAGCGTCGGCACGCTCAAGGATCCGCCGCCGATGCCCATCATGGAGGAAATCAGGCCAATTAGGCCGCCGATCACCCAGCGGATCGGACCCTTCGGCAGGCGCTCGACGCTTTCCTTGGGCTCCTTGCGAAAGGCCATGTTGGCGGCCACGGCCGTGGCCACGACGGCGAACAGGGCCGTCAGCACCACACCACCCACATAGCCGGCAATGGCCGATCCGGCGATCACGCCCAGGAACACCAAGGGCCCCCAAGTTTTGAGCAGGTCCGTATCGACACTGCCGCGACGCCAATGCGCCCGCGTTGAGGAAATCGAGGTGGGAATGATCGTCGCGAGCGACGTGCCAACGGCCAGGTGCATGCGAACGGCCTCGTCGATTTCAAGGCCGGTGAAGATCTGAAACAGCACGGGCACGATCACGATCCCGCCGCCGACGCCCAAGAGACCGGCGAGAAGGCCGCCGACGGCGCCGGTCGCGAGCAGCGCGGCGATCAGGCCGATCAGCCAGGCGGGGTCGATGACGGGGACGGCCAAGGCGAGGACCTAGTCGGTCCGATCGCGACAAATCCAGCCGCCGCCGAGCACTCGATCGCCGTCGTAGAACACGCACGCCTGGCCGGGTGATACCGCGCCCCCGGGCTCCTCCAAGGTGATCTCCGCTCGTTCGCCCGCCAGTCCGGTGACGGTGGCCGGTACCGGGGCTTGCGTGGAGCGCAGCTTGACCGAAACGGCAACACGCTCCGCGCCCAGCAGGGTAGTATCACCGAGCCAGTTCACGGCGCGCAAGCTGATCTTGGTTCGCTCCAGCGCCGACACGGGGCCGACCACCACTCGGCGCGTCGGTGCATCCAGGCGAACCACATAAAGCGGTTCTGCCGCGGCAATGCCAAGGCCGCGCCTTTGTCCGATGGTGTAACGGGCGATGCCATCGTGGCGGCCCAGGACGCGCCCGTCGACGTGCACGATATCGCCGGCTTCGAACCGGCCTGGGCGAAGTCGCTCGACCAAGTCGGCGTAGCGCCCCGTCGGCACGAAGCAGATGTCCTGGCTGTCGGCCTTCTGGGCGATGGAGATGCCGAAGCGGCGGGCGAGGGCGCGGGTTTCGTCCTTGGTCAGTTCGCCCAGCGGAAAGCGAAGGGTCATTAGCTGCGCGCGCGTCGTCGCGAACAGGAAGTAGCTTTGATCCCGGCTGAAATCGGCGCCCTTCAGCAGCTCCGGCCCCGCCCGGCCGGTGCGCCACCGAACATAGTGACCGGTCGCCAGCACGTCGGCGTCCAGGTCCAGGGCGGTTTCCAGCATGTCCGCGAACTTGATGGCCTGGTTGCACAGCACGCAGGGAATGGGGGTTTCCCCGGCCAGGTAGCTGTCGGCAAACGGCTCGATTACCCGCTCGCGAAATCGGCGTTCGTAATCCAGAACGTAGTGGGGGATGTCGAGGGCGGCTGCGACGCGGCGGGCGTCCCGAACATCGCGACCGGCGCAGCAGGTGCCGGTACGGCCCACGGCCTCGCCGTGGTCATAGAGCTGCAGGGTGACGCCGACGACGTCATAGCCCTGGTCCACCAGGAGTGCCGCCGTCGTGGCGCTGTCGACCCCGCCGGACATGGCAACCACCACCCGGGTGTCAACGGGCCGCTTGGTGATGCCAAGGCTGTTTTGGGCCCGCGGAGGCGCGGCAGCGGCATCGACACGATCGTGGACCGGCGGCGTATCAACCAGATCAGAAGCCATAGCGAGCTGACACCAGGAAATTGTGGGAGCCGAACTCGCTGTTGAAGGCGTCGCCTGTGACGTCTCGCATGCGCGGATCGAGCGAGAATGCGAAGCGGTAGCTCAGTTCGGCGGAAAAACGGCGTGAAATGACGTAGTTCAAGCCGCCGCCGAACTGAAACCCAAGCCGCCAGTCATCGTCGTTAACGATCGCCACGCCGGTATCGGTGCGCCAGTCTTCGTACCTGATTCTAACGGCACCGGGCCCGCCCAGTAAGAACGGCCGCAGGCGCGTGCCGGTGTCGAAGTCATAGGCCAGGTTCAGATACAATCCCAGTGTGCTGATGTCGCCGGAAGCACCTTGGCCACCGTCACTTAAGCCGCTGATGTTGCCGGGGTTCGTGGTCGAAATCCGGTCGAGGGTGAAGTGCTGATACCAAACTTGGCCTTCCAGCCTAAAACCGGACTCCCAAGCGTAGCCGAGCGCACCGTTGGCCGAAATCCCGGGGTTGTAGCCGCTTTCGATGTCGATTTCACCGCGATTGGCGGCATCGATGGTGATCACGGCGCCAACGCCAGCGGAGACGTACCAGGGCCGACCAAGCTGGTAGATGGTCGGCGCGTCGGGATCGACCGTGGTGGTTGCTTGCTCTTGAGCGCCCGCGGGATCGGTGGGTCCGATCAATGCCAACGCGCCTATAGCCACGAGACACGTTGACGGCACAGCCCCGCACCCGTTGCTCGACCTAGGGGACCGCATCGAGCCCCATCTGCCAAAACGCGATTTCCAGTCTGGTCGCATCGCCAAAGGTTCGTACCAAATCCTCAAGCCGGCCGGGTCCGCCCCGACGCGCCATCAAATCATCCAAGTGAGCCGCATGACCGCGGGAGACCTCTTGATACGCGTCCCCGGCGTACATCTCAATCCACTCGGCATAGGGATTGCCCTCGGAGACGGTGTTCGGATCGGCGGCTAGGCGTTGGCCTATCTCCCCATAGCCGCACACGCACGGTGCTAGCGCCACGGCCAGATCAAGGGCATCGCCGGCAAGTCCGCGCTCAAGCACAAAACGCGTGTAGGCCAGCGTGGCATCGGCCTCGGGTGCTGCCGCCATTTCGGCTTCCGTCAAACCCCACTCTTGGCAGAATCGGACGTGGAGGCCGATCTCATGATCCACGATCGCTGACAGCCCGGCGGCAGCCGCACGCACTTCCGTGAGCCGATCGGCTTTGAAGGCCGCCAAGCCGTAGGCCCGAGCTAAATGGATCAAGAACAGATAGTCCTGGATTAAATAAGTGCGGAATGCCGGCTCCGGTAGCGTGCCGGATGCCAAATCGCGCACAAAGATATGATCCACGTAGGCCATCCACTCCGACCGGCAAGCCACCGTCAAGCGGTCAAACAGCGGACCATCGATCGCCGCCCCAGATCCGGGCGCGGTGGGACTCGATGGAGGCTCCATATCCGCCGCGGAGCCCGATCAGCCGCCGAGCATGTTGTTGGAGCCGGCTGGCAGGGTGACCGTAAGGCCATCCAGGGCCTCGGTGATCCGGATCTGACAGCCGAGGCGGGAGGTGCGGGTCAATCCGAACGCCAAGTCCAGCATGTCCTCCTCCTCCTCGCTTGGAGGGTCCAGGCGACTGGACCACTCGGGATCAACAATGATGTGGCAGGTGGAGCAGGCCAGCGATCCTTCGCAGGCGCCCTCCAGGTCGATGTCGTTGCGGTGGGCCACCTCAAGCACGGACATGCCGAGTGGCGCGTCAACCTCGTGGCGATTGACGCCGTCAGGCGACAGAAAGGTCATTTTGGGCATGGCGGCCTGCGGTTTCCCTCATCTCTGGCGTCGCAACGTGAACCTGGTCATGGCGTCCGCGCGGTGTGCCGTGCCCGCATCTGGCCGGCGGCACGCTGACGCAGGCGGACGGCGGTGGCGACGATGCGTTCGACCGCGAAGGCGATCTCGTCCTCCGTCGTGAAGCGGCCGAGACCAATCCGAATGCTGCCGCCCGCTGTCGGCCCGTCCAGACCGAGAGCGCTCAAAACATAGGAAGGCTCAACCGTGGCGGACGTGCAGGCGGAGCCCGTCGAGATAGCCACGTCACCCACCGTAGCCAGGAACTCCTCCCCGTCAACACCGGGGATGGCGACGTTCAGGTTACCGGGAATACGCTGGTCGACGCTGCCGTTCACATGAATCTCCTGGATCCCCTCGCGAAGATCGGTCAGCAATCGGTCGCGCAACCGGCCCAAGCGCTCCGCCTCCTCCGTCATTTCGGTCCCGGCCAGCCGACAGGCCTCGCCAAGGCCGACGCACAGCGCCGCCGGCAACGTCCCCGAGCGCAGTCCGCGTTCCTGGCCGCCACCATCGATCAGGGGCTCCAGCCGCACGCGTGGGCGTCGGCGTACGTACAAAGCACCGATGCCCTTTGGTCCGTAGAATTTGTGGCCGGACACGCTGAGCAGGTCCGCATCGAGTGCCCGTATGTCCACAGGGATCTTCCCCACGGCCTGGGCCGCGTCGCTGTGGACCAGAATGCCGCGGGCCCGGCAGAGCCGGGCGATCTCAGCGATGGGCTGGATCACCCCGATTTCATTGTTGACGGCCATGACCGAGACCAGTGCCGTTCGATCGGTGAGCGCCGCGGCTACCACATCCAGGTCGAGGAGGCCGTCGGGCTTGACCGGCAATATGGTCAGGCGAAAGCCCTCCCGCTCCAGCCGGCGGCAGCTTTCGAGCACACACTTATGCTCCGTTGCCACCGTGACAACGTGGTCGCGGCCATCGCCGGCATCGCGGCGGAAGCGGGCGGCGCCCTTTATCGCCAGGTTGTTGGACTCCGTGGCACCGGAGGTGAACACGATCTCCCGAGCGTCCGCGCCGATCAGGGCTGCCACCTGTCGGCGTGCCGCCTCGACGGCGTCCTCGGCCATCCGTCCGAAGCGATGGGAGCGGGAATGGGGGTTGCCGAAGGACTGAGCGAACCAGGGTACCATGGCGTCAACGACGCGCGGGTCGGTGGGCGTGGTTGCCTGGTAATCCAAATAGACGGCCTCGACGCCGCCACGTCGCGCGACAGTCGGGTCCGTGTGTACCGTCATGACGCCCTCTGGCGGACGCGACTGCGGTGGCGGCGTGCAACCGTGATCCAAGCGTCAACGAACCGGTCAACGTCGATAGATGTTGTCGACCAGCCGAGGCTAACGCGGATGGCCGCCTTGGCCGCGTCGTCACCGACACCCATTGCGGCCAGCACGTGGCTCGATTGAATTTTGCCGGAGGAGCATGCGGCACCGGCGCCCACGGCGACCCCGGCCAGATCCAGGGCCATGATCAAGATTTCGGCGGTCAGCCCCGGCAGCGCCAGGCAACTGGTGTTGGGGAGGCGCTCTGCCTCGCTCCCGAAGATCAACAACTCCGGCGCCTCCGCGCGAAGCGCCGCTTCCAGTTGATCACGCAGCGCCGTGAGCCGCTCCGATTGTTCGGGCAGCTTGGCCCCAGAGACCGACGCGGCGGCCCCGAACCCGGCCACACCGGGCAGGTTCTCCGTGCCCGCACGCCGGCGACTTTCATGGCCGCCGCCCCGAAGGATCGGGTCCACCGTCACATATGGGCCGACCACGAGGGCGCCTGATCCCATGGGTCCGCCCAATTTATGGGCCGACAGCGCGAGTGTATCGACGCCCAAGCCCGAGACATCGAGGGCGATCTTGCCGGCGGCCTGAACGGCATCACAATGCACCAACGCGCCATAGGCACGAGCGATCGCAACCACGTGACGAAGGGGCTGGATCACGCCCGTTTCATTGTTGGCCAGCATGACGGCGATCAAGGCCGGGCGCGGATCGGCATCAAGTCGTCGCTGCAAATCGCCGGTGTCGACGCGGCCGTGTTCGTCCACGGCGATGCGCTCGGCGTCCGGCGCCGCTTCCAGAACGCTGGCGTGCTCGATGGCCGACACCAGCAGCCGGCACGGCCGCTGCCCACGGTCGTGGGCACGCATACCCGTTAGCGCCCAGTTGTTTGCCTCCGTGCCACCGCTGGTCAGAGCAATCTGGTCAGGACGCACACCGACTAGAGCCGCAACAGCATCCCGCGCGTCTTCGATGGTTCGGCGAGCCAAGCGGCCAAATCGGTGGACGGACGATGCATTGCCGGGAGAGGTCAACGCAGCCGCCACGGCCGCCGCTGCTTCCGGTCGCACCGGCGACGTCGCGTTATGATCCAGGTAGACGGCGTGCTGCATCACAAGGAAACAGATGGCTGTCGGTCCGGCGGCCTGTCAACGCCACCGGGCAGCACGGTGAGTGAGCTGATATCATCCCCCCGTGCCGAACGGCAGCAAGGCTACGCTCAATGATCCGATCGCACCGCTGTTACTGGCTGGCGCGATAATCCACTGTGCTGTCACTTCGCTGCCGCTCGGAAGCGAAGACAAGGCGGCTCGTCCCGAGGATCCGCCGCTCGCAGATGTCCTCCAATGTCACCGCACTCAAATACAGAAAGATCTGGTTTCCCAGTTCCTCCCACAGATCATGGGTGAGACAGCGGCCGCGATGGGAATGACACCCCATGGGCGAGCCCGGCGTACACCGCGTCGCCTTGATGGGTTCGTCCACCGCCATGATGATATCGGCAATCCGTAACTCGTCCCGCGTGCGGGCCAGCAAATAGCCGCCGCCGGGACCGCGAACGCTGGATACCAGTCCACCCTTGCGCAGTTTGCCAAATAGTTGTTCCAGGTAGGAAAGCGAAATCTCCTGCCGATCGGCGATTTCTGCAAGAGATACGGGCTTGCCGTTGCCGTGGAAGGCAAGATCGGCCATGGCCATGACCGCATATCGGCCTTTGGTGCTCAGTTTCACGGGCCTTCTCCTCTGCTCGTGTTAACGTGCCGGGCAGACGGCCTTTTCACGGTTCGGAGCGGACATCGATGCCTGCCCGCATCAATGCCTGCCCGGCTGGTCGCTGCCAGCCGGATGCTACGTGCGCCCACCGTCTCGACTCGATGCCAGTGCGATCAGGGTTGGGCCAGAGCCGGTTGCCCGCTCCTGATTGTGATTTGGTTGTTGGTCCAACTCGTTAGTCTCGGTCTCCAATTCGGTAACGCGTGCCTGCAACGCCGAGACCTGAACACGCAGAGCCTCGATCGTCGCCAGAACGGGGTCCGGACAGCCCTCGGCTGGTGTGCCATAGGCAACAAACCGCCCCGACGTGGTCCGGTCCTTCGGTTGCACCGGGTGCGCGGGAATACCCACCGCCGTCACGCCCGCAGGGACATCGGACGTAACCACGGCGTTGGAGCCGATGCGCGCCCCTTCGCCGATGGTGAACGGACCCAGGATTTGCGCACCCGATCCGACAATGACCCCATCTCTGAGTGTGGGATGTCGCTTCACGTTGACTTGGCTTTTGGAGTCAACGGAAGGCGCCAGGCCGCCGAGGGTGACGCCTTGGTACAAGGTTACGTCGTCACCGAGCTCGGACGTCTCTCCGATGACGACGCCGAACCCGTGATCGATGAACAATCGTCGGCCAATGCGGGCGCCTGGATGAATCTCAATCCCGGTTAACATGCGGCCAATATGCGACACGAACCGGGCGATCAGGCGCAGTCGGTGCCGCCAAAGGAAATGCGCAAACCGATAAACGGCCAGTGCGTGGAAGCCCGGATAGCATAAAATGACCTCAATACGGCCCCTAGCCGCGGGGTCACGAGCCAAGAACGCATCAGTGGCGTCTGTAAGGCGCTTGAAAACCATGTGTTATGCTCTAACTCTCATGGCCGGACATCCATCACACCGCAGGCATCAGACCTGGATCGTAACAAGCGTCCACTTCCATCACGCATCTGAGTATGGGAAGCCCGACTGTTTTTATCAACTTTTCGTTATGCCACCAAACGTCGAGATCATCGGCATTGATGGATTATTGATCGCAAACAGCCGGTTTCGCCGCGGGAACAAACAGGGGGCAGCCAAGCTCACACGCCATGCCAGAAGTCATTTTTAATGGTACCGAGGGTCGCCTCGAAGGCCGCTACCATCATGCCAAATCCCCGGGAGCTCGGGTCGCACTGGTGCTGCATCCCCACCCGCTTCACGGCGGGACGATGAACAACCGGATCGTGTTCGCCCTGTTCAGTGAATTTCAGCAGCGCGGCTTTTCGGTGCTTCGCTTCAATTTTCGCGGGGTGGGCCGATCACAGGGTCGGTTCGACAACGGAATCGGTGAGCTGAGCGATGGCGCGTCCGCGCTCGACTGGATCGAGAGCATCAATCAAAGCGCCGGCGAATGCTGGATCGCCGGCTATTCGTTCGGCGCTTGGATCGGCATGCAGTTGATGATGCGACGGCCCGAGATCGCACGGTTCATAGCGGTGGCGCCGCCAGCGGGTGCGCTGGACTTCACATTTCTGGCACCGTGCCCTGCATCGGGCTTGATCGTCTCTGGCGGCAACGACGAAGTGGCGACACCCGCGGCCATTGCCAAGCTGGTGACGAAGCTGCAGCATCAGAAGAGCATCGCCATCGAGCACCGCGAGATCGCGCGCGCTGACCACACCTTCGCCACCACGACGGACACGATCGCCCGTCACGTCGGCGATTACATGGATCGGGCGCTGGCCGAGCCGGTTTAAGCTCGCTCAGCCGTTGTGGCCGTGGTTACCGCTTGGCCACGGGCCGATGCAACACGCCGCCCGTGATTGCGCGTGCGACACCCGTGGTGGTGGGTAGGCTCAAGGGCAGGCCCCCGAGTGCTCGCACGGCGAGGAAGGCGAACGCCTGCGCCTCCAGCGCGTCGCCATCCCAGCCGATGGTCTCCACCGGCTCCACAGGCGCGGCCACGGCCTCGCCGAGCATGGTCATGAGCGTGCGGTTGTGACGGCCACCGCCGCAGATCAGCCAGCATTTCGGCGGGGCGGGCAGAAAGCGCCGGCCCACGGCCACGGCACGGGCGGTGAACGCCGTTAGGGTCGCCGCGCCGTCCTCCGGGCTTAGATCCCGCACTTCCTCCAGGGCCCGAACGTAGGTGTTGCGATCCAGGGACTTGGGCGGTGATGTCGCGAAATAGGGATCGCTCAGCCAGGACGCCACCAGAGCCTCGTTGATCCGGCCGCCGCGAGCGAGCCGGCCCCGTTCGTCCCAGCGTTGCCCCGTCACCCGGCGCACCCAATCATCCACCAAGGCGTTGCCGGGGCCGGTGTCGAAGGCCAGCACGGGGGCTTCGGCGTGGTTGTCCGTCTCGGCGCCGATCCAGGTGACGTTGGCGACGCCGCCGACGTTGAGGACGGCGAGCGGGCGCTCCAGTGTTCTGGCTCGGGCAACATGATAGAGCGGGGCGAAGGGCGCGCCGTGACCGCCCGCGGCCACGTCGGCGGAGCGGAAATCGCCGACAACGGGCACGCCCGTCAAGTTGGCCAGGAGCTGGCCGTCCCCGATTTGGCGGGTGATCCGCAGATCGGGGCGGTGGACGACGGTATGGCCGTGAAAGCCGATGACATCCACGGCCGCGGCGTCGATCCCGCCAGCGGCCAGGAGGCGGTGGACGGCATCGGCATGGCGGCGGGTCAGGGCCTCGATCACGGCATCGGCGCCGGTGCCGGGCTCGCGGCCCAGCATCTCGCGCAGGTCGCTGCGAAACGAGGCCGGGTAAGGGTAGGTCGCGACGGCGCCGAAGTCCTGGATGGTCTCACCGTCGGTGCGGATCAGGGCCGCATCGATGCCGTCCATGGAGGTGCCGCTCATCAGCCCAATGGCCGTCAACACCCGGCTCGACGCGCCGCTCTCAAACTCCGGGGCCAACCCAGTGGCGTTGCCGTGGTCCGGCGATCGTGCTACACGCGCGCCCGCATCGATCATTCTCAATCCTCCTTACTCCCGCCTGCCCGGGATCACGCGGCC
Organism: uncultured Rhodospirillaceae bacterium; assembly: GCA_964619055.1. Taxonomy (GTDB): domain Bacteria; phylum Pseudomonadota; class Alphaproteobacteria; order Rhodospirillales; family Defluviicoccaceae; genus CAYVUM01. Next base: position 12,647 of record CAZUDB010000069.1, read on the forward strand.
CCATGACCCAGTATCGTTCCGCCTTCATCCGCGACGCCGTCGACCGCGGCTTCATCCACCAGTGCACGGACCTGGAGGCCCTGGACGCGCTCTGCGCGGCCGGCCCGGTGACAGCTTACATCGGCTTCGACTGTACCGCACCGAGCCTCCATGCCGGGAGCCTGGTGCCGATCATGTTGCTGCGCCTGTTCCAAGCCCATGGCCACAAGCCGATTCCGCTGATGGGCGGCGGCACGACCCGGGTCGGCGATCCCAGCGGCAAGGACGAATCACGCAAGCTCCTGACCGATCAGGACATCGAAGCCAACCTTCACGGCATCCGCAAGGTGTTCGATCACTTCCTCACGTTCGGCGAGGGGCCAACGGATGCGGAGATGGTCAACAACGCCGATTGGCTGGACGGCCTGGAGTACATCCCGTTCCTGCGCGACATCGGCCGCCACTTCTCCGTCAACCGCATGCTGACCTTCGAATCCGTCAAAATGCGGCTCGAACGCGAGCAGCCACTGAGCTTCCTGGAATTCAATTACATGTTGCTCCAGGCCTATGACTTCCTGGAGCTGTCCCGCCGGTTCGACGTCCGGCTGCAGATGGGCGGCTCGGACCAGTGGGGGAACATCGTTGCCGGCGTGGAGTTGGCCCGGCGGGTCGACCAGGTGCAGGTCTACGGCCTGACCACGCCGCTGTTGACCACCGCGTCCGGGGCCAAGATGGGCAAGACCGCCGCGGGCGCCATCTGGCTCGATGGCGAGCGGCTGTCGCCCTACCAGTACTGGCAGTTTTGGCGGAACACCGATGATCTGGACGTGGGGCCGTTCCTGCGCCTGTTCACGGAGCTGCCTTTGGCGCGGATCGCGGAGATGGAAGCCGCCGAGGGGGCCGGCATCAACGAGGCCAAGGTGGCACTCGCCAACGCCGCCACGGCGCTCCTTCACGGCGAAGAGGCCGCCGCCGCCGCGGCGGAAACGGCCCGGCGTACGTTTGCGGAAGGGGCGGCCGGTGAGGACCTGCCGACGGTGACCGTGGACCGGGCCGAGCTGACGGCGGGGGTGGCCGCCTTCGAGTTGTTCCAGCGCGCCGGTCTGGCGGCCTCCAAAGGCGAGGCGCGCAAGCTGATCCGGGGTGGCGGGGCCAAGCTGAACAACGCGACCATCACCGACGAGGGCCGCGTGATCGGGGCGGGGGATCTGGACGCGGGCGGCACCTTGAAGCTCTCCGCCGGCAAAAAGCGCCACGCGCTGGTGAAAACGATTTGAATACCAGGGGGGTGCAAGGTTGTTTGGAACAGTTCCAAAGTGTTTCACGTGAAACACTTTGGAATG
>CAZUDB010000070.1:0-12397 GCA_964619055.1 uncultured Rhodospirillaceae bacterium
TTTGCGGTCTAATCGCGGACGAATTCACCGTCCACGCGCAGCTATATCCGTTTGCCAAAACCATTGGCGGTTGCGAAATGCGCCAAGTCATTGACTTTAGTAAAAAACAGGATGTCGGGGGATGATAAAGTCGGCTATTCGCTGCCCTTGCACTAGCACCAGAGTCCGGGGGGTCGAAGAGGTCGGATTCAATCGCCTACCCTCTCACCGGAGCGTCACCGACGCCGGCGGTTTGAGCTGACGCAATGCCTCCGGACAAACCATAAGTTCCTTACAGGCGATGGCACCGGTGGGGAGTATCGTCGCGTTATACGACAATACTAAGATAAATAACGCTCTATGTTATGGACGACGTTCGCAACACGTCCGGACAAATTGCAATGCCGATGGAACGAAATTACCGGAACGTCATTCGCCACCGTCACGCGCTTCCTGTTGAATGGCGACGAAGTGTGTCGGCTGTCCGCCATGATCGCCTATGCCGAACACCTTCCAATGCATCACGAACTCGGAACAATCGCTACGATAGTTCACGGTCCGGCCCTCGAACACGCGGCCGGCGGACAGGTCTTCGCGCAATCGCCCTAACACCTCCGGGTCCGTCTTTGGCCCCTGTAAAAGCCTGGGTGACTTTCCGACGACTTCATCGGCGGCATAGCCGGTTAGCCGAGTGAAGGCGTCGTTTACGAACACGATTGGCGTATCATCCTTCGCCGCTGTCACCATGATTGAACTCAAACTGTTCGTGGTGAGAACATCGAGGATAGAACCTTTATCTTCATCCGCCACAAGACTACTCAGAGTGATCATGCAATTTTCCTTCCCAGAAAAACGAGGCTGCCGTCCTAGCGAAGTCAGGCGATTACAGGCTCGGTGGCAGCTGTGTCCAATACCTGCTGCACCGGAGGATCGAGCAGTGCGTCCACGGATTTACGGGTAATGGTCATGGGAACGCCATCGGCCACATCCACAACCAGAAAGTCTTGACCGTCCGTGCGCACAATGGTGCCGACAAGGCCGCCCACGGTAGCAATCCGGTCGCCTGGGCGCAGGCTGGCCAGCACCGTGCGGTGCTGATGCAGGCGCTGCAATTGGGGCCGAACCAGTACCAGGTAGAAAACAATGCCCAGGGTTGCGATGAACAGGACCTGCAACAGGATGAGGGTCAGTTCGGTCATTGGCTTAACGACCTCCTATCGCTTGTTTGGCGCCGTACTTAGGCATTGTTGACGCGGAAAATGAAGCCGGTGCCGAAAATGCCCAGCAGCAGCAGAACCACGTGAGCGAACATGAACTCGGGGATCCAAGTGAACAGTCCTGCGCTAAAACAGAAGATCACTGTCCACATTAGTGCAAGCACAGTCATCAGTTGAAAGCGCGTGATCTTGGGCAGGCCGAGCAGCGGGTTCTGATCGGCATTCATGACCATATTCCAAACATTTTTGAACATGCTCTGGTCTCCTTGAGCAAACGTTTAGTGGTGAGCCACGTTGATATTGGTGGTCGGACGTACTTGCGGTGGAAAGATGCCGAGGCTGGCGAGCCCAAGAGCACCACCGGCGACAACACCTTTGGTAAGAGAGCCGCCAATGATTAGAGAGGTGAGGATATCTCCCCTTACGGCGTCAGCGGTCAAGCTAGCCAGTGAGGCTACATCGAACGCCAACATCCAACCTATGAGCGCCATGAAGGCAAAGCCGCCGAAGACGGCGCAATTGACAACTCGTTTTAGAACCAACGTTTCGCGGTCGGTCACGGTACTTTTTCCTTTTGATGTTCCGAGTGCGAACAAAAGGATTACGACGCTCGTGGACGTGCGGATTAGTGAGCGATAGCTTCCCTCCCTCCTTAATGGACGCGACGGTGGGGCGCGCGTCGGAAGAGTTATCCGTGACAAGAAAGAAAGCGGTGTCCGCGGCGATAGCGGTGGGAGGACCAGGGGGCCGTTGAAGACATCGGCGTCGTCGCAATAGCAACGCCCGGCCATTTCACAATCGCCACCAAGCTGGACACGTAATCCCATGTGCTTCCAGCCATGGACAGAGACGCAGCCGATCAGGGTGGTCGCGCGTTCGCTGTTGACGCGGCTAAGCGCCAGGATGTTTGTTAGCGACTGCCGAAGGGAGATCCGGGTTTGTGTACCAACCGTGGATCACGGAGCGACCCCAAAACGTCAAGGTACTGACAATAAATACGGATGGGTGGCCGAGCGGTTGAAGGCACCGGTCTTGAAAACCGGCAGGCCCGCGAGGGTCTCGTGGGTTCGAATCCCACCCCATCCGCCATGCTCCGGAGCGCGGCGCGACACGGCGCCGACTAAGACATCTGCGAAGGGAACGGAGCGGGAGGTGAACAGAACCTTGACCGCAGGAATTGAGGGATCAATGTGGCGTTCGGTGACCCTACTACTGGCCGCGTTGGTCTTAGCATTTGGGCTCGCATCGCTCGCCACCGCTGCGGACACGCGCGGAAAGCGTATCGTTCATGTCGTTCCGGATCTCGACCTCACCTTTTGGCAAACGCTGTCCGAAGGCGTGCGGTCCGTCGCGGAGGCGCGGAATTATGACTTCGAAGCGTTGAACGCGAAGAACAATGGCGATTTGCAACTCCAGCGCGCGCGGAAGGCGATCAGCGCTGGTGTTAATGGCCTCGTGCTCACCCCAACCGACTCGTCAACCGCGCCAGAAGTCCTTGAACTGGCCGTAGAACACGAAGTGCCCCTCGTCATTGCCGACGTCGGGACGGACAGGGGCGATTACCTTTCGTTTGTGATTTCCGACGATTTTGCGGGTGGCAAGCGCGTCGGAGAAGTGCTCGGTAAAGAGCTTGCGGCAAGGGGCTGGCAGGATGCGCCGGTCGGGATCGTCGCGATCTCTCAGGCGCGTCGAAACGGGCAGGACCGTACGCGCGGGTTCCTTGAGGGGATGGCGGAGGCGGGCTTCGTGGGAACGGTCGCGGCTTTGCGCGAAATGCAGTCCTACTCCGCAGAGGAGACATTTGCGTTCACACAACACATGCTCGCCGAGAGCCAACGCTTACGGGCAGTTTTCGTGCAAACGGATCAACCTGCGCTGGGCGCCCTCCGGGCGATCCGGGAAGCGGGCCGGGAAGGAGATGTACTTGTTGCGACCTTCGACGGTATTCCGGCCTTCATCGAACTCCTCAAGTCGGACGCTATCCTCGTGTCCGGCATGCAGCAGCCATACTTGATGGGTCAGCAGGCTGGCGAGGCATTAGTTGAGCACCTTTCGGGCGGTGCGCCTGACAGGCGGATCGTCGTGCCCATCCTTATCGTGACGCCAGCCAACATCAACGACCTCCTTCCGAGGATTCGAAGGACGGTGTTTGGCGAGGAAGAGGTTGAGTAGTATTCATGCGCGTCCCACCCGGACGTGAAGCGATTTCAAAAGGCGACTTTCTGTGGTGCGATTTATCGACGTTCCACGTGGCCGAAACGAAGAGCTTCTATGCACGGTTGTTCGGCTGGGACTATGGGACCATAACGCAGCCGGACGGAACGCCCTATTTTGTTGGATCTACCAGCTATGGGGAGAGCGCAGGCATCTTTGAGATGCCGCGCAAGTTTCGGGACGTTGGTCTTCCCAGTTTCTGGATGTCCTACATCGGCGTGGACAATATCGACCAAACGCTTGATCGCGCACGCCGTTCGGGCGGAAAAGTCGAATTGGGGCCGCTGGCTCTCGGCGATGGCGCGTCCATCGCCCTTATTCGTGATCCGTTAGGCGCCGGGTTTACGGTTTATCAGGGCAGATCACTGCCACCGCGCAGAGCTGAGAGGTCACAGGGCCATATGGCCTGGAACGCCCTTTATGTGTCAAACGCGTGTGCGGTGATGGATTTTTACCGGGCGATTTTCGATTGGAAGATCTCTGAAGACGTGGCTGTACCCAATCTGTTTCGAATAAGCAATGCAACCGGAATCGAGATATCAGCGATCCATGAGGTGCCTACGGCGGTGCGTGGGGGTTACGAATTCTGGGGCGTTCATTTCGCGGTGCCCGACTTGTTGGCGGCGAAACGGCGAGTCCTCAGTCTCGGAGGTCAGATCCTCTATGAAGACACGGCCTCGGAAGATCCATCAATATTGGCGCAGGACCCAGACGGTGCGGCATCTTTTCTCGTTGACTGCAAATCAGCCGGATATAAAAAACAGAAAGTGAAAGCGTCTCGCGACAATCATGATGGGATTTTAAGCTAAACCTACCCGACGTGAATACTCATCAAGAAAAGGCCGTAGTTTGATGATAATCAAAACTGGGCAACAGAAGCGTGCCAATTCGCCGCAGCAATGTCCGCGAAGCCGTGCAGCGACGGCTGCGCAGCGTTGCCGACACAGTCCTTAATCACCTCCACCATGCCGGGATCCTCACCGATCGGTCCAAGATAATGGAGATCGCTGCGGTCCGCCGCGGCGAGGTGTTCGACCACGTCGTACGCGGCGTGTCGGCCAGCGGCTGCGAAAAAACCGACGACCACGACCGGTCCCTCAGCACGCCGAACGGTTTCGGTAACGGCGGGTGCCTCTTCCAGAAAGCAGGTTACGACGTCGCCGAAAAGTTCTCGTCTGGCTATCCGTGTCGCCTGTCGCTCGGTTGCAAGCCGTGACGCGGGATTGCGCTCTGAGCCGTGTCCAACAATTACCAACGTACTCGATTTGGCCTCGCTGCCATCGGCGACGAGAGCGTTATAGGCCCGGGCGGCGATCAGTTCAGCAAGCGTTGCTGCCGTCCCGACTGGCTCACAAAGGCGCGTTTCAACCGGCACTGAGGTCTGCTGCGTTCGCCATGCATCCAACCGCTCTGGAATAACCTGACGAACGTAATAACCGTCGGACATGAAAACGGGGACGACGGTTGCTCGCGAGAACACAGCCGTCTCAAGCGCTCTCTCGAGCCCGGTTCCGCCGAACAAGGTCGCGATACCGACATCGCTGAAGCGCATGTTACGTCGTAACCGACGGGCATGCCCATCGAGCATTCGCAAGGACGCCGGATCACCACGACGCGAACCGTGCGCCACCAACAAAATTGATTGGCAAGCGTCGGCCGCCAACTCTCGAGAGAGGGCGCTAGATCGGACCGGCAATTGCGTGTCGCGTGGTGTGGAGCTAAACACGGATCATCTCGTAGCGGTTCGGGACACAGATACTCGAGATCATCCGTTTCGGATCACAAAACAAGTCGGTGTTCGCCGATTATCGTTGATCTCTACCGTCCTCCCAAACATGTGACGAGTCAGCCGAGTGCGATGTGGTTATGGCTGAGGCTGTGGGTTCGAGGGGTGGCACCCACCACGCTTACGATAATTCGCCAGGAGGTTATGGATGTTTAAGTACTCGTTCGTTGCGCTCGCGGCCGGCGCGGCCCTGTTGATGACAGCTGATCCGGCTCCAGCCGCCGACGTCGATGCCGGTGAGAAGATCTATCAGAAGAGCTGCAAGCGTTGTCACCGCGTCGAACCGGGCAAACATGGCGTCGGCCCATCGCTTGCGGGCATTTATGGAAGCGAGGCCGGCAGCACTGATTTTCGAGGTTATCGCGGTCTGAAAAATGTGGATTTCGTCTGGGACGAGGAAAAGCTCGACGGCTACATCGCCGATCCCAAGGGTTTCATTCGCGCGAACACCCCCAACAAGTCGACGACGATGATTGTGGTGCCGCCGCTAAAGGAGGAGCAGCGCGCCGACGTCATCGCATATCTTAAGACGCTCACCCAGTGATTTCGGTTCGTAGGTCCCGCCTTGCTTCCGTCGCCGCCGGGCGACAGGATCGGGCGGGGCAGCCCCTGGCGCCCATGCGCTAAAATCGAACCGCCGCGCTGAACGCGCCCCAGCGATCGGGCAGATTCTGGCCCTCGAACTCCTTGGTCCGCAAATTGAAGGTCAGCGTCAGGCGAACGCGATCGAGGATCATCGCGGCCCCAAGCTGGAAATCACCAACGAGCGGGCGCTTGTCGACACGGTGGCTGTCCTTGAAGCTGTTGCCGTCGAGGAAAATGTTCCGCAGCACCAACCGTCCCGTCGCGCCCGCAAACACATACCAGGCATTGCCACCCGCCGGCGCGTCGAAGGCTTCCAGGCCGGTGAAGTTGGGGCGAACCCGCGGTACCCCATAATCGACATCGAGGCCCTGGCCGAACCGCACGATGCCGCCCAACGTCAGGGAGGTGTCCACATTGCCGACGCTGACGCTAAACCCTGGGATCGCATCCAGCTCAACCCCTTCGGAGCGAACCGTGGGCAAGCGCGCTTTCCGATCGAAAATCAACGCGACACCAAGCTCGTCCTCGAGCTGATTGTCCCATCCATTGGGTCGCTGGGCCCCGATGATGTTGTGCACGAACTGTTGTGTCTCGCGGCCGAGCGCCGCTGGCCCCACGACGCCCAGTTGCAGCTCCACCGTATCAAGCAGGTCGAGGTTCGTGCCGAACGCGCTGGAGTCGGCCTCGACCGCGAATGAAACGGCGCCATAGAGCCAGCCGGCGTAGGGCCGTTCGTCCACCAGGAGCTGGGGCGCGGAAATGTCCTCAGGCGTGTACAGGCTCTGGCCGACCGTAAAGCCATATCGGATCACTGGGCTGGCAGTCGGGCGATAAACGTCACGAACCGCGCCGTGCAGCCACGACTGCGCCAAGGGCTTGGGCGCCGTGATCCAGGACAAGCGAATCGCGTTGGTGAAATGGCGGTCCGTGCCCGCGAAAACGTCGTTTTCAAACTGAAAGCTCAGCGTCCCGCTGGCATTCGCCACCCCGCACAGGCCGCCGAGAAGCAGCGCGATCATCAAGCCAAGCGCGGCGACGCCACGACCTTCGACGCGGCGTAACTTGAGCCTCCCTGAGCCGGGCGCGGGCGTGGAAACACGGATGACAGGTGACACGAACTTGGCCTAGGGTTGCGTAGAGCTTGTGCGATCATACCACGCACGACGACGTGTGCCCCGGTTCGTCGGCGCATCAACCCAAACAAGGGAGAGTTCGATGCAGGCGCCAACTCGCCGCCGTTTTCTTGCCGGCTCGGCGGCCACGCTCGCCGCCGCGGCCGTGCCCCATCGCATCGCTTTCGGCCAGGCAGCACCGGTCAAGATCGGAATCTTGCTCCCCTACTCGGGCACCTATGCGTCGCTCGGTGAGTCCATCACCGCTGCTTTCAAGCTGCGTCTGGCCGAGGCTGGTACCACCATTGCCGGCCGGCCCGTGGAACTGATCGAACTGGACAGCGAAGCCGCACCGCCCAAAGCGCCACAAAATACCAAGCGTCTCGTCCAGCGCGACGGCGTCGATTTCCTCGTCGGGCCCGTGCATTCGGGCGTGGCCTTGGCCATGGCACAGACGCTTCGCGGTCAGGATAGGCCACTGATGATCATCCCCAATGCTGGTGCCAATCAGCTTACGCGGGAACGCTGCGCGGCCAACATCTTCCGGACATCGTTCAGCAACTGGCAGACATCCTGGCCTTGCGGCAAGCTTGTCGCCGATGATGGCCACAAGACACTCGTCACGATTACGTGGAAGTATGCCGCCGGCCAACAACACGCAGCGGCTGCATCGGACCACTTTACCAATCTCGGCGGTGAGGTCATGGAGCAGATCTTCGTCCCCTTCCCGGACGTGGAGTTCCAAGCCCACCTGTCGCAGATCGCATCGCTGAAGCCCGATGCAGTATTTGCTTTCTTCTCCGGCGGTGGGGCGGTCAAGTTCGTGCGCGACTATGCGGCGGCCGGTCTCAAGGACCGAATCCCGCTCTACGCCAATGGCTTCCTCACCGACGAAGGCGTGCTGCCGGCCCAGGGCGAGGCCGCGGAGGGGATCAAAACCAGCATGCACTGGGCGGCAACCTTGGACAACCCCGCCAATGCCCGGTTCAAAACTGCATACCGCGAGGCCACGGGTAAGAATGCCGACGTCTTTGCCGTGCAGGGGTATGACACAGGCACCTTGATCGTCCGCGCCCTGGAGGCCGTACAAGGTGATACGGATGCGACTGACGAAATGGTCCAGGCCATGGAGCGCTTTGAATTTGCGAATAGCCCCCGCGGCGTGTGGCGGCTCTCCGCTGCCCGAAACCCGATCCAGGATTTCTACGCCCGCCGGGTCGAAAACGGCGCCAACGTCATCCTCGGTTTGGCCGCTAAGGCGCTGGACGACCCGGGCACCGGCTGCTCCTCGGCCTAGCCCACGCGGTCGCGCCACCGGCACCACCCATCGATCGCCCAAATGGACCCAGCACAGCTTCTCGTTCAGATCCTCAATGGGGTCCAATTCGGATTCGTTCTGTTCCTGGTGGCGAGCGGACTGACGCTCGTCTTCGGGATCATGGGCGTGATCAACCTGGCCCATGGCGCCTTCTACATGGTGGGCGCTTATCTGGCCTTCTGGCTGGTGGGCCTGACCGGCAACCTGTTGTTCGCGATCGTTTTGGGCCTGCCGATGGCATTGGCTCTTGGCCTCGTCATCGAACGCCTCGCCATCGCACCGCTCTATTCGCGCAATCACCTGGACCAAGTCTTGCTCACCTTCGGATTGATCCTGGTGTTGGACGAGGCCCAGCAGCTGCTGTTCGGCAGCGATTTTCATTCCGTCGCAGTCCCGGCCGCGCTGGCCGGCTCGCTGCCGCTGACGGCGGCGCAGGACTATCCGGTCTACCGCCTGTTCGTTTCGGGGATTTGCCTGGCCGTCGCCATTGCGCTGTCGGTCATGATCAATCGAACCCGTCTCGGCATGGCCATTCGCGCCGGTGCCGCCAATCGGGAGATGGCCGAGGCGCTCGGTATCGATGTGCGCCGGCTGTTCGCGATCGTCTTCGCGCTCGGCGTCGCCCTGGCCGCCTTCGCCGGCATGGTCGCAGCGCCGATCAGCTCCGTATACCCCGGCATGGGTGAGCGGATCTTGATCATCTCGTTCGTGGTTGTTGTCATTGGCGGCATCGGTTCCGTGAAGGGGGCCTTTGTCGCCGCCATGCTGATCGGTCTCGCCGATACCTTCGGCAAGATCCTGGTGCCGGAGTTTGCGTCCGTCGTGATTTACGCCGTTATGGCCCTGGTGCTGGTTTTGCGGCCCCGGGGTTTGTTCGGACGTCCGGCATGACGGCTGCCTCCGGGCTCCGTGCGACGGTGCTGATCCCCTTCATGATCGCCGGCGCGTTGGCGCTTTTTCCCTTGGTCGGCGAGCCCTTCTATGTAGAACTCGTGGTGCGCCTGATGATCCTGGCCGTGTTGGCCATGAGCTTGGACCTTCTGGTCGGCACCGCCGGTATGGTTAGCCTCGGCCACGCCGCGTTCTTCGGCGTGGGCGCGTACACACTCGCCCTGCTGACCCCTGAGATCGCGCCGGTCTCCCTCTGGTGGAGCCTGCCTGCGGCTATGCTGGTCGCCGGTGCAGCCGCGCTCGTCATCGGAGCTCTGGCCATTCGCACGAGCGGGGCTTCCTTCATCATGATCACCCTCGCTTTCGCCCAGATGGCATTCTATTTGGCCAGCGAAAACGCCGCCTTCGGTGGCTCCGACGGTCTGTTCGTCTGGCATCCTCCGTCCGTCGCCGTCGGCGATGTCCCATTGTTGGACTTGGCCGATCCTGTGACCTTTTACTTCGTGGTCCTGGGCGCCGTCGTGATCACGTATGTCCTGCTTGCGGCCGTGCGTGCCGCCCCGTTTGGCCGGGTTCTCACCGCTATCCGCATCGATCCCGGCCGGGCCCGCGCCCTCGGCTATCCGGTGCTCACCTACAAGCTGATCGCCTTCCTGATCGCCGGAACCCTCGCCGGCCTTGCCGGATACTTGGAAGCGATCCACAGCGGTTATGTGAGCCCTGGGCTGATGAGCTGGCATCAATCGGGGCTTGTCTTGGTCATCGTCATCCTGGGCGGTGCCGGCAGCCTGTACGGGCCGGTGTTGGCGGCCTTCGTGCTTGGGCTCGCTCGCGACCAGATCCAGGACGTGACCGAGCATTGGTCACTGGCGCTCGGCCTGTTGATCATCCTGTTGGTCTTGGCCCTGCCCCGCGGTCTTGCCGGTCTCACGGCCGGGAAACGGCAATCTCCATGATCTTGGAGGTGCGCGATCTCTCCCGCGTCTTCGGGGCGCTTTCGGCCGTGGATGCGGTGACGCTGGCCTTTTCGCCGGGCCAAATCCATGCCGTGATCGGTCCCAATGGCGCCGGCAAAACCACCCTGCTCAATCTGTTGTCCGGAGAACTGAGCCCATCGGCGGGACGCATCCTGTTGGCAGGTGAGGACATCACCGCCCTGTCGCCCGCACGTCGGGCCCGTCTCGGCCTGGGGCGGACCTACCAGCGCACCACCGTGTTCGCGGACCTGACCTGCCTGGAGCATGCCTGGCTCGGCGCGCGCGCCTCCGTAACAGTCTGGCCGCGGCTTCTGGGCAGCCGCACCGCCGATGCCACAATCGACCTGCGCGCTCGGCAAGCGCTTGATCGGGTCGGCCTCGTCGATCGTGCCACCGATCGTGCCGGATCGTTGAGCCATGGGGAGCACGGTCAACTGGAGCTGGCCATGGTCCTGGCAGCGTCCCCGTCCGTGCTGCTGCTGGACGAACCCCTGGCCGGCATGGGGCGGGAGGAGTCGGACCGAATGGCCACTCTGGTCCGGGACCTGACGCCTGAGCGCACCGTCATTTTGGTCGAGCACGATATGGACGCTGTCTTCGCCGTCGCGGACACGTTGACTGTCATGGTCGCAGGACGGGTGTTGGATACAGGGGCGCCGGCGGCGGTACGCGCCAACGTGGCCGTCCAGGACGCCTATTTAGGCGCAAGCACGATCGGTGGCGACGCAGCACTTGGCGACCCCATGTCGCCGCCATGATGTGGGGGGACGGCCCACCGTCGGATCGCCAGGGAACGCCGCTGTTGTCCCTGGACGACCTCCATGTCCGCTACGGCAGCAGCCATGTTCTGAAGGGCATCGATCTCACCGTGCGGGCCGGCGAAGCCGTCGCCCTCCTTGGCCGTAATGGCATGGGCAAAACCACGCTGTTGCGCGCGGTCATGGGCTTGGGCCCGGTTGCTGCCGGCGCGATCCGGTTCGACGGGCACCCAATCAACGGTTGGCGCCCCCACCACATCGCGCGCGCCGGCGTTGCCCTGGTGCCGGAAGGGCGCGGCATCTTTGCCAACCTCACGGTGCGTGAAAACCTGGTCCTCGCGGCCCGTCCGCCCGGGTCCGATCGCACTCAAGCAGTCTGGACCATGACGGACGTGGCCGCCCTGTTCCCCCGTCTCACCGAACGCCTCAGCCAATACGGCAATCAGCTTTCCGGCGGCGAGCAGCAAATGCTCGCCATTGCCCGGGCGCTCTTGACCAACCCGCGCCTGCTCCTGATCGATGAAGCAACCGAGGGCTTGGCTCCGGCGGTTCGGGATGAGATCTGGGGCGTCATCGCTCGCATTCGGGACGCGGGGCTGGCCAGCGTCGTGGTGGACAAGGACCTCCATGCCCTGCTCGCGCTTTGTGATCGTGCCTTGGTTTTGGTCAAAGGCGAGGTTGTCTACGCCGGCGCGAGCGCGGATTTGGCCCGCACAACGGACATCTTGAAAAGCCACCTGGGCGTCTAAAAAAGATGCGACTCCAGACGCCGCGAGCGTTGCGGACGCTCTTGGAGCAATCCATATCCGCTCCCTGAAAAAGCCCTCAAGCGCTTTTCAGCACGCGGGATCAAACCCATGGACATTCTGGCCCAGGCTGTCTCGTTCAAGGTCCTCCTTCTCAGTGCATTCGTCGGCTCTGCCGCCTACGTCCATCTCCGCGGCAACGTCCGCCACCGCTTGACGCGGCAGCTGTCGGACCATTCCACCTTTCTGGCACCCTTCAATTTGTTCATGTACGCCTTCTCGGCGGTACCCAACAAACCGATCCTGGACGTCTCGGACGTACCGAGCATTCTAGTTCTGCGCGACAACTGGCGAGTGTTTCGCGACGAGGCGAAAGCGCTGATGGGCGTCGGTGAGATCAAGGTGTCCGAGAAGTACGACGATCTCGGCTTTAACTTGTTCTTTCGCCGGGGCTGGAAACGCTTTTATCTCAAATGGTACGGCGACGATCTTCCGTCATCGCGAGAAATGTGCCCGCGCACCGTTGAGCTTCTCGGCCAAGTGCCGCAAGTGAAGGCGGCCATGTTCGCACTGCTGCTGCCGGGCGGTCGCTTGGTCCAGCATCGCGATCCGTTCGCGGGCTCACTTCGCTATCATTTGGGCTTGATCACGCCAAACGACGCCAAGTGCCGGATTTATGTGGATGGCCAGGAATACAGCTGGCGCGACGGTCAGGACATCCTGTTCGACGAAACCTACATCCATTGGGCCATCAACCGCCCGTGTGATCCTGTTTGCCGATGTGGAGCGGCCCATGCGCTATCGCTGGGCCGCA
>CAZUDB010000071.1:0-12080 GCA_964619055.1 uncultured Rhodospirillaceae bacterium
CGCGGTCGTCGCGGGCGTCGCGTTCGGCACGTTCGTCGCGGGCGTCGCGGGCGTCGCGTTCGGCGCGGGCGTCGCGGGCGTCGCGGGCGTCGCGTTCGGCGCGTTCGTCGCGGTCGGCGCGTTCGTCGCGTTCGTCGCGGGAAACGTTGGCGATGGTGTTCTGGTCGCGACGATTACCCTTATTGTCCCAATTGCCAACGCGTTGCTGGACCATCTGTCGGTCCAGGTCAGCCGCGTTCTCCTCAAGCACTTGGTCGATGTAAGCAACAAGGGCTGGCAATGGCTCTTGATCCTGGGTCATGTGTTCGTCGACTTGCTCCTGGCCGGGGTTTTCCTGATCCTCCTGGCCATGCTTCTGCCCACCGTGCTGCAAGGTGCCAATTACGCCTTCCATGCTTTTGGCTGGCCATTGATCGAATGGCCCGTCTATCTGGACGCCGCCCAGCGGGACCCGTTTGGCGAAGGCTTGTTCGTCACCGGCATGCTGGCCACGACGCTGATCCCGACCATTCTGCACCTGCTCGCCGCCGGCGGTGCCCTCCTGCTCCCCACCATCGCGGGTCATACAATCGAGGATCTGGCCACCCAGCCGGAACCCACCCTGCTCGACCGCCTCGGCTTCGTGGCCTTGGTTGCGCTCACCGTATTTTTGTCCTGGGCGGTGCTCGTGGTCGTCGCCATCACCCTCTGGCACGCCGTCGAATTCTTCACCGGCCCCCTCGGCCAGGACCTGGCCTGTTTCGCGGAGGACGTTGGCCGCTGGATCGGCGGGCCCGGCGCGCCTGCCAGCCCCGCGGAAGCGTGCCCGCCCCCTACCCCAGCATCGTGATCTTCACGGCGATGGGTGCGTGGTCGATGGTGTCCCACCGGGTGTAGGCCACTTGGCGCGCGGCCAGCGGCTGGCAGCGGCATGGGCGGTAGCCCTGCTTGTTCACCGTCCGCCAGGCGTAGTCCAGGATCATGCCGTTGCGGTGGGTCCGCTCGATGGGCACGGGATTGTTGCCGCTGGTGAGCGATCGGATCGGCGCCCAGGCGTCCAGCTGCACGCGCTCCGCATCCGCGAAGCGGAAGTTCATGTCCCCGATCACCAGGCCCGCCGTGTTGTCTTGTTGGCACATCGCGCCGACGACCTGGAGCACGCCATCAATCTCCTCCACCGAATTTTCGCTGCCGCCCGACAGGATATGGCAGGCGCCGAGCCACACCGGCTCGTTGGCGCGGACCGCGACCATGGGTCTGCGGTTGTCGATCTCCATGTCGTGGATGTTGAATCCGGGCCTGGACAGGATCACGAACGAACATTGGCTGGTGTTGCCGTTTCTGTCCGCCGACCGGACGAACTGCGCGCGCATGCCGCCCGTGGCCCTCGTGAGTTCGGCGAGCGCGCCTTGCGTCGATGCGGAGCTCGTGGCCTCCGCCAGAAAGATAATGTCGCAGGTGTCCGCCATCTCCCCGATCAGTTGCAGCATCACGTCGCGGCGATCGGAGGCCGACTGGTTCCGTTCGCTGGTGGCCCGCTGGATGTTCCAAAACCCGACATTCATGTCAGCACTCCCATACCGGCGGCGCCCCGGCTGGGCAGCCCTCGCCGTCGGCGGCTCTGTGTAACCCCCTGGTTTACAAACAGGATTGGGAACGAACCGCGGGCCCATGGTGTTCTGAAGGCCCCGTCCGTCGCTTACCTGCACAACCCTACGGGGTTTGCCGCCACCGATCTGTGAGGCAGCGCACATCCGGCGCCAGTGCCCGGACCCTTGCGACCCTTGCTCCAGCGGTCCAATTCACCCGTAACACGAGGACGAAGTGCTTTTCGGGCCCACACGGCATCAAATGTCTCGGGATAATGGGATTCAAAGGAGGTGGTCATGGCCCGCTTTGATTATGACCTGGTGACGATCGGCGCCGGCTCCGGCGGGGTGCGGGCGACGCGCCTGGCGGGCGGCTATGGTGCGCGCACGGCGATCGTGGAGAAAAGCCGGGTCGGCGGCACTTGTGTGATGCGCGGCTGTGTGCCGAAAAAGCTCCTGGTCTACGGCTCGCACTTCGCCGACGCCTTTGAGGATTCCCATGCTTACGGGTGGAACCTTGACGGTATCCGCTTTGACTGGCCGACCCTGATCAACAACAAGAACCGTGAGTTGGAGCGTCTGGAGGAGGTTTATCGCCGGATCCTGCGCGACAACAACGTCACCCTGTTGGAGGGCACCGCCCGCGTCACCGATCCGCACACGGTGGAGGTGGACGGCAAGGCGGTGACGGCCGAGAAAATCCTGGTCGCGGCTGGCGGCTGGCCGGCCCTGCCGAAGGTTCCCGGCATCGAGCATGTCGTCACGTCCAACGAGGCCCTCGACCTGCCATCGCTGCCGCGGCATGTGGTCATCGTCGGCGGCGGCTACATCGCCGTCGAGTTCGCCGGCATCTTCAACGGGCTCGGCGTCAACACCGCGATCATCATTCGCGCCCCCAAAATCCTGCGCGGCTTCGACGAGGATGTACGCGCGGCGCTGTCCACGGAAATGACCCGCCGCGGTATTCTGATCCGTCCCGACACCATCATCCGCTCCATCGAGAAAGCCGAGGACGGCTACACGCTCTGCCTGGAGGACGGCGAACTGCTGAAGACCGACTTGGTCATGTACGCGACCGGTCGCCTGCCGAACACCAAGACGCTTGGGCTGGAAGAGGTCGGCGTGCAGACGACCCGCACCGGCGCCGTGGTCGTGGATCAATGGAACCGAAGCACCGTGCCATCGATCTTCGCCGTCGGCGACTGCACGGACCGGGTGGCGCTCACCCCGGTCGCGATCGCCGAGGGGGTCTGCTTCGCCGAAACCTTTTTCAACGGGCGCGAGCGGGTCATGGACTACACCAATATCCCGAGTGCGGTGTTCAGCCATCCGCCCATCGGCACGGTCGGCCTGACCGAGGAGGAAGCCGCCCAACGTGGCCCGGTGGATGTATACGTGTCGCGCTTTCGGCCGATGCTCCATACGCTCACCGGCCGCGATGAGCGCACGATGATGAAGCTGGTGGTTGACCAGGCGACCGACCGGGTTCTCGGCGCTCACATGGTCGGACCGGACGCCCCGGAGATTGCCCAGGGGCTTGGCATCGCCTTGAAGTGCGGTGCGACCAAGGCCCAATTCGATGCCACGGTCGGCATCCACCCGACCGCCGCGGAAGAGTTCGTAACACTGCGCGAAAAGCGCCCGGTGATGTGCGAAACGGAAGCCGCCGGCGCCGACTGACCCTGGCACGAACCCACTATTCGTTCGTGCGCCACGGCGGCGTCGCGTGTTCGATCCGTGTGATCGCCGCTCTCTGTTTCGGGAGCGGCGGTTGAAAAGCCCGGCTGCGGGGCGTATAGCCTGCCGGGTTGATATGATTTATCCGACAGGTGACCAATGACCGACGCAAAGCCGGTGGTGCTTCCCGAACCCTGGTACCCGGCCAGCTGGCGCGACAAGGCGGTCGTGCAGATCCCCGCCTATCCCGATGCCGAAGCGCTTCGTCGGACGGAAGCGGAACTGCAGCACTATCCGCCCCTGGTTTTCGCCGGGGAGGCTCGGCGGCTGCGCGAGTCGATCGCGCACGTCAGCGAGGGCCGCGGTTTTCTCCTCATGGGCGGCGACTGCGCGGAGAGCTTTGCCGAATTCCACCCCAACAATATCCGCGATACCTTCCGCGTACTGCTGCAGATGGCGATCGTGCTGACCTTCGGGGCCGGCGTGCAGGTCGTCAAAGTGGGGCGGATGGCTGGGCAGTTCGCCAAGCCCCGGTCAGCCGATGACGAGACCATCGATGGCCAGACCCTGCCCAGCTATCGCGGTGACATGATCAACGGCATCGAGTTCACCGAGGACGCCCGTATCCCCGATCCCGAGCGCCTGCTGCGCTGCTACAACCAGTCCGCGGCGACGCTGAACCTGCTGCGAGCCTTTGCGCAGGGCGGCTATGCGGACCTCCGCCAGGTTCACACCTGGAACCTGGGGTTCGTGGCCGACAGCCCGCAGGGCCACCGCTATCGTGATCTGGCCGAGCGCATCGATGAGGCGTTGGCGTTCATGAACGCCTGCGGCCTCAACTCGGACAACACGCCGCAGTTCCGCGAAACGGACGTCTTCACGGCTCATGAAGCCCTTCATCTGCCTTACGAACAGGCCATGACCCGCGTCGACAGCATCACTGGCGAATGGTACGACACCGCTGCACATTTCCTGTGGATCGGTGAGCGGACGCGTCAGGTGGACGGCGGCCACGTGGAGTTCACCCGTGGCATCGAGAACCCCATCGGCATCAAGATTGGGCCGTCGGTATCCCCCGATGATGTCCTGCGCCTGATCGACGCGGTCAGCCCCGATAACAAGCCAGGTCGCCTGACGCTGATCGTGCGCATGGGCGCCGATAAGGTTCGTCAACATCTGCCCGCCCTGATCCGCGCGGTGGAGCGGGAAAGCCGGCGGGTGGTCTGGGTGTCCGATCCGATGCACGCCAACACGGTGAAAAGCGGCAACGGCTTCAAAACCCGCCACTTCGATGCTGTGCTTGAGGAAATCCGGGCCTTCTTCGATGTGCACCACGATGAAGGGACCTACCCTGGCGGCGTGCATGTCGAAATGACCGGACAGAATGTGACGGAGTGTGTCGGGGGCGCCCAGGCCATTACAGAGGCTCATTTGAGCGATCGCTATCACACCCATTGCGACCCCCGGCTCAACGCCAGTCAGGCCCTTGAATTGGCGTTCTTGCTTGCCGGCAGTTTGAAGGACCATCGCAGCCGTGAACGAAACCAGCGGCGCTACGCCGCGGCTTGACCCTGGGGCGGTGTCGGCCGGGGCAAAGGGGCAAAACGGGCTGCCGGCAAACGCACTGCGGCCGGCACCCGACGAGGTCGGACAACTGACCGATAGCTATTTCATGCGGACGAAAGAGATTGTCGGCCGGTTTGGCGACATGACGGTCACTTACGCTGTCTTCATGCGACGTCCAGTGATCTTTACGCCGAAGCTGTCCGTGAATTGGCTGCGTGCCGTCGCCGACGCGCGCGCCATCGACGTTCAGATCGACCTAAACTATGCCGAAGGGGATTGGGTCGGTGCTGGCGAGCCGCTAATTTACATTTCCGGTTCGTTTTATCACTTGGTCGATCTGGAAACACTCTACCTGCAAAAGCTCGGGGCCGCTTGCGTTGCGGCCTACAACGCCTTCACCATGTGTAACGATCTGCCCCATGTTGCCTTTATGGCCTTCGATGCCCGCCATTGCGCTGGCACTGAGATGGCGGAGATGATGGCCTATGCCGCCGCGATCGGCTCGGAAGCGGCTCGAAAAGCCACCGGTGCCAAGGGCTTCGTCGGCAATGCCAGCGACTCCACGGCGCATTACTTCGGCAACACCCATGGTCTCGGCACCATGCCGCACGCGCTCATCGGTTATGCCGGCTCCACGGTCCGCGCGGCGGAGATGTTCCACGACGCTTACCCCGACGAGGACCTGACCGTCTTGGTTGACTACTATGGGCGGGAGGTCACGGACACCTTGGCGGTCTGCCACCGGTTTCGCAATTTGGCTGCCGCCGGGCGGCTTGCGATCCGGCTCGATACCCATGGTGGCCGCTTCGTGGAGGGGCTGGACCCGCAAGAGTCCTATGCCGTGCTGGAGCGCCACGCTCCCATCGCCGTTCGCCGGTATCGCAACGACGCAGAGCTTCGCAACCTCACGGGGACCGGCGTGTCTGCGGCCGCCATCTTTCACGTCCGCGAAAAACTGGACGAGGCCGGATTTAAGGCCGTGCGGATCGTCGCCTCGTCGGGCTTCAGTGTGGACAAGTGTAAGGTGATGGCCGATGTCGGCGCACCCATCGACGCCATTGGGACCGGGTCGTTCTTGCCCGAGAGCTGGCGCGAGACCTACGCCACCGCCGATATCGTCGCCTATGACGGCGTGGCATCCGTAAAGATCGGGCGCGAATTCCTGATGAAGCGACGGTAGCACCGATGTCCGGTCCGCTCTCCGTCACGATGGCCCAGGTCAATCCGCTCGTGGGTGACGTGAAAGGCAATTGCGACCTTGTGCGGGCCTATCACGCCCAGGCCGATGACTCGGATCTGATCGTGTTCGGGGAACTGGTGCTGGCGGGGTATCCGCCGGAGGACCTGGTGCTGAGGCGCGCCTTTCAGGATGAAATCGACCATGCCGTCCGGGACTTGGCCGCCGGAACGGCCGACGGCGGCCCGGCACTCCTGATCGGGGCTCCGTGGCGCGATGCTGCTGGCATGCTGCACAACGCGGCTCTGCTGCTTGCGGACGGCGGGATCGCGGCCGTGCGATACAAGCACCTGTTGCCCAACTACGGCGTTTTCGACGAAAAGCGCGTTTTTGCACCGGGGCCGTTGCCGGAACCGATACCGTTCCGCGGCTCGCAGCTCGGTGTCATGGTTTGTGAGGATATGTGGGGACCGGGGCCGGCCGCCCATTTGGCGGGCGCGGGAGCCCGCCTCTTGATCGTCATCAACGGCTCACCCTTCGAAATCGACAAGTGGGGTGCGCGCCGTCGCTTGGCCGAAGAACGCGTCCGCGAGACCGGTTTGCCGCTGCTCTACGTCAACCTCATCGGGGGGCAGGACGAGTTGGTCTTCGATGGAGCGTCTTTTGTGATGGCGCCGGACGGAGCGCTGCGCGTCCAGGCCCCGTCCTGGGAGACCGGTCTGTTCAAAACCCTGTGGACAAGAAGCGGCGATGGCCCTTTGACATGTAGCGCCGGTGACGTCATTGCCCGCGCCGAAGGCCTGGAAGCGGTGTACCGGGCGATCATGACGGGGCTTCGAGATTATGTGGATAAGAATCATTTTCCCGGCGTGGTCCTTGGGCTGTCGGGCGGTATCGACAGTGCCCTGACTGCCGCGGTTGCCGTTGATGCTCTCGGCGCCGAGCGGGTCCACTGTGTCATGATGCCGTCCCGCTTCACCTCGGATGAAAGCCTGGAGGATGCGGCGGCGGTGGCTGACCTCCTCGGCACCCGTCTTGATACAGTGTCGATTGCGCCAGCCATGGCGGCATTCGACGCCATGCTCGCCCCCCTGTTCAACGGGCGCGACGCCGATGTGACGGAGGAGAATATCCAGTCACGGGCGCGTGGATTGACCTTGATGGCGCTCTCTAACAAGTTCGGGACGTTGTTACTGACGACCGGCAACAAGTCGGAGATGTCCGTGGGCTACGCAACGCTCTATGGTGACATGTGCGGCGGCTACTCCGTATTGAAGGATGTCTATAAGACTACTGTGTTCGCGCTGGCGCGGTGGCGCAATCAGCATCATCCTGAAGGCGCACAGGGTCCCGTCGGCACGGTTGTTCCGGAGCGGGTGATTACGAAGCCGCCGACGGCCGAGCTAAAGGCGAACCAGACTGATCAGGATAGCCTGCCACCTTACGATGTGCTTGACGCAATTCTCCAGCGCCTCATCGAGGAGGAACGCTCCGTCGACGAAACCGTGGCCGATGGTTTGGACCGGGAGGAGGTGCGGCGCGTTTGGCGCATGATCGATCGCGCCGAGTACAAGCGCCGCCAAGCACCTCCCGGGGTCAAAATCACCGACCGCGCCTTCGGTCGTGACCGTCGCTACCCAATCACCAATGGCTTCACCAGCCAAATCTGAATGGCCATTCTCCGTTGGTACTTTTGCCGTTGTCCCATCATGACGGAAGCTAGTCCCACCTTTCGATTTGCGCCCAGTCCGACCGGTCTCTTGCATGCGGGCAATGCGCGCACGGCACTGATCAACTGGCTGTTCGCACAGGAGCTCGGTGGAGACTTCGTGCTCCGCTTCGACGACACGGATACTGACCGGTCAACAGCGGGGTTCGCGGATGCCATCGATCGTGACCTGGCGTGGCTCGGCCTGACCTGGACGCGGGTTGAGCGGCAGTCGGCGCGATTGCCAGCTTACGAAGCGGCGTTGGAGCGCCTGAAACACGCGGGTCGCGCTTATCCCTGCTTTGAGACGCCTGAGGAACTGGAATTCAAGCGCCGTCGCCAGCGCGCCCGCGGCTTGCCGCCGGTCTACGACCGTGCGGCGTTGTCACTCGACGCGGACCAGCGGTCCGCATTGGAGGCCGAAGGCCGGCGCCCGCACTGGCGCTTTAAGCTGGATCACGAGCGGACGGGATGGACCGATCTAGTTCGGGGCAGCCACGAGATCGATGCTGCCTCCGTGAGCGATCCGGTGGTTGTTCGGGCGGACGGAACGTTCCTCTACATGTTGCCGTCAACCGTCGATGATATCGATATGGCCGTGACCCATGTCGTTCGCGGCGAAGACCATGTGGGCAACACGGGCGTCCAGATACAGATGTTTCGTGCCCTCGGTGCCGAGCCGCCAGCCTTCGGCCACGTGCCGTTGCTTGTCGATGCCAGTGGGGAGGGGCTTTCCAAGCGGATCGGCTCGCGATCGCTGGCTGACTTGCGGGAGGGTGGGATCGAGCCGTTGCCGCTCGCCATCTATCTGGCGAGCCTCGGGACCGGGGCTGGCCTTGATCCGACGTCGACGCTGGCGGACCTGGTGGCGGCATTTGACATTACGCGCTTTGGTCGTGCGACGCCCCGTTTCGACCCCGATCAGCTGGAGCGGCTGAATGCGGGCTACCTGCACGCCTTGCCCTATTCCGCCGTTGCCGAGCGCTTGGCAGCGCTGGGTCTGGACCACGCCGACGATGCGTTTTGGGCAGTCGTTCGGCCCAATCTGGCGCGTCTGACCGAGGCGGCTGGCTGGCACGCGGTTTGTTTCGGCGAGATCACACCGATTGGCGATGATCCGACGTTCCTGGTCACGGCCATGGAGCTGGCGCCCGCCGGGCCTTGGGACGGCGAGACCTGGGGGGCTTGGACGGCGGCCATCAAGACGGCCACGGGCCGCAAGGGCAAAGCCCTGTTTCAACCGCTGAGGCTTGCGCTGACCGGCCGGCCGAATGGACCGGCATTGGACGGTCTGCTGCCGTTGATTGGGCGCGAACACGCCCTGGCCCGGATGAGCCGGGTCGGCGTGCCGGCGGACCAGGGGGACACGGCGTGACGACGTTCAACCTCTACAACACCGCGACACGGCAAAAGGAACCATTCCGCCCGCTCGATCCCGAGCAGGTGGGCCTCTACGTTTGCGGGCCGACGGTCTATGACTTCGCCCATATCGGCAACGCACGACCAGTGGTGGTGTTCGACGTTTTGGTGCGGCTGCTCCGCCAGCTTTACGGTCGGGTCCTGTACGTGCGCAACATCACGGATGTGGACGACAAGATTATCGCGGCGCACGTGGCCACAGGCGAGCCAATCCACGACATCACTGAACGGACAACGGCAGCCTACCATGCTGACATGGCGGCTCTTGGAGCACTGCCGCCCGATATCGAGCCGCGGGCCACCGCACACATCAACCACATGATTGGCATGATCACGGGTCTGATCGACGCCGGTCATGCCTACGCCGCCCAGGGCCACGTGCTGTTCGATGTGGCCTCGTACCACGCCTATGGGGCGCTATCTGGGCGCAAGCGCGACGACATGATCGCGGGTGCCCGGGTCGAAGTGGCACCTTACAAGCGCGATCCCGCCGATTTCGTACTATGGAAGCCCTCCACGGACGATCAACCGGGATGGCCGTCTCCCTGGGGCCGCGGGCGTCCTGGTTGGCATATCGAATGTTCCGCCATGAGCACGGAGTATCTGGGGACCACGTTCGACATCCACGGCGGCGGTCAGGATTTGATCTTTCCGCACCATGAGAACGAAGTGGCGCAAAGCGTCTGCGCGGCACCCGGGTCGGGCTTTGCCCGATACTGGATGCACAATGGCTTCGTCATGGTGGAAGGCGAAAAAATGGCCAAGAGCCTTGGCAATTTCTACACCGTCCACGATCTCCTCGGTGACTTTCCGGGCGAAGCGATCCGGCTCGTGCTGCTCCAAACCCAGTATCGCCAACCGCTGGACTTCACCAAGGATGCCATCCTGCAGGCCCGGCGTACGCTGGATCGGCTGTACGGCGCCCTTCGTCAGTCGGCCGAGATCGCCCCCGATCCCGAAGCCGGCATTCCGGACCCGGTGCTGGAAGCTCTTGCGGACGATCTCAACACGCCGCTCGCCCTTGCCCATCTGTTCGAAGCGGTGGCGGCGCTGAACAAGGCAGAGCCCGACGATGTGGCGGTTTTGAAGGGCCGGCTGCTCGCCGCGGGGCGCGTGCTCGGCCTTCTGCAGGCGGACCCCGAAGCGTGGTTCCGCTGGCAACCGGCCGCGGCGGCCGCACTCGCCGATGACGAGATCGAAGCGCGCATCCAAGCTCGAAAGGCGGCGCGCAAGGCCAAGGATTTCGCCACGGCGGACCGAATCCGCGATGAGCTTGCAGCCGATGGCGTGGTTCTGGAGGACGGAGCCGGCGGCACAACATGGCGGCGCGCCTGATCCGGCATTGCTGTGGCGTTAGCGGATCGGCCGATACACCCAGACGTTACCGGATGGGTCATTGACCCCGATGAACACATCCCAATGCGGAACGTAACGCCACCGGCCATAAATTCCCCGGGAGCGTGAGGTCGGCGTCACGCGCGTGTTCGGGGCCGGCCCGGCTGTTCTGGGCTCGCGGGTCCAGACCAACCGACGGGGGTCAAGGCTGTGGACGTCCGGTCCGCCCGCCCAGGCGAGGATGCGCCCGGTCTTGGGATCGAGCGCCAGGCCGGGTCTGGCGCGACGCATGGCTTCGTCACCGCTGTTCGGGACCAGGGACCAGCACCCCGGCGTCGGCGACTGGCAGATCCGGTTCGAAACCAGAAAGCGCGGTTTGTCCAAGTCGACGAACCAGGTGCCGTCGCGATTGACGGCGAACATGCGATTGCTGGCGGGCTCGATGACGGCGGTGCCGCCCCGGAACCAGCCGTCATTGATCAGAACCTGCCAGCGGTCGACGGCGGGATCATAGGACATGAGCCGGTTGCGGGTCCGAACATAGACGAGACCCGTTTCCGGATGGAGCGCGGTTGCCGGGAACCCGGAATGGGGAGCCGCTGCTCCGGATCGCCATTGCTTTGCCGTTGGGTCGAACAGCCAGGGAAGCCGATCCGTCGGGTTGCCATGTCGCCACATCGACCCTCCGAACATGAACAGCCGGTCCAACTTCGGCAGATACTGGACGCCGTCATACGTGTGCCGGGACACAGGGGTGCCGTCGACCGTGAGAAATTGGCCTCCTTGCCTGCGGAGAGCGCTCGGCTCGGTCAGCCGCTTCCACTCCAGACTGTCCAAATCAAAGGCATACACTTCGTTGCCGCCGTAATCGGCGTGACCGCCGCCAACAACGACCAATTGCCTGCTGCGACTGTCATAGGCGCCCCCGCTCCAGGCTTCGACAACGGCGCGGGGACCGATCGTGCCCCAGGCCGGATGACCGGAACGACGGGGGAAGACGCGGCTGAGCTTGGTTCCGGCAATCGTGCCGTCGGCATTGCCGGTGAGTTCCAGCCATTGCCCCGGCTTGAGGCGCTCCACGGCCGGCGGTACGCTCGCGGCCGAAACCGCACCCGCCAGCACGGTCAGCATCAAGCAGAGGAGCGCTCCGATCCGAACTCGAGAATGCAAGGCTGTGTCCTCGCGTGCCCGTGTGGACGGGCACGGCACCAAGGCTGTGTTTCGCATCAAGGGGTCGGCACCACCGATCAGTGCGAGGTCGACCGCGATTTCACGTTCGACGCACCCTTAGCACTTGGCCGCGGCGAAAAAAAGGTGGGGCCGGATGCGGTTTTCCACCCCTCGGTTCGGTATTGGCCAGAAATAAATGTTCGAAAGCAATGGGTTGAAGCAGTATTTATAACGATTCCAAAGTGTTTCACGTGAAACACTTTGGAATGGCGATAAAGAGCGGCGCAGGTCGCTGAAAAGACGGGCTTTTTCGATACCCATGGGCCATTAACGGTTATTTTTCCGAATCAATCGGCCACGGCTGGGGCCTGCCCACTTCCCTTTTGCGGTTTTGGGGTTAGGGGGCCATCCACGTGTTTTGACACCAACAATCGGCACCTGTCGTCCGTTTTCCGATGCC
>CAZUDB010000072.1:0-11250 GCA_964619055.1 uncultured Rhodospirillaceae bacterium
CTATCGAACCAGGCAGTTCGCGTAGTAGGTCGTGGTTCCCGGCCAATCGGAGAACACGCCGATGACGCCCACGTCCTGCGCCAGAACGTGAAGTGTTGTCATGATGTCACCATCACCGCTTAGGCCATCGAGGGTCGTT
The DNA here is from genome assembly GCA_964619055.1 of uncultured Rhodospirillaceae bacterium. Taxonomy (GTDB): domain Bacteria; phylum Pseudomonadota; class Alphaproteobacteria; order Rhodospirillales; family Defluviicoccaceae; genus CAYVUM01. The sequence goes on from CAZUDB010000072.1 coordinate 140, forward strand.
GAATAGTAAAATGTACTGTTGCCCTCCAGAACCTCTTCAACGATTCGGCCGGACCGCTCCGTCGTCCAAGTGATGATATCGAGGCCGGCCTCTTTCGCACGAATGGCATAAAGGGACGGGATGATCTCATTGCTCCCGTTGAGGGTCAGCAACGGCGACATATGCGGGGCCAGGATGTTCACACCCAAATCGACCAATTCCTGCATGGTCGGTCCCGCCCATGTGGCTTCGTCGTCCTGGTCAAAACCAGCTGTATTATACGTCCGATTGTCCAAATAGACTGCCTGCTCACCGAACGCCGGTTCATTATTGACCCAATAGAGCACGTCGCTGAGGTTGAAAGACTGTAGCCAAACGTCCTCCGGCGGCACGCTGGCATCCTTGTATTCGTCGACAACTTTCTGAATGTAGTCTTCCTGGCTGAAATCCGGAACGCCGTCACCGTTCGTATCGGCAGGCATCGGAATCTCCGGAGACTTGGCTTCCGGCGTAAACTTGCCGCCATACTCCCGGATCAATTCGATGCTCTCGGCGTGGGTCAGCAAGTTCGTTTCGAAGTTCTCGCCTTCCCCGCACGTGGAGGAGTAGAGATCGGTCCGCCAGTTGGCGGTTGAGTTCAAGTACTCCTCCACCGTTTGGGCGTTCCGGTTGCCCGCATCCATCTTGCCGCAGAGCGATTTGAACTCTGCCAGCGTAATGTCGCTGGTGCAGCAGCGAACGTTGGCGAAGGGAGTGTTGGAGCTAAAGTCCGGCCCTCTGGTGCACTTTTCGGCCAGAGGCGTCGCCAGGATATTGGTGGTGGTGTGGAGGTCGCACTGGGCGTGGCGGCATACCAACTCACCGTCCTTGGTGAATGTCACGTCACACTCGATGATGCCGGCGCCCATCCGTGCCGCGGCAACGTAGGACTCCGCCGTGTGCTCGGGAAAGAGCAGCGGCGAGCCCCGGTGACCGATGGACCAATCATGGGGCAGCATGGGGCGCCGTGCACAGGCCTCCAACCGGGATTTAAGGCGACTGTCTTCCATCTCGTCGATCAGGTAAAACGGCCGCGGACCGACGGAGGCCCGCCGCACAGGATCGGCAGAGACCACTTCAAGCACGATCGGGACACTGACCAGGGCGATCGCGAGCGAAACAATAATCATTCTCGGTTTCATTTAAAGACACCTTATTTGGTTTAACGGCGTTTGCAGCCGAGCTAGGGTCGAGTGCTACCCTAAGCGGTAATCCTGAATTTTTGTTTTCAGATAAGGGATGGTTTTTTGACGTCTTCATGACTTAGAAAACAACTAACCCTATAATCAAATCTAGTTACAATAACTTTCGCGAGTATTTTATTTTTTTCTTATATGAGAATGAGTTACAGATTAGAGAAAATTACGTTTGAGTACTTTGTCGCATTGCGATTGAACTTTTCGCGCTATTGTCCAGGCTTGCTTCGCAACACGCGACGAGCCCGCACGTACGGGGTGCGGCACCATCGAGGGCCGCCAAACCGCTGTCGTATCAGCTGGGGCAACGAAATCCCGCTCGTGACGGGCTAACTCAAAGGATGTCGAGCGGCCCGTTAGGGGCCGCTGCTCGCGGTCGCCTTCGGCTTCGGAAGATCCAGGCGCAGATGCAGCTCGCGAAGCCGGCGTTGGTCCACCGATGCCGGCGCCCCCATAAGCAGATCCTGGGCTTGCTGATTCATGGGAAACGCGATTACCTCGCGGATGTTGGGCTCATCGGCGATCAGCATGACGATGCGGTCGATCCCTGGTGCGCAGCCGCCGTGCGGTGGTGCGCCGTAGCGAAACGCATTGAACAACCCGCCGAACCGCTCCATCGTTTCCTCAGCACCATAGCCGGCGATCGCGAAAGCCTTCAACATGATGTCCGGGCGATGGTTTCGGATCGCCCCGGACGACAGCTCAACACCGTTACAAACGATATCGTACTGAAAAGCCTTGATCGTCAGCGGGTCCTGGCTTTCCAGGGCCTCGAGCCCGCCCTGGGGCATCGAGAACGGGTTGTGGCTGAATTCGATTTGCCCTGTCTCTTCGTTCCGCTCATACAGCGGAAAGTCGACGATCCACAGAAACTTGAACACACCAGTCTCCCGCAAGCCCAGCTCGTCACAAATTCGTTCCCGAGCCCGGCCACCGAAGGCTTGTGCATCCTTCTCTTTTGCGCAGATGAAAAACACAGCATCGCCGTCCACTGCAACCGTGGCATTCCGGATCGCCGTTCCGCGCTCCGCCTCCAAGTTCTTGCCGATAGGTCCGCCCGCACCACCGTCCTGGCAGAGGATGTAGCCGAGACCACCCGCACCTTCGTTTCGTGCCCACTCGTTTAGTTTATCGAAGAAGCTTCGCGGCCTGTCGGCGGCACCGGGCACTCGGATCGCCCGCACCACTGAGCCCTTATCCACGTTCCTGGCGAACAAGCCGAATGACGAGCCACGGAACGGCTCCGTCACGTCGACCATTTCCAGAGGATTGCGGAGGTCGGGCTTGTCGGAGCCGAACCGGTACATGGCGTCGTCGTAGGCCAAGCGCGGAAACGGCCGCTCCGTCACGGACCGGCCACCACCAAACTCCTCGAAGATGCTCGCCAATACGGGCTCTAGGGCCGTAAACACATCGTCTTGCGTCGCGAACGCCATCTCGTAGTCGAGCTGATAAAACTCACCCGGTGAGCGATCGGCACGCGCATCCTCGTCTCGGAAACAAGGCGCAATTTGGAAATAGCGGTCGAAGCCGGAGGCCATCAGCAGCTGCTTGAACTGCTGCGGCGCCTGCGGCAGCGCATAGAACTGTCCCGCATGCGTGCGACTCGGCACCAGGTAATCGCGCGCGCCTTCCGGCGACGACGCCGTCAGGATCGGCGTTTGGATTTCCAGAAAGCCCTGGTCAGTCATGAGCTGACGGATGGCGGAGATGATCCGGCTGCGCAGCACGATGTTGGCGTGCGGCCGCTCCCGCCGCAGATCCAGATAGCGATGGCGTAGTCGGCTTTCCTCGCCGTATTCCGCGTCCCCGAACACCGGCAGAGGCAGAGGCTCGGCCGCGGACTCGACGTTAAGGATCTTGATCCGAACCTCGATCCGGCCCGTCGGCAACTCAAGGTTGACCGTATCCTCTGACCGCAGAACGACGGGCCCATCGATCGTAACCACGCTCTCGCTGCGCAGCCCCTCCACGGTGGCAAACAGCGGGCTGTCCGCCTCGATCACGCACTGCGTAATGCCGTAGTGGTCGCGAAGGTCTACGAAGACCAGATTGCCGTGGTCCCGCTTGCGGTGGACCCAGCCGGACAGTCGCACGCGGTCGCCGGCATGGTCGGCGCGCAATTCGCCGCAGGTATGGGAGCGATAGGGATGCATGGCGGTCTCGGCTCGATGGCAGGTCAGGGGCGCCGGTTGCCGGCGGTGTGGACAATGTTGGAGGACACCACACGCCGTCGCCGGATTTGTCAAGGTCGCGCCGGTGTCGATTACTGACGGCGGGGCGCCACTAGTCCTTTGACACAATTTGTTGGTTCGTCAGAATTTTTTACAGGATATTCCACTGTAATCTCGTGTGTTCTCCACCTGGTTGCAAAAAAATGTCGGTATTTTTGACAGCCGCCTTGATTGCTTCACATTTGCACCTTGTCTCAAAGGGCCTTTTTTCTGGCATAGACCTTGCTGATATGGGGGCGGAAGCGGAGAAGGCGCGTCCGCCTGGCGCTAGAAACGGGCCGTCGCGTGAGAACCCCAGCCTCAGGAGGAGGACAGCAGAATGGTACGCTTTAAGACAGCCTATGCCGCCGTCGCGGCACTCCCACTCGTGATGGTGAGCGACGCAGTGCTCTCCCAAACGGTGTTTTCGGATTCGGGCGACATCCAGGCCACGGTCGACGATTTCCGGGCCGCCCTCGGTGAGCCCAACAACGGCAACGCCCCCGGCGCCCAGCCCACTGGCCGCCGCGAAATCAACTGGGACGCCGCCATCGTTCCCTTCGACTTCCCCGGGGACTTCTTCAACACGGTCGTGACCCGCGGGGCCGAGTTCGGCACCCCCGTCAGCAGCGAGATGCGCGTCAGCAACGATGGCATCGACAACGAGTTCGACAGCATCAATCCGACCTACCCGGATCAGTTTGCGACGTTCAGTGCGCCGCGACTGTTCACGCCCTTCGACAGTAACGTGGTCCAAGGATTCTTCTTTGAATCCGGCACGGACACGCCGGCCGTCATCAGTGGCTTCGGTGCCGTGTTCACGGACGTTGACTTCGACGGCGTGACCTCGATCGAGTACTTCGACGTCGACGGCATGTCGCTCGCTTTGGAATTCGTTGAAGCGGAACCCGAGGGCCTCTCCTTCCTGGGCGTCCTGTTCGACGATCCCATCGTTGCAAGCATCGAGATCACGCTCGGCAACACGACGATTGGCCCCGACGATGGACCCAATAACGACATCGTCGTCCTGGACGATTTCCTCTACAGCGAGCCGCGCGCTGCCGTGCCGCTGCCGGCAAGCCTCGCCGTCTTCGCCGTTGGTTTGATCGCGGCCACAGCGCTCCGCCGCCGCTAAAGCGGTTGCGCCATCGCTGTTCGTGGATTAGGGACGGTGGCGATGTCAATCGCCGCCGTCTTTCTCGATTTCGATGGAACGCTGGTCGAAAGCCTGGACGTTAAAATCAAGGCCTTTCGCGACCTTTACAGCCCCTTCGGCGACGAGATCGCCAACAAGGCGGCTCAGCATTATCGCGCCCACACGGGCATTCCCCGCGGTGAGCGCATTCGCTACTGCCATCAGCATCTGCTCGGACGCACGCCAACCGACCGTGAGGTCAAGCAGTTGTCCGATCAGTTTGGCGCCATGGTCGAAGACCAGGTGATCGCCTCTCCTTGGGTGGCGGGCGCCGAAGCACTGTTCGCGGCCTGCGGCGACCGGATACCATTGTTTATTGTCTCGGCCACCCCGCAGGAGGAACTGGAACGGATCGTGGAGGCCCGCGGCGCGACCGAACACTTCGCCAACATTCTCGGCTCGCCACCCGACAAGATCCCGTTGCTCCATGATCTTCTGAGCACGCACTGGCTGGATCGGGCCGACGTCGTCATGGTGGGGGACGGACGCGCCGATTTCGATGCGGCGACAGCCAACGGCATCCCCTTCATTGCTCGCCAAGCACCGGATCAGGAAGCGCCGTTCCCGGCGGGAACAACGGTTCTCTCGGATTTGACCGATCTTCCCCGCCTCCTAGGCCTCTGACACAGCCGATCGATTTGCCCGTCGTCTCGGTTTCTGCCCACGGACTTGAGGGCTCGCAGCGCGACCACGCCCGCGCGCCCTTTGCCGCGATCTTCAATTCCATGTATAGGCCACGGTGATGACACGACTTATCACCGACACCGCCGGCCTTGCCGCATTCTGCCGTGAACTGGAAGACGCAAGCTTCGTCACCGTCGACACCGAATTCATGCGGGAACGAACCTTTTGGCCCAAGCTGTGTCTGCTCCAACTTGGTGGCCCGGAGGCGGCCGCGTGCGTGGACCCGCTGGCCAACGGCATTGATCTCACGCCGGCGTACGAGTTGATGGCCAACGAGGCGATCACCAAGGTTTTCCACGCCGCCCGCCAGGATCTGGAAATCTTCTACAATCTCACCGGCCGCATCCCCGCTCCGCTTTACGACACGCAGGTGGCGGCGATGGTGTGCGGGTTCGGGGATCAGGTCGGCTATGAGACGCTGGTGGCCAAGCTTGCCCGGGTCAAGCTGGACAAGGGATCCCGGTTTACCGACTGGTCCGTCCGCCCCTTGTCGACGCGCCAGGTTGAATACGCCCTTGGTGACGTCACCCATCTGCGCACGGTCTATGAACGATTGAGTAAGCGGGTGGAAAGTCAGGGTCGCTCCGATTGGGTCGCTGAGGAAATGGCCACGCTGCGCGAGCCGTCCACCTACGTCGTCCAGCCGGCCGACGCCTGGCGACGCTTGAAGGTCCGCTCCCACGACCGGCGATTCCTCGCCGTGCTGCGCGAGGTCGCCGGCTGGCGCGAGCAGATGGCGCAAAATCGGGATCTGCCGCGCAATCGGGTGCTGCGGGACGAAGCGCTGCTGGAGATTGCGCACGCCCGGCCGACGACGCAGGAGGCTCTGGGCCGCACCCGGGGCCTCTCTCGGCAAATCGCCGAGAGCGCCCAGGGTACGGACATCCTGGCGGCGGTCACCCGTGGACTGGAGGTTCCGGATGCCGAATGTCCGAAGCTGGCGGACAAGACCGAGCTTCCGGCGCGCATCGGGCCCGTCGCCGAGTTGCTCCGCGTCGTCCTGAAAATGAAATGCGAGGAGCACGATGTCGCCCAACGACTGGTCGCCTCGTCCTCGGACTTGGATCACCTGGCCGCCTTTGGCGACCAGGCCCAGGTCGCGCCCCTTGCCGGCTGGCGGCGTCGGGTCTTTGGCGAGGTGGCGCTCCGGGTTCGCGCGGGCGAGCTGGCGCTAATTGTGGAGCACGGCCGGTTGCGGTTGGTGGAGTTGGAGGACTAATTCGTGGCCGACAGCCCTGCCAATTTCGTCCTGACGCTCGCCTGCGACGATGGGCCGGGCATCGTTGCCGCCGTCTCCGGCTGCTTGGCCGAGCATGGCGGCAACATCCTGGAAAGCGCCCAGTTCGGCGATCCGGCGACGGGCCGGTTCTTTATGCGCATTCGGTTCGCGGCCTTGGACGGCACGGACCAGGCCGGCTACGCCTTTGCGCTCAAGCCCATTGCGGATCGCTTCGGCATGCGCTGGGAGGTGGCGGACGAGCGACGGCCCGGCCGGGTGCTGCTGCTGGTCTCCAAGTTCGATCATTGCCTGAACGACCTGCTGTACCGCTGGCGCTCGGGCGCCATCGCCATGGACGTGGTCGGGATCGCTTCCAATCACGACGATCATCGCCACGAGGCGGACGCCGCCGGCGTGCCGTACCATTGGTTTCCCGTGACGAAGGAAACCAAGCCGGCCCAGGAGGCGGCGCTGCTCACCCTCATCGAGTCCGAGCGCGTCGATCTGGTGATCCTGGCGCGCTACATGCAGATCCTCTCCGACAAGCTGGCCAACCGCCTGTTCGGCAAGGTCATCAACATCCACCACTCGTTCTTGCCGAGCTTCAAAGGGGCCCGGCCCTACCACCAAGCCCACGAGCGCGGGGTGAAGCTGATCGGGGCCACGGCCCATTATGTCACGGCGGCGCTCGATGAAGGCCCAATCATTGAGCAGGCGACGGAGCGAGTCACTCATGCCGACACGCCGGACGAATTGGTTCGCATTGGCCGCGACATCGAGTGCCGGGTGCTCGCCCGCGCGGTCAAATGGCACCTGGAGCACCGGGTCCTCATCAACAATGCAAAGACCGTGGTCTTCGCTTAAGGAGAGGCGCGGCCACGGCACCGGGTTGCACCGATCGTAGGGAGCACAGCCATGGACCGTCCGTCCCCAGCCAACGCCTTCCAAAGCACGCACGCGCGGCTGTTGCTGACCAGCTTTCGCCGGTTCGTCGGTCGGCCGTTGATCGAGAACGGCCTGTCGGAGGACGAGGCCGCGCGCCGCTTGTTCCATGCCCCCTTTATCGTTGCCTCCCACAATGCTGCGGCGGACCCGGTGCTGACTTACGGCAACGCGGCAGCGCTCAACCTGTGGGAGGTCGATTGGCACGCGTTCACGGCGATGCCGTCCCGGCTCACCGCCGAGCCCGTGCAACGCGACGAGCGCGCGCGGCTGCTGGAAGCGGCCGAGGCCAAGGGCTTCATCGACAACTACTCCGGAGTCCGCATCAGCGCCACGGGCCGACGGTTTCGGATCGAGAACGCCATCATCTGGACGCTCGTCGACGACTCCGGCATCCGCATCGGCCAGGCCGCCACCTTCGCGTCCGTTAAGCACCTGTAGGACTGCTTCGCGAACCTGCCTCGTCAAAAGTGGCTCCTCAGCCCGAAACAGTCGTGACTGCTCAAGCCTGACCCACTCCCATCGTCCCAATCACAGCGGCGCGCCTCGGTGCGCCGCTTTTTGTTGCTAAGGTGGCAAGGATTAGGGGAATTGTGCCTACATGATTACTCTTGAGTATTGCCGCGTAATGGCTCGCTACAACGCATGGCAAAACCGGAATCTCTACGACGCTGCAGGCGGGCTCTCCGATACTGATCGTCATCGAGACATGGGTGCCTTCTTCGGCTCAATTCACGGCACGCTCACGCACCTTCTCTGGGGCGACATGATGTGGATGAGCCGCTTCGATGGCTGGGAGAAGCCCCGGGTCCGAATCCAGGAGAGCCCAAGCTTCATCGAGCACTGGGAAGCGCTTAGCAGCCAAAGGGAAGAAACCGATCGGCGAATCCTGGATTGGGCGGATCGGCTGGAGGACGGATGGCTTTCGGGCGATCTTACATGGTGGTCAAGCGCAGCAGAGCGCGAAGTCACAAAGCCAGTCGCACAATGCGTCGCGCATTTCTTCAACCATCAGACGCATCACAGGGGCCAAGTCCACGCCATGTTAACCGGCGCGGGGAGGCATCCCGGCGACACGGACCTCTTTCTCATGCCTGCATCCATTTGATTGGTTTGTAATATTTCCGAAGAATGTGGTTGCCGGCGAGGCGAGCGCATGTCGGAAAGACGGTCGAGCTAGTTACTGCAACGGCTTTTTTTTGCTACCTTGTATCCGGCCGCAACGGATTACCGTGGGCCACGCGATATTGGGAGGATACAATGGTCTTTAACATTTCACGCTTAGCTTTCGCGGGGTTTTTCGCTCTTTTCGCAACACCGCTAGCAGCCGTGCCGGTCACGTACGACTTTACCGCGAACATACCGAACGTCGCGGCCGAGCTTCAGGCGGCCGGGTTCAACATCAATGCCGTGACCGGGAGCTTCTCGTATGACACGAACGGGACCGACGAAGAAGCCTCGCCAGCTGTCGGCGAGTACGACGATGCGTTGACATCTGTCTTTTTCGAGGACCCAAGCGGGATGATTACGGGATCCTCCGCATCCGGTTTCGTAGTCACGGAAAATGACAATCCGAGGGATGTTTTTTCTGTGGCTGCCGTAGCGTCGGCCCTCACTGGATCATCCCTGACCGGTTTCGAGCTCGCGAATCTCCGAGTCTTTCTGGAGGATAACAGCCAAACGGCCCTGTTGAGCGACGAACTCCCAATCGACCTGAATTTCTCGCTGTTCGTGGACGAACGGATCTTTACGCTGGGCTATCAGCGGACACTCGACGGCGAGGTCTTTTTTGCACGCGGCGAGTTAACAAGCCTCACGCGGCGCCCCACGGAGGTCATTCCGGAGCCGGCTACCCTACCGCTTTTCGCCAGCGCGGTTTTGCTCCTCGGCCTCCGGCGGCGTCACTGAAGGGGTTAGAGCGGATTTTCGCGGCCACGCCTTCCGACTTCGGCAGCTTGATTTGCTTAAGGCCGCGCTCAAGGACAGGCGAACGCTGAGCGCCTAGCCCGGGCCGTCGTCATGCTCGTAGAACGTACGGGTCTTAGCGACTGTTCCCGGGGCGTGGGAAAACGACGGGAGGCGAAAGCGGTAGTTGACGACCTCGACACCTAACGCAGCGCCAATCTCCTGATCCAACAGCACGGCGCCGATGCGGGGACGGTCGCGGTGTTGTAGGGTTTGTCGAAAAGCGTGAGCCCCTCGGAGCTTGACCTGAACCGGGACGTGAGTTTCCGCCTGACATATGAGCGGTTGGCAACGAAACCGAGTCTCGCGGTTCGCATCAAAACCGCCAGGAAGGCATCCGTGATGCGGCGACCCGTAGGACAGGGCAGCCGATCATGTTGAGTCGGCGGCTGTCTCTGTGCACTCCAATGTCAAGAGTGGTATTCAGCCAGACATCCGCGACCTGCGCCACATGGTGGCTGACTTAAGGGAAAGTGTCTCCGTCGCCTTCCGGAATTTGTTTTGGGTCGTTATTGCTTGTGTTGTTGTTAACGTCATAACCTTGGTCTTTGTTCTAACCAAGTAAGCACCAACGACAAACGCACCAGCTCATTGAAGTTATGACGCGCCCATTCGAACTTTGTTCGAACCGACCCTTTAATAGGGTCGTGTCAACGCCGAAAGCAAGCGTTGGTTAGCCTCGACGAAGGCCAGCGCGTCGAGGCCGCGAAACGGATCTGGTGCGACGCCTCGTGGCTTTCTGTTTCCGACCCCGGTCATTGGTACCTGGCCCAACGTCGCGGCTTAGCCCTGCCGACGGCAGCCATGGAAGGGCTCAAGTACCACCCAAACTGCCGATGGGGCCAAGGAACCGCGCCATGCGTCCTGTCCCCCGTCAACGACGTCTCAGCAACGCTTGTGGGCGTTTGGCGAGTTAAGATCCCAAGGGACGCCGAGAGGGTTGAGCGTCGTGGTCTGGGCCGGATACGCGGCTGCGCCTCTCGGATCTTCCCCGGCATGGGGGACTCCATCGCCATCGCGGAGGGTGTCGAGGACGCCATCGCAGCCGCCGAACTGCTCGGCGTGGACGCCTGGAGCGCGTTGTCCGCCACCAATATGCCGACCATTGAGCTGCCGAACCGAACTCGGAACGTCACCATCGTTGCGGACCGCGACGAAAACGGTGTTGGTGAGCGCGCCGCATGGGCTCTGGCTGACCGCCTGGAAGCCGAGGGCCGAAAGGTCCGCGTCATGCGCCCGTCCGATGGCCACAAGGACGCGAACGACGTGCTCAAGGCACGTCGATGCTGGAAAGCCGCGTCGTGATGTCCGCCATTCCTGCACCAAGTCTGGAAGAGGCCAGGAAGCCAGGGGTGCCGGCTTTCCAAGCACGCCAATGCACCTGGCGGGAACCGACGACAATTCCGCCCCGACCCTGGCTGCTTGGGACCATGGTCATACGCGGCGAGGTTACGGGACTTGGTGGCGCCGGTGGTCGCGGCAAGACATCGATCGCGATTGCGGCGGGTTTGTCGTGTGTGACGGGCCGAGAGCTCCTGAACATTCACCCGCACCGGATTTGCAGGTGCCTCTTCCTGCATTTGGAAGAACCCGACGACGAATTCGACCGCCGAATGGATGCGGTGATGCCGAGGGCGACATCACCAATACCAACATCGAAAACGTCATCGGCTCCGGCT
>CAZUDB010000073.1:0-10917 GCA_964619055.1 uncultured Rhodospirillaceae bacterium
GGTGTCCAGCTGTCGCCGTTGGCTTGGAGGATATGCATGTGGTGGGTCAGGCGGTGGAGTAGGGCACCGGTGAGGCGTTCGGAGCCAAAGACGTCGGTCCAGTCCTCGAAGAGGAGTTCCGCGCCTCACGCCTGCCGTAGCATCTCCCCCGCGGGACGTGACAGGGCCCACCACGCGGCGACGAGACTAGTGGCGGCGGGCAGCGCAACCGCCGCGGCCAGCCAAGGCAGCACCGCCGTGAACGCGGGGCGAAACTCGATGAGGCTTGCGACCGAGGCCCACGCCGCCAGGTTGCCCAGGACGAGGGCCGCCAGTGCCCCCATGAGGCCGATGAGCGCGAACTCGATCGCCGTGGCCGCCAGCACCTGCCCGCGCGTGGCACCCACGACTTTGAGCAGGATCGCCTCGCGCAACCGCCGGCGGCGACTGGCGGCGACCGACCCCGTCAGCACGAGAAAGGCGGCGACGCCGGTGGCCGCCGACATTCCCCCGAGTGCTGTCCCGACTCCGCCCACCGCCTTTTCCAGGAACTCCGTCACCTCCGCAACCAGGACGGTCGGTGCCTCGGGAAAGGCCCGCGACAACTCGGCGCGCAAGTCGCGCGCGGCGTCCGGTCCGGCGGAGGGGGCGATCCAGACCGCCGCTATCTCGCGGTGCGGTGGCGGCTCCGCGAACGGCGAGAGCAGGATCGGGAAGTCGAGACCAAGCCCGGCGCGGTCGAGCCGCCGGAGATTGGCGATCCTGCCTCGGAGCGGCTCCCCCATGACATCGAAGGTCAGAGTGTCGCCGATGCCGACGTCGAACCGACGGGCCGCCCACTCGTCGAGCGAAACCAGCGGTGGGCCGAAATGATCCTCCGGCCACCATTCGCCGGCGACCAGCCCTTCCGCAGGCCGGCTGGTCCGCCACGAGATCCCGCGATCACCGCGAACAACGAACGCTACGTCGGCTGGTATGCGCAGATCCGCCACCGCACGATCGTCGATGCCGGTGACGCGTGCATGCAGGAAGGGGACGCGCTCCCACCGCTCGACCTGCGGCGATGCCGCCATGAAGGCATCGAACCGCCCGCCCTCCTCGGGGATGATGTTGAGCACCACCAGCCCCGGCGCCGACGCGGGCAGCGTTCCAACAAGGTGGCGGTCGGCGTTCTGGCGCACGGATTCGACGGCGATGACGAGGGTGAGGCAGAGGGCGGTAGCCATGACCACCGGCCGCGTGGGCGCCCCAGGCCGGTGCATGTTTGCCAGCGCCAAGCGGAACAGAGGGCGCCCCTGAACCGCCGACAGGCGCCCGGTCACCCGGGCGGCGACCGCCACTAGGCCGCCAAGCGCCAGTAATGCCATCACGACGAGGGTTGCCGCCGCAGTGAAAAGGGCCGCCACGACCGGAAGCGGCGCGGACCAGACGAGAAGCACCGCGAGCGCCGCAGCGAGTGCAGCCAGCGCGACCATCCGGCGTGTCCGCGGCCGTGCCGGCTCCGGCGTCAGGTCGTGACGGAACAGCGCCTGGGGCCGCTGTACCTCTGCGCGCGCCAGCGGCCAGAGCGAGAACAGGAGTGTCGCGAGGAGACCGAACCCGCTGGCCGTCAGCAGCGGCCCGGCCCGAAGGTTGCCCGCGACGGGTAGCCATTCGCCCAGCATCGGCGCGACGGCTACGAATGCCGCGGCTCCCCCGGCGAGGCCGAGTGCGACGCCCGCAGCCGCGGCGCCCATGACCTGGGCGAGGTAGAGGCGCAGGATCAACGGAGGCCGCGCGCCAAGGCTCTTCAGGATGGCGATGGTGTTCCGCTTGCGGTCGAGCCAGGCGGAGACGGCGTTCGCCACCCCGACGCAGCCGACCAGCAGGATACCCATGGCGGCGAAGGTCAACAGCGAGGAGGCCAGCGCCAGGGTCCGCTCCGCCCCCGGGACGCCCTGGCCGGCATCGACGATGCGGAAGCCGGCATGAGGCATCGCGCGCTCGAACGCCGCGATCCAGGCACCCGCGTCAACGCCCTCGTGCAGACGGATCCGGCTGTACCAGTAGACCTGGCCGCCCGGTGCGACAAGGTCGCTGCCCGCGAGCGCGGGCAAGGCCACGATCATCCGGGGGCCAAGGGTGAAGACCCGTAGCGCGCGGTCCGGCTCGTCCGCGATCAGCGCGCGCAGCTCAAACCGGTGGTCGTCGACCGTGACGGTGTCGCCGATCTCGGCATCTAGCGCGGCCAGCAGCGACTCCGCGACGGCCGCGCCCCAGACGCCGTCCCGCCGACCCAGCGCTTGTGCCGGAGCCAAGGGCGAGTCCAGCCGGAAGGCGCCGTAAAGCGGGTAGGCATCGTCGACCGCCTTCATCTCCACCAGCGCCGAACGGTCGTCCCGTCGCGCGAGCGTACGCATTTCGGCCGTTAGGCTGACGATTCCCGCCGCCTCGAAGGCGGCCAGATGCTCAGGCGTGGGAGGACGATGGAAGAGCCGAAGCGAGACGTCGCCGCCGATGCTGGTGTGGGCGCCCTCGCGCATCCCGTCGAGGATCGCCGCGGAAAGCAGCCCGATCGCTGCGATCGCCGCCGTCCCGAAGGCGATGCCAATCAGGAGAAGGACGAAGCCGCCGGCCGAGCCGCGCAACTCACGGGCGGCCAGGCGCAGGGCCAACAAGGCTCATTCTTTCGCAAGAGTCCATACCGCGAAATACCACTCGGGACGGCCGGGTGGCTAGCTGTCCGCGGCGAAGCAGCCGGAAACCCGCGTTGCCCCTGGCCATGGATGCTCATTCTAAGCGGCGGCAGGCGCTTCCGCCAAAACCCATGTTCCAGACTTTTTAGTAAGTGAGGTGGCCTGCGGGCTGTTCCTAACCCCAATCCGTATATTCTGCACGGGGACTGCAAGCGGCAGTCCATCACAGCTCTATTGGGAGGCTCGTTTGTGACTGACAGACCCCCAGCAAAGTAGGTGCTTGTCACGGCCGGTCGCTGTATGCCTGCGACCGGAATTGTCCATGCATTGAGACCTCTTGGTGCGCGCATTGACGTGCTCGACAGTATCGGGGCCGCCCCTGCGCTCCATGCGCGGGGCGTCGTGGCCCACATAACCCACCCGCCTGCGCCGGATCCGATCCTCTACACTGAGGATGTCGCGCAGATTGCCCGCGAGCGTGGGGTGGATCTGATCATTGCGCCCTTTGAAGAAGGCTTCTCTCTTTCGCGCTATCGGGACAAGCTGCCGGTGCCGCTCTTCGTCCCCGACTTCAACGTCATCGAACAACTTCACAATAAGGCAGAGTTCGTCGCGCTTTCTAATCGACTGGGCCTTCCCATCCCGCAGACGAAGATTGTCATCTCACAAGATCAACTGCGAACCGCGCTGGGGGAATTCGAGACTTATTTCGCGAAGCCGGCGTTTGGCCGTGGTGGCACCTACAGCCTCACCAACCATGGGTCTCATGCGGCTGATCGGTCGGTGGAGGACTGTCACCCGTCCGAAGCCTTGCCGTGGCTTGTCCAAGCCTTCGTGGAGGGGAAAGAGACCTGCGTGTTGGCTGTTGCCCGCAATGGCAAGGTGGAGCTTGTTGTGACCTACGAACCAACGATCGCTGCCACGAGCGGCTTTGCGGTGCGCTTTACGTCCATCGACGAGCCAGCGGCCGTCGATATTGCCAAGACCGTCTGTGCCCATTTCGGCTATACTGGTTTTATTGGCTTTGACTACCTGCGAACGGCTGATGGTCCACTTATTCTAGAGTGCAATCCACGCGCCACGGGCGGTTGTTTTCTCGTCGATGAAGAAACGCTCGGAAAGGCCCTTCTCGACGGCCTCGACAGTCTGACGATCGCGCCGCCTGGACGATCCAAGCAGTACGATTCCTATATCGCCGATGGGCGCACCACGGACATGTCGATGTCGCAAGTGGTTCGTACATTGTTTTCGGCGCCCGACGCGTTGATCTCGGAGCTTGACGTGATGCCTTTCGTTTATTCGTTCGTACTGCGCTCGAAGATCTCCCACGAGGTGTACCGGCAGCATGTGAGCGTTTCCGATATCGCCTTTGGCGATATCACATGGAACGGGCTGCCGCTTCCCGACGACACCGCCTGACGGACAGACCGTCGACTAGGGGGATGGGCATTCGTTATCGCAATGGTCTGGCTACCATAGTTTTGGCGAGGAGCTCGGCGCATGACGATTGACAGCCATGTCCACCTTTGGGAGGCGGGTTCGCTCCAGACGCAGTGGATGGATAAGCCGCCCTATCGTGGCGATCCGAAATGGCAGCCGTTGCGCGCGTCGTTTGGGCCGGAAGACCTTCAAGCGTTAATGGATGCAAACGGCGTTGACGGTGCGGTCCTTGTCGAAGCCGTCGATGACACCGAAGAGACTGAGGCACTGCTGGCGACCGCGCGTGAGAACGATTGGGTGACGGGTGTCGTGGGCTGGCTGCCTCTGGCGGACGCCCCAGCGTTGGAGGCGGCGCTCGAACGCTGGGGCGATGTCGCCGCGTTGGTCGGTATCCGGCATCTGATCAATACCGAACCCGACCCGGATTGGGTTCTGCAGAACGATGTCATTGCCGGTCTCAACCGGATCGCCCAAGCCGGACTGAGCTTCGACTATGTCGGCATCTCCATGGACCACCTCGAACGGGTGCCGCGGCTTGCCGATGCCTGTCCCGAGCTCACCATCGTTCTCGATCATCTCAACAACCCGCCGATTGCCGAGGGCGCATTTCAGCCTTGGGCCGATCTGTTGGGAAGGGCGGCGGCACGGACCAATGTGGCGGCCAAGGTCTCGGGACTTGAAATGTGCTGCCGTTGGGACGACTGGACAGCGGAGGACTGGCGGCCCTACGCCGATCGTGCTCTCGCCAGTTTCGGTCCGGACAGGCTGATGCTGGGCAGCAATTGGCCGGTCTCGACGCTTTCCGGCCGCTACGGGCAAATATGGGCCGCGCATCGCAATTGGCTGTCGGGCTTGTCAGAGTCAGAGCAGGCGGCCATCGCGTCCGCGACGGCCTGCCGTGTCTACGCACGCAACGGGACATGATGGCTTAGTGTCTAGCCCCCTTGGGCTGAGCCATTTTCGGTCGACTCGGGCACGATGGCAGCCATGCGGGCCGATGAGTTGCTGGACGCCGGCGACATGGACGGTGCGGGCGTATGGCGACGGATAGAGGCTGTTGTTGACGTTCGCTTTGCCTTAAAGTCCAGACGCTCTACAGCGCAGTTGGTGACCGCCGGTCCATGACCCAAGGCAGTCATATCGGCGAAAGGCAGCGTTGACTGGAATAAGCCCGTTTCGGGCGTTCGCACCGCAGCACTCAACAAACAGTTTGCGCCAAAAGCTGATATTCTCAGCCACGGCCGGATACAGGGCCGGCAGTGTCATGCTCTCGCTTGCCATGGCGTTCGTTTCACGATTGCGCACGCGCTAAGTACCTACGCGTTCGAGGCCTGGACTGGCATTTAAGACATGGTCCTTTTGTGTGAACGACCCATGCTAAGCTGATGTTCAGGACAATTGAGCAGGAGGCCCGCCCGTTGCCGCTGCGTTTGCTTCTCATGACCCTTGTCATTCTCCCATTTTTGGCTTCGCTCCCATCTCTGGCGGCGGAGCAAACTTCGGACGTTCCGGCTTGGCTCCAGGCGCATGTGGGCAAGGGCGACGGCCAGATCGCACCGGTGGTGTTGAGCAGGGCGCGCGCGCTCTACCAACGGAAAGTGCGCGAAGGCGCGGTCAACAATCCCTGCTACCTTTCCATGGATGCGACGCGCCCCAGCACATCGCGCGGGGGCGGACCGGGTCGGCGGTTTTACGTCATCTGCGAAGCCGACCGGTCGTTCCGGGCAATATCGTCGGGCTACGGTAATGGGCGGAAATTGCGACGCGCGAATTTTTCAAACGATCGGGAATGCGCAAAGAACTTCAGTAATGCGGAGGGGTCCAAGTTGACCACAGGCGGAGCCTATGTAACGGCTGAAACGAGAACATCATTCAAAGGGTATCACCACCTGTCGGGCAAGAAGACGCCGTTCCTTCGCACCTTCTTGCTGTTTGATGGGGAGGGCGACACGGCCAACGCCAGAGAGCGGGACATCGGCGGCCATCAGGCGGTTTTATTGAAGTGGCAATGTCGCTACAAGAATCCGGAAAGCCCCTATGCGGACGAGGAGGGATACGTTCCTTACGGAAAACTTGTGAACTACACTGGTGGCCGAAGCAACGGCTGCACAACTTGGTCGCCGTCCGATTCGGGGCAAATTCTCGCTATGGTGCAGAACAACCCGACGACGCTCTACATCTATCCTGAGTCCGGCGACATCGACGCCGTCGCCAATGCGGTGGAGGCGCGAAGGTCTCTGTCGGACGCCGGACTATATTGGAACGCGACCTGCTTGCGAGCAATCGGCACTCCCAGGTTTTGGCCTAAGGAAGCCCTCCAGCCGATCATCAATGAATGGAGGGATTCCCGTCCACAAAGGCCGTTTCAGCCCTTGCCGATTTGCAACTGAAGGGAACGCGTTGTCCGTTGCGGCATCACTTGAGTCAGCAATGCGCCACGAACTGCAATTCGAACTTCCGGTATCGAAATCAGTTTTTTGTCCGCATCTCGGACGTCGCTCTCATCAATGGCAATGTCACGTTGTGGCTGAGGCCGTTGAAGAACTCTGTTGAGGGGACGGGGACGGCGTGATTCCTTCGTTCTAACGGAGCCAGGAACGGGGAATGGCCATGGTGGGACCTCGGCCGGTCGACAGGATCGGCTCTTCTACGTGTTCAGTCTTGAGGATCGCATTCACGCCGATCAGCTTTTGCGCTGCTGAAATCCGCCTCGTCTCCCGTAGCTTGGTCGGTCAGTCCTTGAAACAGGGCTGACTGCCGACACTCTTAAGTCTGGCCAGAACGCCGGTCGTTCGCCGTGTTTCGGTCGCGGGATTTGCCTTCAGCGTGAGCATCATTTCGTACCGCCCACACGGGCCGGATGGCCGGGCAGCTCGACATGAAAGCCACCACCATCGCCTTCCGGCAATGGCGTAAAACGACGGACGAGCTTGCGGCGGCGGGCTTCCAGCAGTTGCCTGCCGACCGGCAGAAACAGCGTTTCGCCGCTTGTCGGCGTTGCCGCATCGATGCGGATCACCACGGTCGTGGCCTCAACAAAGCGTCGGCGTTCAAGCATCCGCTCGATGGCGATGCGAGCTTGCGCTGCAGACACGCCGCGCAGATCGAGTTCGTAATCGGCAGAGGCCTGATCACCCACCAGATCGCGTATCTGTTCTTGGTCGAATAACGGCACCACAACCTCCTCGCTGCCTTCAAAGACCAGGCATCATGGTGCTGGCCAGGATGCTGGCAATGGCACGACGCCGGTCTGTCGGGAGGGACTCGATGGCTTTCCATGCCTCCCGCGCTAAATCAGGGTCGCTTGCCGCCGCTCGAACGGTCAGCGCGATCGGATGCCCGGCGCCAAGTACCTGCTCGATAGCGTTGACGATGACTGGAATATTGGAGGGATCGAAGGCTCGCATCAGCTCGCTCGTCGTGACGGCGCAGAACCGGTATTCGTTCCAGCCTTCTCCGGCTGCGCGTGCTCGAACCAGCCGATGACGCGCAGACGATGTTGTTCACCCCACATCGCTTCGAACTTCTGCGTCGTATTGTTCGCCGTGTCACGCAAAGCATACAGCATGTCCGGGATCAGCGCCCAAGGGACAGATTGGTTGCGTTGAAGAGGGGAGAATGTCTGGCTCATCGTAACCTTTGGGGAGTGAAGATGAGCCAGACAACCCGAAGACCGAAAGAAACACCTGAGAAGGTCGTCAAGACGATCCGCCGCGAGGAAGGCCGCCGTCGGCGGCGAATTGGAAAGGTCGTTCTCGCAAAGGCGGTAAGAAACATCGCCAAGATACCACTAGACGGCTCTTCGCCGAGGGGCTTTGATCAGCAAGTCGGCAAATGTCGCTAGATGGCGCGCATGCTGGATCCGCCTGAAATCCCAGTTAGATCAGGGCATTGCTAGTGCTACACGTCCCTGAGATATGCTACTCGGTCACAGAATACGAAATCCAAACAGATTCTCCCTCTGGTCCGGTATGCGTGATACGAAGCTGAAAATCGCTCTAGGGGCTGTGGTGGTGCTCTTGGCGCCGCTGCTGTTCTGGGCCGCGGCCGAGTATGTACCGTCGCCTAGTGCTGGCACATACACCGCACCTGGGCTCAAACCGATGGGGCCAGAGACGGCTCGAGACGAACTCTTCACCCTTGTCCCGGCGTTGCTCCTTGTCGTTTACGACGCCTTCGGGAGCACCGAAGAGGGGGAGGTCTACGACACACTGGCGGTCGTTGCTGCCGGAGCGGCGCTCGAGACGCTCTATCTCGAACGGGCCGGGGCCATGGTCGGCGGCGGTCTCATCGAAAGCGACCAGGCCATCCACGAGATGCGGCTGACCGCTGCGTCCTCGCGCCAGTCCGGCGAGACATTCCGCCTCGACGCGCAATGGGAGGTGATTGGAACGGTCGGGCACAGCGAGCATCTCCACGTCCGCGGCAACACGTACAGCGCAAACCTAACGATTGCGCCTGTTAAGGGTGCCTGGAAGATCACCGATTTCGAACTGACCGACGTGGACAGGCAGACGGCCGGTGAATTCATAGAGGCCGAGCGCGCATGGTAGAACTAGAGGATATCGAGTTTGCCTACCCCGAAGGCCGCTTCAGGCTTCGTGTGCCGGAACTGTGCGTTGCGCCGGGCGAACGACTGGCCGTTGTCGGGCCGAGCGGCACTGGCAAGACCACCCTGCTCAATCTCGTCGCAGGCATTCTGAAGCCCATCCGTGGTACCATCCGCGTCGCCGGAACCGATCTTGGTTCGCTAACCGAGGATGGGCGCCGACGGTTCCGGGCCGGCACCATTGGCTATGTCTTTCAGGACTTCGCCCTGCTCGACTACCTGACGACACGGGAGAACATCCTTTATCCCTACCGGATTACTCCAGCGCTGACGCTCGATGCGGTAGTCCGTGCGCGGTCGGAGGCGCTGGCCGGCTCTTGCGGGCTCGCCGACAAGCTCGACCGGCACCCGGGAGCGCTGAGCCAGGGCGAGCAACAGCGTGTCGCCATCTGCCGATCGCTGGTAACGCGTCCGAGGCTTGTGATCTCCGACGAGGCGACGGGCAATCTCGACCCGGAGAACAAGGCCCTCATCCTCGACCTGCTCTTCGAGCAAGCCCGCGCGGCCGAAGCGAGCATTCTTGCGGTGACTCACGATCACGCGTTGTTGCCTCGCTTCGATCGGGTTGTCGATTTTGCGTCGTTCCGGGCCGAGGCTACGGCGTGAACGCCGCGTTCCTTGCCTTCGCCTACCTCCGTTACCACTGGGTCCGAAGCCTTGTTCTTGTCCTGGTGTTGGCGCTAATCCTCGTCGTGCCGATTGCGACGCGCATCCTGCTGGCCGAGAGCGAAGCGTCCCTGACCGCCCGCGCCGAAGCGACACCGCTCTTGCTCGGTCGTCGGGGTAGCGCGCTCGATCTGACCATGGCGGCGCTGTATTTCTCCGACGATCGGCCGGACGCCCTGCCCATGGCCGAAGTGGAGGCTATCTGGGACAGTGGCCTTGCCACACCAATTCCTCTATACACGGCATTCGAAACGAACGGATTCCGTATAGTCGGCACGTCGCTCGACTACTTCGACTTTCGGGACCTGACCGTGGAAGAGGGTCGCGGTTTGGCAGTATTGGGCGAGGCCGCGGTGGGCGCGACTGTTGCCCGTCACATGGGTCTCGCAATCGGCGACACGCTGGTCTCGGCACCGCAGAATCTCTTCGACCTGGACGGCGTCTATCCACTCGAAATGTCGGTCGTCGGCATCCTCGCGCCGACCAACACGCCGGACGACGAAGCCGTCTTTGTGGACATCAAGACCACGTGGGTCATCTCGGGTATTGGCCACGGGCACGAGGAAGTGGTCACCGCCGCCGACCTCGCCGCCGGCGCGGATGTCACGGCGGCGGCAAGCATCGTGCAGCACCAACGCATAACGCCAGAGAACATCGACGGCTTTCATTTTCACGGTGACGCAGACGACTACCCGGTCTCCGCTGTCATTGTCGTGCCGCCGGACTCGCGATCGGCGACGATCCTGCAGGGACGCTACCTGGATCCCGATGGCACGTCTCAACTCGTTCAGCCCGCGCAGGTCGTCCAAGGCCTTGTCGACCGGATCTTCCGGATCCGTGCGGTACTCGACGTCGTGACGGGCATTATCGCGCTTGCAGCGCTCGCGGCGCTTGGCCTTGCGATCTTCCTGTCCTTTCGGCTACGGGCACGTGAGGTCGAAACTGCCGTCAAGCTCGGGGCGCGACGCGGCATGGTCCTTCAGCTCCTGGCGGCAGAGACCGTCATAATACTTTCTGTGTCATTTGCTATGGCAATTGCAGTAGTGCTTGTCGTGCGGCGCAATGCGGATGCGTGGGTCGGTTGGCTGCTGACCCTTGGAAGCTGACAGACACTGAACAGAACAGGCAATAGCATCATGTCTCGAAAAATCCTCTTCGCCTTCCTGGCCTCTGCGGCTCTTGTCTCGCCCGCGGTCGCGCATTACGGGATGATCATTCCGTCCGACCCCATGATCAGCCAGGAAGACGGTCGCAGCGTCGAGCTGACGCTGTCGTTCTCGCATCCGTTCGAAGGGGACGGCATGGTTCTGGAACTTCCGGCCGCCTTCTCGGTCACCCATGGCGGCGAAACGACCGATCTTCTCGGCACGTTGGAAGAGGCGTCGGTCATGGAAGAGCCGGGCTTCACCCTCGACTATCGGCTGGAGCGTCCGGGCACTTACGTCTTTGCGATGGAACCGCAGCCCTATTGGGAGCCGGCCGAGGACGCATTTATCATCCACTACACCAAGACCTACGTGACCGCCTATGGCGACGACGAGGGGTGGG
>CAZUDB010000074.1:0-10591 GCA_964619055.1 uncultured Rhodospirillaceae bacterium
AGAGGCGAAGACATTGCGCCGGCCAGCCAGGGCCAGTTCCAGATTATCGGCGACCGTCTGGCTTTCGAACACCGTTGGCTTCTGGAACTTGCGGCCGATGCCCAGATTGGCGATGGCCGCTTCATCCAGGCGGGTCAGATCCACATTACCGTTGAACATGACCTGACCAGTGGTCGGCCGGGTCTTGCCAGTGACCACGTCCATCATGGTCGTCTTGCCGGCACCGTTGGGGCCGATGATGGCCCTAAGCTCACCGGCCAGCACGTAGAAACTCAGCTGGTTGAGGGCTTTGAACCCGTCGAAGCTGACCGTAACGCCATCCAGATACAGCAGCGTGTCGCCGACGTCGGCGCGGGCGTGATGTTGGGTGGTGTCCGTCATGGCCCCGCCCCCGCCCCAGCGGCGTTCGCACGTTTGCGTCCACCGATGAGCCGGCGCCAGCCGCTCGT
This sequence comes from uncultured Rhodospirillaceae bacterium, assembly GCA_964619055.1. Taxonomy (GTDB): domain Bacteria; phylum Pseudomonadota; class Alphaproteobacteria; order Rhodospirillales; family Defluviicoccaceae; genus CAYVUM01. Next base: position 450 of record CAZUDB010000074.1, read on the forward strand.
TGATTGTACGCCCCGTTCCTTCGATCCAGACAGGAGGCCGACGACGCCCCGCGGCAGAAACAGCGTGACAGCAACGAACAGCCCGCCCAGTGCGAACAGCCAAAGCTCCGGAATGGCGCCCGTGAGCACGCTCTTGGCATAGTTCACCAGGACCGCTCCGAGAATGGCGCCGTAAAGCGTTCCCCGACCGCCGACGGCGACCCAGATGACGATTTCGATAGAGTTGGCGGGCGCAAACTCACTCGGGTTGATGATGCCGACCTGGGGGACGTAAAGGGCCCCGGCAATGCCAGCCATGATGCCCGAGAGCGTGAACACGAACAGCTTATAGTACTCGACCCGGTACCCTAGGAACCGGGTTCGACTCTCCGCATCACGGATGGCCACCAGAACTTTACCGAAACGCGATGTGACGATGAGCCGGCAAACCACATATGACGCTATCAGCGCGACCGCCGTGGCCACGAACAAGCCGGCCCGGGTGGCATCGGACTGGATATCAAAGCCAAGGATGTCCTTGAAGTCCGTCAGGCCGTTGTTGCCGCCGAAGCCCATGTCGTTGCGAAAGAACGCCAGCAACAGCGCAAACGTCATCGCCTGGCTGATGATGGAGAGATAGACGCCCGTCACGCGGGACCGAAACGTGAGCCAGCCGAAGACGAAGGCAAGCAGGCCCGGCACCAGCACCACCATCAGCATGGCGAAAGGGAAGGAATCGAACCCGTGCCAGTACCAGGGCAACTCGTCCCAGTTCAGGAACACCATGAAGTCGGGCAGGATGGGGTCGCCGTACACCCCCCGATCCCCGATCTGGCGCATCAGGTACATGCCCATGGCATACCCGCCCAGCGCGAAGAACGCACCGTGGCCCAGCGACAGGATGCCGCAAAAGCCCCAGATCAGATCGACGCTGAGCGCGAGTAACGCGTAGCACAGGTATTTTCCGAGCAGGCTGACCACCCAGGTCGGAATGTGCCAAGGCGAGTCCGCCGGAACGCTCATGTTCAGGACGGGGACGGCCACGGCCAGGGTGGCCAGGATGATCAGGGTGATCAGCGAGCCACGATGGCCGAGTACGCGGCTGATCGGTGAGGCGGTGGAAGCACCAGCGCCTAATGCGGCGATCGTCATGGGGCCTAGCTCTCGACCGCACGCCCTTTAAGCGCGAACAGGCCGCGCGGGCGCTTTTGAATGAATAGGATGATCGCCACCAGGACGATGATCTTGCCAAGAACGGCACCGGCATACGGCTCCAAGAACTTATTGATAAGGCCGAGGGAGAAGGCACCGACGAAGGTGCCCCACAGGTTGCCGACACCGCCGAACACAACCACCAGAAAGCTGTCGATGATGTAACCCTGACCCAGATTGGGACTGACGTTGTCGATCTGGCTCAACGCCACACCCGCGAGGCCAGCAATGCCCGAGCCGAGCCCAAACGTAAGCGCGTCGATCCGGCCGGTTCGGATTCCCATGGATGCCGCCATGGGCCGGTTCTGCGTTACGGCGCGCATCTTGAGGCCGAAAGCGGATCGCCGAATCACCAGGATTAAAAAGGTGAAGACAACCAGACTGAACACGATGATCCAGATCCGATTGTAGGTGAACGACAGGCCGCCCGCGACCTCGATGGCGCCGCTCATCCAGGTGGGATTGCCGACCTCCTGGTTGGTGGGGCCGAAGATGGTTCGAACGGTTTGCTGAATAATGAGACTCAGTCCCCAGGTGGCCAGGAGCGTCTCCAAGGGGCGACCATAGAGAAACCGAATCACACCGCGTTCGATGGCAACGCCGGCGAGACCGGCAACCAGAAAGGCAGTGGGCAAAGCCACCGCCAGGGACCAATCGAAGGCGCCCGGCAGATGGGTGCGAAAAATCTCCTGGACGACGAAGGTTGTGTAGGCGCCAAGCATGACCATCTCGCCATGTGCCATGTTGATGACACCCATGACACCAAAGGTAATGGCAAGGCCGACCGCGGCGAGGAGCAGCACGGAGCCGAGACTGATCCCCTGGAACACGTTCACGGCGACACCCCAAAGGGCGAGCCGACCATCGATGGAGGCGAGCGCTTCGGCGGCGGCCGTACGGACATCCGGATCGGGCTCGGCGGGCTTACCGTCGGCCTGGGTGATCAGCAATCCGGCCACCAACGCCCGCACATCCTGATCAGACGCCGCACCCAACACATCCAGGGCGCCAATGCGAGTGGCGGAGTCGGAAGCTTGCGTCACTTGGATCGCCGCCAACGCCAGTTGCATTCTGTCACGCACCCGGTCGTCGATCTCTCGCTCGATAGCAGACATCAGCACCGGCTCCGTCGCCGGGTCGCGGGATTTAAACACCGCGTTGGCCGCGGTCAGCCGTTGCTCGGGATCGGGGCTGAGCAGCGTCAAGCCGCCAAGGACGCCGCGAATCTGGCCGCGCAGCCGATTGTTGAGGCGAACTTTCGATAGATCCCGCGATCGCGCCTCCCCCAGCGCCCCCCCGGTGACGGGATCAGTTAACAAGAAGACGCGCCCTTGCTTCTTCCCGACCACCAGGCGACCGTCCTCCTTACGCATGAACAGCCGGCGATCCAGAAACGCTTCCAGCACAGGCACGGCACGTGGATCTCCCGTGGTGGCGAGATCCTCCACGGCCTCAATCTTTGCGGCGAAGCCAGATGCTCCGAGGCGACCGACGGCGTCGACGAACGCAGCATCCGCCGCCGCTGAGTTGCCAGCGTCCGGCGCGTCACCTTGCGCCCAGGCCGGACCCACAGCCACGGCTTGCACCAACAGCAAGAGTAATACCACGAGCGCAAAACCGATGGTGCGCGGCGCACGGGAAGCAGCCGTCATGACAGGTTCAGTCCACTGGTCGATTGTGTACGGTTAACCGAGGGGATCGCGACGGCGCCGGGTGCTGCCCCAACGCAGGCGGGCAAAACCCAGCGCCATCACTCGTTCACGACAGGTCTAGTTAAACGTGGGCTCCTCGCAGCCACCGCAGACCCAAGGATAAGTCCAGTCGGCGGTTTTCTTGGCGCTTTCGGGGATGAAATCGGACCAGGCATCGCCAACGACCACGTCTTCCGTTTGCCACACCGTCTCGAACTGTCCGTCCTCCTGGATCTCACCGATCAGCACTGGTTTGGACAGGTGGTGGTTGACGTTCATGACCGCGATGCCGCCGGTCAGGTTGGGTACCGTCTGACCGTACATGGCCTGGCGGACGGCATCGACATCCGTAGTGCCCGCCTGCTCGACGGCCTGCAACCACATTTTGAATCCGATGTAGTGGGCTTCCATGGGATCGTTGGTGACCCGATCCTCGTTGCCGATGTGAGCATGCCAAGTTTCGATGAAGTCGGCATTGACGTCCTCATCGACGCTCATGAAGTAGTTCCAGGCGGCCAAGTGACCGACCAGCGGGGCCGTGTCCAGACCCGCCAGCTCCTCCTCGCCGACGGAGAACGCGACCACCGGAATGTCCTCGGCGCTGATGCCCTGGTTGGCCAACTCCTTGTAGAAAGGAACGTTGGCGTCCCCGTTGATGGTCGAGACGACAGCCGTCTTTTTGCCAGCCGCGGCAAACTCCTTCACCTCCGCCACGATCGTCTGCCAATCAGAGTGGCCGAACGGCGTGTAATTCTCCATGATGTCTTCGTCGGTGACACCCTTGGAATTCAGGAAAGCCCGTAGGATCTTGTTGGTGGTACGCGGATAAACATAGTCCGTACCGAGCAAAACCCACCGCTCAGCACCACCACCATCTTCACTCATCAAGTATTCTACAGCGGGAATCGCCTGTTGGTTTGGAGCGGCACCGGTATAGAAGACATTTCGTGAACTTTCTTCGCCTTCATATTGGACCGGATAGAACAAAAGCCCATTCAATTCCTCAAAGACCGGCAAGACGGACTTGCGGCTAACCGAAGTCCAGCAGCCAAAAACTACGGCCACATCTTCGTTCTCGATCAGCTCGCGCGCTTTTTCAGCGAACAACGGCCAATCCGATGCGGGGTCGACGACAACAGCCTCCAGCTGCTTGCCGAGCACACCGCCCTTCTTATTCTGCTCGTCGATCAGCATCAACATGACGTCTTTCAGCGTCGTTTCACTGATCGCCATGGTACCGGACAACGAGTGCAAAATGCCGACCTTGATGGTGTCTTCGGCTTGGGCGCTGCTGACGACGAAAGCCGCGGCAAGCGTGCAAGCGCCGGCAGCGAGGCGCATGCTCTTCATGATGGAGCGCGATTGCATGTGGTCAGGTTCTCCCCTCTGACTGGGGTCGCGCGCACCCGCGAGAGCCGCGGCGACCGGTTACGCAATCCTGGTTGTTCGCGCCCGCTGATGGACGCGCCCCACTTGAAAGCAAAGCTCGTGCCACAATTGTCTGACGAACGGCTGAGCAGCCAATTGCCCATTGGCTTCGGGGTCATCTGGGCGATCCGGTCGAGTGCAGGACGTCCCGGCCCGCCACGACGACGAGCCTTAACCACCAATCCTTGCTTACTTTCTATGCAATTGCCGCTCACTTGATCGAACTTGCGCCGTTGGGCCGAGAGAGGTGCGGCTGCGTCAGACAGAACCTGGTGGCGAAGCGTTCGGTGCTTCCGGGACCTTGCGAGGCGGACAAGGCGTTCTTATGCTACCGTCCACAAGTGGTCGGCGCTGTCGACGCGTTCCCGCCGCACCCGAAGAACTGGTTTATCGCCCATGCTTCAAGCCGTCCGTAAGTTCTCCGCCTCGCCCATCGGCAAGGCCATCTTCATCGTCGTGCTGATCGCTTTCGCCGGCGGCTTCTGGTACGTGGGCGATACGGGCAGCATCGGCGGTGGCGGTGGTACGTGGGCTGTACGCGTTGGCGATAAGGAGATCGGTGCCCACGAACTGAGCTTCGAGTATGCGCGCGAACTCGAACGCATCCGGCGCGAGTCCAACGAGCCCGTCTCCCAGGAGGACGCACGGGCCGCGGGATTGCCGCAACAAGTGATCGCGCGCATGGTCAACCGCAGCTTGCTCGATCTGGCGGCTCAAGACTTGAGCCTCGCCGCCGGCCCCGACCAAGTCCGTGCGGCGATCCTGGCGACACCGTCGTTCCAAAACGCGGAAGGAACCTTCGATCGTGACGTCTACCGGCAGTCGTTAACGATCAACGGCTTCACGGAAGCGCGCTTCGAGGCAGAGGTCCGCGATGAGGTCAAACGCCGCCAATTGCTGTCAACCTTGGAAAGCGGAATTGTTGCACCACCGGTCATGGCGGAGACCTACTATCGGGTTGCCGCCGAGCGCCGTCGAGGGGATGTGATCATCGTGCGACCTGTCGACCCCGCGACGTTGGCTGTGCCGACCGACAGCGAGTTGCGCGCAGCTTACGAGGAGAACAAGGAGCGGTTTCTGACGCCGGAGTATCGGACGCTGACCGTGCTCATGATCAGCAACGCGGACGTAGCCGCCGAAATGACTGTGAGCGACGAAGAGCTTGCGGAAGCCTATGAGGAACGCAGCGGAGAATACACCACGGAAGAAAAACGGGTTGTTCGCCAGATCGTGGTGGCCGACGAAGACACGGCGAGGCGCATCCACGACCGCCTCACGGAGGGCGGCGAATTCGCTGCCGTTGCCCAGGAAGAGGCTGGCTTGTCTCCTGAGGCCTTGGCGCTGGGATCGGTCACACGCCAGGCGCTATTTCCGAATGTGGCCGAGGTCGCATTCGCGCTCACGGAGGGCGGTATCGGCGAACCGGTGCAAACCGCGCTCGGATGGACGATCGTGACCATTGATGAGATCCTGGCAGCCGAACGACCACCGCTTACCGACTTGGCTGACCAACTCCGGGCGGATGTGGCCCGGGAAAAAGCGGTGGAGGTCGTCTACGATCTCTCCGCCCGACTCCAGGATGAACTCGCCGCCGGTGGGTCGCTGGATCAGGCGGCGGGTAACCTCAACCTCCCTCTGATCCGCATCGACTCCGTTGCCGCCGACGGCACCGCACCCGACGGCTTCTCTGTCGATGGTGTCGAGCCGGCGATTCTGGAAGTCGCCTTTCAGACCGAGGAGGGCCAGGAAAGCCTACTGACGGAAGTGGGCGATGAAGGCGCATTCATTGTCCGGGTCGATCGGATTCAGCCGCCCGCGGATCGTGGCTTCGATGCTGTTCGTTCGGAAATCGAGGCCTTGGTCCGCCGGGAGCGTGTCGTTACGGCCGCCGCTGAAACGGCCACCACCATCGAAGAACGGCTTAATGGCGGTGCCGATCCGAAAACGATCGCTGCTGAATATGGGTTGGAGGTGCAAACAACCGGACCATTCGATCGTAGTGGTGCCGGCACGGACCTCCCTGCCCTGGTCGTCGAGGTGCTCTTTAAAATGAACGTCGGCGAGGCCGAAACGCTAAACTATGATGGGGTGCAGTATGTCGGCCACGTGCGAGAGATTCTCAGCGCCGATCCCGCAAGCGACCCCAGCAACGTTCAACAACTCGGTGCTCTGTTGACGACCCAACTTCGCCGCGAGGTGAGCGAGCAGTTGATTGCGGAGATGCGAAAGCGCCATCCCGTCACCATCAATCAAGCTGTGACCGAGCAGATCTTCTAACGGCAGGACCGGAGGGAGTCTCCCCCCTGCAAAGCCCGAGACGCCTCCGCCGACGCCCGAGCCGGGACCACGCGGATGCCTCCTGGGTTTCGACCGCGCGAACAACGAGGAGCTTTGGGAGAAACTCCCGATGCAGACCGGATGGAGGTGTTTCCAGACTATTCCCATTTCGCGACAACGCACGCAGCCGGCCGGGCGCAGGTCGTGTGGACGAGCTTGGTCGCCGATCTGGAGACGCCGGTTTCGGCGATGCTCAAGCTCGCCGACGGACGACCTAACAGTTTTCTTCTGGAGTCGGTTGAAGGGGGAGCGGTACGCGGCCGCTACTCCCTAATCGGATTGCGCCCCGATCTAATCTGGACTTGCCGTGGCAACGAGGCGTGGATCAACCGCACCGCGGCCGCCAATCCCGAGAGCTTTGCGCCCTGCCCGGTCGGGCAGATTCACGGCACACTGGCATCACTTCGGGCACTTGTTGCGGAAAGCCGGATCGACTTGCCGACGGGCTTGCCACCTATGGCAGCCGGCCTGTTCGGCTACATGGGCTACGACATGATCCGCCTGATCGAGCGAATCCCTGACAGCAACCCCGATCCTTTGGGCTTGCCCGACGGCCGTCTGTTGCGGCCGACCGTGATCGCCGTGTTCGACACGGTGGAGGATGTGGTGACCGTGGTCACCCCGGTGTGGCACGATGAACGACTTGACGTGACCGTGGCCTGGGACCTCGCGCGAGCGCGGCTCGCAGACGTTGTGGTCGACTTCTCCCGCAGCCTGCCCTATCGGCGGGCAACCCGGAACGAGGCCGCAACACTCGCCGAGCCCACCTCCAACACGACCCATGCCGCCTATGGCGAGATGGTCCGTAAGGCGAAGAAGTACATCGTCGCCGGCGACATCTTTCAGGTGGTGCCGTCACAGAGGTTCCGCGTTCCGTTCCGGCTCCCACCCATCGCCTTGTATCGAGCGCTGCGCCGCATCAATCCCTCACCCTTCCTGTTCGTCTTGGACTTCGGCGGCTTTGCCGTCGTGGGCTCCAGCCCCGAGATCATGGTTCGGGTCCGCGACGGCCAAGTGACCATCAGACCGATCGCAGGCACGCGACGCCGCGGGCAAAATCCGGAGGAGGACAAAGCCCTCGCCACCGACTTGCTTGCCGATCCGAAGGAGCGCGCCGAACACCTGATGCTGCTGGATTTGGGTCGCAACGACGTGGGCCGCGTCGCCGAGGTGGGAAGCGTGCGCGTCACCGAACAGATGGTGATCGAGAACTACTCCCACGTCATGCACATCGTCTCAAACGTGGTGGGTCGCCTCGCCGATTCCCATGACGCGGTGGCTGCCCTGTTTGCCGGCTTTCCCGCCGGCACGGTCTCGGGTGCACCAAAGGTTCGCGCCATGGAGATCATCGACGAGCTGGAGCCGGAGCGTCGGGGCATCTACGGCGGCTGCATCGGCTATATCGGGGCCGACGGTCAAGTGGACTCCTGCATCGCCTTGCGGACCGCCGTCATCAAAGACGGCATGCTCTACGTGCAAGCGGGCGGCGGCGTCGTCGCGGACAGCGATCCCGACGCCGAGTACGAAGAAAGCTGCAACAAGGCACGCGCCCTGATCCATGCTGCCGAGGATGCGGTGAAGTTCGCAGCGGGCGACTAATTGTTGCGGCGCAACAAGGCTGCTGCTTGCCGAAATTGTGCGCAGCATAAAGGTAGCTTTTTTGTTGCACCGCACACAAACGAAGCCTCAGTAACACTTTGCAACAGAGTTTCGGCAGTGCTATAGTTTTTTTACCGCGCGCGCTGCTTTGGGCGGAGTGGCTTTCAGCTTGTGACAGGCGACAGCGGTTGTCGTCACGCTACTCTTCAACGTTTAAGAAACAACAAAAATTGGTGGCGCGCGCGGCCCAATCTCGGATGTCTAGTTGGGTCGAAGTTTGTGGTAGAGTGTGGGCGCGCAGTGATGGCCTTCCGGCTCAGCGCTCTGGTGGCAGTCCTCTTTCGTCACGATCCTATCTGCCGCTACAGTGGGGCTGAACAGCGACGCCGGTATTGGGTCCAGCCTCGGCGACGGGCACAAGGACGATAAGAAATGGCAGGTTCGGTCAACAAGGTCATTTTGGTAGGCAATCTCGGTCGTGATCCGGAGGTGCGGTTTACGCAGGATGGCGGGAAGATCGTCAATCTGTCCCTGGCTACGTCCGAACGCTGGAAGGACCGTGCTTCCGGCGAGCCCAGGGAGCGCACTGAATGGCATCGTGTCGTCATCTTCAATGATCGCCTGGCCGACGTCGCCGAACGCTATCTGCGCAAGGGCTCGAAGTTATTCGTCGAAGGCGCGTTGCAGACCCGCAAGTGGCAGGATCAAAATGGGCAGGACCGCTATTCGACCGAGGTCGTGATCAGCCGGTTCCGCGGTGACCTGACGTTGCTCGACAGCCGCTCAGACGGCGGTACTGCGAGCCCTGATAGCGACTTCGAGGGCAGCAGCGCCGGACGCGAGGCTGGCGGCTCCAAGGCAGCCACCCCCACGTATGGCGACCTGGACGACGAGATACCATTCTAGCTGTCCGGCTGAAGCTGTTTCAGCGGCCCGGCTGGCGCCATAAAGACTTTTAGCGCTCGGCGCGCGAAGCAAGGGGCGCCACCCTGGTTCCGGCGAACCTGGATGGCGGACGGACTATCGTTCCTTTCAAAAAAGCCCGGGCCGTTCTCCGACATCGCCTGATGTTGTGGAGATACAGCCACTGGCTGTGGTACACCGCTGATCGTTCGAGCGTTTGTGAGCGGGGCGGGACAGCATGACACCACGCATTGTGGCATTAGCGCTTGCGCTTTTGATCGTAAGTTGGGTGCAGCCGGTCATGGCGGCTGTCGAGACGGAAAGCCCATCCGAGTCAGCCAGATCACTAGGGCTGGACGCGATGGGGCCTGCGTCGGCGGAGCACCGTGAGGTCACGACGTGGCTGCCCTTTTCGTCAATTCTGTTCGGTCTCCTCGTTCCGCTCGTCGACGATAGCGAATTGCTGGTGCTCGAAGTTGAGGCCGAGGAGGGAGATGCTGACGCCCTGTTCGTCTTGGGTCTCGCGAAGCTCCGCGGCGAGGTCTTTCATACCGGAAATGACCGGATCGATACTGGATTGGCAATGCTGGCCTAGGCCGCAGACTTGGGCCACGCGGACGCCGCGGCTTTTCACGGCTTCTTCGAGCTGTACCTTGGGCAGAACGCCGACGCGGTCGAGACATCCCTTGATCTACTCAATGCAGCGATCGAGGGTGGGTCGGACATTGGCTATGTCTTGCGCGCCATTGCCATTCAGCGCGGATGGGGAGACAACGCAGACACAGTGGGAGCACAGCAGGATTTCCGGCGCGCACACGATCGCGGCATTGCTGTCGGGTCCACGCTGCTTGGTTTGTCTCAGCGGGTCGGACTTGGTGGGCCGATCGATGCCGCCGGCGGACGGGCGCTCATCGAGCAGGCTGCCAGCCGAGGGGAGCCGTTGGCTCGCTATCTACTCGCGGTTTTCGATATGGAAAGAGTCTCAACGGGTGC
>CAZUDB010000075.1:0-9247 GCA_964619055.1 uncultured Rhodospirillaceae bacterium
CCGAAACAACCGTACCGATGGACATGGTTTCGCACGCACCAAGCGCGTGCGATGACATGATCATGACTAATGCGGTGACCAAGAGTGTCACCGTGAGCTGCGCTAAACTTCGTGGCAACTCGCTGTTCCTCAATCGTATTTCCAGTGGCCCACCCCACCACTTGCCTGACTAAGCATCAACGATGCTAATCACCTTGCAGGGTACGGCCAAGCGTGAAATACAACCACGTTGAGGAAAAGTTCAAAGCGGCATGCGATTGTCGTAATCATACAACACATTTAAAAGGACGAAAAAGCTGTCCGCGATTACGCCTGCCTCATCTTTGATCGGGCGACAAGACGACAACTTAGCCATAGTCTGGAACAATGTCCGTCGGCGATGCGCATTGGCGGCGCAAATAGGCTGTGGGACCGTCTTGCGGAAAATCGGTGAGCAAGGCATCCAAACTTTCTGCGGCATTAACAAAGTCTCGACCTTGGAATAGCGCCAGTGCTTCTGCGAAGCGCTCACAAAGTTCGATTTCCCCGGCCGAGTCATCGCTTCGACGACAGCGGACTTCGACAACGCTCACCGGTTCCGTCACGCCGCGCAACATAAAGACCCCAACAGGCCGCAGCCGGACCGCATCCACGCCGGCCACGGCATCGGCGGACACCAGGATGCGGGTGCCGAGCACCTTATTCAGGCTCTCGAGGCGTGACGCCAAGTTGGCCGGGTCGCCGTAAACACCGAACTGGATCTTGTTTGCTATGTTCTTATTACCGTAGAAGATTTCACCGCTAGTCAGTCCGATTCGAGCCGGCATTGACGGATATTCAGGGTGGTCCTTATTGAACCGATCCACGGCGGCGACGGTGTCCAGCGCCGCGAGACAGGCACGGCGGCGCGATTCGAGTGGTCCCCACTTCGCCTCATCCCATGCCGCAAGCAGGCCATCGGTTCCAATTTCGCAGATATCAACGAGATGCTGATCGGAGGCTTCTATCTGCTTTCCCAAGTAAATGCTTAGTAATTTCTGAATTTCATGAGGTCCAACTATCTCAGAAGCATGTGTGAAGTTTTCGGCGTCGGTTTTCAGGCAAACAGCATTGATCACGCGACTATATGTTTGGAGGTTTTCTGGGTTGCCACCCGGCCAACGCGGAAAGAGTTTTGCGAGTATTTTCGTGAAAGAAATAATCTTGCCTAGCTGGCCGAAAATCACGGCGAGCGGTAGTTGCCACGCGAGTGGGGTCGTGATCGGTAGCCAAATATGAGCTGACGCAAACAGCACGTAGGCGGTGGCTGCGTACCCAGCCCCAAAGAGGAGGCCTCCCGGGACAACTGCTTTTGGCGGCAGCAAGGATACAATCAAGCCGATAACGAGACCGAACACCACCAACGCCGCGACAACCACGCCAGGGCCCGGCACCACAAGCAGACGGTTATCGATCAGGTTGGCAAACGCTGTGGCAGCGATCTCAACTCCACTGAGGTCGACGCCGTCGCGTCGGGTGAAGACAGTTGGGAACCCGTCCGGCTGCCCGGCATCGTGCATCTCGCTCGCGCCGACGAAGACGGTTCGACCTTCGAGTGACAATCCGGCCTCGCGCGGCCCGCCGGTGTCACCGTCGATCAAGGCGTGGATCGGGAGCGTTCGAATGGTCCCGGGCGGACCGTAGAAGTTCAAGAACCGGCTATCCGCGCTGCCATAAAGTGACGCAAGGGCCATCAGAGCAGCATGGTCGTAGGACGGTAGGCCCGCGCCATGGGCGACCAGATGTTTGCGCACGCGATCAGCAAGCCCGGGATCCCGCATGAACATTGCGCGGGTTGCTACCATGTCGGCGTGGAGAGAATCGGCTGCCATCGAAGGGCCCGAACCAACGTACGTTGCTTTGGTGAATTCTGTCTGATCGGCCGGCGAAGTTCCGGCTGCCTCAAGCGCCTGGTGCCACATTGCCAAGGCGTTTCGATTGCGAACCCGTAGGGTCATCGCCGGCAACGTGGCAATTCCGCCCGCTGCCGGCTTGAACATCCAAACCTGGCTCACGGGGGCCGTACCTTCCTTCGGCAGCGGGAAGGGGCCAAGACCCGCTGCGGCCTGTGCGAACAAGTTCAGGGGAGGCGTTCGGATCTCGATTTCGACGGTACCCGTAATCTCGCCGGCTTCGTCAGTGATGTATCCTTGTTTCTCTTCCAACCACTCAATCAGAACCACCTGTCCTGATTGAACGATCGCATCCGCAAGCTCGGCATCGGTCCGGGAATTGCCCTCGTCCCTGAACGCGATATCGAAGGCGATAGTGGCCGCGCCCAGCTCGGCGAGCGTTCGCACCAACTCGGCATGGACCTCACGAGGCCAAATAGCCAATCCCGGATCATGGCCGAGCGCCACGGCGGAGCGGCGGTCTATCGATACGACCACCACATCCGCAGGAGCCTCGACCGGCCCGCGGACGCTAAACAACCATTTAAGGCCGATCTGTTCTTCGAGCCAAGATCCGGGCGGTGATAGCCAAAGCACAACGCCAGCAACGGCGACGATTGCGCCGATCACAGTGCCAGGGATGAGCCTTCTTTTGATCTCCATACCGATCGACTACCGCGATGCCGGGTGTAACAGTCAAACGGCAATTGCGGCTTGCTGTTCAAGCATCTCCCGATCAGTGATCTCGTACCGGCAGCGGCTAACTTTCTTGATGCAACCTGCGTGCTCAAGATCCTTAAACACCTGATTCACGGATTCGCGGGACGCAAGTGCCATGCTGGCCATGAGCTGCTGTGGCAGATAGAGGTTGATTTCCGTGCCCTCTTTCGTCGGTCGGCCATGGTTGTCTGCGAGAACCAATAGCGTCTTGGCGATTCGGGAGGGGAGAGACAGCGTAAAAAAGTCGAGGATTTGCTTGTCGACCGCGCGAAACCTTTTGCACATGATGTCCAATAGCCGCATGGCGACTTTCGGGTTCCTGTCAACAAAGGGCATGAAATCACGGCGATGCAGGACGATGAGCTCAGTTGTTGTCAGAGCATCGGCGTCTGCGGTGCGTTCGCCGCCGTCGATCATCGCAATCTCGCCAAAAACGGCCCCCGGCCCAAAAATGGCCAGCAATACATCCCGGCCTTCCGGAGAATACAAGCGGATCCCGATTTGGCCGCTCAATACGGCCATCATACAATCACCAGGGTCGCCCATCGCAAATATCGGCTGTTTTTTCTGATACACGCGCGTTTGAACCCGGTCAGCTAATTTAATAATGTCCGATCTCGGTATCCCTTCAAACAAGTAGTTTTGAGACAAGATATCGCAAATGGATGCAACGCTCCCACCCATTGGTCACGCTCCCGCTGCCGCCAACTCCCGTTGCCACAAAGATATCACCGTCGCTCGCGGTCGAGGAGTCCGATTGTTCAGCGCGGGGTTCAGGTGCTGCACCACACTCTTTTAAGGGTTGTAATAATAAGAGATCGTTCGTCTTTAAATTGTTGTTGCCGATAGGTGCCGTCGCCCATGCGTTGAAATTGGTGGCGAACGGCTGGGGCTTTTTGGCATGCGGTGTTAAACTGATTTTAGGGAGTACCGTCTGGCCATGGGTGTGCACCGCACCGTCACGGATAGGGGCTGTCATGGTTCGGCATTCGTACGCAGCCAGACAAATGTGCAAGCATCGCCGGGTCAGAAAGCGGCCATAGAGGAGGGGATTTAATCATGCACGACAGATCTTGGAACGTTGCCGTGAACTCGACACGCGTGGTTATATGGGCGCTGATTGCGGCGATGGTGGCCACTTTGGCGCCTTCGACCCCGGCCGCCGAGGAGGAAGTGAGCTACTCCATGGATATCCAGCCGGTGCTCAACACACGATGCGTCACGTGTCATCAACCCGGCGGTGCGGGCTATGCCGAGAGCGGGCTCGATCTGACGAGTTACGAGGGCCTAATGAAGGGTACCAAACACGGGCCGATCGTCACGCCGGGTGACGCACGCCTTAGCAACTTTAATGTGCTGATCGAGGGTCGTGCATCGCCAGAATTACGCATGCCGCACAATGAGCGGCCGCTGCTGCGCTACCAGATTCTCACGATTCGGGACTGGGTGAACCAGGGCGCTCTCGACAACTAACCGTTACACCTGAACCAGCCTCGATGTTGGCATCGGGGCGTCGTCTTGACCCCGAAGGATCCATAGGCTAACGGGCGGCAAGCTCTCTTTGCTGTGGCTTATTCATATGTTCGACATCAAGTGGGTCCGAGATCGACCCGATGCCTTCGACGCGGGCCTCGCTAGGCGCGGACTGGCGCCGCAGGCGGCGGTTCTTATTGAGTTGGATGGCCTCCGCCGTGGGGCTTTGGCCGAGGCTCAGTCAATCCAAACAGAGCGAAACCGGCTCTCAAAGGAGGTTGGCGAGCTAAAGCGGCGCGGCGCTAACGCCGACGACGTCCTGGCAGAGGTGGCCCGATCCAAGGACCGCCAAGCCGCTGCCGAGGATCGGGCTCGTTCGGCCGAAGCCAATCTTGATCGCGCACTGGCGTCCTTGCCGAACTTGCCCGCCGATGACGTTCCTGACGGCCAGGACGAGGGTGCCAATGTAGAGATTCGGCGGTGGGGCGAACCCCAGGACTTTGACTTCCAGCCCAAAGACCATGCCGCTATTGGCGAAGATATGGGTCTTATGGATTTTGACCGGGCGGCTAAGTTGTCGGGCGCACGGTTTGTCGTTCTGACCGGCGCTCTCGCGCGGATGGAGCGTGCGCTCGCGGCGTTCATGCTCGACCTTCATACGACGGAGTTTGGCTATACGGAGATCAATCCGCCCGCGCTGGTTCGTGACGACGCCCTGTTCGGCACTGGCCAACTGCCGAAGTTTGAGGACGATCTCTTTTGCACCTTTCGCACCAATCCCTTCCTGTCCCCCAGTGCAGATGAGGATGACGCAGTTGCCGCAGCCTGCTCCGGTGCTGGCAGTGGCGCCGAAGCCAATGCGGAGGGTGGTGCGGCGACCGATGACCTTGAAGGGCCCGAACGGATTGGGCGGCGCGCGATACAGGCATTTCGGGACCGCCTTGCCCAACAGCGGTTATGGCTGATCCCAACGGCGGAGGTGCCACTCACCAACCTTATGGCCGACGAGATTGTTGACGAGGGCTCGCTGCCGCGGCGGTTAGCGGCGCTGACTTGGTGTTTCAGATCTGAAGCGGGCTCGGCCGGGCGCGACACACGCGGCATGATCCGCCAGCATCAGTTCAGCAAAGTCGAGTTGGTCAGCATCACGCGTCCGGAGGACTCCGAAGCCGAGCACGAGCGGATGACGGAGTGTGCGGAAACAGTGCTGCAGCGCCTCGACCTGCCCTATCGCACCGTTGTGCTCTCCGCCGGTGATATGGGTTTCGGAGCCACCAAGACCCATGACATTGAAGTGTGGTTGCCAGCACAGGCGCGCTACCGTGAAATCTCCAGCTGCTCCAATTGCGGCGAGTTCCAGGCCCGGAGGATGCGGGCGCGCTATCGCCCGGCCGGGGAAAAGGGCACGCGTTTTTGCCACACTCTCAACGGCTCGGGCCTCGCAGTGGGGCGGACGTTGATCGCTGTCCTTGAGAATCATCAGCGGGCCGATGGCTCCGTCGTCATCCCCGAAGTGCTCCGGCCTTACATGGGTGGATTGGAGATCCTGATCCCCCGCCGTGATGATATCCCGTGACGTCCATGCTCCATGGGCCGCTGGCGCTTGCCGATGCGCGGGTCTTGCTCGTCAATGACGACGGGATCGACGCCATAGGCCTAGCGGCTCTTGAGCGATGCCTGCGTCCCCTTGTGCGGGAGGTTTGGGTGGTTGCGCCACAAACGGAGCAGAGTGCTGCAAGCCATTCTCTCACGATGCGGCGCCCGCTCTACGTTCGGCCCGCGGGTGAGCGCCGATACGCCGTAGACGGCACACCCACTGACTGTGTTCTGCTCGCGATCCACCGAGTCATGCGCGGCGCGCCCCCGGATCTAATCATTTCCGGCATCAATCGGGGCGGCAACATGGGTGAGGATGCAGCCTACTCCGGCACCGTCGCGGGCGCCATGGAAGGAACCTTGCTCGGCATTCGCTCCGTGGCGATGAGCCTTTACTACACGGATCGTCAGCACGTGCAGTGGAGCACAGCGGAGCATTGGGCGCCGCATGTGATTATGCTGTTGGCGTTTGCACGATGGCCCCGCCGCGTGCTCATCAACGTCAACTTTCCCGACGTCTCCGCCGATGCTGTTCGCGGAATGAGCGTGGCTCGCCAGGGGCGACGCAAGATCGGCGGCGCAATCGTGGACGGCGTCGATCCCCGGGGCGACACTTGGTATTGGATCGGCCATGGTCGCGATGAGGACCGTGAGCAGCCGGGAACGGATCTGGCGGCGGTCCATGGCGGCGCCATCGCCATCACGCCGTTGACCCGCGATCTCACAGCCCATGACGCGCTCGGCCCACTTGCCGAGTCGTTGGCGCCGGCAACGGCCAGGACCGGCGAATGAGTAGTCCGGACCCGCTAAAGATCCGCCTCATCTTGGATCTTCGCCGCGCCGGGATCACGGACATCCGCGTGCTGGCCGCCATCGAACGCGTGCCTCGCGAGGTCTTCGCTCCTGATGCCTTTCGCCATCAGGTTTATGAGAACACGGCATTGCCGATCGCCTGCCATCAGACGCTCAGTGCGCCAATCGTCGTTGCGCGCATGACCCAGGCGCTCGATGTCACTGATCGGACGAAGGTATTGGAGATCGGGACTGGCTCCGGCTATCAGGCGGCAATTCTGTCCCGCTTGTGCCGGCGTGTTTACACCGTTGAGCGCTACCGGGCTCTGCAGTTGGAGGCCGAAGCTCGGTTTGCGTCCCTTGGCTTCAGCAACCTCACGACCCGGGTTGGCGACGGGACGCTCGGCTGGCCCGAGCAAGCGCCCTTCGAGCGAATCATTGTCACGGCAGCGGCCAGTGACGCGCCGCCCGTCCTTGCTGAGCAGCTTTCACAGGACGGTATCATGGTTGTTCCCATTGAGGACGGTTTGGGCGGGCATCGGCTGATCCGGTTCAGAAAGTGTGGATTTGAGCTCGATTCGAACGATTTGGGGCCTATTCGCTTCGTTCCTTTGATTGCGAGCCGAGCCGACGATTTCTGACCTACGCCATCGCGAGGCCAGACAATTTGATGCCGCAATCATCTCTGACCATAATCATGCTATGGTCAGATACGCACCCAAATCCAGTATTGCGCTCGCCTTCGCGATTGCTGTCAGTCAGCTCGCCGCCTGCGGCTGGGCGGAATACTCCGGACCGATAACCGCTCCGCCAACTCCTGGAGGCGGCAATTCCTCGACCGCGAGCCAAACGTCAAGCGCCCCGGTCACGGTGGCCGCAATACCGACAAAGCCCGATCCGCTGCCGCCAACAGGGGCAGCCATTGTGCCGCCCCTAGCGCCTGGTGAGATATCGGTCACGGTCTCTGCCGGCGATACCGTTTACGCCTTATCCCGCCGTTATGGCGTGGCCGTAGATGCAATCATCGACGCCAATGGATTGGCCGCGCCCTATGACTTAGTCGTGGGACAACAGATTCGCTTACCAAGGACGCACGAGCATGTCGTTGCAGAGGGCGAAACCCTGCAGATTATCGCCGGTCGCTACAACGTGGACGTGCACACGCTTGCTAGCGTCAACGGATTGATCGCGCCCTATTCGCTCCAGGCGGGACAGGCACTGACAATCCCCGAGACAAGCCCTGCTCCGGCGGAATCGGAGCCGACGTTGGCGCGAACGGATGTGCCCAATTCGTCGGACCCGACATCCGTCACCGGCGCACCGCCCATCCCGACCGACGATTCAGGCGAGCCCCCGCCGCTACCCATGACTACGGCTCCGGCGCCGCCCTCAGCTCCTGCACCGTCGACCGCGGAGGTTCCCCCCGCGCCGTCGACGACCGCCGCCTTGCCGGCCAAGCCGAGCCCGAGCCCGTCACCCCCACCGCCCGCCGCCGGGTCCGGTTTCCTATGGCCCGTCAACGGTGAGATTATTGCCGGGTTTGGTCCGAAACCACGCGGTATGCACAACGATGGCATTAATATAGCGGCCGCTCGAGGCACCACGGTTCGTGCCTCCGAGAACGGGGTCGTCGCCTATGCCGGCAATGAGCTCCGCGGCTTCGGCAATCTAATCTTGGTACGCCACTCCGATGGCTGGGTAACCGCCTATGCTCATAACGACCGATTGCTGGTCAAGCGCGGCGACGTCGTGCAGAAGGGACAAGCGATTGCCCGTGTCGGCAACACAGGCAACGTCTCAACGCCCCAACTGCATTTTCAATTAAGGCGCGGGAAGACCCCCGTCGATCCCAGCCGCCACTTGCCCAAGCCGACCTAAAGGCCGAGCCGCGTCGACGGCAATCGGTTAGAGAAGGGATGGGGATCGCGCACGATCCCCGCAATCCCGTCTTTCGTTAGCTGATCAAGCTGTCGGCTGTGATAAACTCATCTGCTCGCAGGTCTGTGATTCCAGCCAGTGTGAGCGACGTGGCCGCGTCGAAGCGGAGAACGGTATCGACGCCCACTTCGGCCGTGAAGGCGCTACCACCCTCACCATCGTCAAGAATGCCATTGCCGTCGTCATCAATATCGGCCCAAGCGACCGAGCGAAGCGGAGCGATGTCGAGCAGGTCATTGCCGGTTCGGAAGTCCGCCACGACATCATTGCCGTAGCCGACCGAGAAGTAAAACGTATCGTGGTGGGCGCCGCCGATCAGGACATCATCACCGCGGCCACCGTTGAGAACATCGTTGCCTCCAGCGCCATGAAGCTGATTGGCCTGATCATTGCCGCGAATGGTGTTTGCGAGGCTGTTGCCGGTGGCTGACAGACCCTGTTCTAGCGATAGCAATTCAACGTGCGCGGGTAACGCGTAGTCCTTAAAGGCGTACACGTGATCTTTTCCATTTCCGGCGGTTTCCACAACTTGGTCGCCGGCATCGTAGACGTTATAGGAATCGTCACCGGCGCCTCCGATCATCATGTCATCGCCTGCGTCACCCCAAAACCAATCGTCCCCGTTCCCGCCGTGCATGACGTCGTCACCGCCGCGTCCGAACAGGAAGTCGCCGCCGTCGTCGCCGTGGAAGATTTCAGGCGCATCCGTCCCAAACAGCGCATCGCGGTGGTCTGATCCCGTGATCACTGCCAGATCCTGATCTTCGTTCACGTCGTCGACGTTGATGGTGAAGTTTTTGGACCTGGCGGAGCCGTCG
>CAZUDB010000076.1:0-9123 GCA_964619055.1 uncultured Rhodospirillaceae bacterium
ACGCCGCCGGTCAACTCGACCAAACCGACTTCATCGACAGCTTCGCGCTGGCTTAGTGGCATCCGCTCAAGTCTGACCCACCCCCATCGTCCCCAACGCAGCGGCGCGCTTCGGTGCGCCGCTTTTTGTTGTGGGGGAGCCGGTCGGCACCTCAAGGCAATTGGGGCCTTGATCTGCACCGTATGGGGTGCCACATTTCCTCTCGCATTACGCGCATTCGTGATGGTTCAACTTCCACAAAGTTGCGGGAGGCATCCCATGGATACACTCAACCTCACCCAGTTCGTCGACTCCCTCCCCGTCAAAAGCTTAGAGCAAGTTGTAGAGGCCGCGCAGAAAGAACATAGGCGGGTTGAAGGCCTAATTGTTAGATTCGGTGATCCGACTGCACGAGAGGCGAGCGCGCGGGAGTATCAAAAGCAACTTAGCCGGCTCGTATGTTTTCTCGAAAACAAGAAAAAACCAGACAGCATGGCCCTAGAAGATCAGCGCATTTATACATTTATTTCTATGAAGCTATTTAATCAAGATGATGAGCACCTCACACTTCTGAGAGCCCTCGGCATCGACCCAACCGACCTATCTGGGGAGAACCCGCTTTACCCGATCCCCGACCGGGTTGTTGAAGCAACGGCGCAGGCTACCATTATGAGGCACGGCGCCGGCGCCCGCCCTGGGGTGCTTAGGTTGGCTGAGAAAGCCAACTTAGCCGGTCGTGTCGAAGAGGCCGCCGCTTGGCTGCGCGTGGCGGACGCCATCTGTGCGATGCAAAGCACCAAAACTGCCTGACAACGGGTCTACCGTGACCTCTGACCTCGACATCTGCCAATCCGCCAATCTCCTCATCCAACAGCAAGGCCTGGACTGACGTCCCCTGACCGCCCCTGAGCAGACATGCGCTACGCGATGCCCACTTTCGTCGGCTTGACGTCCGCTTTGGCTTGAGGTCCGGACGGTTCACCAAGCAGAGAGTGACCGTCCCTCTTGTGCAGGTTTCTCGGACGCCCGGCACGGTGTTGGTGGTGGAGGTCGGAGCGAGCTGGCGTCCGAGAAGCGCCAAGGCACGAAATCGCGGGCGGTTGGGCTCGGGCGTTGGAGCGAGACTCTATGGGGATTTGAGCGCCGCGTTGGTGGGGAACGGGGTTGCGTGGCGAGGCCCGTCAGGGGTCCTGGGCGGCACGGTCTGCATCGGCAGGAGGATCGATAGGGTGTGACAGTGGCGGAATGAGGACGCGGGGAGCTGCGGGAACGGGCTGTTGTCGGTTGGAAGCCGCACCGCGCCTTTGCCGGCCTTCGACCAATCGTCAACACGGTCAGGGTCACGCAGTGGGGGCGGTGTCGGCGGCGTCATGAGCTGTCGATCCCCGCTGGCATCGGGCGGTGCTTGGGCTTGGCGCCGGCCTCGAAGCCTTCGATGACGATCATGCGCCCGCCACAGCAGGGGCATGTTTGGGCGGGACCGCTCGGTTCGTCGGGATTTTCAGCGCGGCGGTCGTCGTTGGCGGAGTCGACAGCCGATACGTCGAGCAGGTCGCGGGCCCGGGCAAGATTGGCGGCGCGGTTGCCGTTAGCCAGCAAGCCGCTGTGGCGGATGCGGTGGAAGTCCTTCGGCAGCACGTGCATCAGGAAGCGACGGATGAACTCGGCCACGTTGAGGGTCATGGTCTTGTCCCGAGCGGGACCGATGACGCGATAGTCCTTGTATCGGAAGGTGACGCCGGTCTCGTCGGCCTTGATCAGCCGGTGGTTCGAGATGGCCACGCGGTGGGGGTAGCGGCTGAGATAGGCGAGCACGGCCTCGGGACCGGCGAACGGCTCCTTCGCGTAGATGACCCATTCGCCTGTCCGGAGCGGTTTGAGGTAGGCGTTGAAAGCGGCGGTCTCGGCAAGCGGCTGGTGAGGCCCGAAGAGCCTCAGGCGTTCCGCTTCATAGGCCGCGACGAGCCGCTGCAGAAACAGCCGCCGGAACAGGCGCGAGAGAACCCGCACCGGCAGGAAGAAGCGCGGACGGCAGGGGACCCATCGTTGGCCGTCGAGCGCGATGCCGCCGCCCGGCACGATCATGTGGACGTGCGGGTGATGGGTCATCGCCGAGCCCCAGGTATGCAGGACCGCGGTGATGCCGATGTGCGCGCCGAGGTGTTTGGGGTCGGCGGCAATCGTCAGCATCGTCTCGGTGCTGGCCTTGAACAGCAGATCGTAGATCACCCGCTTGTTCTGATAGGCGATGTCGGCGATCGCCGCCGGTAGGGTGAAGACGACGTGAAAGTAGCCGACCGGCAACAGCTCCTTCTCACGGTCGGCCAGCCAGTCCCGCGCCGCCGCGCCCTGGCACTTGGGGCAATGCCGGTTGCGGCAGCTGTTGTAGGCGATGGTGGTGTGATCGCAGTCCTCACACCGCGCAACATGGCCGCCGAGCGCCGCCGTGCGGCAGCGCTCGATGGCGCTCATCACCTTCATCTGGCCGAGACTGACGTGGCCGGCATTGGCCCGGCGCCACGCCGCCCCGTGGTCGCGGCAGATGTCCGCGACCTCCAGGGCCGGACGGGACACGGGGGCGACGCGCTTAGGTCACGGTCTTCTTCCGCCGCCGGGTGCCTTTGACCGGCTGGGACAACCGGTCGAGCGGGCTCTCGATATCGGCGATCAGGCCGGTGGCAACACGGGTGTAGCGCGCCGTTGTATCGAGCTTGTTATGGCCGAGCAGGGCCTGAATGACGTGGATATCAATCCCGCGCTCCAGGAGGTGGGTCGCGAAGCTGTGGCGGAGCGAATGCAGGGTGACGGGTTTGGTGATCCCGGCGGCCGCTGCGGAGGCATGGAAGAGGCGGTTGAACTGGCGGGTTGTCACCGGCTGGTCCGGCGCGCGCCCCGGGAAGAGCCAACGCTGCTCGGGCGGCGTTCGCGCATCATGGCGTCTTGGGCACACCGTCCACCATTGGCGGAGCAGGGCGAGCAGGTCCTTGGGCACCATGACGTGACGATCCTTGCGGGCTTTCGCCTGAACGATGCGGATGATGTGCTGGGCGCTGTCGATGTCACCGGCCGTGAGCCTGACGACCTCGCCGGCGCGCAGGCCGCAGCCATAGGCGAGACTGAGCAGCACCCGCACCTTGAGGGTCTTGGCCACGGCGAGCAGGCGCTTGATCTCGTCCGGGCTCATCACCAGCGGGATCCTCTGCGGCTCGCGAAAGTGGTAGATCTCCGCGGCGAGATCCGGCCGCCGCAGGGTCACCCGGAACAGGAACCTGAGCCCGGTCATGGTGCGGTTGCGGGTGCACAGGCTGACCCCCGCCTCGACCATGTGTAGCTGGAACCGGCGGACGTCGTCAGGCTCCGCCGTCTCGGGCGAGCGCCGAAGGAACGCAGCAAACCGGCGGCAGCTGCGCACATGCCCCGTCTGCGTGCCGGTCGACAGCTTGCGGGCGTTCATGTCCTCGATCATGCGCTGGCGCAGGGGACTGATCGTGTTCGTGGTCATGGGAAACTCCGATCCTGAAGGAGGTTGGCGAAACCTCAATCTTCAGGCAGGAGTCCCAGGCCCGTCAGCGATGCTCTAGCGGCGCCCCATCAGACGCCAACACCGTCAGCGACGCTGCAACTATCGCGGCAGCGATTTAGTGCCTTGGCTATCAGCGCTTGTTCCCGCCGGATGGGAGCGACGTCCGCTGACTGCGCTTGAGCGGACATCTCCAATGGGGCCAACATCCCGCACCCGGTTCCGCGATATATCGAACCATAGCGTCCCCTATAGGAGCTTCGCGGCTTTGCGTTCTGCCCGGAGTCGCTATTTGTTTGATCGCTCCGAAGAGTGCTGCCGTCCGATCTCCAACGCGCGCGCCAGCTTTATCCTCGCCTTCCCGGACGGCTCAATTTCTTCGGCCTTGGGGTTTGACACGACGGAGGGGCTTTGCTGGTGGTCGCTTGTGCCAGTCGAACCCCTGCCCCCTACTGAACCCAGCCCGAAAAGCTCTATAATATCACACTCATAAGCGGCGCAAGGCCCATATCGCTAGAGGCAATCGATGATCGATTGAGCTTCGGCAATCAGGCCATCGGCGGTTTCGGAAGGAATTCGAAGGCCACTCTGACGCGCGACAAGATCGATGAACACCTCAAGTCGAGCGATGCCGGCAATCTCCTCGTCTTCAGCAAAAAGGTTCGCAGCCGCCAGGAGTTTAGCCTGTAGGATACGCTTGGTTCGTGTCAAACCCATGTCGTCGATCGCTTGGGCTAGCGCACCGATGTCGTCCACCGGGTCTGTTGTCACGAAGACGTTGGTTGAGCTCCTGGCCGTTGGCAAGCCGCCGCCATGGGGAATTGCCTCGACGACGACCTCGCCCCAGCCGCAGCTATCCGGTATGAAGGCCCCTTTGGTAACGAATTCCGTATCGCCTTGAAGGCGAGGAATGATGTTTATGTCAAAAAGGCTACCGTCCATTGTCGGGTCGAGATCGCTGAACCGTGCGACAACGAAATCGGCCGTTCCTCCTGTGGCGAGTACGGTCGCCCGGACAGTGTTGTAGCGGCGGCGCAGGGGCTGATCGGGGTCAACCTTGATCGCGATTACATCCAGATCTTGAGCGAGCGGCGATGCCTCGCCGTTGGTTTCGGTGGCCGGCGCAGTCAACGTAAACACTTGGCCGTAAAAACCGACGTTGTTGCTGTAAAGCTCTACCGGAACCTCGACAAACGAGGTCCACTCTGGCACCGCCATTTTCGGATTGGCTGGTGCCGAAAAGTCAACGCCATGGTCAGCGATTTCCGTCACCACGCCCTTGGAGTCGTGGGCCCAGGCCACGCCCCAGACCCTCCAAAAGCTGTCCTGCTCCTTGATCGCATCCGGTAGCGTGCTGGTATCCCAAACCACTTCGGCCAGCACCCAATTTCGCTCCACCTCGTTTGAGGTTTGGCACGGCTGGGGCCTGACCGGCCCACCACAGGGCGCGGGCAACAAATCACCACCGAAACTCGCAGTACCGATGAACGTAGCGGTGCTGTTCTCGAAATCGCCGTTGCTGGCAACCGGCTGCGCATAGAACTGAACATAGACCGTTTCGTCCGACGTCATGTTCTTCAAACTGTAGTTGGAGACGCGCGCGCGCAGCGTCAGACTCTCGCCAGCAACGGCCGTGGTTAGAAACGGAGCCCCCGGGGTGGAGGTGGCGACTCCGCCTTTATTCTCGGCCGCGTTGGTCGTTAAGAAAAAGCCCTTCATGTTGTAGAAAGCACATGCGTTGGCAACGTTGTTTACGTTCGATGCGTTGCAATCCGTGAGTGCTGGCATTGCGTCTTTCACGGATCTACACGCAGGTCTGGTGAACGTTGAGGTGAACCCAAGCGGACAATTGAACAGAAACTGAGTGTTCACGGGATCAGTGTTGGTGAGGCTCACGGTCCAGCGGGTCGGGTGCGTGAGCGCAATGTCGGGCCTGGACCCATAAGCCTGCAGCCACCAAGCGCTGGTGCCTGTGTTGGTGCCCGCTTGCTGGTATGGCGTCGCGGTGAAGGCGACCCAGGGGATCCCATCGAAGGGGATATCGGCGCTGACCACAAGATCGGACTGGATGGAGCCGCTCGGCAGGGCCTGGCCGAAGATAAAGGTCCGGTTGTTGTATTGGAAGGCGGGATTGGTGTTCTGACCATTGGTGTTGACGTCTATTCCGCGGTTCACGGTGACCCCGCGCGATGCGTCGGACGTGTTGGAGCTAGAGTTCAACGTGCTTGTGCTTGAACTCTCGCTGTAGTCGAAAGAGTCTGACACGGAGATTCCGTCACCAAACACGTCGACGCTGCCCGATACGGAAACCGAGCCATCGAAACTGTGATTGCTGGTCGTCCCGGTGGTACTGCCGTCCGTGGAGCCGCCTACCCATGTCACCGTAGTTACCGCCGACGACTGCTGAGGCCAAAGGGCCGGGCCGGTCGCGGTCTTGAGCTGGAGGCCGCTGATGTCGGCCTCGAGCTGAGCCAGATTACCGGGATAGGAAAGCACTTGCCCGACTTCGTAGGGCGGCTGAAAGAACTCCAAGTTGGATGCTGGCATCAGTAAGTGATGCGTAATCGTGTCCGGTCCTGAATACTGAACCGTTAGCGGCGTTGGGTCGACAGCGTCCGACGGCGCCGTACACGTTCCATGTGAAACCTTGTCACTTGGGCAGCACTTCAACTCAGAATTTACTGTAACCTCTTTAAAACCTGCGGCGCAGCCAGCCCGCCCGATCACCGGATAGGTGTAAATGTTCATGATCCGAGACGTGTACGCGACCTGGTCACCGAATTGCTGCGCGGTGCCGGCGGCGAGATTGAAGGTGTTCCCCTGATATTGACTGTATTGTTTGGTTACAGAACGGCTGTGGGTTTGCGTCGCGGTCTCTTTCAGGTCGACCGATGCACTGCCAACATCGAGCTCCTTGTAAGAAACCTTTTGCTCGAAGCTTTCGGTCGTGGCGGCCGTGTAGCTGGTGCTCGTTGTCCGGGAGGACGACGTCTTCGTGCTGTCGGAGAATGTGTATTCGGTGTTGAAGCTCGGCGGATACACGCTGAGGTTAAACGGGACCGGGCTGGATATACCGTCGGGCGTGATGAAGTCGATGTGCGAGGGCGGCATGCCGAGGACGGTGTCCGGCTGCATGTGCTCGACCCTGACGATGGACGGAGCGCCCAGCGTCAACGACCGTCCTTGCGTATCGCCGGCCGCAAGCCCTGAGGGTTGAAATACCGTGGGTTCCGGCGTGGCTGATACGCCCGAAACAAATATCGGCGCGAACTTGTCCTGTCGTTCTGACTTGAAAATCTGGAGCGCATTGCCGCCGGTTGGCCCCTGCGGGTTGTTTCCGATAATAAAATACCCGATCTGCTCATTGAAGTTCGTGTTGTTATTGGTATCAGGTGGATCAAATCGACCAATGGCAATGTGAGCGGTATACGTGCCGTTGTCGCTCGACGCGTTGGGGTTTGGGTTGCTTGCGCCAAAAAACGCACCGGTCATGGTGAGGTCTCTGGCAAAGTCGACAATAGCGAGGTCGGCCAAAGCCACAAGGCTGCTGTCGGCATTTGGTACGGTGTAACCAATGACCACTTGATCCTGCAAAGAGTCCCAATCCAATTGTCCGCTCGCGACCACCGGCGGGCTGGCAATGACTCTGCCGTCCACACTAAACGTGCTGAGCGTATTGTTAATGGTAAGGGGGCCGGGTCCCGGGTTTGCCGTCATATTGGCATCAAAGGAAAAAGCGCGCACAGAAATCGACGAGTCAGAACTAACGACGAGGACCAATTCATCGTTGATAGCACCAGTTTTTGCATTTGGCCCGCTGCCATCGAAATTACCTGCTGCCAGCGAAAAGTCTTTAAGTGTCGTGTTGGGCTCAGCGACGATGGTCGTCGGCGCCGAAATGATCTGCAGCGCAGCATTGCAGGTCTGGCCAAACACCTCGACACTCGCGGCGGGGCAAACGGAAACAAAGACGACTCGCACCGGTCCCGAGGGAACCCCAAAGGAGTTTGTGCCTTGAGCGAACCACGCCACGTCCAGAATGCCGTCCGCGTTGAAGTCACCAGCTACAGGCTCAACAAGGCCACTTGGAGTGATACTCCGAATCGGACGTTGGATATTCGAAAGGCCTTGTCGCGGCCCGGCAATCATTCCGTCGGAAATGGCGTTTCCACCTGTGCCCGTACACTCCGCAACCGGGTCGTTGCTACATTTCGCCGTGTAGACTTGGACCGACGACGAGGACAGAAAGAATAAATCTTGAAAACCGTCCTGATCAAAGTCCGCCATCATCACCGATGGTAAAGCGGGACCGCCCGCAGCGATGGTTGTGGCTGAGTTGTTGTTGGCGTCGTTCGGATCCGTTATGGCAATCGTGCGTTGACTGTTGGAGTTGGACACAACATTCACAATGACGTCATTGGGAAGCGCAAATACTCGTCCCACCTCGAGCAACGGTACAAATGACGTTCCTTGACCGGGAATCGGAAAATCGGTGGAAGTTCCCAAAGTTAGCATTGATGTTGGGAACACTCTGTTTACATAATTGCCGGGAGTTCCAGCAAGATAGACTAAGTCGTCATTGCGCAGCAGCTGACGCTCACCGGACAGAATATCGTCATTGTCTTGGAAACATGGCGTGCCGCAATCTGCCAAAGCCGTTAACGAACCAGCGGTAAAGCTTGCGAGAAATGCTGTTATCGTGCAAAAATAACGCATTTCTACTGGGAATATACCCCATTTGGGCATAGTGTCTCCTCCAATTTTTCAATGGCCGAATTCTCGGTCGGCATTCCCGCAAACTCCGGCGATTTTCCAGCAGCGTCTTTCTGCTCATGAACGGGCGTGCTGGAACGTTTCCAGATTAGTCAACACCACGAAACAACATCTACAAAAACCTGTTTTTTGTGAGGGAAATGCGTCAATTCAACCGATTGATTCCGGTTTCGTCCCGAAAAACGCCATTTAGATCCGGTTTGCGGTGAATGGCCCAAATGGACGATGCTAGTGTCCCTTGACCTCGCCCCGCTATGGTCCGGACATCATGGGACTTTTCAGACTGGCCTCAGTAGTGAGGCGCTCGGCGCCAAATGATCATTGGATGAACCGTATATCGAACTCCAGCGACCAGATTGGAGTTCTTTAGAATTGGCTCGTCGGGATCGTCCTCCGCCACATTGGAGATCGCGGCTTGCAGCTGATCGTCTGGCGCGCAAGGGACTTCGACGCGATCCAGGTCTATCTACAGACGAGCGCTCAACCACGCATCGATAGATACCGCCTGCACGTGACCGGCAATCGCCAATGGCCGGCCGGCAGCGTCGAGGTGCACTTTCGGGATGCGATGGAAGATCCCGTGACCAACAGCATTGCGGCGGCGATCATGAGGGAAGCCGCCAAGGCGTTTCCGCAGGGCGTCAAGATCGACTGTGGCGAAGCCGCTGCGTTGGGCTATCAAGTGCCGCCCGAGCCGGAGGGGGTGCTGGCGGCCCTGGCGGGACGGGAGGTTCGCAAGGCGCGCGAGATCTACCTGGAGCAGCACAAGGACATCGTCTACGCCGAGGCTCGCGCGCTTGACGCGCGAGTGGCCGCTCAGCACGGCGAATACAATTACCACAGGCCGCCCG
>CAZUDB010000077.1:0-9010 GCA_964619055.1 uncultured Rhodospirillaceae bacterium
CGCCCACGTCAAGGAAGTTGGCGGGCGATCCGCCATAGAGCTTGATGATGTCCATGGTCGCCATGGCGAGCCCGGCGCCGTTGACCATGCAGCCGATGCTGCCGTCCAGCTTGATATAGTTGAGATCGTGGCGGGCCGCTTCCAGCTCGGCCGGGTCCTCTTCCGACTCGTCCCGCAGCTCCTCGATATCCTTGTGACGGAACAGGGCATTGCCATCGAAGTTCATTTTGGCATCGAGGGCGATGACATCACCCGAGCCGGTGACCACCAACGGATTGATTTCGACCAAGCTGGCATCGAGCTCCGTGAAGCACTTGTAAATGCCCAGGATGAACTTGACGCAAGCGCCCACCTGTTTGCCTTCCAAGCCCAAGCCGAAGGCCACCTTGCGGGCATGGAACGGCTGGATGCCGACCGCTGGGTCGATGGCAACCTTGATAATCTTCTCCGGTGTCTCCGCGGCCACCTTTTCGATGTCCATGCCGCCTTCGGTGGAGGCCATGATCGTCACGTTAGCAGACGCCCGATCGATGAGGATTGACATGTAAAGCTCGCGCTTGATGTCGCAGCCCTCTTCGATGTAAACGCGATGGACTTCCTTGCCCTGGGGGCCGGTTTGGTGAGTGACTAGGGTCATGCCAAGCATGGACTTTGTGGTCTCGATCACGTCATCGATGGACTTCACGACCTTGACTCCGCCACCCTTGCCACGGCCACCGGCGTGGATCTGGGCTTTTACGACGTAGACCGGTCCGCCCAGTTCTTTAGCGATTTGTTCGGCCTCCGGCGCCGTATAGGCGACGTTGCCGCGCGGGACGGCGACACCGTATTTTGCGAGCAACTGCTTCGCTTGGTATTCGTGAATGTTCATGGATTCCCCATTCCCTGGTTCGTGCGGGCTCGGTCGTTGGCAACCCGGCATTTACGGGCAATCGGCGCAGCCACCGAATGCCCGGTCCACGCAAGAGAGAATTGCTATCGGGTTTACATCAACCCTTTAGCAACGCCGATTAGGGTCTGCACTGCGTTGATCGAATGGTCGAGCATGGCGCGTTCATCGGCGTTCAGTTCGATCTCGACGATTTTTTCAACGCCACCCGCACCAATTACTGTTGGCACACCGACATATAGGCCATCAAGGCCGTAGAGCCCGTCAACGTAGGCCGCACAGGGCAGGACCCGTTTTTTGTCCTTCAAGTAGGCTTCGGCCATTGCGATGGCCGATGTGGCGGGCGCGTAGAACGCCGAGCCGGTCTTCAGCAGTCCGACGATTTCGGCGCCGCCGTCGCGGGTCCTTTGGACGATCTGGTCCAGCTTTTCCTGGCTGGTCCAACCCATCTTGACCAAGTCCGGCAATGGAATGCCAGCAACGGTGGAGTAGCGGACGAGCGGCACCATGGTGTCACCGTGGCCACCCAACACAAAGGCCGTCACATCCTCCACGGACACGCCGAATTCCATGGCCAGGAACGTGCGGAACCGCGCGGAGTCCAACACGCCGGCCATGCCACAAACCATGTTGTGGGGCTGCCCCGTGATCTCGCGGAGCACCCAAACCATCACATCGAGTGGATTGGTGACACAGATCACAAAGGCATCAGGGCAGTGCTGTTTGATCCCCTCGCCAACCGCCTGCATCACTTTGACGTTGATGCCGACCAGATCGTCGCGGCTCATTCCCGGCTTGCGTGGAACGCCGGCGGTGACGATGACCACGTCGGAACCAGCGATGTCAGCATAATCCTGGGTGCCGGTGAGTGAGCAACTTACGGTGTCGACCGGAGTCGACTGATAAAGATCGAGTGCTTTCCCTTGCGGCATGCCTTCAGCGATGTCGAAGAGGACCACGTCCCCCAGTTCTTTTAGCGCGCACAGGTGTGCCAGAGTTCCGCCGATATTACCGGCGCCAACCAATGCAATCTTGTTTCTAGCCATGGACGTCCCCCGGGTTTATGGCGGCGTTGGCCGCCTAGTGGTGGAACGAAGACCGCGGTTGATCTACCGCAGTGCAACATTGAGAGGGATCTAGTAACGCGAATCGCTCACGCGGGCAAGGGGAAGCCGAGTTCACAGCGCCCTTGCAGGCTCTGCATGTCCCTTGCGTTTGGGCGGTCGCTCTGCAGGCGCGTACGATTTCGGATAACCTCATGCCAACTGCGGACAATACCCAAGATTATTATGGTCATCGACGCCGGACTTGCCCAAGCCTCTTCAAGCCAAATTGCAGCGATCGACCTGATAGCAAGGCTTGTTGCGGCGGTGGCGCGCCGTCAAGGCCATTGGTGCTGGGTTCTCGTAATCAAAAAGTAGCAATGGTATGAAGAGAGCGGCAAAAAAATGGTAAATACTGATGGATTTTTTTATGAATTTCAGAATTTATGGCGTTTACGATCGGAGTGTGCGCCTCTTTTTTGCTTGATTTCTGCGATTCTTGTTGGCCAGACTGGCATGGCTGTGGAGAAATCGCCAATCTTCGAACGCACGGCACCACCGATTCTGGCAAGTGAGTACCATACACCGTACACGGAGGGCTTCAAGGAGGTTGCCAGGCTGGATGTTGTCCTGAATGGCAACAAAAGACGTTACTATGTCTACCCACCCAATGCGATGGACGGAACGAAGCCGCGCCCTGCCATTCTATTATTGCATGGCGCCAAGCGGACCGGAT
Organism: uncultured Rhodospirillaceae bacterium; assembly: GCA_964619055.1. Taxonomy (GTDB): domain Bacteria; phylum Pseudomonadota; class Alphaproteobacteria; order Rhodospirillales; family Defluviicoccaceae; genus CAYVUM01. The sequence goes on from CAZUDB010000077.1 coordinate 2,669, forward strand.
TGTCCATGATTGACATGTGGGATGAGGTGGCAAAGCGGCACGACTTGATACTGATTGCACCTGACGGGATCAACCAAGGCTGGGGGTTTGAGGACAGTGGTCCAGATTACATTAGTGCCCTCCTGGCCGATATAGAAAAAAAATTTCCGATCGATCAAAAAAAGATCTATCTATTTGGACACTCTGCCGGCGGAATCTTCCCAATATACATGGGGCTTATTAAAGCCAACGCTTTTGCAGCCGTGGGTCTCCGCGCCGGAAAATTCGCAAACCCGGACCATTTCGAACTCGCGGCTTCGGCACAGCGATAGATTCCATTCATTTTTTTAGTTGGTACTGAAGACGATTTGTTCCCGTTGCAGGATGTCCGTGCCTCAGCGGATGCCATTTCTGAAGCTGGTCACGAAGTGATACTGGTAGAGCTGACCGGTCATGCCCACTGGTATTATGATATTGCGGACTTCATCAATGAGCGGGCTTGGCAGTTCTTCACCGATCATCAACTGCCTTAAGAAATACTTTAATATGTTTGTTTCGGATTTTTTGGAAGCCTTGTTATCATAGCTTACGACAGGTGCTCGGCCCCCATGTAGGCCTCGCTTCGCATTTCATGGAGACGGGAGACGGTCCGTTCGAACTCGAATGCGCCCTCACCTTTGGGATAGAGGCCCTCGGCGCTGGCGGCGGCGGAGCAGATCAGTTTCACGCGGTGTTCATAGAGCGCATCAATTAGGGTCACGAACCGTTTGGCTTCGTTACGCTTTGCCGCTGACAATTGTGGAATCCCGGCTAACACCAGGACGTCGTACTTGCGCGCCAGCGTTAGATAGTCGGCTGCGCCAAGCGGTCGCTCGCACAGGTCATGAAACGACGAGAACGCGATATCATCGGAGGCGCGAGGGATCTCAAGCTTGCGGCTACCGACCTCCAGAACCTCCCTGCGGACGTCAGCGCCGTGGGTAAGCTGGCGGAAATACGCATCCAGACGGGCATCGGCTTCCGTGCCAAGCGGTGTCAGAAAAACGTCCATAAGCCGCAGGCTCTCTAGGCGGTAATCGATGCCGGCGTCTAGGTGCAGCACATCCAGACGTTGCTCGATCAGTGTGATAAACGGCAGGAACAGATCGCGTTGCAGACCGTTCTTGTAGAGGTCCCGTGGTGGTCGGTTCGAGGTGGCGACGACGACAACTCCATAGTCAAACAAGGCCCGGAACAGCCGGCCCAGGATCATGGCATCGGCAATGTCCAGCACCTGAAGCTCATCGAAGCACAGCAGCCAAGCATCAGCCGCGACGCGCCGGGCCACCTCGTTGATGACGTCATCCCGCTCATCTCGGCGGCGCTTGTCCGCGCCCCGCTGAGGTTCGGTGGACATCCGCGTCCGAAGGCCATGAAGTTCGCACTGCACATCCAGCATGAAGGCGTGAAAGTGAACGCGGCGCTTGCGGACCACCGGTGCTGCATTGAAGAACATATCCATCAGCATGGATTTGCCGCGACCCACACCGCCGTAGATGTAGAGCCCCTGGGGCGCCTCTACGCGCTGGCGCTTGACGAGGCCGAAGCGAGCCTTCCATCCGCTGGGGCCGGCGTAGGGCTCATAGCCCTGGAGGGCGTGGTGAAGGCTTTCCAGCTTCTCGGTCGCCAGCGACTGGGCCGGATCGGGCTTCAGTTCACCCGCGGCGAGGCGAGCGCGATAGTATGCGAGTGGTCCCTCCGGCATGGCCGCTGGTCTGCTTGTTGCAAGTGCGAAGACGTGACCGTACCGGGGGCACATTGGGATGTAAAGGTCTGGGGGGATGTAAAGGTCTGGCGCTCCCGGCACGAATGCCTCATCTGATGCGCATGATAGATGGCCTTGTCTCCAGTGAAGCACTGCTGCGATTGAGCATCTTTGCGATAGTGCTTGTCGCCATGGTGTTGGCGGAAGCGTTGTGGCCGCGCCGGACCCGCAGCATGCCGCGGGTCGGCAGATGGTTCGCCAACGCGGCTATCGTCGTAATTGACGCCGCTGTGGTCCGGTTGCTGCTGCCGGTCGCGGCTGTCGGCGCAGCCATGTTTGCGGCCGAGCGCGGTATCGGCTTATTCGCTTTGCTGGCCGTACCGGAATGGTTCGCGGTTATTGCCACGCTGATCCTCTTGGATCTGGCGATTTGGGCCCAGCATGTGGTGTTTCATCGGGTTCCGTTGTTATGGCGGTTCCATCGGGTGCACCACACCGATGTGGACCTGGATGCCAGCACCGCCCTTCGCTTCCATCCTATCGAGATTCTGATTTCTATGATTATCAAGATTGGATTGGTTCTGGCGTTGGGCGCGCCACCCGCGGCTGTCGTGCTGTTCGAACTAATTCTAAACGGCATGGCTGTGTTCAATCATGCCAACGTGGCGCTGTCGCCCACGCTCGATCGTATCCTTAGGTTGGTGATCATCACCCCCGACGTTCATCGCGTCCATCACTCCATGCGCGTAGATGAGACGAACAGTAACTTTGGATTCAATCTCTCCGTCTGGGACCGGCTATTTCATACCTATCGGGCCCAGCCGCGCGATGGCCACAACGCCATGACCATCGGACTCGAAGAGTTTCGCGCCCCCGCTGATTCTCGCCTGGACAGGTTGCTGCTGCAGCCATTCCAGCGGTCTTCGGCTGGCTGAGCAAGGTGTGAGCCGTCACATGCCGCTTGGTTTGCGAGGATCCAATAGTCGACCAATTGGCCTCCTCGGCGCCCCGGTCGAGGCAGGTGCGGGCAGCCGCGGCATGGTCATGGGGCCGGCTGCACTGCGCACCGCAGGTTTGCTTGGGGCGCTCGCACGTCTGGGTCATGAAGTTGCGGACCTGGGCGATTGCGTTCCGGCCGTGATCAACGGCGAAAGTACCTCGGATGGCGATGGGGTCGGCCTAGCTTGGGACAGTCATGTCCGCAATCCCGATGAGGTGGCTGGTTGGGCACGCGCGCTTGATGCGCGAGCACATGCCATTATCGACGCAGGTGCAACGCCCTTGTTCCTGGGCGGAGACCACAGCTTGTCCATGGGCACGGTCAACGGTGTCGCCCGTTATTGCCGGGATCAAGGCCGGCCTCTGTTCGTGTTGTGGCTGGATGCCCATGCGGACTTCAACACGCCGGCCACCTCGCCAACCGGCAACTTGCATGGAATGCCGGCCGCGCACCTCTGCGGCGAGCCAGGTCTTGGCTGGGTGTTAGGCAACCGGGAACGACTGGTCATCGCCCCGGACTGCATGCTGCTGTTCGGAATCCGCTCTATCGATCCAGACGAGCGGCGGCTGCTGCGTCAGCGCGGGATCGGCGTAGCCGACATGCGTAAAATCGATGAGTTTGGCGTCTCCACCCTCTTGCGCCGTTTTTTGGACACCGTCTGTGCTCGCGATGGACGCGTTCATGTGAGCTTGGACGTTGATTTTCTCGATCCGTCCGTGGCACCGGGTGTGGCGACGCCGGTGCCGGGCGGCGCCAGCTATCGCGAAGCCCATCTAATTATGGAGCTTCTCGCGGAATCTGGCCGGGTGGTCTCCGCCGACGTGGCGGAGTTGAACCCGTTTCTGGACGACCGTGGTCGGACGGCCTGCATTCTGGTGGAGCTGATCGCAAGCCTGTTTGGCCAGACCGTGTTTGACCACCCGGCAGAGCCACGCTGGACGGTCTGATGCCTTCGTTTCGCGCCCAGCCTCCGACCGTTGATACTCCTCCCATGAGCAAAGGGCGGACCACAATGGTCCGCCCATAGTCCGCAGAAAGCTATGCTTCCAAGTGTCCGGAGAAGCCTCCGCGATGAAACGGCGCGGAAGGCAAGAGCGCCAGGATCAGGAAAGGTCGAACCGATCTAGGTTCATGACCTTGTTCCACGCTGCGATGAAGTCCCTTACGAACTGTTCGCGAGAGTCTTCAGAGCCGTAGACTTCCGCGAGCGCCCGCAACTGTGAATTTGAGCCGAAGATCAGATCGACACGGGTGGCGGTCCATTTCGGATCGCCCGTTGCGCGGCTGCGTCCCTCGAACACGTCGTTGGCTTGTGAGACCACCTGCCAAGTCGTGCTCATGTCGAGCAGGTTCACGAAGAAGTCGTTGGTCAATGTCTCCGGCTGGTTGGTGAAGACACCGTGTTGGGATTGTCCGACGTTCGCTCCCAGAACGCGCAGGCCGCCGACCAAGACCGTCATTTCGGGTGCGGTGAGTGTTAGAAGTTGCGCTCGATCGACCAACAACTCCTCAGCGGACACGGTATACTTGCCCTTAAGATAGTTCCGGAAACCGTCGGCAATGGGCTCGAGCACGGCGTAAGCGGCGACGTCCGTTTGCTCTTGTGTCGCATCCATGCGGCCCGGCATGAACGGGACCGGCAGGTCGTATCCGGCTTTTTTCGCCGCTGCCTCAACAGCTGCGCAACCGCCGAGGACGATCAGGTCGGCAAGCGAGACTTTTTTCCCTCCCGACTGCGCGTTGTTAAAGCCCTTTTGAACCGCTTCGAGTTTCTTGATCACGATCGCCAGTTGGGCAGGCTGGTTGACGTCCCAGTCTTTCGCCGGTGCTAAGCGGATGCGCGCGCCGTTCGGTCCCCCACGCATGTCAGACCCGCGGAAGGTGGCCGCCGACGCCCAGGCGACGGACACTAGCTGCGAGATAGACAGGCCGGATTCAAGGATCTTGGCCTTGAGGGCGGAGATGTCCGCGTCTTCGATCAAGTCGTGATCGAGCGCGGGAATCGGGTCCTGCCAAAGCAGTTCCTCCGACGGCACCTCCTTGCCGAGATAGCGCGAACGCGGTCCCATGTCGCGATGAGTCAGCTTGAACCACGCCCGTGCGAACGCGTCCGCAAACTCATCGGGGTTCTCATGGAAACGCCGTGAAATCGGCTCATAGATCGGGTCCATCCGCAGGGCCATATCCGCCGTCGTCATGATCGGTGCATGCCGTTTTGACGGATCGTGGGCATCCGGGACCGTGTCCGAGCCGGCGCCGTCCTTGGGGACCCATTGATTTGCACCGGCAGGGCTTTTGGTCAGCTCCCATTCATAGCCAAACAGAACGTCGAAATAACCATTGTCCCACTGCGTTGGGTTGGTGGTCCAGGCACCCTCGATACCGCTGGTGATTGCGTCGCCGCCTTTGCCGCTGCCGTAGCTGCTGTTCCAACCGAGGCCTTGCTGTTCGATCGGGGCCCCTTCAGGTTCGGGACCGACAAGCGCCGCATCGCCCGCTCCGTGGCATTTCCCGAAGGTGTGTCCACCGGCGACCAGTGCGACGGTCTCCTCATCGTCCATCGCCATGCGGCCAAACGTCTCCCGGATGTCACGAGCAGAGGCGACAGGATCCGGATTGCCGTTGGGGCCTTCCGGGTTCACATAAATTAGTCCCATTTGAACGGCAGCAAGCGGGTTCTCTAGCTTCCGGTCGTCAAAATAGCGTTTGTCGTCGAGCCACTCTGTTTCGGGACCCCAGTAGATGTCCTCCTCCGGCTCCCAGATATCGTTACGCCCACCGGCGAAGCCGAACGTCTTGAAACCCATCGACTCCAGTGCGCAGTTACCGGCGAGGATCATCAGATCGGCCCACGACAGTTGTTTGCCGTACTTCCGCTTGATGGGCCACAGCAGCATGCGCGCCTTGTCGAGATTACCATTGTCCGGCCAGCTGTTCAGGGGCGCGAAGCGTTGGCTGCCGGAGCCCCCGCCACCGCGGCCGTCCGAGGTGCGGTACGTTCCGGCACTGTGCCACGCCATTCGGATAAACAGCGGCCCATAGTGGCCGTAATCCGCCGGCCACCAATCCTGCGACTCGGTCATTAACGCATAGAGGTCCTTCTTGACCGCGTCGAGGTCGAGTGCCCTGAAGGCTTCGGCGTAATTGAAGCCCGATCCCATAGGATCGCCTGCGGGCGGATTCTGGTGGAGAATCTTGAGGTTCAACTGGTTTGGCCACCACTTGCGGTTGGACATTGCGCCGTTTGCCGTCGGTAGCTGATGTCCGCTCATCACAGGGCATCTGCTTTCTGAATTCTCAGGTAAGCCGTCCACGGTGTTCTCCTCTCTCGTCATCACTCGAATTGGGTTGCCTCACAAAACTCAACCTCTGCGCCATTTGGGCCGTTTGACTCGATGTCTCATCGCGATTCTCTTCGACGTGACCACCTCCGCCGTTGTCATGGCTTAAGGGTAAGATTGGTTTTGAAATAAGAAAAACCGTTTAAGGTGATTTTTTTGATCGCATTTATTGATTGAGTCCCGTCGCACACAGACTCGCTCGGTCGACGTTATCGAATGTGAAGAGTGCGTTAGAAACAAAGGCTGTATGCAAGCGCCGCGCACTCCAGAGGTGCAGC
>CAZUDB010000078.1:0-8768 GCA_964619055.1 uncultured Rhodospirillaceae bacterium
GGCATCGGAAAACGGACGACAGGTGCCGATTGTTGGTGTCAAAACACGTGGATGGTCGGACCTTACGCCCGGCCATGACGGAAGGGGGGGCAACGGGGCGCTGGCGGGTACCTTTCCCGGAGCACGGGGGGCGCCGGCGAATGCCGGTTAATAGCCCTCCTGGCGAAGAAGGTTGCCATAGCGGACGCGAACGCTGGTCTCGCAACTGACTTGCCGGCGCCGCTCGCTGGCGCGCGCGCAGCGCTCCATGGCCGCTTGATATTGCGCCGCGTGCGGCGTCGACTCAATGGTCGTGCAGGCGGGTAGCAGGCCGAACGCCAGACACAAAAACGCCATCGCGATGACAGTATTCGTCATGGTCTTTCGGCTCCGTGGCCACGCGTGACGCCGATCCGCAGAAGTCTTGAGCCACCGGTTCGGTTTTATATTTTCTCGGTATACAGCGGATATGTAAGTTGCGCGTGGCGCGTCAAGGCGTTGGCGTCTTCGGGCGACCGCGCGGGCTCCGCTAAACGACCGGCATCGCCGCGTGATCCTGGACACGGGCCACATCGGCGATGATGTCCAGCGCTTCGGCCAGGTGTCCTGCGTCCGGCACGGCGCCGAGGCACAGCCGGATGTGGTCACGGGCTTCGCCCTCCGGCTGATCGCCGGCCGCAAAGGCGGTCCCCGACGTGACCGCCACGCCGCGGTCGCCCAAGCGGGAGACGAACGCCTCGCGGCCGTAGGCGGCCGGCACCTTCATCCACAGGTGAAATCCGTTGGGGTGGGCCCGCGTCGGCAAGCCGCTCAGCCGCTCCGCCGCCATTCGCTGGCGGGCTTGAGCGGCCGCTTTTTGGGCGGCGGCGGCGGCGGCGGCTCCACCGGAGCGGATGGTTTCGGCGGCCAGCTCAGCCGCCACGGGTGAGGTCATCAGGGTGCTGCAGCGAAGCGCATTGGACAGCTTCGCCACCAGTGCCTCCGGCGCGTCGATGTATCCGACCCGCAATCCAGGCGCCACGCACTTGGAGAGGCTGGTGATGTAGAGGCCGAGAGTTGGCGCGAAGGCCCTGATGGGCGGCAGCGGCGTGTCCATGAGAAAGCCGTAGACGTCGTCCTCGACGACGTGGACACCATGGCGCTCCGCCACGGCGGCGATTTTGCGCCGTCGACCCTCCGGCATCACCACCGTGCGCGGATTGTGCAGCGTCGGCATCGTATAAATCAGGCGCGGTTGGTGGTGGCGGCAAGCCTGGTCCAGGGCGTCCGGGTCGAGACCGGCATCGTCCATGGCGACGGGGATCACGGTGAGGCCCATGGCGGCGGCGGTGGCGATCAGGCCAGGCCAGGTCAGCGTTTCGGCCAGCACCACATCGCCCGGGCGGGTCAGGGCCATGAACACGGTCAGGAGCCCGCCTTGGGCTCCCGGAACGACAACGGTGCGCTCCGGATCGCTGTCCAAGCCGAAGCGCCGCAGCCAAGCTGCGCCGGCGGCGCGGTGACTCGCCATGCCGACGGACGGCTGATAGCCGGCGATGGCTTCCAGCGTCGCCCGCTCCGTCACCCGGGCGAGCGCGCCGGCCAACGCATCGGCAAGCGGCGAAACCAGGGGATAATTGAGGCTGAGATTGTAGCGGCCGCGAACCGCCTCGGCTTCTTCATAATAACGCGCGAACGCCCCGAGTCCGCTGTCGGCGGGTGTGCGCGGGCGGATGGTCGGATCGCTTGCGTGCGCCGGCCCCTCGGTCCGGGGCGGGATCTCGGCGACATCCTGAACGAACGTGCCGCGGCCCACATGGCCGCTCAGCAGCCCGCGCCGTTCGGCCTCCGCGTAGGCCCGGGAGACCGTGCCCACCGTCACCCCCAGCCGATGGGCCAAGTCACGGTGGGTAGGGAGCTGCGTCCCCACCGCCAGCCGGCCCGAGTCCCGGTCATCGGCCATGGCATCCGCGATGGCCTTGTACAGTGGACCAGCTCGACCGGTCAGATCAGGTGACCATTTTGTCATGGTGACAATACTTAGATTGACCATTGTTTCGTGTCAATCTATGTATTGTCCCTCGAAAACATGGAGGTGTATCGATGCAATCGCAAAATTATACCGAGACAATACGGCCCATCGGTCGTGACAAACAACTCGAATACGGATGGGGCGATGTCCTGCGCTGGTATGCCGTGCGGGCTTGGCGGACGATCGAGATCTGGCAGGAGCGGGCACGCCAGCGTCGTGCCCTGGATGGTCTCAGCGACGCGGCCTTGAAGGACATCGGGCTAACCAAGGCCGATGTCTGGTCCGAGGTTCAAAAACCGCGCTGGCGCAAATGAGATGCCGGCAACGGGCACGGAAATGGTGACGGTGCGCTTCTGTGCCGGCGAATCGGGGCCAAAGCGCTGGGGTCAGCCGTTGGCCGCCGCTGCAACCCCTGCCGGGCACGACACACCGGTGCCGCCAAGACCGCAATATCCGTTCGGATTACGGGCGAGATACTGCTGATGGTAGCCTTCGGCGTAGTAGAATGGCCCGGCGTCGGCGATCTCGGTCGTGATCCTGCCGAGGTTGCGGGCGGTCAGCGCCGCCTGATAGGCCGACCGCGTTTCCTCCGCCACGCGCCGCTGATCCGGCGTGCCGGCGAAAATCGCTGAGCGGTATTGCGTTCCGACGTCGTTGCCCTGTCGCATGCCTTGGGTCGGGTCGTGGCCTTCCCAAAACACACGAAGCACCTCGCCGAGCGAAACCCCGTTGGGATCGAACACCACCAGCACAACCTCCGTGTGACCGGTTTGGCCGGAGCAGACCTCCTCGTAAGTGGGATTGGGGGTCAGCCCACCAGCGTAGCCGACGGCCGTGGTGTAGACGCCGGGCAATTGCCAAAACAGCCGTTCGGCACCCCAAAAACAGCCTAAGCCCAACACGATCTGCTCAAGGCCATCGGGAAAGGGCGGCTGAAGCCGGGTGCCGAGCACGAGATGATCGCCAGAGACGGGCATCGCATTGAGCCGGCCGGGCAACGCCGATTCCCGGGTGGGAAGCTCAAGATTTTTGCGTTGGAACCACATCGACGTCGCCTCCCAAGCAGGTTTCATCGCCACCATTAGAAACGTGGGACGAGGGGCGCCGTTTGCAACGCCGATGATGGAGACCCTAGGGGCTGCGACCGAACCGCGGCCAAAGGGAGAGAGAATCGATGCGTCAGCTGTCCACAAGAGCTTCGATCAAACGAACGATCGAGCGGAGTGCGGCCCGTTTCTCGGCGGGCGCCTGGTTGGCAAGCAGGCGAAGATCAGCGGCGAGATAGAGCAAGTCGGCCGCCAGACTGTCCGGCGATGGCTCGTATCGCGCGGCCGTTGCTGATTCGGACGCCGGAGCGCCCTGATGTGGATGCGTCTCGCAATCCTGGATCATCTGGCTGACGTTGGAGTGTCGTGTCATGACGGGGTCATTCCTCCCGTGTCAGGTGTTCTGCCCAGGAGTGGCCATAACCGCATGCCGAACGGGCGCCAGAACCGTTTTTTCTTAGGCTTTGCTTGTGTTGTGGGGTCTCTGGCATTGGTTCCGAATTGGCTAATCGAAATGTGCGATGATCCGTCTGCTGATGGCGCAGCCGCCAAGCATAACGGGCAATGGCCTTCCCCTATTGCCGTGGGTCTGGCTTCGTTCCAGACCCGATCCTCCGAAATCGGCAAAGTCACTATACCCAAATGGGTTATGCCCACAAGCAGTTTCTCATGGTCAGCAGCAACCGCAAACGGCTCGCAACTTATTGGGTTTAAACGCTGTTGGCTTGCGATGTTAGCGGGCGGACGAATACCGCTTGGGTGCGCCCGGGCGTGTATCCTCCAACGACCGCGCACCCCATAGCGGCTCTCGCTAAGCCGATGGGCACGGAAAGGCGGTTCGTGCGCACAGCGTCCCAGGCTTGGTCTGTCGGGTGATGTGGTATTCTTCTCCAGTCGACGTACGCTTCGGCTTAAGCCGCTGGATCCAACCCTCGGGTGATGACGAGGTTGTCCTGCACCTGAATCAGTGGACGACCCACTCGCCACAGATTCTTGAGAACATACGTTGTCACCTCGCGCCTTTGGTCCAGGGAGTAGACGTGGACATAAGGATGCAACATGATCATCCACACAACAGACATGAATTTTTCAAAATCATCGGTGTGAAATGTGACTTCGCGGGGTTCTATTGAGAGCTGCGCATCCATCAACACCGAGCTGTCGTCCAGTTCGTCCTTTAGGCGAAATAGGTTCTGATCATTGTGATGGCCAAAGAACTTTCCGGCGAAATGATTGTATAACCACGTGGTCGTGCCTTCACGCTGCTCCGTCGCCGACATCACAACGATATGGACCGCGCCTTGTGCGGCGAGGATGGACTGGATCAAGGAATCGACAAGTGGCTTCCACTGCTTCATTTCGCAGTAGTAGAGAGAATGATACAAAGTGATTAGCTCAAACGGCTGCCCACCAAGTTGTTCCGCCAGGGTTCGCCGTGATGTGTTGTCGTCCGCGAAGTCTTGCGTAAAATCGCCCTGAACGGTCGAGACACGCTTGATCATTTGGCGTACGATCCGTTCGTTAACGATGTCCAGCGCTTTAGGGTCGACATCAAGAAGGTAGAGACCGCCCTTGAACGTAGCCTCAAGGATTCTGAACTGGGGCTCGTCGCTTGAACCTATCGAAAGCGCCCGTAGCGGGCGATCGGCGTCCGTAGCCTTGGCAAGCTTCCGGATGACCCTCATGAGAACTTCGGCGATGTCAGCCTTTTCGTTGGTGTAGCGGGCCCAAATTTTGTTTTGCTGAAAGATATTAGTGTCTGCCGCTTTAACGCCCACTTCGATTAAATCGTCGTCACTGCCTGCTTTCATGGCCTTACTCTCACGCGCTCATTGCCTAGAGGATTGCGCCGCGACCCTTCCCGAGAGACGCGCTGATGGACATCATCGTGGAAGGTTGCAAATGGAATCGGAGCGGTGAAGCGTGGCCCTTTATGGGCATCAAGGACGTCACGCAACCGGCCGTCGGTCAGAACTCAGCGATCTTCGCGCTCGACAACGATCTCGAAGGTTTGGGGGTCAAGCTTGAGGTCGAACTCGCGCGTGTCACCGTCCTTCATGGCGTCGTCAACCTCCCACATCCCATCGTCAAGCTCGATCTTCTCCCACGTCACGTATCCGGCGTCGCGCAGGCTTTTCTCGATTTGAGCCCGTTCTTCCGGTGTCGGGGGACGATCTTCGGCACATGCCGCCATCGGGAGGAACAGAACGGCCGTGAGCATCACGCATACCAAGACTCTGCGGGCGGTCATTAGAGGGTGTCCTTCTTCAACCTCAGTAGGCAAACGAAGATCCGATGTCTGATCATGCGAAAGCCCGCTTATCGCTATCCACGTCCATTGGCAAGATCTCTGCGGCGGGTTGTAAAGGAATCAGAGAGTGGGCCTCTGACGCGAAGGTCAACAATGCTCAGGATAGCGGTTCTGTGCTGCGATGCTCCGACATGCTGGCCTTTAGCCAGGTGCAGAAGAAATGCCGCCCCCTTCCTCAAATCGACTTCTTCATAGAAAGCTTGTTGCCCTGCCGTTGGTCCTGTTCCCATCCGAGATGCGTGTAGAGCTGAACATTTTCCGGCATGCGCACATGCGTGTTTAGGCGCATCTCACGAAACCCTTGTTTCACAGCCTCAGTTTCTGCCAGAGTAATGAGTGCCCGACCCAGGCCAATGCCTCTAAGCTTGGGATGTACAGCCACATTGGCGAGCCGCATGAAATTCTCCTCAGGAATTATCACGAGGCCACCCACAACATCTTCCTCGAATTCCGCCACCCACACCTGGTACTTGGCGATCTCATCGGCGCAGTTCGCCGACACGGGCGGCAAATCGGTGATGCTCGTAGCGTACTGCGCATAGGCTGCACCTATGCAGGCGGAAAGAGCATCTGCATCACGATGTTCGGCAGTACGAATTTTCCAGTTTCTCATTTTCATCACTAGATTGCCCGCCAGCTGTACCGAAGCCAGCCATAGTTCTTGATGATTGTGCTCGACCTGCGAACAACACAGCCATTTATAGGCTGCAAAAGCTAGCCAGGGTGCAATGCTGCCCGAGGTCTCTTCTGGGTCAAAATTGACCGTCAATGAACGGCCTGCAGACGTCTGCGAGTGGCGCCATGGCCGAACCTTGGCTGCGTAGCGGACCTGAGGGGCATGGATGTCGGCGATCTGCAGCCAGGCCGCTCCCGGCATTACGGCCGCCAGGGCGTCGCACAGACACAATAGCTGACATTAGACAGCTGCACCTGAGCTGAACACGCAGCGAGGGGGACATCCGATGTTGCCGAGATGGACGGCGTTCGTGGGATTGGTCAGCCGACCAGTCCGACCACGGCACCGGTCATGAATGTGCCGAGGCTGCCCTAGATCGGGCCTTCGCGCGAGGCGTGACGATGTCCATCCGGAGTTCTGCGCGGCCTCAGCACTCTCCACCCCGGATCAACGTTTTCGTCCACCTGGATCTTTCAGGGCATACGTTGATTTTCAGAGTGTCCTGAGGCAGGGTCGACGCGTGCCGCGCTCCGATCCCGCGCATTCCGGTCCTTCAGTCTTTCCCAACATGCGAGGTGGATGGGGATGAAGATCCGTCATTTCGCGCTGCTGTTCGTTGTGTTCCTGGACCTTATGAATCAAGGCTTGGTGATTCCCATCCTCACCACCACGATCCTTGATCCCGCTCAGAGCTTCTTGCCGCCGCTCACGCCCACGGCCGTGCGACAGTTCGATTTCGGCCTGGTCATGGGTATTTTCTTTCTGTTTTGGTTTTTTGGCGCGGCCTACTTCTCAAAGCTGTCGGATGCCATTGGCCGCAAGGAGGGCATCCTGATCTGCCTGGCCGGCAATCTCTTGGGCTATCTCTTGGCGATTGTCGCCCTGGTGGTTGACAGCTTTTGGCTGCTTCTCGTCGCCCGGGCGATCTCAGGCTTCACGGCGGGAAATCAGCCGATCGCCCAAGCCGCCCTTATCGACATGAGCGAAAGCGAGGCGCAGAAAACCAAGTTCATGGGCTACGTCTTGACGGCCCTAAGCCTCGGTTTGGTCGTCGGCCCGCTGATCGGCGGCATTTTCTCGGAGCCCGCCGTGCTCGGCGAGTATGCCTCGCTTGTGTTGCCGTTCTACGTCGTTTCCTGCCTGGTCGTTGTTAACATCGTCCTGATTGTCTTATTTTTCCATAACCATAGGACGGAGCGCCAACCCGTGCGCTTTCGTTTTTTGGACATCTTCCTCGCGCTGTGGGCTGTGACGAAACGGCCTACGATCGTGCGGCTGTCCCTGGTCTACTTTTTTGGCCAGATCGGGCTGTATGCCTACTTTCTTTTTATGGACAACTACTTTTTGTCGCGTTTCGGCTTCGATACGCTCCAAAATTCCTTGGCCCTGGCCGTGCTGGGCGGCGGCATGGGCCTGTCGAGCGCATTCCTCGTCGGCCCCTTGAACGAGCGTTTCGGCAAGAGAACGCTCGTTGTCGTTGGCCTCGCCGTCATGGCGGCGAGCGCAGCCATCGCGGTCATCAATCCCTGGCCGATTATGGCGTACCTGTTGATTTTGCCGCTCGTCATCGCGTTTGCCGTATATCTCCCAACCATGCTGACGCTCTTCTCCGCGGCCGTAGACGAAAGTGAGCAGGGCTGGGTCATGGGGGTGGCCATCGCCCTATTCACGCTGGGCGCCGGTTTGGTGTCGCTGCTGGGGGGGTGGCTGATATCCATAGATATTCGTTTCCCCTTCGCCATCGCCGCCGCCAGCTCTCTCCTGGCCGCGGGTCTCATTCCGATCCTCTGGCGAGGTCGCGACTTTTCCGGCCTGGACAGCCGGTGATTGTGATGAATTGCCAAGTTTCGGCTAGGGGTCGTCCAGAGACCACGCTGGTCGCTCGTCGCGACGACCGCGTGATGAAGATGGCTAGCAGAAAACGCGGATGGGAGCCGGCCCGTTTGCCCAGCGTCCCCACAGGTCCGCCCCATACCCGGATCACTGACCGAGCTTGAAAGGTCAGGTCTGAGCAGGCGGAATCGGTGTCAGATCCGCCAGGCCAAGCCACACCCTATTTGGCATACTGAAACTGTGCATTGTGTGTTATCGTTCGTGAGATAAGCAGCTCTTAAGCATCGACGCCGATAGGTTACGTGCATTTAAGACCTGGAATGATAGACGTCTAATCTTCGTCACGATAACGCAGGGGAGGGAATCAATGTCCTTCAAACAAACTCATGAAACGACAGGCACTCTGAAGGAGTGTGTGCGCGAGTTATCGCTAGCACTTGGGCATTGTAATTATGAGATCCATGGAAATGAGATCATTGTCCGAGATCATGGCCGCCGGCTTGTTATAGAGCTGGTTTACGAAGGCGACCGGCATCTTGGCTCGTTAGACCTTCCGATGACCGAACTCAATTATGAGTTTGTCGGGTATACAAAGGAAGAGATGGATCAATTTATGGAACACCTTTCGCATCATCTCATGAGGGAGGGTGGTGGCTAACCACCGGCACATCTCTTTCAAATTGCTTGGAGTGTCGAGCGTGACCCGCGTTTCTTGTCACCGGAAATTCGCCGCGCCTTCGCGCTAACGCGGCGGGCAGGGCCGGTGACGGAGGGAAAGTCAACGATCGCTGCGGGTGAGGCCGGAGGGCAGGGCTATTCTGAGCCGTTTCACCCCGGGGCTGCACCGACATGGCCAAGCCTGACGGCTAAGCCAGCGCGAAGTTGTCGATGAAGTCGGTCTGGTCGAGTTGC
>CAZUDB010000079.1:0-8245 GCA_964619055.1 uncultured Rhodospirillaceae bacterium
TTTGGCGCGGGTAAGACTCGACCGGCGGGAGCCGCACTCCGACTGGCCGTACTAGTCGGGCACCCTTAAGAAAATAAGAATAAGTCGCAAATAACCAAAGACAATTCAGAAGCAGCAACGGCTTTCAACAATTTAGCGAGCGAAATTTTTGGTTGCGGTGTCTGTAAAATTACTGTTAAAAGTATATTATCAAATAGTGGTAATGGCGTTCACACGCTCTACTAAACGAAAGTCTACTTTTTTAGGGACCTTCGGGCGATAGGGTGAATGGGAAACTGCGCCAAAAACTAAAATCACGACCCGAGCTTCGGGAGGGAGCAACATGTCTGCTGTGCCAACATCCACCGGCGCTTCTGCGCCCGGTGAAGATGGAACTGCGCCTGTAACGATAGGTGGCCTCGACCGCCGCACCTTCCTGACGTACTGCTCGGGTATCGCCGTGACTCTCGGTCTCGGGTCGGCGTTCGCCGCCCGCATCGCCGAAGCAGTCACCGCGCCGACACGACCTCCAGTTATCTGGTTATCTGCACAAGAATGCACCGGATGCACCGAGTCCTTGCTGCGCGCCTACCATCCCACGATCGAACACCTGATCCTTGACCTCATTTCCCTGGACTACCACGAAGCGCTCGCTGCCGGGTCCGGCCACCAGGCCGAAGCGTTCAAGGACCAGTCCATGAAGCGCAACTGGGGCAAATTCATCCTGATCGTTGATGGATCGATCCCCACCAAAGACGACGGCGTTTACTGCATGGTCGCGGGTCGCCCGATCTTGAAGACGGTGCAAGAGGCCGCCGAAGGAGCGGCTGCCATTATCGCGATCGGCAGCTGCGCCGCCTGGGGCGGGATCCCCAGCAGTGATCCCAATCCGACCGAAGCCAGGCCGCTTGCCGAGATCCTTCCAGGCAAAACCATTATCAATCTGCCCGGCTGCCCACCCAACCCGTACAATTTCCTGTCGACCGTTCTGCACCTTCTGACGTTTGGCGAACCACCGGGACTGGACGATCAAGGCCGGCCGCTTTTCGCGTATGGCCGATTGATCCACGAAAACTGCGAGCGGCGCCCTCACTTCGATGCCGGCCGGTTCGCCATCGAGTTCGGCGACGAAGGTCACCGCCTTGGCTATTGCCTGTACAAGCTCGGCTGTAAGGGCCCGGAGACCTATGCAAACTGTCCGCAGATCGGGTTCAACGACGTGGGCGAAGCCTCCTGGCCGGTCGGCACCGGCGCGCCTTGCTTCGGTTGCACGGAACAGGGCGTCGGCTTCACCAAGCCGATCCACGCGCTGGCAACCGTCGAGACACTGACGCCGCCGACGACGTTCCCGCATGTCCGCGAGCCACAAGGTGTAGGCGTTTCACCCGGCGCTAGTGCCGTTGTGGCGGGGGTCGTCGGTGTCGCCGTAGGCGCGGGCGCCGTGGCGGCGAGCCGTCTCGGCACAGGAAAGAAGGGCGATGAGGCGCTTGAGCCGTCGCACTACGACGACCCGGTCGATCCGGGCAAGTCGTGAGGGGGGCGGCCATGACGATGGATCGCCGGAAGTTTTTGACGCGGGCTGCGGCGGGCGGCGCCAGTGTCGCCGTCGCGGCGGTCGCCCCGAAAACCGAAGCCCAACCCGCATTGATGCGGGCCGAACGCAAACGCCCTCCCAACGCCGTCGGCCTTCTCTATGATTCGACCCTCTGCATCGGCTGCAAGGCCTGCGTCGCTGGATGCCGGGAGGCAAATGGCATGCCCGCTGTTGTGCCGGAAGAGCATAGAGATTGGAACAAGGGAACCTGGGACAGCGCCAAGGACATCTCCGGAACCACCCTGAACGTCATCAAAGCTTACGTGAATGGTACGATGGCGGTGAAAGACCGCGCGGAAGATGGCTTTGCCTTCATCAAGCGACAATGCCTGCACTGCGTAGATCCCAGCTGCGTATCCGCCTGTCCAGTATCAGCCATGATTAAGGATGAGGACACGGGCATCGTGTCGCACGATGTGGATCGCTGTATCGGTTGCCGATATTGCGTTTATGCCTGCCCGTTCCAAGTACCCAAGTTCGATTATGATGACCCCTTCGGCAAGATCGAGAAATGCCAGCTCTGTAACCACTTGTTGGCCGAAGGCAAGCTGCCCGGGTGCGTTGAGCATTGTCCCACAGGCGCCACGGTGTTCGGCCGCTATGACGATTTGGAGCGCGAAGCCCGCCAACGGCTGGAGCTCAAACCCGGCGATGAATACGGCTATCCGCGCGGCGACGTGAGCGGCAAGATCGGCTCCGACATTCCCGCCAATGAGAAAGTGATCGAGGCCGCCTATCTGCCGACCGTTTACGGCGAGAACATCCTAGGCGGCACGCAGGCTCTTTACCTTTCGGCCGTGCCCTTTGACCTCCTGGGCTTGCCATGGGGAGACGACCGGTATGGTCGACCGATCCCCGACCATGCCTACGCGCGCCTGACCGAGGGCATTCAGCATTTCCTCTATACCGGCATGATCGTGCCAGCCATCGCGCTGACCGCCTTGGTTCTGATCGCGCGGCGTAATTTCGACAAGCATCACCACGAAGCGGAGGACGACGCGGACGGCAATGTTAGCAAGACCGAAAAGGGCGGCAAGGAGACTCCATCGTCATGAGCGGAAAAGAACATGCCCGCGTCCCTGGACGCTTCGATTCGGCCCCATTCTTCGTCTTGCTCGTCATTGTCCTAATTGCGGGCATCGTCCTGTCCCAACGCTTCATCCTGGGCCTCGGCGAGGTCACGAACCTCAATGACGGCTATCCCTGGGGTATCTGGATAGCGATCGACCTGATTATCGGCACCGCACTCGGCTGTGGCGGCTTCGTTATGGCCCTCCTGGTCTATGTTCTCAACAAGGGGGAGTACCATCCGCTCGCCCGTGCCGGCCTGATGACCAGCCTGTTCGGCTACACGCTGGGCGCCGTTGCGGTCCTGATCGATCTCGGACGGTACTGGCAAGGCCAGAACATCCTGTTTCCCTGGTTATGGAACCCCAATTCGGTCCTGCTTGAGACCGCACTTTGTATTTTCATCTATATCGTCGTTCTAGCCGTCGAGTTCGCGCCGGCCGTGTTCGAACGACTCGGTCTGAAGGATGCCCGCAAGCGGCTGCACCGCGTCCTGTTCGTGTTCACAGCCTTTGGGGTGCTGCTGCCAATGATGCACCAGTCCTCCATGGGGACGGTTGTGATCATTCTTGGCCACCAGCTATCGCCGCTCTGGCATTCCCAGTTCCTAACCCTGTTCTTCCTGCTTACGGCCTTCACCATGGGGTTTTCAGTCATTGCGTTCGAATCCGTGGTGTCGTCCATGGCGTTCAAACGGCCCTACGAGACCCGCATCCTACCCAAGCTAAGTGGCATTATGGCTTGGACCCTTCTTGTGATGTTGGTGTTGAGGGTGCTTGACGTGATCAGGCTGGATGCGCTGAACGTGGCCTTCTGGGGCGATTTGCCGGCCTATTCCTTCTGGATCGAGATGGCCTTGGGCGTCGCCGCAGTGGCCTTGCTGCTGCCGCCGTTTAATCGGACTAGCATGCGCTTCGTGTTCCTTGGGTCCATCGCGATGTTGACTCACGGCTTTCTCTACCGCCTGAACTGCTACTTGATCGGCTACGACCCGGGCACACAGTGGAGCTACTTTCCGTCCGTGGGCGAAATTTTGGTCACGATCGGTATCTTCGCCCTGCACGTCCTGCTGTACTTGGTCTTCGTCAAGCAGCTTCCGGTTTTGCACGCTGTGCGCGATGAGCGCCCGAGCGAGGCGGCAGGCTGATCGACTATTCCGGCCGCCCGCACGCGGTTGAGCGGCCGCAACGAACGTACGTCCCAAGGGAGGACCGTCCATGCGTATCACCGTAGACCCTGTCACAAGGATCGAGGGCCACCTCCGAATCGACTGTGAGGTCAATGATGGGGCCGTGACCAATGCCTGGGCATCGGGCCAAATGTGGCGCGGCATCGAGCTGATCCTCCAAGGGCGGGACCCACGCGATGCTTGGGTGTTTGCGCAACGGATCTGCGGCGTATGCACTACCGTTCACGCCATTGTTTCAGTGCGTGCCGTTGAGAACGCCCTTCAGTTGGAGGTGCCACTCAACGCCCAGTACATCCGCAACATGATCATCGCGGCCCACGCCGTTCACGATCACATCGTCCACTTCTATCAGCTTTCGGCACTGGACTGGGTTGACATCGTCTCTGCCCTGCAGGCGGATCCGAAAGCGGCTTCTGACTTGGCGCAGAGCCTGTCCGACTGGCATCTCAACAGTGTGCAGGAATTTACCCGGGTCCAAAACAAGCTGAAGGCGTTCGTCGACTCTGGCCAGCTCGGTGTGTTTGGCAGCGGCTATTGGGGCCATCCGGCTATGAAGCTGCCGCCGGAAGTCAACCTGATGGCCGTTGCCCATTACCTTCAAGCGCTAGACTACCAACGGAGGGCCAACACTATCGTCGGCATCCTGGGCTCGAAAACGCCGCACATCCAAAACCTGGCCGTGGGCGGGGTCTCCAACCCCATCAACCCGGACAGTCAGTCGACCCTAACCCTGGAGCGCCTCTACAAAATCCGCAGCGTGATCAATGAGCTGGGCGACTTCGTCAACAAGGTCTACCTCGTGGATGTGGCGGCCATCGGCGGTCTCTACGCCGATTGGACCGCATACGGCGCCGGCATCACCAACTATCTCTCCGTCCCCGATCTGCCGACGGACACAACCTCGACCACCTTCGATCTCCCGGGCGGGTTCATTCCCGAGGGCGACATTTCCCGCTATCAGCCGGTCGCTAGCCAGTCCGACGCATTCTGGGCTGACGGCGTCAAGGAGAGTGCTAAGCACGCGTGGTATGCCAGCGGTAAGGGTCCGCTGCACCCCTGGTACGGCGAGACCGATCCGCAATGGACAGAATGGGCGGATGAGGGCAAGTATTCCTGGGTCAAAGCGCCTACATTCCATGATCAACGCGCACAAGTTGGGCCCATCGCCAACGTGCTTGGCATGTTGGCCGCAGGCCATGAACCCACAAAGCGCCACCTGGACCGTCTGGTCGGCCTCGCGTCAGCGGTCGCAGGCAGCCAAATACCACTCACGGCCCTCCACTCCACCATCGGTCGTCATGCCGCACGCGCCGTGCGCTGCGCCGTGCTGTACGAGTCCCTGGACCGGCAGTGGAACCTGCTGATCGAGAACATTAGCAAGGGTGACTTTGACACCTTCAATCGGCCGCTGTTTCCGAAGGGGGAAATCCAAGGCGTTGGCTTCCACGAAGCCCCGCGCGGCGTGCTGTCCCACTGGGTCGTGATCCGTGACGGGAAGATCGCCAATTACCAGGCCGTGGTTCCGACCACGTGGAATGCGGGACCACGCGACGAAGACGACCGTATCGGTCCCTATGAGGCCTCTCTCCTTGGCAACCCGGTCGCCGATCCAGACAAGCCTCTGGAGGTCATCCGGACTGTCCATTCCTTCGATCCGTGTCTGGCCTGTGCGATCCACATGCTGGATCCGGAGGGTGGCGATCCAATCCGGGTGATGACGCGTTAAGCTTGGTGTTGCATTGCACCAATGGTGTCGGTAAGCCTCCGCTTGTCGCGAAGAGGGGGCGGATAATGACATCTGATGTATCCTACGGATCCGCAGTGCCGCCGCCCATCCTGGTTCTCGGGGTGGGCAACATCCTTCTCGGGGACGAAGGGGTAGGCGTTCGTACGATCGAAGCGCTGCAAGCCGGCTATGACCTGCCAGATTCCGTGCAGGCGCTGGACGGCGGCACAGCCGGCATGGACCTCATGGATCTGATCGCTGGTCGGACCCACGTCATTGTCGTAGATGCTGTGCGGCTCAGCGCCGATCCGGGCACCACCATCGTGCTGCGCGGTGAGGAGGTGCCCCAGTTTTTCCGGGCAAAGATATCGCCCCACCAGCTCGGCATCTCAGACGTGCTGGCCGCCCTCACGCTTCTGGACCTAAGCCCGGATAACCTGACACTGATCGGGATTGTGCCGCAGTCGTTAGAGCTAGGCCTGGAGCTATCGCCGCTCCTGGCCAGCAAGGTCGATGTCTTGTTGGACCTAATTGTCGTCGAACTCGCCCGCTTGGAGGCACACGCAACGGCAAGGGTCTGATCGACGTGCGCCTTGGGCTCTGGCATGCTACGCTAAGTTAAGCGTATTGGAGGGGCTCCAATGGCAAGCACTTCAGATAGTTCTGTTTACAATGTTCTGTTTCTCTGCACGGGCAACTCGGCACGCAGCATCCTTGCGGAGTGCCTCCTCAACAGATACGGGCAAGACCGGTTCAAGGCCTACAGCGCCGGGAGCCACCCGACCGGAAAGATCAATCCGTACGCCCTTGATCTGCTGAAGAAACAGAACTTCGCAACGGGTGAGTTGCGCTCCAAAGATTGGAGCGAGTTCGCCAGTCCCGATGCACCGGAACTGGACTTCGTTTTTACTGTGTGTGACAGTGCGGCCCAGGAAGTCTGCCCCATTTGGCCGGGCCAGCCGATGACGGCCCATTGGGGCGTGCCAGATCCTGCTGCAGTAGACGGCTTGGAAGCAGTCAAGCGCGCCGCCTTTGCCGAAACCATGCGGATGATGACGCAGCGGATCAGCATCTTCACCAGCTTGCCGATCGCCTCCCTCGACAAGCTCAGCCTCCAGAAGCGGCTAGACGCCATCGGTCAAACGACAAACGTATCAGCGCCGGTGGTTGACTAGGGTGGACGACGCAGCTTTTTAGTGGAGCCCCCTGTAATGCAAGGAGTCCCTATCAAGATAACGGCAATTGCCGTGAGTCTGCTGACTGTGATCCTGTCACCTGCAAGGGCGAAGTCTCCCACTATCGACGAAATTCAATGGTGGCGCATCAACAGCTACTGCACTTTCATGCGCAATGGTCAAGAGTTCGTCTTTGAAGATCCGGATACGTGGCGCTTTGTTTTTTTTACCGACCGCCCCGAACGGGGTCTCGATCTGATGGGGCGAGCGTTCATGCGGATCGACGGACAGCTCCGGGAATTGGCGCTACAGTCCGTTACGGCGAATGGCGGCTCGTGGCAGCGCCGCTATCACACGCACGATGATGTGCCATATGTTATCGAGGTCGCGGCCGCACCCGTCAACAAGGGCCAGGAACACACGTCCTATACAGGAGCAATCACGGTCAGTCGTGATGGTATGACCTCGTCGGTAGACTTTGCCGGCGATTGCGGAGTTTGAACCGTGTACTGTGGTCGTCGCGACGCGGCCTAAGCATGATCTCGCCGTCGGCGGCTTCGTCGCAAAGCCGAGCGGCGAGAGTCACTACCATGCCGCTGGCAATGTAAGCGTAACGCCAGTAACGCCCCTCCGAACCCACGAGCCCCACAGCGGCATACCCAAGCGAGATTTCCACGCTGGATCCGAGCTGGTGTCCATAGCGTTTTCATATCCCGCATAGTGTTGCCCTCCGCTCGCGCATGGCCAGCGCCAATGGAACGGCGTCTCCGGCACGGTTCTCGCGAGAGGGGATCGTTGAAGATCACCATGATCCCGTCGCCCGCGCCAACGTCACCAAGTCTTCTTCCCCATCCCGACCAACCCTGTTCGCCCGACACGCCTTGTCTAAAGTTATGGTGAACCGGTCCTGAGCTCGGATGCTGCAGCGAGGGCGAACCAGATAGTCCCCCCAACCCGTCAACAGCATCGGAGTCCCGCTGACAAATGGCGTCACTATCACCTCTGGTTTGACGTCGGTGTCGCCGCCGCGCCGCATCAAGATTGGCGCTCGAATAACGATGCGGCGGTTCGAACCTTCACTGGACGGCGACGTCCAACTCCGTTAGCAGCCAACGGCTATCCATCGGGTTCGCGACCAGAAGCCCATCAAGCGCTTCGCTCAATTGTGCGGAATAGTCGGCCTCCAGATGCGCCTCGTGGTCCCCGGTACTGGCCCAGCGCTCAACCAGAATGAAACGGTTCGGGGCGTCATGCACTTGAAAAAGGTCGAACCCGACATTTCCCGGGGCCACACGGGAGCGATCCATGACGTTGGCCATGGCGTCGAGAAACAAGGCTCGCGTCTCCTCGGAGGTCTCGAACATCACGACAACGTTTCGGGGGGTCACGACGTCGCGGTCGCTCGGCGCGGCTGGAATCTCAGGGATCTCGTCCAACCAGAAGATCGTCGGCCCGGAGTCCAACACGGTGGGAAACGCATCGATGACGGCTTTGAGGTGGGCGGTTTGTAAGTG
>CAZUDB010000080.1:0-8144 GCA_964619055.1 uncultured Rhodospirillaceae bacterium
GGGCATCCTCTGGCACATCTTCGAGAACGGCTGGGAGGACAAGGAGTTCATCCGCCAGCGCGTTTGGGGTCTCGACCAAATCCGACCCGAGGTGGCCAGGTGGACGCCTGACGAGGTGGAACGCGTGACGGGTGTGCCAGGCTCGCAGCTTCGCCGCGTGGCCCGCACCCTGGCTAACAACCGCCCCGGAACGGTGATCTGGTGCATGGGTGGCACCCAGCACACCATCGGCAACAACAACACACGAGCCTACTGCGTCTTGCAGTTGGTATTGGGCAACATGGGTAAGGCCGGTGGCGGCACCAACATTTTCCGTGGCCATGACAATGTCCAGGGTGCGACAGACCTAGGTGTATTGTCGCATACGCTGCCTGGTTACTACGGCCTCAAAGCCGGGTCTTGGAAACACTGGGCCCGCGTCTGGGAGACGGACTACGACTACATCAAGGGTCGCTTCAAAGATCAAAAGATGATGGAGGCAAGCGGCATCCCTGTGAGCCGTTGGATCGACGGCGTGCTTGAGGCGAAAGAGAACATCGACCAGCCCGATCAGTTGAAGGCCATGGTGTTCTGGGGACATGCTCCCAACTCCCAAACCCGTGGTCCCGACATGAAACGGGCCATGGAGGCGCTCGATCTGTTGGTGGTGGTCGACCCTTATCCAACCGTCACCGCCGTGATGCACGACCGCACCGACGGCGCCTACCTGCTGCCCGCCGCCACCCAATTCGAGACCTACGGCTCCGTGACGGCGTCCAACCGGTCACTGCAGTGGCGTGAGAAGGTGGTCGATCCCTTGTTCGAGGCAAAGACCGACCACGAGATCATCTACCTGCTCGCTCAGAAGTTCGGCATCGACCAAGAGTTGTTCAAAAACATCGCGGTGCACGGCACCGAACCGCTGATCGAGGACATCACGCGTGAGTTTAATCGCGGCATGTGGACGATCGGCTACACTGGCCAGTCGCCGGAGCGGCTTCGACTGCACATGGCAAACCAGGCCACTTTCGACAAGACGACGCTGCAAGCCCACGGCGGACCCTGCGATGGCGATTACTATGGCCTGCCCTGGCCCAGCTGGGGATCGCCGGAGATGAACCATCCCGGAACGCCGATCCTCTACGACACCTCCAAACCCGTGGCCGAGGGCGGGCTCTGCTTCCGCGCCCGCTTCGGGGTTGAGCGGGATGGCGAGAACCTGTTGGCCGAAGGATCCTATCCCATGGGCTCTGAAATCCAGGATGGCTATCCAGAGTTTACGATGGCCATGCTGAAAAAGCTCGGCTGGGATAGCGAGCTAACGGCTGAGGAACGGGCCACCATTGAGGCAATCGCGGGCGACAAGACGAACTGGAAGACGGATCTCTCGGGTGGCATCCAGCGCGTGGCCATCGCTCACGGGGCGGCCCCCTTCGGCAACGCGAAGGCGCGCTGCGTTGTCTGGAACTTCCCGGACCCGGTTCCGATCCATCGGGAACCACTTTACACGCCGCGGCGGGACCTGGTGGATCAGTATCCCACCTACGAGGACACCCGAGCCTACCGCCTGCCGACACTTTACGCCAGCATCCAGCAAAAGGACGTTTCTCAAGAGTTCCCAATCATTCTGACGTCCGGGCGCCTGGTTGAATACGAAGGTGGCGGCGATGAGACGCGCTCTAATCCATGGCTCGCCGAGTTGCAGCAGGAGATGTTCTGCGAAGTCAATCCACGCGACGCCAACAACATCGGGATCAAGAACGGTCAGATGATCTGGGTCATCGGTCCCGAGAATGGACGCGTCAAGGTCAAGGCCCAGGTCACGGAACGGGTGGCGCCCGGCGTTGCCTTCATGCCGTTCCATTTCGGCGGCTGGTTCCAAGGCGAGGACCGTCGAAACAAGTACCCCGACGGTGCCGATCCTTACGTTCTCGGCGAGGCCTGCAACACAGCCATGACCTACGGCTACGATTCGGTGACACAGATGCAAGAGACAAAGACAAGTCTTTGCCGCATCGAAGCCGCGTAAGGAGTTCAAACAATGGCACGAATGAAATTCCTGTGTGACGCCGAGCGTTGCATCGAATGCAATGCTTGCGTGACGGCTTGCAAGAACGAGCACGAGGTGCCTTGGGGCATCAACAGGCGTCGGGTTGTTACGCTCAATGATGGCGAGCCCGGGGAACGCTCGCTCTCGGTCGCCTGTATGCACTGCTCCGACGCACCGTGCATTGCGGTGTGCCCGGTGGACTGCATTTACGATACTGAAGAGGGCGTCGTTCTCCACTCCAAGGATCTTTGCATCGGGTGCGGCTATTGCTTCTTCGCCTGCCCGTTCGGCGCGCCCCAGTATCCCCAGGCGGGCAACTTCGGTAGCCGTGGCAAGATGGACAAGTGCACCTTCTGTGCCGGAGGGCCGGAGGACAACATGTCGGCAGCCGAGTTCCAGAAGTACGGCCGCAACCGCCTCGCCGAGGGCAAACTGCCCTTGTGCGCGGAGATGTGCGCGACCAAGGCACTGCTGGCCGGCGACGGCGACATGGTCTCCAACATTTATCGCGAACGCGTCGTCGCCCGGGGCTTCGGCTCAGGGGCCTGGGGCTGGGGGACGGCATACGGATTGAAGGCCGGCGACACATAAACTTAAAACACGCCAGTTCGATCGGGCCGGGGGCGGCGGTTTCGCGTTAGCGGACAGTCGCCTCCACCCCCTTTTCAGGCAGAGACAACCCATGATCCGACTATTGATTGCGTTTGCAGCCATTATCCTTGTCCCAGGGTGTGATTTCGGCGAGCAGCGCCCACTAAACTACAAGAAAGGCGAATACTTGGGCACACCCCATCAACCTTTGGAGCCGGAGACCCTACAAGCGTTGAAGGTGCGCGTCGCTTACCAAGGCGACGTCATAGAACCATCCAAGCCCGTGGCGAACCCGCCGAGCGTACGACCACCGGGCCAGCCGCGATGAGAACCGACGCTATGCGCCGCGCCCGCGTGTGTGCCACGTCGCATGAACGTTTCCGGGCGCTGTTCCGCTGGGGAGGTTTGAGATGACATTGTCCTGTCGCGGCGTTGGCCGCATGCTCGTGTTTGCAACGCTGTTCGGCCTGATCGCGGCCGTGGCTGCCGTCACGGTCTGGATTACGTACAGTCCTGCCTCAGCTCAGACACAAGGACAAGTCCCCGGTAATGTGCTTGGTAGCGCCTCGGATGCCGAGCTTTGGCGAGCCGTCCGCGAAGGGGCGGCGGGAACCGTGTCCATTCCCGACACGAAAGCTGCGACCCTCGTGCAGTCGGAGGGCGACAATTGGCGGGCGTGGCGCAATGGGCCGATCTTCTGGGTCGGCGGCATCGCATTCTGGACGATGTTCCTTGTGATTTTCGGTTTCTATCAACTGCGCGGCAAGGTCCGCATCAGCCATGGGCGTTCAGGCCGTTCCGTTCAGCGCTTCACGGCCCTGGAACGGTTTGCCCATTGGTTGACGGCCGGCTCGTTCATCGTGCTGGCCATCACTGGCGTAAACCTTTTGTACGGGCGCTATGTGGTACGGCTGTTCCAGGATCTGTTTGGCATCGAAGGCGCCTTGCCCGGTGGCGGCAGCGAAACATACGCAATGATCACCCAGCTTGGCAAATATGCGCACAATTACGTGGCGTTTGCCTTTATGGCCGGTCTTGTTTTGATTTTTGTCCTGTGGGTTCGGTACAACTTTTGGGATAGGTATGACTGGGGTTGGATTAAAAAAGGCGGCGGCTTGTTCTTCGAAACCGAACATCCGCTGGCGGCAAAGTTCAATTTCGGCCAGAAAACCGTGTTTTGGATGGTGATCGGCGGCGGATTGGTGCTCTCAATCACGGGTCTCAATCTGCTGTTCCCCTTCCAATTCGCGGGCGTCGAGCAGATGCAGTGGATGCAAGCCATTCACGGCACAGCGTCGCAAGTCATGTGCATGCTGATGCTGGCGCACATTTACATCGGCTCCATCGGCATGGAGGATGCCCTAAACTCTATGGTCTCCGGTGATGTGGATGAGAACTGGGCGAAGGAGCACCATGGCGCCTGGTACGATGAGGTGCGTGCTAAGAATCTGGTGCAGGCTTCTTCGGCCACAACCTCCGCGGGAGCAGCGCCGGCCGAATAGGGGCGCGAACGTGCGCAGGCTTGGGGCGGATCGTCGCGCGCCTACCGCGCGTACGATGTTAATCCGCGGGCGTGGGTGGCCGCGTCGTCTCGGGTGCGGAAAAGACGTTGGTGCTCGCGTCGTCTAGGCTTGAAAGTGCGAATGCTGCAATAACGGTAATGACCACCATGGCTGCCAGCGCGGCCCAAAGAGTCTTCATGGGTTCTCGCTTCCTTCGGGGTGTGGGCTCAATGACGGGTCTGGGGGCATGGTCAAGATCCGCAAATAGTCCACCAAGTCGTTGAGGTCGCTTGGATCGGTCACACGCTGCAAGGGCATTTTTGTGCCCGGCAGGAACTGATGGGGTCCATCACGAAACAGAGCCGTAAGGGTGTCCCGATCCCATACGAGATCGGCGTCGCGAAGGGCCTGCGAGTATGGGTAACCGGGGACCGAGCCCGCGCGCCGACCAAACAAGCCGGCGAAATGGGGACCGGAACGGCTTGCGTCCCCAGCGTCGATGTCGTGACAGGCCGCGCACGCGCGGTAGAGCTTTGCACCGGGATGCGTGCTGGTGAGCCAGGGTTCCGTGCGCGTGCCGGCGTGCTCATTTCTCGTGGGGCCGATGCGATCGCCTGTCTCCAGGTGCCAGACGCGGACACTGCCGTCGGACCCGGCCGTCATGGCAAAGCGTCCGTCGGGGCTGACCGCTGCGTCCCAGGCGGGGCCATCGTGGGCAACGATCCAGCGGATTAGCTCACCATTTGCCAAGTCCCAACGGGCCAAGCTGCCATCCTGACCCGATGACAGAGCAGAATCCCGGTCCGGATGGAAGCGGACGGCAAGGACCGAGCCGTCATGACCCGTGAAGGTGCGCTCTTCCCGTGCTTCATGGAGGTCCCACAAGCGGACGACGCCGTCGTTGCCGCCAGTGAGCAGCAGCTCGCCGTCCGAAGATACGGCGAGTGCCGTTATGCCGAGAGCATGGCCCGACGGAACGATCCGAAAACTGCCGTCGGCTTCCTGCCCGTCAATACGCCCGATCGCAAGATTGCCGCTGCGATCACCGGCGACAATGATTTCGACGGATGGCGCTATGGCAAGTGCGTTAATGGGGGCCCCTAGTTGCTGCTCGGCAATTAGGTGGCCCTCCGCCAGATCCCATAGCCGGATTGTGCCGTCCCAGCCGGCACTCGCTCCACGCCGTCCATCGGTGGACACGGACACCGCTGACACCTTGCTGCGGTGCCCCCTAAATATCTTGAGAGGATGGTTCTTTACCAAGTCCCAAACCACAATCCGACCGTCATCACCACCGGACATGGCACGTTGTCCGAATGGTCCAAAAGCCACGGCGTTAACTGGCCCCGCATGACCGAGCATCGCTACAACTTCGTCGTGCGTAGCAAGATCCCAAAGACGAACCGTGTAATCGAAGCCAGCCGTTGCCGCTCTCGTTCCGTCCGGCGAAATGGCGATACCACGCACTATTCCGCCATGACCAAATAAGTCGCCGTCAGCAGGCGAGGCCAGGAATATCAGCAAAAAGAAGGCAATGAAATAATACATCATTATGGAGTGTGCGGATTCTTGAGCCACTCTTCAATCGTATTTTTCGTCCGACATCTGCTCCGACGTAAAAACTAACCCTTGGCTCTTTTGTCAGATCGATAAGGCTTCGCATGCTATGGCGCCGGATTCGCCGCCGGACGGCCAAGATATCCTGCGTTCCCAAGTGAGAGTCATTGATTTGAACAGATTACCACCAAATATATCTAGGGTAAGGGTCGAGAAAAAGGCCAATTTTGGTCCGAGAGATGGGAGGCAACGGATGGTCAGCTTGATCGTCCCGGATCCCGAGGATCCGCGGCTTACCGCGGCAATTACAGGCCTCGATCAAGACGGTTGCTATGTCGATAGCCGCGTCGTTGTTGAGCGCCCGCTGACCGTATTCTTAAATGCACGCGAGATTGTAACGCTGATGACAATCGGAGATTACCCCGATGTGCTCGCGGTTGGTTATCTCATCAACCAGAACATGCTCAACAAAGACGATGAGATCACAGCAATAGATTATGACGATGACATTGACACGGTTGTGGTCCGAACGAAGCGGCAAACCAACTTCGAGCAAAAATTAAGAAAGAAAGTTATGACGTCCGGCTGTGGTCAAGGTACCGTGTTCGGGGACGTTATGGAGACATTTGAGAGGAGTGTTCTCAACCCTGATGCTCAGCTTCGCACGAGTTGGCTGTATGCGCTTACGCGGGCAATCAATACAATGCCATCCCTCTATTTGGCCGCCGGCGCTATCCACGGCTGTGTGTTATGCGAGCGCGATAAGCCCCTGATTTATATGGAGGATGTCGGCCGTCATAATGCGGTTGACAAGATCGCAGGCTACATGGTGCTGCATGGCCTGAGCGCTGCCGACAAGATTTTCTACACGACCGGCCGTTTGACCAGCGAAATGGTAATTAAAGCGGTTCAGATGGGCATTCCGATCCTTGTTAGCCGATCGGGTTTCACCGCTTGGGGCGTGGATTTGGCCCGTCAGGCCAACTTGACTCTAATCGGACGAGCTCGCGGCCAGCGATTCGTCGCGGTCTCCGGACAGGAGCGTATTGTTTACGATGCGGATCTCCGATTGGCGCCAGGAGAACCGAAGGCGCGGCGCCGCAAGGCAAAGTTAGAGTGATCAAAGCGAGCATTGACCGAAGGGCTCCTTCACAACGTGGAACCTGACGCGTTCAAATCAAAATCGCATCACGCTGGCGTCACTGGCGTTCTATTAGCCGGCGGACGGGCCCGACGGATGGGGGGCGGCGATAAATGTCGGCACCAGATCAACGGTCGGAGCTTGCTTGATAGAGTGATCGAGCGAGCCCGTCCACAAGTCAGCACACTGATCCTGAACGCCAATGGCGATTTGTCCCGGTTTGCCGACACGGGTTTGGCCGTCGTTGCCGATGTCGTGACGGGCCAAATGGGGCCCTTGGCAGGCATTCTTACAGGACTAGAATGGACAGCGACCAACACCCATGGCCACCGTTGGGTAGCAAGTATGGCATGCGATACCCCATTTTTCCCACGAGACTTGGTAAGCCGGCTAGAGACTGCTGTTGTATCGCATGGGGCTCAAATCGCACTTGCAGCTTCTCACGCCCGTCTCCACCCGGTTTTTGGAATTTGGCCCGTGAACTTGGCGCCGGCTCTTAGAAACGCTATGGTCGAAGATGGTATTCGAAAAATAGACCAGTGGGCGGCCCGTTATCATGTTGCTGTCGTAGAATTCGGTACCAATTCCATCGATCCATTTTTCAACATCAATTCGCCGGAAGACATCTCGCTCGCGCAATCGATGGTGTAGCACACCGATCTTTCGAATGTTTGGGGCACTGTCCTTTGAGAATTTTCGGCATAGTTGGCTGGAGCGGGTGCGGCAAGACAGCACTTGTGGAGGCATTGCTTCCCATCTTGACGTCCCGGGGACTGAGCGTCTCCACAATTAAACACACTCACGAACGGGTTGACCTAGATCAGCCGGGCAAAGACAGTTTCCGCCACAGAACGGCGGGTGCAACGGATGTGGTTCTGCTAAGTCCGAGCCGCTGGACTCTAATTCACGAAGTTAGAGATGATCCTGTACCAAAACCGGAAGATGTTATCGCGATGATGACACCCGTTGACCTGGTGCTGGTGGAGGGTTTCAAAGCGCTCGAGCATAAAAAAATTGAAGTCTATCGGCGTGTATTGGGAAAACCGCTTCTAGTGACACATGACAGACATATAGAGGCAGTCGCAACTGATGAACCGATACCAGGCGTTTCTTTCCCTACTCTAGACTTGAACAATCCATCAGCTATTGCATCCTTTATCATTGAGACCTGTGGTCTGGCATCACGACCCTTAATTTGAGGCCATTTCAACAGGTTCGATCAAAAGCGACTTTCAAGAACGGCTCTCGACGCTTCAACCTGAATTGTTGGGCATACGAAAGATCGACTGACCTGCCCGTTCATCGGATCCACCTGCGGCGCTAG
>CAZUDB010000081.1:0-7558 GCA_964619055.1 uncultured Rhodospirillaceae bacterium
CCCCACACAAGCCCACCCCCCCACACCAACCCCATGGGCTATTGCTGCCCGCGTGCGTGTCGCCGGCAGCCCCTTGGCCATCGGCACCGGCGTTGCTGCGCGGGACGGTGGCGGTGGTGATCGCCGGGTCGTGCGTATCGACGGCCGCACGGCCCGCAGCACGACGGCGCTGGCTGAGCACCTGGGTCTGGTGTGGTTGACGCCGGAGATGGACCGGTTGTTTCAGGAGTCGGCGGCGACCCGGCGGCGGTTTCTCGATCGCCTCGTTTATGGCGTCGATCCGCGCCACGCCGAACGGATTGGCGCCTTCGAGCGGGCCATGCGCGAGCGCTCGCGGCTTCTCCGTCGCGGAACCGCCGATCGGGCGTGGCTGTCGGCTTTGGAGGACACCATGGCCAAGGCGGCGGTCGCGGCGGTCGCCGCGCGCATGACGGTGGCCGAAGCCTTGGCCGGGTTGTCCGGCGCGGCGATGGAACCGTTTCCGGGCGCCGATTTGGAGGTCGCCGGCGACGTGGAGCGGTCTTTGGCTGATGTCCCCGCTCTTGACGTAGAGGACCGGCTGCGCGGCGCCTACGCAACCGCGCGCGGACGTGATGCGGAGACCGGCGGCGCCACCATCGGTCCCCATCGCAGTGATTTGGTCGTGCGCCACCGGCGGTCCGGCCGGCCCGCTGGCGTGTGTTCGACCGGTGAGCAGAAGGCGTTGGTGATCGCACTTGTCCTTGCGGGTGCACGGCTGCAGACGCGTGATCGCGGCGTTGCCCCATTGCTGTTGCTGGATGACGTGGCGGCTCATTTGGACGCCCGCCATCAACGCGACCTGTTCTTGCTGGTTTCCGCCCTCGGCAGCCAGGCCTGGTACACCGGCACCGATCGGGAGGTGTTTCGGCCCCTGAGCGGGCAGGCCCTTGGCCTCGGCCTGGAGGCCGGCGGCAAGGTTATCCCGTTCGAGCTCTGACAGCCGGCACGTCGTAATCGGGCATGCCGCCCCCTACGAAGCGAAAGGACCAACCCAACAATGAGTGAGCCGGCACCACAGAATAGCGCGCAAGCGTACGACGCCGGGTCCATCAAGGTCCTGCGCGGCCTGGAGGCCGTTCGCAAGCGACCGGGGATGTACATCGGTGATACCGATGACGGCTCCGGCCTCCATCACATGATCTACGAAGCGGTCGATAACGCCATCGACGAAGCGTTGGGCGGGTGGTGCGACCGCATCGACGTTCAGCTCAATGCCGAAGGATCGGCAACGGTTCGTGATAACGGTCGCGGCATTCCCGTCGATCTTCATCAGGAGGAGGGAGTGTCAGCCGCCGAGGTCATCATGACCCGGCTCCATGCTGGCGGCAAATTCGACCAGAACTCCTATAAGGTTTCCGGTGGTCTCCACGGCGTCGGAATCTCGGTCGTGAACGCCCTGTCCGACTGGATGGAACTGAAGATTTGGCGCAACGGCAAGACCCACCGCCTGCGTTTCGTGGACGGCGAAGCCGAGGCCCCGCTTGAGGTCATTGGCGATGCGCCACTGACGGACAGTGGTGAGCCGTTGACGGGGACGGAACTCACCTTCCTGCCGTCGACGGCGATCTTCTCCGTCACCGAGTTTGATCTGGCGACCTTGGAGCATCGGCTGCGCGAGCTGGCCTTTCTGAATTCCGGCGTGCATTTGCGCTTAACCGATGCCAGGCCGGTGAAGCCCGTAACCACGGATCTTCACTATGAGGGCGGACTGGAGGCGTTCGTCCGCTGGCTTGATCGGTCCAAGACCGCCTTGCACGTTGGTCCTGTCGCGGTCCAGGGCGAACGGGACGACGTGGGCATCTCGGTTGAGTTAGCGCTTCAGTGGAATGACAGCTACCACGAGACCATGCTGTGCTTTACCAACAACATTCCGCAGCGTGATGGTGGCGCCCACCTGGCCGGTTTCCGGACGGCCCTGACCCGCACCATCCAGAACTACGCCACCAACACCGGCATGCTGAAAAAGGAGAAGGTCTCCATCGGCGGCGATGACGCCCGCGAAGGTCTCACCTGCGTTCTATCCGTCAAGGTCCCGGACCCCAAGTTCTCCTCCCAGACCAAGGACAAGCTGGTCTCGTCCGAGGTGCGGCCCGTGGTCGAGGGCATCGTGTCCGAGCAGATGGACCGGTGGTTCGAGGAGCATCCGGGGGAGGCCAGGAAGGTCATCGCCAAGATCGTCGAGGCCGCCGCCGCCCGCGAGGCCGCGCGCAAAGCGCGCGAGCTCACCCGCCGCAAGGGCGTCCTGGACATCACGACCCTGCCTGGCAAGCTCGCCGATTGCCAGGAGCGGGACCCGGCGAAAAGTGAGCTGTTCATCGTCGAGGGTGACTCCGCCGGCGGGTCCGCCAAGCAGGCCCGCCACCGCGCCTATCAGGCAATCCTGCCGCTGCGTGGCAAGATCCTCAATGTGGAGCGGGCCCGCTTCGACAAGATGCTCAGCTCCGATCAGGTGGGCACGCTGATCACGGCGCTCGGCACCGGCGTCGGTCGGGAGGACTTCGACCCCTCCAAATGCCGCTATCACCGGATCGTCATCATGACCGACGCGGACGTGGACGGCAGCCACATCCGCACCCTGCTTCTGACGTTCTTTTTCCGCCAGATGCCGGATCTTATTGACCGCGGTTATGTCTACATCGCCCAGCCGCCGCTGTATCGCGCCAAGCGCGGCACCTCCGAGGTCTATCTCAAGGATGAAGGTGCCCTGGAGCAGCATTTGATTAGTCTTGTCGTCGATGATGGTGCCGTGTTCACGACCGCCGCGGGCGAGCAGCGGGCCGGGGAGGACTTGCGGGCTCTCGTCGATGATGCACGGGGTCTCAAGGTCCGGCTCGAACGCCTGGCGCAACATGTGCCGCTGGCGATCATTGAGCAGGCGGCCATTTCCGCCGCCCTCGATCCTGTCATCATCGCTGATGCGGATCGTGCCCGGGAGGCGGCCGCCTATGTGGCGCGCCGGCTCGATGTTCTTGAGCCCGATAGCAACGAAGCCTGGCTAGGGGAGGTGCTGGAAAACGGCGGCCTTGCTTTCACCCGACGCCTGCGGGGTGTCACCGAGCGTCATGTCATCGATGCGGCGGTCATCGATTCAACGGAGGCGCGCAAGCTCAACGCCAGGGCCGGCGATCTGCAATCACTGTTCGGCAAGCCCGGGACCTTCACGGTCAAGGACAAGGACCAGGTGGTGACGGGGCCGGTGGGCCTGGTCGAAAAGGTCCTGGAGCTAGGCCGCAAAGGCCTGTCGATCCAGCGCTACAAGGGCCTGGGTGAGATGAATCCGGAGCAGTTGTGGGAAACCACGCTGGATCCGGAGGCCCGGACCCTGCTTCAGGTCAAGATCGCCCACGCCGACGACGCCGAGGAGGTGTTTTCCACCCTCATGGGCGACACCGTCGAGACGCGGCGCGAATTCATCGAAGAGAACGCGCTCAAGGTCGCCAACCTGGACGTCTAGGGCCGGGGAGGCCGCCAAAACTCCAAACCGACGGTTGTCGGCCGATCCCCTATATCAACAAAACAACCGTTTGTTGCGTGTCAGTTTTTTTAACACGCTAGACCGTCGGCTTTTCCAAGTAAAATCAAAGGGTACTGCCGGAGCCTGGGAATCGACCGGGTTTCCTATGGCGAAACACTGTCGGGAATTTTGACAATTCTGCGAACTGCCTTAACGGCAGGCACTGCCTCGCCAGCCATTAGCCTAATGAAAATAAACGATAATATGGATATGGCACAAAGTTTGCTCATTGAGGCGCAATGAAGGCTCGCCCAAGAAATCGCGCTGCTCGGGACGATGAGGGGTCAGGGAAAGCCTGAGCGAACGAACCACCAGGGGCACTGCGATTGGGCATCGCGTTGATAGGAGGAGTACAGATGAAAACCAATTTGAAAGCGGCGCTGGCGACAAGCGCCGCGGTCCTTGGCGCCTCGTGGGCGTCAAACGCCGTCGCTGACCTCACGCCCTCGTATCAGTTTGTGGGCAACGGCAACTGGTCCATCGATGGTGTCGGCAGCAACAATACGCCCGTGGGCATCATCCAAGCCGTCGTCCCCGTCGGCTCTATGATTGAGCAGGCGTTCCTGTACAGCAGTGGCACCCCTGGAGGATCTGGCGCGCCGCCAACCGTTGATTTCGACGGGACGGTCTACTCCGGTGCGGACTGGCTGCCGCTGGGCATCAACACGTCAGGGCTCGGTCTGCAGGCGTTTCGCACGGACGTGACCGCCCAGGTCGCCGCCAAGGTCGGCGGCGGTGGTGGCGCCCCCTTCGACTTCTCGGTCAACTCTGAAATCGTTAACGGGAGTATCGACGGCGAAGTCCTGGCCGTTGTTTACAGCAACCCGGCCGAGGCCGAGCGCACGATCGCGTTCCTGGATGGCTTCAGCCAGTCCAACGGCGATTCCTTCACGGTCAATCTTGACCAGCCGCTGGATACGTCACCGGCAGGCTTTGAAGCGCTCCTTTCGCTCGGCATCGGCTTCAGCGCGTCACAGCAAGGTGCTCCGCAGACATCGCTAGTGGACGTCAACGGCCGCCGCCTGACCAGCAGCGCCGGCAGTGAGGACGATGGTGCGTTGGCCAACGGCGCACTGATTACCGTGGGTGGCCTTGGCGACGATCCCGGCAATCCCGATGATCCCAATTTCCAAACTATTAGCGATCCGCGCTACGATGATGAGCTGTACAATCTGGCGGCCGGCAACGTGATGGACCCGACGCCGTACCTGCTCGACGGCATTACGGAAATCGATGTGCTGACCCAGAACCCCAGCGACGACGACAACATCTTCTTCGCTGGCTTCAACATTACGGCCGTCGCTGACGTGGTTGTGGATCCTGATCCAGATCCCGCGCCGCTGCCCACGTCTTTGGTGCTGCTTGGCCTTGGCTTTGCCGGCCTCGGGTTGATGGCACGACGTCGCGCCGCTTAAATCCAAACAGCTAGGCGTTCGAAGCGAAACGGCGGCCCTATGGGCCGCCGTTCTTCATGTTGATCGGTGGGCTCGAAGGCCCCTTGGCCTAACCCTCAATCGTCCGTCGCCAGGATCACCTCACTGGCTTTGATGATGGCGTGGACGTGTTTGCCGGGTTCCAGACCCAGGTCATCCGCGGAGTCGAGGGTGATGGTGGAGGTGATGACATTGCCGTCGCCCACATCCACCCGGACCTTGGCGATCACGGCGCCGCGGGTGACCTCGACAACGGTGCCGCTCAAGATGTTTCGCGCACTCAGCTTCATGGCTCTGATCTCCCTCCGTTCGCCGTCACTTGACGTCCAGCATGCTGGGCTCCCATAGCTCCAGCGGCTCATAGCCCAGAAGCTCGGCGATGGTGGAGGCCACATTGCCGAGGCCATAGTCATTGCCGCGTTTCAGGTCCAGCTTTCCGCCCGTGGCGGCGTCGTACAGCACGAACGGTACCGGATTGAGCGTGTGGCTGGTCTTGGCCTTGAAGCTGCCGTCGGCTTTGGTCTTGGGCTCCCCGGTCTTTTTGTCCACCTCGAACATCTCGTCGGCGTTACCGTGGTCGGCGGTGATCATGGCGACCCCGCCCAGCTCATCGATCACCGGAAGCAGCCGGGCCAGGCTCAAGTCCACGGTCTCCACGGCGATGCGAGCGGCCGTCCAAATGCCGGTGTGGCCCACCATGTCGCCGTTGGCATAGTTCACCCGCAGGAACTGATGGTGGCCGGAGCGAAGCTGGCGGATCAGCTCGTCCGTGATCTCGGCCGCCTTCATCCAGGGCCGCTGCTCGAACGGCACAACGTCCGAGGGGATCTCGATAAACGTCTCCAACTCGTCGGAGAACTTGCCCGATCGGTTGCCGTTCCAGAAGTAGGTGACGTGGCCATACTTCTGGGTTTCGGAGATGGCGAGCGAGTGGACGCCGTTGCCAACCAGGTGCTCGCCCAGCGTGTCGCGGATCGACGGCGGTGGCACCAGGTAGCGGGATGGGATGTGCAGGTCGCCGTCGTATTCCAGCATGCCGGCGTAGGTCACCTTGGGCCGGCGCACCCGGTCGAAGGGCTGGAAATCATCCTCTTCGAAGGCGCGGCTGATCTCGATGGCCCGGTCTCCGCGAAAATTGAAGAACACCACGCTGTCGCCGTCGACGATCGGCCCCACGGGCTCGCCGTTCTCGGCGATCACGAACGGCGGCAAGTCTTGATCGATGACGCCCGGGTTGGCGGCCCGTTGGCCTTCGATGGCCTCCTTCGCACTGGCGAATTGCGGGCCGTCGCCGAGCACGTGGATGTGCCAGCCCAGCTCCACCATCTTCCAGTTGGCTTCATAGCGGTCCATGGTGATCTTCATGCGTCCGCCGCCGGAGGCGATGCGGACGTCGAAGTCGGTGTCCCGAACCTCGTTCAGGAACTGCTCGAAGGGCTCCACGTACTCGAGGGCGGAGGTTTCCGGCACGTCCCGGCCGTCGAGCAGGATGTGGACGCGCACTTTGCCGACACCGCGATCTTTGGCGTTCTTGATCAGCGCCTTCAGGTGATCGATGTGGGAGTGGACGTTACCGTCGGAGAACAGGCCGATGAAGTGGATGGCGCCGCCGGAGCCCTTGGCGCCGTCGACGATTTCGTTCCAGGCCGGCTGCTGGAACAGCACGCCGTCGGCGATGGCGTCGTTCACCAGGGCCGCGCCCTGGTTATACACTTGGCCGGAGCCGAGCGCGTTGTGCCCAACCTCGGAGTTGCCCATGTCGTCATCGCTCGGCATGCCGACAGCGGTGCCGTGGGCCTTCAGGGGCACCATCGGGTAATCGCGGAGCAGGCGATCCAGGGTCGGCGTGTAGGCGGCCTTAATAGCATTGCCGGCATCGCTGGCGCTTAGCCCCATCCCGTCCATGACCACCGTCAGCACCGGGCCCTTGATCCCGTCAAACCGGCTGCTTTTCTTCAGCATCGCTGCTCCTCCTCCGCATCTCCAAGGCGCATCCGCGCGTCCTGGTGCCTATATGGCGCGCTCGGTCTTTGACCGCACCGTTTGGGCGGAGACTAAAGGGCGGAAGCGGGCGTGAACAGCGCGGCGTGGGGATTAGGGGCGGATCACGGGCAAGGTGGCAAAGGCCGGAAGGTGGGCGGCAGCTTGGTCGTGGCGTCGCCGCAGGCCTTCCAGAGATTATGTCCCGTGAGACCGACCGTGCCGGCAAAGTCCGCTCCGCTGAGATCGGCGTTCCAAAAAATCGCACCACGCACGCTTGCGCCTTGTAGACGCGCGCCCCGCAAGTCGGCACCGATCAGGCGGGCGTCCTGGAGTCTTGCCCCTTCCAGGTTCGTCTCTCGCAGATCGGCGTTCTCCAGGTTCGCCCGCCGCAAATCCGTGCGGTACAGATTGGCGCGAGCCAGAAAGGCGTGCTGCGCCCGCGCATCCCGCAAATCCCGGCCTTCAAAGTCGGCGCCGCTGACGCCCTTGAGTTGCCGTTGTGCGTCCGGCTCCAATTGGAACCAGTTGGCCGGGCGTTGGGACAGGACGGCATCCTCCAAAATGGCATGACCGCTCAACCAGGGGCTGACTCGTCGGGCAAGCCAAT
>CAZUDB010000082.1:0-7409 GCA_964619055.1 uncultured Rhodospirillaceae bacterium
GGCTACCGCTTGGATGAGCTAATGAACGACATCACCGGCGTGACGCCGGCGTCCTTCGAACCGACCAGCGATTCCGTCGTCACCAAGATCCCCCGCTTTACGTTTGAGAAGTTCCCGGCGGCGGAGCCGATCCTGACCACCTCCATGAAGTCGGTCGGCGAAGCCATGGCGATCGGGCGGTCCTTTGCCGAGTCGCTGCAGAAGGGACTGCGCTCCATCGAAACCGGGCTTACCGGCCTCAACGAAGTGGAATTGGATCAGGAGCGGCAGGCGATCCGGGCGGCGCTGTCGATCCCCAGGCCCGATCGCGTGCTGGTGATCGCGCAAGCCTTTCGCCACGGCTTGAGCGTCGAGGACGTGTACGGCGCCTGCCGCTTCGATCGGTGGTTCCTGGAGCAGATCCAGCACCTTGTGACGGTGGAGAACGATATTCGGGCCAATGGCCTGCCCGCCGACGCTCCGAGCCTGCTGACGCTGAAGTCGCTGGGCTTCTCCGATGAGCGGCTGGCCCACCTGTCGGGGAAAAACGAGGCCAAGATCGCGAGCCGGCGTCGGGCGCTCGGGGTGATGCCGGTCTACAAGCGGGTCGACACCTGTGCCGCCGAGTTTGCGTCCCAGACGACGTACATGTACGGCAGCTATGTGGGCGACGGTGTCCAACAACCAGAATGCGAAGCCGACCCCTCTGACCGCAGCAAAGTGGTGATCCTCGGCGGCGGACCCAACCGCATCGGTCAGGGCATTGAGTTCGACTATTGCTGCGTCCACGCCGCCTACGCGCTGAGGGAAGCGGGCCATGAAGCGATCATGGTCAACTGCAATCCGGAGACGGTTTCCACCGACTACGACACTTCCGATCGCCTGTACTTCGAGCCGCTCACGGCCGAGGACGTTATTGAACTGGTCCGCCTCGAACAGACCAACGGGACGCTGCGAGGCGTTATCGTCCAGTTCGGCGGCCAAACGCCGCTGAAGCTGGCGCATGCTCTGGCCGCGGCCGACATCCCAATTCTTGGCACCCAGCCCGATGCCATCGATCTCGCCGAGGATCGGGAGCGCTTCCAAGTGCTGTTGAGCAAGCTGGGCTTGCGCCAACCGGCAAATGGTCTCGCCCGGTCGCTCGCCGAAGCCGAGGCCGTGGCGGAGGACATC
This sequence comes from uncultured Rhodospirillaceae bacterium, assembly GCA_964619055.1. GTDB lineage: Bacteria > Pseudomonadota > Alphaproteobacteria > Rhodospirillales > Defluviicoccaceae > CAYVUM01. The sequence continues at coordinate 1,153 of CAZUDB010000082.1, forward strand.
GGCTTCCCGCTCGTGATCCGTCCGTCTTACGTTCTCGGCGGCCGGGCCATGGAAATCATCTACGACCTCGACTCGTTGCGGCGCTACATCCACACAGCTGTCAAAGTGTCGGGGACGAGCCCCGTTCTGCTCGATTCCTTCCTCGCCGATGCCATCGAGATCGACGTGGACGCGGTCGCCGACGGCACCGACGTCTACATCGCCGGCGTCATGCAGCACATCGAGGAGGCGGGGATACACTCCGGCGACTCGGCCTGCGCCTTGCCGCCGCACACATTGAGCGAGGATGTGATCAACGAGCTCTTGCGCCAAACCACCGCCCTTGCCCAGGGGCTCGGCGTGGTCGGACTGATGAATGTTCAGTTCGCGATCAAGGATGGTCAAGTCTACATCTTCGAGGTCAACCCCCGCGCCAGCCGCACCGTGCCGTTCGTTGCCAAAGCGAGCGGGGTTCCGATCGCCAAGATCGCGGCACGGGTCATGGCCGGTGAAAGCCTGCGCAGCTTCGGGCTCGATCAGATGCCGATCGTGAGCCATGTGGCGGTCAAGGAGGCCGTATTCCCCTTCAAGCGCTTTCCCGGGGTCGACATCATCTTGGGGCCGGAGATGAAGTCGACCGGGGAGGTCATGGGCCTTGCGCCGGATTTCCGGCAGGCCTTTGCGAAATCGCAATTGGGCGCCGGCGTTCAGTTGCCAACGTCGGGGATGGTGTTCATCTCCGTGAAGGACGGCGATAAGTCGGCGGCCGCTGATCTGGCCCAGCGGTTGAGCGATCTCGGCTTCAGCCTGCTCGCCACGAGCGGCACGGCCCGGTTTCTGGAAGGATGCGGACTGGCGGTGCAGCGCATCAACAAGGTCAATCAAGGGCGGCCACACTGCGAGGATGCCCTCATCAACGGCAGCGTGCATTTGGTCATCAACACGACCGAAGGCGCACAGGCGATCCGCGACAGCTATTCAATCCGGCGTACGGCACTGACCAAGAACGTGCCGCACTACACAACAATCGCTGGGGCCGCGGCCGCCATCGACGCCATTGCCGCGCTGCAATCGGGGGGCGGCCTTGAAGTGGCTCCCCTGCAATCGTATTTTACCAGTTCGTTTTAAGCCGTACAGTTGCAGAGACGGCGGCATCCTGCAGACCCTGGCCCATACCGTTGGGGCCACCGTTTGCATTTGCTCAGACCAGACGACGGAAAACCCGAATGGAAAAAATACCCATGACCCCGGAGGGCCAAGTCAGGCTCGAGGAGGAACTAAAACGGCTAAAGCTGGAGGAACGTCCAGCCGTCATTCGCGCGATCGCTGATGCTCGGGAGCACGGAGACCTGTCCGAAAACGCCGAGTACCATGCGGCGCGGGAGCGGCAGAGCTTTGTCGAGGGTCGGGTTGCCGAGTTAGAGGACGTTCTGGCTCGTATCGAAGTGATTCAACCGTCGCAGCACCCCAATGACGTTGTCCGTTTTGGTGCAACGGTCATGGTCGCCGACGAGGATACCGAGGCGGAACAAACGTTTTGTATTGTGGGCAGCTATGAAGCGGATGCCTCTGCAGGCCGCCTCTCCGTGACATCGCCCCTCGGGCGCGCCCTGATCGGTAAGCGACTTGGCGATGTGGTGGAGGTCACCACGCCACGCGGCCACAAGTCCTATGAGGTCGTGAACATCAGCTACGAATAGGGCGGTGGACCCGGGCCAACGGCGCGATCACGACGACAAATCGTCTTCCGCCTCCAATCACGATCTCATGACGCACCCGCCCCTTTCCGATCGGGCACTGCGCGCGCTGATCGCCTCCCAATTCGACAATGTTCTGGTTGACGCAGCGTTTGCCGACCTCCCCAGATACTCACGCGGGAAGGTTAGGGACAGCTATGACGTTTCTCGGACTCGCCGCATCATCGTAACCACAGACCGCCAGAGTGCCTTCGATCAGGTGCTGGCGGCAGTTCCCTTCAAGGGCCAGGTCTTAAACGAGACAGCGCGCTTTTGGTTCGAGGCCACGGCCGACATCGTTGCAAACCACGTCGTCGCGTTTCCCGATCCAAACATCACGGTCGCCCGCAGGGTGAACATTCTTCCCGTGGAGGTGGTGGTGCGTGATTATCTGACCGGCTCCACGTCAACGTCGATTTGGCCCATGTATCGGGATGGGCACCGCACGCTTTACGGCGTGACGCTGCCTGACGGCCTCAAAAAGAACTGCGCGCTGCCGCAGACCATCGTCACGCCGACGACAAAGGCCCCAGCCGGCGGCCACGACGCCCCGGTGACGCCGACCGAGATCGTCGAGCACGGGTTGTTGACGGCTGATCGCTGGGCGGAGATCGTTGCGATCTCCCTTGCCGTGTTCGAACGTGGCCGCACCATTGCTGCCGCCAACGGTCTGATCCTTGTGGATACGAAGTATGAATTCGGCGTCGACGAAGATGGTCGGCTGGTGTTGGCCGATGAGGTTCACACCCCGGACTCGAGCCGATACTGGCGCGCAACCAGCTACCCCGGCCATCTCGATGCAGGAACGGAACCGGACAGCCTAGATAAGGAATTTTTGCGGCTGTGGATTGCCGAGCGTTGCGATCCCTACCGCGAACCGATCCCGCAAATCCCCCGCGAAACGCTCATCGACTTTGCCGCGCGCTACGTTCGCCTGTACGAGGCTATCACCGGCCTCGCCTTTCGTCCGGCCTTTCCTGACGAGACAATCCGCGAGCGGGTCAGGGCCGCTATTTCGAGCTATCTGGCGGCAGGCTAACCCACGTTGGCGTTTTCGCGACTCCAGCGTGACATTTGTCGCCAAGACCCGACCGGACTGAAGCACCTAACGAGTGGGTTTGAACGGCTTGGGATCAGCGGCTTCCCCTGTCGCACTAAGACCGGCGCTTAAATCATGGCCATAACGATCAACTGTGCCACTGTCGGCCAGCGATACGGACGCCATCACGAAACAGAAGTAGCCTACGAACATGGTTAAATACCAGAATGAGCAAGAAGTTACGACTGCCGCAACCGCGTTGTAGACACCTCGGCCAAGCCGACGTACGGGGTTGAGCCGGGAGATGGATGAGTGGTCGCCACCAACCCTGCTGTCGTGAGAAACGGTGACTGCCGTCGGGCGATCATACCGGGAACCGTGCTTCATATCGAAAGTTGTGCTCACATCCATCTCTAAAACTCCTCCATATCGTGGCGGGGTTTTACGCCCCACGCCCGTCACGTGTGTTAGAGGTTCTCCACGTTTCCCTTCGACTAGCCAGCCCTTTGGCATGTGTTGGTTGGGCAATTCTGACCACGGCTGCCGGCCTATAAATCCCTCATTAACGACATTGACCCCGCGCCTAATGTTACGACCCTCACACTACGGCGGAGCAGACACGACGGATTGCCGAACGCTATTGGCGAAATGCAAACCCCTCTAATAAATGCCGAGAATTTCAGATGGAGTGGTCGGTGCCGCGCCGCCACCCCCAAACGCCTAAAAATTTACAAAAAAAAGGCGTCACCCGGCCTGATTTTTCCGGAAAATATAGAGCTATTTCAATAAGTTATTGCGAAGCAGCAGGGCCTGAGCAGCCGCACCATCGTGATGTGGCCGATACCCGCAAGACGCGTACAGATAAGCCCGATATCCCGTGTTCACCGGATTTGGGCCGTCGCGGGATTGTGCTCAAACGTGCTTTTTTTGCCACACCAAGGTCAGGGTCGGACGGTGCGCTCCGGTCACTCCGGCGCATACTCGGTATCGGCCAGATCCCGGTCGCTGAGCGGCACCCCCGGCCTTGCTTTGGAGGTTCGGATCGACAAGGCGGACTTCACGTGGCTGACGTTGGGGGCAACGGTCAGCCTAGTGGTGAGAAAGTTCTGGTAAGATTCCCAGTCACGCTCCACAACTTTCAGCAGGAAATCCGTCTCGCCGGCAAGCATATGACATTCTCGAACCTCCGGCCATGCGCCGACCAGGGCCTCAAAGGCTTCCAGGTCCCGTTCGGCTTGGCTGGTAAGACCGACGTGCGCAAACACTGTGACGTTGTACCCGAGCGCCTTCGGATCCAGATCGGCGTGATAGCCGCGCACATAACCTGATTCCTCCAGCGCCCGCACGCGACGCAGACAAGGTGGTGCCGAAATACCGGCACGGCGGGCCAACTCCACGTTTGTGATGCGGCCGTTGTCTTGAAGGTCCCGCAGGATCTTCTGATCGATCTGATCCAGTTTAATGCGCCTCACGGTGCTTGTTCTCATTCTTTGCGGACAGATGCGAAAGGTTATTACAATTTTCGGTCAACTTAAAGGCCAACTTGTGCGAATTCGGATCCTTTGGCGCGTTGAAGCGATAGCGCGAAGCGGCGCCGGTGGCCTTGCATGGTTCGTGGGGCGTTTCTATTGTCGTGGTGTGGGAAGTGAGATGCAAAAACCACATGGCTCAACCGCCGGACACGAGGACTCAGGCCCCCAATGGCAACGGACAACGTTAGCAAAGTTCTTATCCTCGGCTCTGGGCCGGCCGGTTGCACGGCTGCGATTTACGCGGCGCGCGCCAACTTGGCCCCTGTAATGGTCCGCGGGCTGCAGCCCGGCGGTCAATTGACGATCACCACCGATGTCGAGAATTACCCGGGCTTCGCGGAAGCCATTCAGGGCCCGTGGCTGATGGAGCAGATGGAAGCGCAGGCCGCTCATGTCGGCACGGCCCTCATCGACGACATTATTGTGGGCGCGGATTTGAGCCGCCGACCGTTCCGGCTGGAGGGCGATTCCGGAGCGTCGTATTTGGCCGAGACTCTGATCATCTGCACCGGTGCTTCTGCCCGTTGGCTGGGATTGGAGAGCGAGCAACGGTTGCAGGGTGCCGGCGTATCGGCATGTGCTACGTGTGATGGTTTCTTTTTCCGCGGACGCGCCGTGGCCGTTGTTGGCGGCGGCAACACGGCGGTGGAGGAGGCAATGTTTCTCTCCCGCTTCGCATCGAAGGTGACCCTGATTCACCGCCGCGGAGAACTCCGCGCGGAAAAAATTCTCCAGGACCGCCTGTTCGCCAATGACAAAATCAGCGTCCGCTGGAATGCAGTGGTCGACGAGATTTTGGCGTCGGGCGAACCGCCCGTGGTGACAAGCATGCGCTTGCGCGACGTCACGACGGGAGACCACCAAAATCTGGACGTTGATGGCGTGTTCATCGCCATCGGCCATACCCCGAACACGGACGTGTTTCGCGGGCACCTGGCCATGGATGACGAGGGCTACATCATCACCGAAGCGGACAGCACAGCCACAAGCCTGCCGGGCGTGTTCGCAGCCGGGGACGTTCAGGACAAGATTTTCCGCCAGGCAGTAACCGCAGCGGGAACCGGATGCATGGCCGCCCTCGAGGCAGAGCGGTTCTTGACCCATCACGCCAGCACCGAAGCGGTGGCAGCATGAGGGGGGTCCGGCCGTGACGATCCCTCTTGCCACACACACCCACATGGACTGGGACAAGCTTAGGATCTTTTTTGCGGTCGCCGAGGCCGGCAGCTTCACGCGCGCCGGCGATGTGTTGAACTTGAGCCAATCGGCGGTGAGCCGGCAGGTAGGGGCCCTCGAGGAAAGCTTGGAGGTTCCGCTCTTTCACCGCCATGCGCGCGGGCTCGTGCTGACCGAGCCCGGCGAAATGCTGTTCAAAACCGTGCGTGAAATCATGGCCAAGTTGAACATGGTCGAGGCACGGATCATCGAAAGCCGGGAACGGCCGCAAGGTCCCCTGAAGATCACCACAACCGTTGCCTTCGGCTCGGTCTGGCTCGCCCCCAGGCTGAAAGAGTTTTTGGAAGAAAACCCTGACATCGACGTCTCCCTCGTCCTGACGGACGAGGAGTTGGACCTGTCCATGCGCCAGGCCGACATCGGAATTCGCATGCAGCCGCCGACCCGCGCCGACCTGGTGCAGCGGCGACTGACGACCATGCGCTATCACATCTTCGCGGCTCCCAGCTATCTCCGCTCCCACGGCCTGCCGCGGACCGTTGATGATCTGGACACCCATCGGCTGGTCGTCTTCGGCGATGATGCGCGCATGCCTGTGCCGAACCTCAACTGGCTTTTGACCATCGGCAACTCGGACAGGGAACCGCGAAAGCCGTTCCTGAAGGTCAACAGCACCTACGCGATTTTCCGGGCGGTTCAGAACGGCATCGGCATTGGGGCGCTGCCGCACTACTTGAACCATGAGACGGGCAACCTGGTTGAGATTTTGCCCGAAGTGCTGGCGCCGACGCTGGA
>CAZUDB010000083.1:0-6821 GCA_964619055.1 uncultured Rhodospirillaceae bacterium
GATGTCAATCGACCCACCCCCTCAGCGATTCCACTCAACCCGGAAATGCTCTAGTTTTTTCAGTCGCGGCGAGAGCCTAATAGACAGGATCGCTGCCGATCTTGGGGGCAACCTTCACCGCTTCGTAGAAATTCGCCGACGTGCTCAAATGTAATCGTAGCGACGCTGTTGTAGGATGTGGAGGACACCTTGTTGACGGGCGCCCTCGTACTGGTGCTCTCTCGCCGATGGACAAGCCAGACGTATAGGCGGCAGCGGCAAGTGTCACTATCAAGGCTCTCCTCATCGCACAGGCCGTCGAGGGCGATGCAGACCTTCCCTTCAGCTGAGTGCTGTTTGCGGATATGCCAGCGACTGTCCTTCACGACCTTCTCGGCCGACGCCTTGGCTGTTCCGCGAGGCTGTCCGACTTCCACTCATTGGTGGTTATGGTATGAAAGCCCCCCCTTGGTCCGAAATCACCTCAGACGTCCCATGGGCGCTGTTTCTGGACATGCCTTGGCGAGGAGTTGGCGTACATCGTGCCTAGTGAAACACAGGCAAGTTATGACGGTAGAGGCAGCGCGCGCCCATGACAAATGACATCGACGTTCTCGATGCCGACATCCCAGACGACATCCGCGCCATTCTCGGCGACGCAGAGGCCGCCTACAGCGATCCCCATCGGGCCGACCAAGCTATTTGCGAGGCCGTGGACCATGCGCCGGACAACCTGAGTGTGCGCATTGCCGCCTACACGTTCTATTTTTACGTCAAGCGCTACGCCGACGCGATCGGCCACGCCGAAGCGTGCCTGACGATCGCGGCGAAGGCGCTTGGCCAGCCAGCGGATTGGCGCCGGGTAAACACCGAGACGGCAGATTTCAGCGGCTTCGGTCGGCCGCAGCGAGTGTACCTGAAGTCCCTCGTCGCCATCGGATACTGCAAAGCCCGCTTAGGCGACCTGGAAGGAGGGGAGGCGATCCTACGTGCCGTCGCTCGATTTGATCCGCAGGACCACGTGGGGGCCGGCCGCTTGGCCGATGTCATAGCTCGTCGCGGTGTCGACCCCGAGGACGACGAAGGCTCGAGCGACGCCAATGCCACCGGCGCCAAGGCGATGTGACCGAGAGCCAATATTCACCCGTTGCCAGCAAATAACAGTTAGCCGTGATCTCGAGTCAGTGGTAACCGGACCATTGCCAGAGTTCGGTCAATTGTCTGGAAACTAAGGAGTCGTCAGCGACTGTCTTTAATCTTCATCTGTGGATTGGCGCTATCACGTTCACGGAGGTCGTCGTCAGTAGTGCGCGTTCTGGGGCGCGTCCCGGTTGCCATCGGTTGCGACACGTCAAACTGAACCGCGACCCGGCAATCCTCGCACATCTTGATCAGATCAATGCGGCCGGGACCCGCAAACATGCTGTGCCCAGCGAGGCGCTCGACCAGCGCATGGATGGTGGAGCGGGTCCCGAACGGCTTGCCGCAGCGGATGCAGGCAAATGGCTCCTCCTCATGGAGTACCTTACGCACTTTTCCGTCCTTGAAGTCGAGTCGCGGTTCCAGCGTGATCGCGTGCTCTGGACAGGTGTTCTTGCACAGTCCGCATTGGATGCAGGCGAACTCCGTAAAAGAAAGCTGCGGCTTCTCCGCGGGGTTGTCGCCAAGCGCGCCGGTCGGACAACTGCCTACGCATGCCAGGCACAGCGTGCAGCGATCCTGGTCCACGATCACGCGGCCAAAAGGTGCGCCTGGTCTTAGGCTCAAGCGATCAGTGGGGCGTGGGGCCTGGGCGTGGAGATGATCGAGCGCAAGACCGATGGTCGTGCGCCGCTCGGAGAGGGCGCGATGACGGGCAGGTGACAGAGCTGTTACCGGTGGCTTGTCCGCGTACCACAGGTCGGCCAGGGCCTCGGGATCCCGTTCGTCATCGATGACAACCCGGCCCGAGCCGAAACCGAGCCCGTCCATAATCGCGTCGATCAGGTGCGCATGGGCGAGAAGCGGGGCGAGATGGTCGCTATCCGAAGGACCCGATAAGAGTCGGACCTGAGCGACGCCGAAAGCCAAGGCCGTCAGCAAGAAATCGAGCCCGATCTGCGTGATCTCATTAACGACAAAGGGAACGACATGGGCGGGCAAGCCACGGCTCACGCGGGCCGCGGTGGCGATCATGTCCTCGCCATCGCGACCGTTGTTGATGAGCAGAACCAGGTCGCGCCCGCCCGCGTCATGGTACGTTCGCGTCAACACGCGAAGCCGCTCAAAAAGGCCATCGCCGCGCGGCAGATCGAACAACAAGGCCCCGGTGGGGCAAACACTCGCGCACGCGCCGTGGCCGGAGCAGACCTGCGGATCGACAGCAGTGTGATCGCCGGCGGGAACAATGGCGCCGGTCGGGCACACATCCAGGCACAGCCGGCAGCCCTCGATCTGGTTGCGTGAATGGGCGCATATGCTTGGGTCAACTTTGAGATAGCGCGGCTTATCAAACTCACCCACGAGGTCCGAGATGGTGAACAGCGCCCGCTCCACAGCGACGGTGTCACCAGGCTCTACACGAACGTAACCGTCGCGCGTATGCGCGTGGGGGAACAGGTGCGCATCACCTGAGAGATCTAAGATGAGATCAAAACGACAGACGGCGCCGTCGGTCGCCGGCGCGAACGCGAGGCTCCCACGCGCGGAGGCCGAGGTGGCGGCGAACTCGTCGATGGTGATCTCAAAGGCGCCCAAGTGGCCGGTGGCCTGCCTGATGCGGCCGCGAAAGATGGGAACGTCCATGACCGTGGGCGGCATCACTTCGCCGCAGCGGGCAAGCAGGCACGTCACGTTGAGCCGTCCGGACAAGCGGCGCGCGGCTGGGAGCGCGACGTCGTCATCCCCATACACGACGCAACTTCCGGCTGAGGTGAGGGTAACCGACGGCGTCGGCGGAATGTCGAGAGACGCTTCGGCGATTAGGGCGGCCATCTTGGCCTCCGCCTGGCGGCCCTGATCGGACCAGCCGGCGCGCTCGCGAATGTTGACATAAGCGGGCAGCCGCTCGGCACCCAGTTCTGATGCGACCTCATCAAACAACGGCGCTTCTTGCGTGCAGGCCGCAAGCAGCGGCTCGTCATCAGAAACGGCCGATCGGAAGGACTCGATCTGGCTTCGGCATAAGTGAGTATGAACGATTGGTGCGTCGGTATTCAACGCCTGAGCAATCTTTGCCGCGTCAAAAGACATGGTCTTTTCGCAGTCGCACAAGAGCACGGTCTTGCCATTCACTTTCATGACGTTTCCTCCGCACCGCTCATTGCCTCAGCGGATCGGCTTTTGCTTGTGGCTCTATTTCGGCATATGGGGAGCACACATTCATCGCGCATCCACATCTCTTGGACGGGGCCGCTCTGGATATCGGGGTTTCGGTCACTATGTCCACACTATGGATGTAAAATGACCATGATCCCAGAGGCTGCCAATCAACCCCGCCGTGGACCCAAGCGGCTTCAGGATACTATCTCCGTCCGCCTGACGGCGGAGGTGCGCGAGAGCAGTCACCCTTGGGGGTCCACGACCTTGCATGTCGTTTTCGTCGACGTTGTGGAGGTCGAGCGCGCTAGCCAAGAGCCCCTTTGGCAAGCCGTGGTTGTCGGCAACGGCGCGACGCGCTGGCGTTCGGCACCGCTGCCTTTGGAACTCCACTGGACACAAGCCACCGGATACCGGCTTAACCTGGCGGCGGAGACCCAAGTGTTTGCGGTGCTTCGACCTGATGAGGAGAGTGAGATCGGCTTTTCACCCTTACTAGTCACCCTTTGTCCGTTGGAGGCGCAAGTGTATTCCGATTGCGGCGAGGATGTGGTGGAAGCACTCCTCTCGCCAGCTGCATTGACTGCGCGCCTGCAGGCGTTTGTGGAGCGGCTCCCAGCTGAGGAGGCCTTCGTGAAGCGCAAGCGGGGCGCCAAGGCACCCAATCAATCCAACGCAGCTGGAGCGGACCCGTTCTGGCGGCTGCCACCTATTCAAGAGCGGAAGTAGGTACCCATGGACAACGAAGACGGCAGCGCCCTAGGTCGTTGGTCGCGATTGAAGCGCCGCCACGCAACCCAGACGCCGGTGCACTGTGCGGATACTCAAAGTGAACCCATCCTCACGACGGGAGCGGCTGCAGAGAAGATCGCGGCCGATAGGAGCCCCGATGAGATCGAGCCAGCGGCGACGCCAGAGCCCAGGCCCGCCCCCCAGGCAGACCTTCCAGACCTTCCCGATCCGGAGACGCTCGACCGCGATGCCGATTTCACGCCCTACCTAGCCAACGGTGTGCCGGATGCCCTGAAACGCCGGGCGCTGCGGGTACTGTGGCGAAGCGATCCCGTTCTCGCCAACCTGGATGGCTTAAACGATTATGATGAGGATTTCAGCGCTGTCGGGATCGCAAAACGGGTCATCGAAACGGCTTGGCGCGTCGGCGACGGCTATGCCAAGGGTCAGAACGGTGAGGCGCCGCTCACCTCAACGGAAGATCCCGAAGCGTCCGCCGGGGCGGACCCGAACGGCTCCGCAAGCGCCTCGGAGGTTGGCACAAGGGACGAGGCAGCGACGGCCGATGCCTCGAAAGGCCTCACGAGTGATGGGGGCTCAGACAATCAACTCAGCGGCGAGGAATATCTAGGGGATGTCTCTCCATTTAAGATCGGTTAGTCACCAGGTTTTTTGCAGTTATTTGTTGTGAGTGATTCTCAACTATTTTCCATGGACTTTGAGTGAAATTGTATTTGACACGCTCGGCATGTATGATACTGCTAATGTGATCGGGAACGGGCATCATCTAGGTTAAGCGCCCTAGGATAATGAAACATCAGATGCCCCCCGAAAGTGAGCCGGAAGGCTCCACGTACTGGGAGGTACAATCTGGGTGGCTACTGAATCCGTTGCGGCGGGCGCCGTCGCAGCAGAGGAAGAGGGCTTTCGGGCCCAATTTTACAATCTTTTAGCCCGGCTGCTGGCGGCACCACCGGATCGCCGGTTCTTAACATCTCTCTCTCAGCTCCAAGGCGACACAAGCCCACTTGGTCAGGCCCTAAGGGCGTTGGCCAAAGCTGCGGCCCTGACCTCAGCATCCGAGGCGGAGCGGGAATTCAATCGTCTCTTCATCGGGCTTACCGCCGGGGAACTCCGACCCTACGGCTCCTATTATCTGACGGGCTTCTTGTACGAAAAGCCCCTGGCTGATCTGCGCTGGGACCTGCAGTGCCTGAGCATCACGCGCTCGGCGGATGTTGCCGAGCCCGAAGATCACATCGCTTCTCTTTGTGAAATCATGGCCGGCCTGATCACGGCCGCCTTTGGCCGCGCTGCGACTCTTGGCGAGCAGCGTCGGTTTTTCGAGGCTCACTTGGCGCCCTGGGCCGATGCCTTCTTTTCCGATCTGGAGCAGGCGGCAAGCGCTCGGCTCTACCGGCCGGTGGGCAGCATCGGTCGGCTGTTCGTTGCCATCGAGGAAGAAGCCTTCGCGATGGCCGACTGACGGCGGCCGCCCAGAAGCGCCGCCGTTCATTACCGTCTCCCGCTGCTTGACCGGTAGCGTGAGGCCCGGTTCGACATGAGGAAGAACCTTGGGAGACAAGACCGTATGACCGAGGAAACAAAGTCCAATCAACTCAGTCGCCGCAGGTTCCTGCGCGGTTCCGGATCTGCGGCCGGGGCGGCCGGCATCGTTGCGGCCATGGCCGTTACGGGGCGTCCGGCCAAGTCTGCCGACGACAGTACCAGACATAAGGTCGGCTATCGGGAAACCGAGCATGTTCGCAAAGCCTACCGGCTCGCCCGGTTCTAGGCGGTAAGACAACAACAAAGTTGGGAAAGGACACGTCCGATGTTGTCCAAACGACAGGCTGGGGTTGCGCAAGGCCCCCGGATGTCCCGTGCGCTTGCCGGCGTTCTCGGCGGAGCCATTGATCGTCGCGCTTTTCTTCGCCGCTCCGGTCTAACAGCCGGTGGCGCCGCGCTGGCGTCCGTTGCCCCCGTGGGGCTGGTCCATCGGGCCGAGGCGGTGCAGGCTACTGGAACTCGCAAGCTCAAGGAAATCAAGAGCGTCTGCACTCACTGCTCGGTCGGCTGCACTGTGGTCGCCGAGGTCGACAATGGGGTTTGGGTCGGGCAGGAGCCTGGCTTCGACAGTCCCTTCAACCTCGGCGCCCATTGCGCCAAGGGAGCTTCGGTGCGCGAGCACGCCCACGGCGAGAGGCGCCTGAAGTATCCTGTCAAGCTTGAGGGCGGAGAATGGAAGCGGATCTCATGGGAGACCGCGATCGCCGAGATCGGCGACAAGATGCTGCAGATCCGCGAGTCCTCTGGCCCAGACTCCGTGTACTGGTTGGGCTCCGCCAAACATAACAACGAGCAAGCCTACCTGTTTCGCAAGTTTGCGGCGTATTGGGGCACCAATAACGTGGATCACCAAGCGCGCATTTGTCACTCGACCACGGTCGCGGGTGTCGCCAACACCTGGGGCTATGGCGCCATGACCAACAGCTACAACGACATTCACAACTCCAGGGCGATCTTCCTAATCGGCGGCAACCCGGCGGAAGCTCATCCTGTGTCGTTGCTGCACCTTCTGCGCGCAAAGGAGCAGAACAACGCTCCCTTGATCGTTTGCGACCCGCGGTTCACGCGGACGGCGGCCCATGCAGATGAGTTCGTTCGGTTCCGCCCCGGGACGGACGTGCCATTGGTCTGGGGCATCATCTGGCACATCTTCGAAAACTGCTGGGAGGACAAGGAGTTCATACGCCAGCGCGTTTGGGGTCTCGACCAAATCCGACCCGAGGAGGCCAAGTGGACCCCTGACC
>CAZUDB010000084.1:0-6405 GCA_964619055.1 uncultured Rhodospirillaceae bacterium
CTAACCAGAGCCCACGGCGGGCTGACGCTCGATCGCCTTGAGAATATGACGGTCGAGAACGCCCTTGCTTGGCTTGAACGGTTGCCGGGGGTTGGTCGAAAGGTCTCCGCTGCGACACTCAATTTCAGCACCCTTCGCAAGGCGGCGCTGGTCATCGACACCCATCATCTGCGCGTGCTCCGCCGTCTCAAATTTGTCGACGAGTGTTCCAATACGACGCAAGCCTATGACCGCATCATGCCGCTTCTACCGTCCAATTGGTTGGCCGCCGACCTTGATGAGCACCATCAGCTTGTGAAGGTCCTTGGGCAAACGAACTGCCTGCATAGCGCGCCGATCTGCCGCCGCTGTCCGCTGCGAGACCTTTGTCCCGCCGACCCGGCAGTCCGCGGCTGATATCAAGTGATTTCAGGATAACGGGCCGGCGCCCCACGACCGGTTTGACGTCTTGACGTCCAAGTTGCAATCAAAGAGATCTCTGGCCGGGCGGATGCGGGCATCACGGATCGTGGTCAGCTCGATCGCTGGTGGTGGGCGTCAGCGCGACGTGTATGGATATCGGGCCACGAGACTGGCGCGGCTTCGGCTTTTGTGCAGGCATCGAGCTTACACACCCTCGTCGGTCGGCGCCGGCCGTACCGCCGCCTCGATGGGCGTAACGTCCACAGCCACTTCCACCGTATGCTTTCCGCCACCGTAGATAGCGCCGGTCACCGGGCTGACGTCGCCATAGTCCCGTCCCCAGGCAACGGTGATATGCTCGTCGCCAACGACCAAATTGTTTGTGGGGTCCAGGTCGACCCAGCCGTGCTCCCCGCACCAGACGGCGAGCCAAGCGTGCGAGGCGTCGGCGCCTACCAACCTCGGCTGCCCGGGCGGCGGCCGGGTCAGAAGGTAGCCGCTGACGTAGCGCGCCGGCAGCCGCAAGGCCCGCAAGCAAGCGATCTCCAGATGGGCGAAGTCCTGGCAAACACCGCGTCGGCGTGCGAAGACCTCATCCACCGGCGTCGATACCGTTGTCGCTGTCGGATCGAACGCGAAGTCCTGAAAGATCCGTCGGGTCAGGTCGATCGCCCCCTCCAGAACCGGCCGGCCGGGGGTGAACGACTCGAGGGCGTAGCCGCGAACGTCGCCGGAGGCCCGGGTGGCATGCGAGGCGAAAGCGTACTGCAGCGCGTCCAGACTGCGCTCGGAAGTATCGTCGGCGAGCCTCGGGTAGACCCACTCCCAGGGTTGAGTGAGCGCCGCGTCGGGCGGCACCTGCGGTCGCACCTCGATGACACTACGGGCGTGCAGGGCCAATTCGACGTGCTGGTCCTGCACAGTGACGTAGGCCACCGGGTTGCCGAAGTAGTCCTCTGCGGTGGTGTGCAGGTCGGGGGTCGGACTCACCGCGAGGCCGGTCCGATGACAGATCTGCGCCGGATTCCACCGCGGCGTCAGGTGCAAGCGATGATGGGAGATTGAGACTGGGACCGAGTAGCGGTAGATGGTTCGATGGCTGACCTCGTAGATCACTGCGGCGGTCCGCTCGGTATCAGCAGGTCGGCCGGCCGTTGGACTTCGGCGTGGCTGAAATAGTCGCGGGAAATGGCCTCCGAGAGATCCGGTAGCGCCTTGTCAATCGCGTCAAACACCGCTTCGAGGTGCATTCGCCGCCCATCGGTGTCCGGCTGGCACAGGACCACCACCTGAGCGAGACGAATGTCAGTGAGCAAAGCCAGAACGATGCGCTCCTCACTGGAGCGTTCCGCTCGATCAAGGTCGCGCGGCAGACGCTCGACATGGTCGGCAATCGCCGCCATTTGGAACGCCACCGACCGCGGGTTGCTCTCGTCAAGCATCAGCAGGTCGATGACGAGCGGCACCTGTGGCGTCGTCCGATAGCGCGAGCGGTAGGTCATGAAGCTGTCGGCAGCCTCCAGCAACAGCAGGAGGCTGCCGTCCTCCTCCGGCTGGCCGCGGGTCAGGACATTGCGCAACAGCTCGGAGAGATGCTGCGCCCGCTCCAGCCGTCGCCCCGTGTCGAGGAACCGCCAGCCGTGGTTACGCGTCATGTTCTCCATTTCCATGCCGCTGAAGGCGGCGAGCATGCGGATGCCGGCGTCCAACTCCTCGTCGGCACGGCGACTGTCGAACGGGAGGCCGAAGACGCCAAGCGTCGGCCGCCGCGTCGCACCCATGGTGAATCGCTTGAGGGTCAGCCACGCGTCCACCGACAGACGGTCGCGCACGAGCGAGGCGGTGCGGAGCAGGCTGCTCAAGGTGTCCTGAACACCGTGCGGAAGCTCGGCATCGAATAATAGACGTCGCAGGGCGGCCTCCACGGCCTCCTTCGTTACGCTTTCGGCGGCGCCTTCCGGTACGGCCGCTGCGCCGGTCTTGGCCAGCAGTGCGTTGACCAATCTGGCGATCGCCTGCAGGTCTCCGGCCACGCCAGTGTCCTCTGTCAAGCGCCGAACAATGCCGCGGAGCACCCGCATGGTGTCCTCGGCGCGCTCGGCGTAGCGGCCCAGCCAGAACAGGTTGTCGGCGGCGTTGCTCGGCAGGTCCTTGCCGGTCCGCTTGACATTAAGAACGCTGAGCAGCGGCGGCAGCAGGCTGAAGCCCGACACCGGTTGATCGGAGATCACCCACGCGTCCTTCGACACCTCGCCGCGCTGCAGCGAGGCCGCACGCGCGTCCTGCGACGAGGAGATCCGCGCGAGCCCACCGGGCATCATTACATAGTCGTCGCCCCGCGCCGCCAGATAGACGCGCAGGGTCATTGGTTGCGGCCGCAGCCCATCGGCGTCGCTCCACGCCGGCGCGGTCGACAGGACCACGGGCTCCCGGGCGACGTAGTCGTGCGGCCGGGCGCGCAGGGCCTCGACCAAAGCGGCGCGCTCGGGCTCGGAAAGCTCGTCAGGTCGGATTGGCCCCTGCTGCGCGGACAACAGGCGTCGACGCGCAAATGCCGGCTCGACGGTTAACGTCTCGATATTATCGAGAACGTGGCTCAGTGCCGCAACTTCGCCGCACCACCACGTGGCGACGCTTGGAATCTTCAATTCCTCGCCGAGAAGCGTGCGCGCGAGACCTGGGAGAAATCCCGCGAGCGCCGCTGTTTGGACAACGCCGCTGCCGAGCGTGTTGGCGACGACCACACTGCCTCCCCGCGCCGCCATCGTCAGGCCGGCAACGCCGGACGGCGAATCGGCGCGGAGGTCGAGCGGATCGCACATCTCCGACTCGACACAGCGGATGATCAAGTCCACGGATTTCAGGCCGTCCACCGTTTTCATATGGAGGCGATCGTTGCGGACCGTCAGATCAACTCCCTCGGCCAAGGGGTAGCCGAGGTAGCGGGCTAGGTAGGCATTGGTGAAGTAGTCCTCGGAAGCGGGACCGGGAGTCAGCAACACGATCCGGGGATCGTCGCGCCCGGTGCGGCTCAGCAGACCCTCCTGCATCGCCTGAAAGAAGCCCGCAAGACGCTGCACATTGCACTCCCGGAAGAGCTCCGGCAGGCAACGTGACGTGATGATCCGATTCTCCAGCGCATACCCCGCCCCCGCCGGTGCCTCCGTCCGATCGGCGAGGATCCACCAGCGGCCGTCCGGGCCGCGGCCAAGGTCGGCGGCGTACGTGCTGAGCATGATGCCATCACGCGGCTCGATGTCGGCACAGGCGCGCAGGAAGCTCGGGCTCGCGAACACCAACGCCGGCGGTAGGCGCCCATCCTTCAGCAACCGCTGCGGTCCATAGAGATCGCAGAGGATGGCGTTGAGCAGGCGAGCCCGCTGGGTCAGCCCCTCCTCGAGCATCTGCCATTCCGCCGCAGGGACAATGAGGGGCAGGAAGTCCAGTTCCCAAGGACGGTCGATTCTGTCGGCGTCCGCATCGGCGCTGTAGGTGAGGCCATTCTCGTGCAGCATCCGCTGCGCCGTCCGACCCCTCGCCGCACGGTCGGCACTTGACAAGCGGTCGATGCCTCCGACAAAGGCGCGCCAGTGCGGACGGATCGTTCCGTCCGACGCCATCATCTCGTCGTAGATCGATGCCAACGGCGTGTAGCCGCCCTCGATCAAGGCGGTGTCGGCCTCCGGCAACGGCAACCCTGGACTGCTCATGTGATCAACGGCGGGTGGTCGGATGAAACAGCTTGGCCGGTTGAAACGGAGCTGCCGGTTCGATTGATGCCGCTACAGACATCTCTAAGTAATCCTCCGCGGACTTTCTTGACACTTTCGCTGAGGCGCGTTCTTCGTCCGCTGCCGTATAAATGGTCGCCGAATAGGAATGCCCAGAGTCGCAGAATTGACCGTGCTCATCCGTCCGATCGTACGTGATCTCCGCAGCCTCGCGGTGCCCAGTGCAGCCCATGGTTACCTGCTCGTGCGTTGGATTTTCCAGGCTGCCACCCGTGTATCCCGAGACGGTTTTCAGGACGCCCGGAACTTTGTTGAAATCGGACTCCAGACACCAAGACCAGCCACCGGCGAACACGGCTGACCTCGAATCGTCCGCATAAACGCTGTCACCGGTCACTCCCAATAGCAGGACGAACAAGGCGGCAATGGGCGCTCTCATTACGCGACGACTCCCCTTTTATCCCCACGGGATATACCTGATGGCTTCTACATCGGGTACCGGTCCGACCGTGCATGACGCTGATGTGTTTACGCTGAGTCCTTCACCATCTCCGATACCCGCGCTGTGTCATCTGGGACTAAGGCGGGGGATTGGAGTCAAATGAACATTCCATGTCCTTGCCACAAACAGGACTGCCTCAGATTAGGAAGGGGAACTGCGGGCGATTTCACGTACACCAGGGACCTGCCATAAAGCCGCGATCAGAACGACCGTAACGCACGCGGCGGCAGCGGCCATGTAGAAAGGCAGCCGTATATCGAGACCCATGATATCGCCACCAACCAACGAGGTTAGACCCGCACCAAGAGTCCAGAGGGCGGTGGTAATGCCCATCACCCACCCCTGTCGGTCGTCTCCGACACTTGCCGAGAAGAGACTTAACAATGTGGCATAGCCCACGGCGAAGGCAGCCGCCAAAGGTATGAGGGGCAGGTAAGCGATCACCTTTAATGGGGCGAACACAAAGAGAAGTGACATCAGGACCATAGAACTCGCACAGCCCACGACGATGGACTGCTTCGTCCAGCGCTGGCCAACGTAGGACACCAGAAAAGCGCTTGTGAGCACCAGAGTGATACCAGCCACGAGGTTGGCCATGCTCGCACCAAATGTCCCGACTGCAAAACGGCTCGTCAGATAGTTGTCCATGAAGACGTAACACGTATTCCAGACGAACATAAAAAAGAAATAGGCGGCCGATAAACGAAGAACCGTAGGGTTATCCTTAATCTGCCAAAGGAGCAGAAATACTTCTGTTGGGTTAACACTGAGCGGTACGCGGGCTGTAAGTTTTTCTTTAAAAAAGATAAGCACCAGCAACATGGCCATCACAACCAAGGCTATGGCGAAGTAAAATGGGAGGCTTAGCGAAGCCAGCCCGCCAAGTAAGCCTTCGTCCGACAACACACCAGCGATCAGCGGACCGGCGATAAGACCTGCGCTTAGGGCTGAGACAACGTAACCCAGGTTCCTTGTTTTCTCGACATCGTCACGACTCAGATCCGCCATCGCGGCCTGCGCGATCGGTTGATTTCCCGCCGTAAACCCAGTGACCGCCCGCCCCAGGAGCATGAGCCAGAGGCTGCCGACGGCGATCGCATAAATGGTGAGTAAATAGCCAACAAGGGCGCCGGCCAAACAGAGCAGCATGCCGTTCTTGCGACCGATGCTGTCAGATAGCTTGGATACATAAACGGCCCCCAAAAACCACGACAAATAAAAGACGGCGATAACCAGGCCATAGCTAAAATGGCGCGTAGCCTGAGGGGTGTCAGGCGCCATGAAGCCCGAGTGGGGTTCCATGATGAGAGCGTTGATGATGGGGAAGATGATCCCCTGTCCGACCAGATCGACGAAGACGACAAAGAGCAACGCGAACTTCGACCAAGTCACGGCTGACCATCCTCCAAGCCGTTCGGTACCGCGGGCAACGCGATGCTAACGTGGGATCATGTGGATGTCGCCTTAAGATGAAGCTCGAGGCCTATCAATGTGCTAGCTGATGGGGCCTCGATACCCCCACGCCCAAACAGGTGAAGGCTCTGGTTGGGGAAGACGTCCCAAGGCACCGGCCTCGAGCCTGTCACCGTGATCCAGGTCTTCAAACAGATGCCACCCCAGCCATAAGGTTTGCCGCGGCACAAAAGTGATAGCGCGTACTGCGCAGGTTATCGCGGATTCAGACTGGTGAAACGCAAACGCCCGAACAGCTTACGATGGTCGGAGTGAGTGGATTCGAACCACCGACCCCTGCCTCCCGAAGACAGTGCT
>CAZUDB010000085.1:0-6379 GCA_964619055.1 uncultured Rhodospirillaceae bacterium
AGGTCACGCCGGGGATGACGTTTGGCGAGCACCGACGTCACGCAGTGTGTCGTTTGGTGGAGCCGAGGGGGATCGAACCCCTGACCTTCGCATTGCGAACGCGACGCTCTCCCATCTGAGCTACGGCCCCGTCCACCCAAACAGCCGCCGTCCCAAACCCTGCGAACATGCGTCCGCAGTTAGGTCCCGCCGGCGCCTCGGATCTTGTGGATGCGCCATTGCCCTGTCAAGGGCACACCGGCTCCCGTCGACTGTCGCAGCTGCGATCGCGACAGCACCGCGTATCGCTTGGTTGCCGTCCGCAGCTGAACCCCTTATGTTCCCACCGGTCCCGTGGGGCGTGGTGAAATGGTATCACACCTGGTTTTGGTCCAGGCATTCTAGGTTCGAGTCCTGGCGCCCCAGCCAAATTAATTCAAAAACTTAGCAATCCTCCCGAAAAAGCCCGTTTGTACCGGTGGTACACACTGGGACTTGGCCTCGGCCCGAACAGCGGAGTTTCGGGACCAGCTTCCGAACCGGAACGGAATTGTCGGATCGGACCGGCCGAGCCTACTGCCGGCCAACACAGCCATGGCACCGCCAAGCCTCGGGCAGCGGTCCTCGTCAGGAGGCCGCCGCTCCGAGGCCCTGAGCGACCATGTTCCGGTCTAGGGCAAGGCCTGATCGTCGCACCTCACCGGGAGCGACGCCGCGGCCTCACGGCACGGCGCATCTGTCCGGCGGGGTATCGTTCCGGCTGCTGAGGAGTTCGCCAAAGCGTTGGAAGGATTGGTGGCTCGTGCAATAGCGGAGCTTGCCCGTGGACAACACCAGGTCGATGCGCGTTCCGTCCCCATCTCCGTCGACGAGTCCGGCCGGCAGGTTGTCGCCGAAGCAGGTGGCTGAGATGCTGTTGCCGTCCACGATCGACACGCGGCGACATGGACCTGCGGTTCGCCGCGGGTCCGTATAAACGTAGGCCATCGATCCGTCGGACTGCTCCACCAGGCGCCACAATTGGCAGGGGAGGCCGATGTCGAGCGCTGGACCGCTGGCATCACCGCTTGCCACCTGAAGCCGAGCTTTCTCGGTGCCCAGGAGATCACCATTGCAACGCGGGTCACGCGAACTGCCTGGCTCGCCAAGCGTGACCCGGGATGACGCGGAATGCAAAAACAGCCGGGGCCGCTGGCTGGACGACGCATTGGCCGGCGGCGTCGCACCATGACCCAGGTATGTAAGGCGTGTACCAGGCAGGCGCACCGCTGGCGGTTCGGCCACTTCGAGCTTCAAAAAATACATGAAGTCCGTGTTGACGGTCCCGTTGTCCTGGCAGAATCCGAAGTTCGGTTCGCAATCCTGATCACTGGTGCAGGACAAGCTCGGATTGATGCTGCAGAACCCCTTCAAATAGGACTTTGCGTGGCACCCGAGGCAATTGGACCGATCATAGGATTCCATCGTCGTGTTACCGAGGAACGGGCGCGTAATGGGGTTTCCCTTGTCATCGAGATCGATGGTCACCAGCTCCCGTAACATGCTTTCCATGACTGGGCCGTTCGGTCCACCGGCGACATCGGTCGCGTTGTTTTGGCAACTGGTGAAGTTCTCGGCCAGCCATTGAACGCCGATCAGCTCATAGTTGCTCCACACGCTCGGCTGGTTGGGGTCGATCGCCGCCGAGGCATCCTTGATCGCGTTCAAACACGCCTCATTCCAAGCATTCACATCCCCGTAGTTGCCGTCGCAGGTTGCGGTGGGGTCTCCGCAATCCGCGTCCGTGGTGCAGCCGGTTTGCGGATCGTTGGAGCAGTGGCCAATGGTCGCCGGGATCTGCCGGCAGAGGTTGGGCGTTCCTTGATCCGGGTTTGGTGGTTGATCGAGACACCAGCCAACCTGGCCATCGTCCATGAACGGGTTATCGCACTCGCCGACGGCTGCGTTCGATCTGGGCGGCAGGTTGCAGTCAGCGCAGCTTGTGTTGCCGGGCGCGCTGCACTCTTGGGGAGCGAAACTGAAATCCGCGGCGTCGGAGGCCAGGATCGGGCAGTTTTCGTTAACGCCGGCCCCTTTGCCGTCCGGTGTCGGCGGCAAGGATGTGCAGTCCGGCGCATTCAGGGTGTGCTCGAAGGTCATCCAAACCCAGTTTGGCTGCTTGACGGTTTTGTGCGCCGTGTGCATCCCGACCATGGCCATCGTCTGAAGTGTGCAACTCTCCTGCCCGGTGCTGTTGCGATAGTGGGGGCTGTAAATCAGCAAGTCCTCTGTGTGGTACTGACCCAATTGCTCCGCTGTAAAGCTTGAGGCGTCACGCCAGGCGAGCTTAAGAACGATCGCGCCCATTTCAGGACTGGCCGGATCGCCGCCGGTATAAGAAACGTCACCACAGATGAAGTCGACATTGCTGCCCAGATTTTTAAGAACCTCCGCCTGATCCCACATATTCGCCTGAATATCATTATACATGGCGGGGCTGATCAGGATTTCATAGCGGACAAAATTTCCGTCGCGATCAATCAAGGGAAACTCCGAAAGCCCCCTCACTTCCGCTTCCAGGAACGAGTCGTCCACTTTACCGACCTGTTGGATCACGCGGTACTGATCGAAGTTAGGAATAGTTTGACAGACCTCTGGGTAATATCGGGTTCCCGACCCACCGGACCCATCGGAGTTGATCAAGTCCGCAGTCGATGACCATTTGTCCCACTGGGTTTCATTGTCACCGTTGACGTTGATCTGACCGCCGACGGTCGGTGCATTCAAAGCGAGGAAGTGTTGCCATGCAAACTGCATGAAATCACCGTTCTGCGCCTCCGTCGGAATTGACACGTCAAGATCACCGGGCAGCTGATAGTCCAGTGAGCAAGACGGTGTCGGAACCCCTTGCGCCCTGGCGTCGGACGCAATGGTGAGCATGGCCACGCCGAAGCACATCAAGACGCTGGCCAACAAAAGCATCGGGAAGTACCGCTTCTTCTGACAGCGGCTGCTTTTAATTTTCATCATCGGGCGTATCCCAAGACGTTCTACCAAAGATTAAACGGATTGACTCCACTCACGCGCGAAAATCGTTTTAGGAAATTCGGCGCAAGGACAATCGCCGAAAATATAGGAGATTGAATTCAGACTTAGTTTCAATGTTGGGATAAGAAGCCGCGAACAACGGCAGCCACATGATCAGGCGTCCCTAGCTTGGTAATCCCATTTTTTCCCGCACGTTATTTACGCACTTTTACTTCTTCGAAAATAACCCTAGCACACGTCATGACATAAAAAAAGCCCACGCACGATCCCGGGCACCGTTTTCGCGTCTGCCGTGGCCACGCCGCGATATGGCCCGCTGCGTCAACTCGGGAAAAACAGGCTCTAACGGCCGAGCGTCCCCGACCGTTGGGCGGGTGTGCCTCAGCGCGTGGCGGCCCTGTGGCCGCTCCTCCAGTCCAGGCTGTCCCGCACCGTTTCTTGCAAGGCCCGCGGCTGCCAGCCAAAGTCCTCGCGGGCTCGGCTGGTGTCATACCAGGCGTTGCGCCCGAACAGCTCAAGGACTGCCGGCGAGACCGCCGGGGGTTGTCCCCGCACGCGGGACCACAACGCCAACACCCCCAGGATCAGCCGCGCGACCCATGCGGGGACTGGGAGATACCAGCCGGGCGGCTTGGTGCCGCTTGCCGTGGCCACCGCGCGGTAAAGCGCTTTGGCGTCGAGGTTCGCCCCGCTCAACAGGTAGCGGGCGCCGGGCAAGCCCCGTTCCGCCGCGCCGAGCACGCCGGCGGCGTAGTCGCGCACGTCAAGAATTGAAAACCCGATCGCCGGGTTAATGCGGAACCACCTGCTCCTCAGGCGCGCTGCCAGGGCGTTGGCGGGCGCGCCGACATGGTCCTCCGGGCCCATCGTGAACGACGGATTGACGGCGCAAATCTCCATGTCACCAGCGTTTCTTGCCAGCGCCCGCTGTTCCGCCTCGCGACGCGACAGGGCGTAGGGCAGGTGAAAGGCGTTGTCCGCCCAGTCGGCCGACTCGTCGAGCAGTGTCGGCGTGTGGCTCAAGCCGACCGCAAGGGCGCTGCTGCTGACCACCACCCGCTTCACGCCGGCCCGCGCGCACGCATCGAGCAGGTTTTGGGTGGCAACGACGTTACCCTCGTGCAGGGTGCGCTCGACCTCATCGCCGGCCCCGAGCGAGATGGCGAAGTCAAGGTGCAGGACGACCTCGATGCCGGTACAGGCCGCCCGCAGCGCGGCGGGATCGGTAAAATCGGCCTCGCAGCGCTCGATGTCGAGCCCGTCGAGACTCCGCGTGCTCGGCAGGGACGGATCGAGATCGCGCGGCACCAGCACGCGCGGGCGCTCGCCCCGCTCGATGAGCAGCGTTACCACATGGTATCCGAGAAAACCGGTCGGCCCGGTCACGAGGAATCTGGTCATCGAACCCGGGATTTCTCACGCAAAGCCCGTCCAAGCGCTTGGAGCGTGACTCGGAACGTCTTGATGCGCAACCCGGTTGGCACCCACGGGCCGGCGGCATGCCAATCATCGGCGGTGGTGTTATCAGAAAGGGCGCAAAACCAGCGGCGCGTTAACGAACGCTTGTTGGTATTCGCCACTCGGTGGATACCAGGCCCAGCCTTGGCTACCGTTCCACGCGACTCGTTTGCCTTCGCCCGTCCATTTGTTAAGCTTGATGTTTCCCTCGGTAATATAGTCATCCGCCGAGCAGGCCACGTTGAGCCACGGGTCAATGATCATCCATGACGGGGCGGATTTGGATTGAGTAAAAGCTGTAACGCTTGGGAAGTTCAAACTTTTGGTGATTTTTACGCTCGAAACGAGGCAAAAAGCATGGTCGCCAGGAGGGTTAACTTCTCCGATGTAAACTAGTTCACGCTTGAGAAATTCACTTTTTAAAACATAGTAAGCACTGAGTGCTGCCATCTCTCCACAATTCCCCGAGCGATGTGCAACCGTCATTTTTACCAAAATTTCAGCGAGGTTATAATAGCTGGTGGGGTTTTGTGGTCTATGTTGCCGCGACAGTTGTGCTTGTTGATTTCTGTGTATTGCTTTCGCCTGATCAAGACAAGCCTGTACGTCATAGATTTTATTGCCGGACTTATGACCTTTTTTGAAGAAATCACGCACGCGCTCTTTGATTGTGTCGGCCTTTGCCTGCTGCATCGCGAATACCTCCCCATCGGGCCGCGAGTGTCATACGCGTGCGGCAGTATGGATTGTGCATGGATTGTGCTGTTGGGCTCCCGCCAGCCAAAGCCGTGTTTGTCATCCCGAATTAAGGCAGGAACAGGGAGCGGCGACCCTAAACCCAACCGCCTCGCCTGACTGTGATGAAAAGGGGGCGAAGAGCGGTGTGCCGCGCCGCCGATGCCGTCATGGCCGGGCCATCCACGCCGTTAGGGCTATGGCGGCGCCACCTCCCCTAGTCGTCATGGCCGGGCTTGACCCGGCCATCCACGTCAATGTTCCACCAAACGCTGCATTTCTGCGATGTCGTCCTGCGAATAGATGATCGTTTCCATTTGCCCGCTCATGGATTGAACTCCTCCGGTTGAATGCGAGATCCATTAATCAGGTCGTCGAATTGCTGCTTTATTTCTAGAAAGGACCCGATAAAATTACGAGAGAAACTCATCTGAACATCAACGCCATCGGATAGGGCATATATAGATTGGCAGGATGGATTAGGAACACTTCCTGGTTTTTTGCATAGCAAATAAAGATGTGATTCACGATCTACCAAATAAACATCCGTTGTCCTTCTGTAATCTTCGAAATTATACCTGATCCAACCCAATTCTACATCTTTACTTTCTGTGGCTGCGCCTTCCCTGAAGAGATTTAGTAGTGTTTCACCTCTTGCTTTTCGACCCGCCGGCGTGAGAAGGACGCGTACTTTGCGATTCCATCCGGGTTTGCGAAATTCTTCGGCGTTCTCTTCCGTGAAGGCCTCGAGGCCCGGCCACAACATCACCATGCGAAGCCCGTCGGTCAGCGGCTCATCCGTGCACGGCAGGCCGGAGACGAAGTAGTTGCGCGGGATCGCGTAACGCTCGTCATGCATCCGGAACTCATAGAGCGACGCGTCCTCCCGCCGCTTGACCAGCGGGCTGAGGAACGGAACCGTCTCGAACCGGTCCCCCGGACGGCAGCGATCCTCGGCCCGGCTCCCGAGTTGACCAAGCGCGACCACGATCACCACCGCAACCGCGCCGCCGATCCACCACAACCGCCGCCGCGAACGTCCCGTTTTGCCCGTCATATCCGCTTACCCCCTTCGGCGCTTTGACCCCGCGTTACCGGCCCAGCTTAGCGGGGATGACGCAGGGCGGCATCGGAAAACGGACGACAGGTGCCGATTGTTGGTGTCAAAACACGTGGATGG
>CAZUDB010000086.1:0-5981 GCA_964619055.1 uncultured Rhodospirillaceae bacterium
CACACTGCAGGCAGTTCGTGCACTTGCCAGGATCAATGTGTAGCGATCTCTGCATCATCATTTCTCCCGCAGGGCCGGTTGTTTGCTTATCGGGATTGCGTCCGATACACCTTGGGATGGGGATCACGACCCTTACGCAACATACCCTCTTCTTATCTCACCAACACTACCGGTGCAGGCAAAACGCGGCAATTCCCTAAAGGTCGTACAAACATCCGTTGCATCGGCGCGCGCGACCCGCTACCGCGAGCGGCATCGGATGACACGCGTGCCGCTGACAACGATGGTGCGATCCCAGGGCGTGAAAATCTGGCAAAGTTGCCGTGGCTCAGCGACCCACCAGGCTTTGACCTCAAGGCCAATTTCCGCGTCGCTGTCAAAGCTCACGGCCACGGGGTCCGCATTGGATTCCACTGTGACTTGCCCGCCCGGACCCGCGATTTTCACGGATTTGGCGGACTCATTCTCGACCATGATGGTGCCGCCGGCACTGCAGGGAACGGACAGAGAGCCGATCCCGACACTGACCGCGGCGCCAAAGACGATCCTGCCTATTTGACGACAAACGTTCCGACCATGCCTTTCGCTTCGAGGCCGCGGGCACGGAACGTGTAGGTGCCGGGCTTGATGGGCACGAAGAAGATTTCGCACTCGGCTTCCTCCTCGAATTCCAACTCGTACACGTGGCTGGCTTTGATCTCCATATTGCCGGCCTCCACTTTGCGAAGCCAGATAAAGGTGAAAAACTCCGGTGCTTCGAAGGCGTACTCTTTTCGGCCAGTGCTGATGATTTCCAGGCTATAGGCTTTACCAGTCTCGAGCTGGTATTCCATCATAGACATCCCGTAACCGGACTCCTCCGTGCCGAGGACCAGCGGCTCCAACGCGATGGGCCTAGTGGCGAGATACCCTACCGCTGCGGCGGAGCTAGAAATGGCAAGCGCCACGACGAAACCGCTCAAGAAGATGCTCGCTCTGATCATCGTTGGTCCTCCCTTAGCCGGCGGCGCGCGGGTATTAGTCTTAGCGATACAACTACCGACTATGCAGCCCTGGACCCTGACATTGGCTATTCGGGCATGTCGACTGGACTTTCGTCGGGGTTGACCATATGCCTGCCAGCTTGGCACTCGTAATCGGTCGGCGGAAGGGTAGTGACAACCATGACTGGGACGCGCCAAAAACGGTCGCCGAAACGGACGAGTGCGGCGCTCATGTTTAGCGTGCTCGTCTGCGCAGCCGCATGGCTGATGGGAATGGCCGCGTCTGCGAATGCGGACACCATGACCACGACGATCCCGATCGCCTACTTGACGCAGACCGTGGCACGGCCGCCGGCATTATCCAACCTAGATGAACCCATCCCCGATGAAGGCATCGCGGGCGCCCGCCTCGGTCGTGACGACAACGCGACGACCGGTCGGTTTTTGGGCCAGAATTTTAATCTCGAGGCCGTCAATGTGCCGGCAGATGGTGATGTTGCCGCCGCGATCGATGCACTTCGAGCGGCAGGCCACCGCTTCCTGATAGCGGACCTACACGCGGATGCTTTGGATCGCGTTCTGAGTGCCGCCGGTCCGGCGGAGATGCTGGTGCTCAATGCAGGGGCTGCCGACGACCGGTTCCGGAACGCGGATTGCCGGCCCTTCCTGCTGCACACGGCGCCAAGCCGCTCTATGCGAGCCGACGCCCTTGCCCAATACCTGGTTAAGAAGCGATGGACCGACTGGTTTTTGGTGGTGGGGCAGCGGTCCGAGGATGCTCTGTTTGCCGATGCGATCCGGCGTTCAGCGGGTCGCTTCGGTGCTCGCATCGTGGCCGAAAAGCCATGGGTATTTGAGCACGATGCCAGGCGTACGGCGCAGGCCGAAGTGCCGGTGTTCACGCAAGTAGACGACCATGACGTCCTCATCGTGGCCGACGAAATCGGCGACTTTGGTGAGTACTTGATTTACCGGACCTGGGATCCGCGCCCCGTGGCTGGGACCCAGGGGCTAACGCCCACGGCCTGGCACCGCACGGTCGAGCAATGGGGTGCCGCGCAGTTGCATTCTCGGTTTCGCAAAGCCTTTGGGCGTTGGATGACCGCTCGCGATTACGCGGTTTGGGTCGCGGTCCGGACAATCGGCGAAGCCGCCACTCGGACCAAGTCCGGAGACTTTGCGGCATTGAAGGCGTACATCCTCAGCCCCCAATTCGAACTGGCCGCGTTCAAGGGACGGAAGCTGACGTTCCGACCTTGGAACGGACAACTGCGTCAACCCATTCCGGTGACCGGCCCGCGTTCCCTAGTGACCCTGTCGCCGCAGGACGGGTTCTTGCATCCCCTCACGGAGCTAGACACGCTCGGCTACGATGAGCCGGAGACGACATGCCCTAGTGCCGCGAACTGAGCAACGCAAGCGAGGCAAAGCGGGCACGGGCAATCATCGCTCGGACCGAGGGAGGAGAAAATGCATCTGTTGCCGGCCATAACGGCCCTGATCATGGTGGCCTCGATCCCATCCGCTTGGGCGCAATTGGTGTTTGTTTCCAATGAGAAGGACGATACGGTCTCGGTGATCGACGCAAACACGCTGGAGGTGGTGAACACATTCGACGTGGGCCAGCGGCCTCGTGGCATCACGCTCAGCCGGGACTTTGCCCGCCTCTATATCTGCGCGAGCGATGATGATCGGGTTGAGATCTTCGACACCGAGACCCTTCAGAAGATCGGCGAACTGCCTTCAGGCAACGACCCAGAGCAGTTTTTCCTCCATCCAAACGACCGCCACATGTACATCTCCAATGAGGACGATAATATCGCGACCGTGGTGGACACGGAGACCCGGGAAGTGATCGCCCAGGTCGACGTGGGGGTGGAACCAGAGGGCATGGCCGTTAGCCCGGACGGCAAGGTTGCTGTCAATACGTCCGAAACCACCAACATGGTCCATTGGATTGACACGGAGACCTATGAGCTCATCGATAACACTCTGGTCGATCAGCGTCCCCGGCACGCTGAATTCTCCAAAGACGGCAGCCGCCTATGGGTGTCGTCAGAGATCGGCGGAACTGTTGCGGTCATTGACGTTGCCAAACGAGAAATCATCAAGACGTTTGGGTTCGAGATCAGCGGTATTGCGGAAGACCGACTTCAGCCGGTTGGCATCCGACTGACCTCGGACGGAGCGTATGCCTTTATCGCACTTGGCCCCGCCAATCACGTGGCTGTCGTCGATGCCCAGACATTTGAGGTTCTGGATTATATTCTCGTCGGCCGCCGGGTTTGGCATCTGGCGTTCACGCCGGATGAGAAGCTGCTGTTCACCACCAACGGCGTCAGTGGCGATGTCACGGTCATTGACGTGGGCGACTTGAAGCCGATCAAGTCCATCAAGGTTGGGCGGTATCCGTGGGGTGCGGCGGTCAAACCCTGAAACCGGCAGCGGCTGCGTTGAACGCGAGCCGGCCGGCGCTCGCCGTTCAGGGCCTCGGCTTCAGCTACAATGATCGTTTTTCCCTAAACGACCTGACGTTTACGGTCGCGCCAGGGGCAGTGACCGCCTTGCTGGGCCCCAACGGCGCCGGCAAGACGACGTTGTTTGCGCTGATCACCCACCTGTTCGAGACCACCAAGGGGCACGTTCAGATTTGCGGCCATGACGTGCGCACAGCTCCGGAATTGGCTCTCGCGCACATCGGTGTGGTGTTTCAGCAACCAACCTTGGATCTTGATCTCTCCGTTCGGCAAAACCTTCGGTACTTCGCCTCGCTGCATGGCCTGCCGAGCCGTGAAGCGAACACACGGATGGACGCGGAACTGGAGCGGCTCGGATTGGCGGAGCAAAAGGGAAATCGCGTGCGAACACTCAGCGGCGGATTCCGTCGACGCACAGAGATCGCGCGAGCGATGTTGCACCGGCCTTCGCTGTTGCTGCTGGATGAACCGACCGTGGGCCTCGATGTTCCAACCCGTCAACGCATCGTCGAGCATGTCCATAGGCTGGCGAGCAACGATGGGATCGCCGTTTTGTGGGCCACACATCTGATCGATGAAGTGTGGCCGGAGGACCGGCTTGTGGTCATGCATGGTGGTCAAATCCAAGCGACAGGCTCTGTTGCCGAGGTTATTCGAAACTCAGGCGCCGGGAACCTTACTGATGCGTTTGCACGTCTGACTCAAAAACGGCCGAGGCCAGTCACGCTGCCATGAGGCCCCGGGCCTACGTGATCTGCGGCACAGGAATTCTGGTGCGCGAAGTGCTGCGATTTCTGAAGCAGCGCGAGCGATTCATTGCCGCTCTGGTGCGGCCGCTCGTTTGGCTCGTCGTGTTCGCAGCGGGCTTTCGTGCCGCCCTCGGCGTTTCCATTACTCCGCCGTACGAAACCTACATCACATACGAGGTCTATATTGTACCTGGCCTCGTCGGGATGATTCAGTTGTTCAACGGCATGCAGAGTTCACTTTCCATGGTCTACGATCGGGAGATGGGCAGCATGAGGATCCTGATGGTTGCCCCCTTTCCCCGCTGGTACCTCCTCACGTGTAAGCTCCTAGCCGGCGTCGCAGTATCCGTGTTGCAGACGTACACGTTCTTGCTTATTGCCCGCCTGGTCGGTGTCGATCTGCCCTGGTTGGGCTTTTTAACACTGTTGCCGGCCTTGATCGTCGCTGGCTTCATGTTGGGCGCCATTGGCCTTTTATTGTCATCCACGATTCGTCAGTTGGAGAACTTCGCGGGCATCATGAACTTCGTGATTTTCCCGACGTTTTTTTTGTCCAGTGCGTTGTACCCGTTGTGGAAGATGCGGGAGTCGAGTGAGCTGTTGTGGCAAATCTGCTCCATAAATCCGTTTACCCACGCGGTTGAGTTGATCCGCTTCGCCTTGTACGGACGCCTCAACTTCGAAGCACTATCGTGGACGTTGCTGTCACTCGTCGTCGTGTTTTCTCTGGCGCTCTACGCCTACAGCCCCGCCAAGGGCATGCTGCCGCGAAAAGCCGGCGCTTCGGAGTGAGCCCCCCAACGGGGCTTGGGGTTCCACGTGCGGGCACTGGCCGCTGTTGCCAAAGTCCCAGCCAGTTTGACCGCAAGAACCGGGATGCACGCTATCCAGGTAGTGTCCTAAAGCCTCCCCATGTCATCGGCATCGGCCTGAAACACTGCGGGGAGCGCATTGCGACTGAAGATGGGATTGGCGGAATGGACCATGCTCGCGACGCTGTCGGCGCTGTGGGGCGGTTCGTTCTTTTTTGTGGAGGTCGCACTTGCGGGTTTTCCGCCCTTCACGATCGTTGCCATGCGCGTGGGTTTGGCCGCCGTCGCACTTTGGCTGTTTGCCTTTTCCATAGGCTTGCGCGTTCCGCGTTGCATTCATGTATGGGCTGCATTCTTCGGTATGGGCGTCCTCAACAACGTCCTCCCGTTCTCGCTCATCGTTTGGGGGCAGACGGAGATCGCCTCCGGCTTGGCATCGATTTTCAATGCGACGACGCCACTCTTTACCGTGGTTGTCGCCGGGACGCTGTTGCCGGACGAGCGCATTTCGGTCCTCAAGATTATGGGGCTGATCGCGGGCCTCGGCGGTGTCGTGGTCATGGTAGGGCCGGGAACCTTGAAGGGAATCGGTGTCCACACCCTCGCTGAACTCGCAATCCTGGGCGCGGCATTGTCCTATGCATTTGCCGGAGTTTTCGGTCGACGCTTCAGGTTCATGGGCATTTCGCCCGTGGTTGCGGCCGCAGGCCAAGTCACCGCGTCATCGATCGTACTGGCACCGCTCACGTTGCTTGTGGATC
Source organism: uncultured Rhodospirillaceae bacterium (assembly GCA_964619055.1). Classification (GTDB taxonomy): domain Bacteria; phylum Pseudomonadota; class Alphaproteobacteria; order Rhodospirillales; family Defluviicoccaceae; genus CAYVUM01. Next base: position 5,783 of record CAZUDB010000086.1, read on the forward strand.
AGCCCTTCAGCCTGCCGATGCCCGATGGCCACGTCTGGCTCGCAGTCTTGGGGCTGGCACTCCCATCGACCTCTGTAGCTTACGTCCTTTACTTCCGCATCTTAGCGACGGCTGGGGCGACAAACCTCCTTCTGGTCACGTTTCTCATTCCGGTTTCCGCGATTTTGCTTGGCTGGACCGTTCTGGGCGAACGCTTGGA
>CAZUDB010000087.1:0-5728 GCA_964619055.1 uncultured Rhodospirillaceae bacterium
GTCTATTCTGGCTCGATCGAGCGCCGTTCCTCAACCGTCACTTGAACAGCAGCCGCGCGCGGCCAGGCGATCAACGATCACCTCAACCTCGGCGATCCGTTGCATGGCCTGATGCAAACGCTGAAACACGACATCCTGGGCGTTGCAGGCCTCAACGATGCGAATGATCTCCGCATCGATGATGGACGCGCGCACGCTCGCCAAGGACAACACGGTCGTGTCGCCGGATGCGGATCGCACGCTCGTGTCCGACGTACCAGCGCCAAGGCAGGGCGTGGCAACGGCGCGGTCAATGCGCTCAACCGCGCTCAGGATCGTGTCGGTGGTCGCCTCCGCCGCTCGGATCGGACCTGTGAAGCAGTTTGGGTTCAACGGCTCCGCCCGGATTGGGATCTCGGCCAGCTCCCGATGCCGTTCCAACGCCATGAGGTCCTGACGTATTGCGCGCAATAAGTGTGCCAGCGCACTGATCTCGTCCGACCACGTCGAGGTCGATCTCGTCGATTGTGAGGCGCCGGTTTTGCCGGCCAAGGTCGACTGCTCGCCCGCCCTAGATGGCTGACGCTCAACCCTTAACGGGTTGAGGCAGGATACACGCAACGGACGACAATCGTCCGACGAGGACGGATCAGCATCGATCGGCCGCCGAGCCCGCACCAGATCGGCAATTGCTGCCAGCGCGTCCAGAATCTCGTCGTCCTTGGTTCGGGGGGTGTCCGCGGGTCGCCGCGCCTTTACAACCGCCGCGGGCTCGCTGGGAGAGCCGGATGCGGTCTCCGCCGGACTAACGGCGTACCGCCCCTGAACACTGTGATCCGGCATAGATACGAGCGGGTTGTGACCCGCTACCCTTCCAGTTACCACCCCTATGGACTCGACAATATCACGTCAAAATTGAGTGGCAAAGCTCAGAATGGTGATCGCAGTGGTAGAATCCCAAGCGTGAGGCTCCCGTGTTGCCGACCGCGCGGTCGCGTTTGGTATCCGCCGTCGATCACCGCCCCGGCGCAGAACGCGGAACGTCGGCGCGCGGATCCAATCCGTTCAAGCCGATGGCCGCCAATATTGCTGCACCTGTTGAGGCGGGGCCGCCGTCATGGTAGCGTCATATTTGCGAAAGAGTTGAGCCCTCAAACAATTGGATCGCCCAGCCGGTGAACACCGCGGCTCCGCCGGGGTCTATCCCCTCCGTCACCATCGAAGATGAGATGCAGCGCTCGTACCTCGATTACGCCATGAGCGTGATCGTCAGTCGGGCCTTGCCGGACGTGCGCGATGGTTTGAAGCCGGTGCATCGGCGCATCATCCACGCCATGAACGAAGGGGGCTACACCCACGATCGCCCGTTCCGCAAAGCGGCGCGCATCGTGGGTGACGTCATGGGCAAGTATCACCCCCATGGCGACTCGGCCATTTACGACGCCCTAGTCCGCATGGCCCAGGATTTCGCCATGCGGCTACCGCTAATCGAGGGCCAGGGCAATTTCGGCTCCATGGATGGCGACCGCGCCGCGGCGATGCGATACACGGAAGCGCGGCTGGCCAGGGCGGCCCATGCCCTGATCGACGACATCGATAAGGATACCGTCGACTTCCAGCCGAACTATGACGACTCCGCCCTCGAGCCATCGGTCCTGCCCGCGCGCTTTCCCAATCTCCTAGTCAACGGCGCAGGCGGCATTGCCGTGGGCATGGCCACCAACATTCCGCCCCATAATCTGGGTGAGGTGGTGGATGCGTGCTGCGCACTGATCGATGATCCCGCGCTCAGCGTTGCGGACCTGATGGAACAGTACCTCCCCGGACCGGACTTTCCGACCGGCGCGGACATTCTCGGACGGCACGGCATCCTGTCCGCCTATACGACAGGCCGGGGAACGCTGGTGATACGCGGACGGGCGCGGATCGAGGACATCCGCAAAGATCGGCCCGCCATCGTCATCGATGAAATCCCCTACCAGGTTAACAAGGCTCGCATGATTGAGGTGATTGCCGAGGCGGTGCGTGACCGCCGCATCGAAGGCATCGCCGACATTCGCGACGAGTCAGACCGGGACGGCATCCGGGTTGTCGTAGAGCTGAAACGGGACGCCGATGCGGACGTGGTCCTGAATCAGCTTTACCGCTTCTCCCCTCTGCAGACCACCTTCGGTGTCAATATGCTGGCCCTCGACGGTGGCCGGCCACGAACCATGACGCTCAAGCAGGTCTTGGTCGCCTTCCTGACCTTTCGGGAAACGGTCATCCGGCGGCGAACGCTGTTCGAGCTGACCCGGGCCCGCGAACGCGCCCACATCCTCGCGGGCCTCGTCGTTGCAGTCGCCAACATCGACGACATCATAGCCGTGATCCGCGCGGCCAAGGATCCGGCGGAAGCGCGGACCGAACTGACGGTTCGGTTGTGGCCGGTGCAGGACGTGGCTCCCCTGCTTGCACTCGTTGAGGATAGCCCCGACGTTACGACGTCGGCTGGGTCTGCCGGAGCCGATGCGGCCGGCGACAGCCCGCCGCGCGGACAGGTGGATGGGCACTATCGGCTGACGGGAGCGCAGGCCAGAGCAATCCTGGACCTCCGGCTGCATCGCCTCACCGGGCTGGAGCGTGAGAAGATCGCTGACGACCTGCGAGAGCTGGGGGCTCGCATCGCGGAATGCCTCGGTATCCTAGGAAACCGTGACACACTGTTGGAAGTGGTAAGGCGTGAACTGCTCGACGTCCGCGAGCGGTTCGCCACACCGCGCCGGACCCGATTGGAAGAGGGCGCCTTCGAGACCGCTGATGAGGACCTGATCCAGCGTGAGGACATGGTCGTCACGGTTACCAACACGGGTTACATCAAGCGAGTTCCCTTAAGCACCTATCGCGCGCAGCGGCGTGGCGGCAAGGGCCGGGCCGGGATGGCGACCCGCGACGAGGACTTCGTCAACCAAGTGTTCGTGGTCAATACCCACACGCCCGTGCTGTTTTTCTCCTCCGCTGGGATGGTCTACAAACTGAAGGTCTGGCGGCTGCCCGTGGGGACCCCTCAAGCCCGCGGCAAGGCGATGATCAATCTGTTGCCGCTGGCCGACGGCGAAACCATCACAACACTGATGCCCCTGCCCGAGGACGAGTCAACCTGGGATCAGCTGTTCGTCGTGTTCGCCACCGCGTCCGGAAAGGTGAGACGTAACGCGCTCAGCGATTTCACCACGGTACTTGCCAACGGCAAAATCGCCATGAAGCTGGATGCGGGCGACCGTTTGGTCCGAGTCCGCCCTTTCAGCAGCGATGATACCATTCTCTTGTTTTCTCGGCGCGGGCAGTGCATCCGCTTTCCTGTTCAGGATGTGCGTCTGTTCAGCGGCCGCACGTCCACCGGCGTACGCGGCATCAAACTGAGCAACGGCGATGCCGTCATCAGTATGTGTGGGCTCCTGCGTGTGGAAGTCGATGTGGCGACGCGGGACGAATACTTGCAGGCCGTCAACGCACGCCGCCGGTTGGTGGGCAGCGAGTATTCGGGCAGCGACGGAGACAGCGGGCGAATGCGGGACGAGACCTCGGCAGCGCGCCTGGATGAGCCGGCGTTTGCCGCGCTCGCGGACGGAGAGGAATTTCTGCTCACGGTCGCCGACGACGGCTTCGGCAAACGGACATCGGCCTTTGAGTATCGGATTTCAGGCCGGGACGGATCGGGCATCCTCTCGATGGATCTGGATCGGCCCGATGACAACCCCGGTGTGGTGGCCGCCTTTCCGGTGCTGCCGTCGGACCAGATCGTAATGGTCACCGACCGTGGGCAGCTGATCCGCTGCCCTGTGGCAGATATTCGCATCGCCGGGCGGCAGACCCGTGGGGTTCGGCTATTCAACACCGCCCCTGGAGAACGGGTGGTCTCGGTCAGCCGCATCCGCGATGTGGAAGACGGCAACGGTGATGGAAGCGAGAACGTAGATGGCGTTCACGGCAATGACGAAGTAAATGAAGCCGGGATGCGGCCAGAAGACGACGAGGCAAGCGCTGACTTGGCCAACGCCAGGCGTGACGCGCCTGCGAAAAGCCGCCATGATGACGACGCGTCTGAGTAACCCAGACGCTTTGGCAACACCGCCGGGGGGTCACACGCGGCCGCTGGCGTCCAGCGGCTCGGAGAGGCCGGCGCGAGGGAAAGGGGACCATGTCCAGGCCAAGAACGGGTGTTTATCCTGGAACCTTTGATCCGGTTACCAACGGACACATGGACATCATCGGTCGGGCCTCGTTTGTCGTGGATCGGCTGGTGGTTGGGGTTGCCGCCAACCCCGGCAAACAGCCGTTGTTCGATCTCCAGGAGCGAGTCGAAATGCTCCGTGACGAAATTGCCAATATGCAGCAGAACAACGGCTGCGTGATTCAGGTGCTGCCGTTTTCCAATCTGCTGATGCACTTCGTCGAAGAAATCGAGGCCAATATCATCCTGCGTGGTCTGCGCGCCGTATCGGACTTTGAGTACGAATTCCAAATGGGATCTATGAATGCGCGGTTGAACGACTCGGTCGAGACAGTCTTTTTGATGGCATCCGAGAATCACCAGTTCATTGCGTCGCGCTTCGTTAAGGAGGTGGCGCGACTTGGCGGTGATGTCCGCTCATTCGTGCCACCCCGCATCGCCGATCGCATTGCTAGGAAGCTCACCCCCTCCTCGGCGGTGCGTGTCGTGGCCGGGGACTAGGTGATGGGAAGGTCCGCTGATGTGCAAATCTGTGAGTTGGCTGCATGCTGGCCGGTCGCGGCTTTAATAGTGATCTTAATGAGCCGCAATTGACCCCGGCCGCCCCGACCCCCTATCTTCTCGCTCCGGGAGTCGTAGACATCGTCATGCCGGATTGCCGCCAAGGTCTGGCGAGCGCGTAGCTCAGGTGGTAGAGCAGCTGACTTTTAATCAGCGGGTCGTAGGTTCGAGTCCTACCGCGCTCACCAATAAAAACAATAGGTTAGGGGGATTGCCTCAGCAAAAAGAGGGCATTGGGGCAACTAGAGGGGCAACAAGATGTGGCATTGAGTGCCACGTTTAAAAATCGTTCCTCACCGCTCCCGATCGTACGCGTCCATGATCTCAATGAGCCGCTCCGCCGCCGCCCTGTAAGCCTGCCTGACCGCCTGTTCGGCTTCGGGCGGCCTGTGGTAATTGTATTCGCCGTGCTGAGCGGCCACTCGCGCGTCAAGAGCGCGGGCCTCGGCGTAAACGATGTCCTTGTGCTCCTCCAGGTAGATCTCGCGCGCCTTGCGAACCTCCCGTCCCGCCACTGCTGCTAGCTGTAGCGGCTCGCAATCATCCGAGGCCGTGCTCGATTTCATCGTCGTTTTCGGCTCGGATTATCTGATCCTATCGGATGTTACGGGCTCAAGATCGGTGAGACTGGGCGCGGTTTATCTGCGACGGGCTCAGATTGCTGCGATTGGGCTCAACTCGGTGAGACCCGGATCACCAAAAAAACGACCGTTATTCTGGTGATCCACGGAGGTGGTGACAGATCGGCGATCCGACGCCCCGCGTGGCAGCGAAACCGGTTCAAGGATACCTTGATGGCCGATATCTTGGGTCGCACCGACCCAACTGAGGACTCCAAGGTTAGGTTAACGTTGCCGGGGTGTATGCCGCGGTTTGCCCCCCGGGCCTGTTAAGAGGCACCGCATGGCCAGCTACCATTCCGTCGCCGCGAGCTTCGGTCGCGATGCACACAACTATGACGCCGCGCGGCGGCTG
>CAZUDB010000088.1:0-5197 GCA_964619055.1 uncultured Rhodospirillaceae bacterium
AGGCTGTCCAAGGAACCCCTCCCAGCGATTCCACCCAACCCGGAAATGCTCTAGCCGAGCAGGTTGCTCAGCGTCCGCAACGATTTCAAGGCTTGGCGGCGCTGCCCATGCAGGACCCGGAAGCGGCCGCAACGGAGGTGCAGCGCTGCGTCAAACAACTCGGCTTCCGCGGCGCGCTCGTCAATGGCTTCGCGCAGATCGCCGGCAGCGACACGCTTCTTTACTACGATCTGCCGCAGTACAGACCGTTCTGGAAGGTCATCGAACGGCTCGACGTTCCGTTCTACCTACATCCCCGCAACCCGCTGCCGGAGCATGGGAGGATCTACGAAGGCCATAATTGGTTGTTGGGTCCGACCTGGGCATTCGGCCAGGAAACGGCGGTGCACGCCCTGCGTCTGATGGGTTCCGGTTTGTTCGATGAATGCCCGAATCTCAAGGTGATCCTCGGTCACCTTGGCGAGGGCCTGCCATACTCCATGTGGCGCGTCGACAACAACATGGCCTGGATGGTAAACCGGCTGCGGCACCCCGCCAAGCGTAAGATCGCCGACTACTTCCAGGAGAACTTCTATCTCACGACGTCGGGCAACTTCCATACGCCGTCTTTGGTCGACGCGATGTTGCAGGTCGGGTCGGACCGCATCCTGTTCTCGACCGACTGGCCATTCGAGAACGTGAATCACGCCGCCGACTGGTTCGACGTGGCCGAAATAAGTGAGCTCGATCGTGCCAAGATTGGCCGCCTTAACGCTATAGAGTTGTTTCGCCTCCATGACCTCCTGGATGGCGGCAGAACTGCGTCATAGTTTGCCCCCGGAGGCTGGCATCGCATCGTCAACGGCAGGTTCGCTTATGCCTGGGCAATGGCCCGACTGATGACCATCCGCTGGACGTCACTGGTGCCTTCGTAGAGCTGGCTGACACGAACGTCACGGAAAATCCGCTCGACCGGAAAGTCAGAGAGGTAGCCGTAGCCGCCATGAACGTGGATGGCTGCTGAGCACACCCGCTCGGCCATTTCCGAAGCGAACAGCTTGGCCATGGATGCCTCCTTCAGACATGGCATCCCAGCATCGCGCAGGCTTGCGGCATTGAGCACGAGCAGGCGGCCGGCATCGATTTCGGTGGCCATGTCGGCCAGGCGGAAGGCGATCGCTTGGTGCTCGATGATCGGCTTTCCGAAACTCTCCCGGTCCTTGGCATAGGTCGCCGCCGCTTCGAAGGCCGCGCGCGCCATGCCGACCGATTGGGCGGCAATACCGATGCGCCCGCCCTCTAGATTGGAGAGCGCGATCCGGTAGCCGTCGCCCGTGGCACCCAACTGGCAATCGGCCGGCAGCTTAAGGCCATCCAACACGATCTGTGCGGTGTCGGAGCAGTGCTGGCCCATCTTCTCTTCGATCCTGGCCACCTGCCAACCCTCCACGTCCGTGGGCACGATAAACGCGGTGATGCCCTTTTTGCCGGCGTTGGGGTCGGTCACGGCGAACACGATGGCGATATCGGCGGTGGCGCCGGAGGTGATGAACTGCTTGACCCCGTCCAGGCGCCAGCCGTTGCCTTCGGGCACGGCCCGGCACTTCAGATTGGCGGCATCGGAGCCCGCTTGCGGCTCGGTCAGGCAGAAGCATCCGAGCAATTCGCCTCTCGCCATGGGCCGCAGGAACCGCTCCTTCTGTTCGTCGGAGCCGAACTTCATGATCGGCGCGCAGGCAACCGAGTTGTGCACACTCATCACCGTGGAGACGGCCCCGTCGCCGGCGGCCACCTCCTCGATGGCCAGTGCATAGGCCACATGGTCCGCTCCGGCGCCATCCCATTCCGGCGGCACAACCATGCCGAGGAGCCCCAGCTCGCCCATCTGGCGGATCAGGGAATGAGGAAACTCTCCTGTCCGGTCGCGGTCGTCGGCCCCTGGGGCGAGCTGCTCGGTGGCGAAGTCCCGCGCCATGTCGCGGATCATGGTCTGCTCTTCGGTCAGGATCATTTTTTGGTCTCCCGGGTCGACTGGTTTTCAGGCCATTGCCTTGGCCTTTGATCTTTCTTTAACCGAAACGCAAAGCCGCTGCCGCAAAAATGGCCCTAGCCGACGGGAAACGCTCGGGCAGGCGTGTGCAGGGGTGCAGCGACCAGCGCACTCTTGCCACCAGGGCCGGTCGGTGGGATTGTTGTTGCTCATCATGGCCCATTTGGGCGCCATTCGACAGCGGACTCCACGATGAAAATCCTGTTCCATCACCGTACGGCCTCCAAGGACGGCCAAGCCGTTCACATCGAGGAGCTGATCACCGCATTCCGTCGGCTCGGACACACCGTTGTTGTGGTCGGCCCCGAACTGCCGGACCAGGAACAGTTTGGGGGCGGCAGCAAGCTTGTCGAACGCCTCAAAAAAAACCTGCCCGGATTTGCTTATGAGTTTTTGGAATTTGGCTACTCGTTACAAGCTTACCGACGACTGAACCGCGCCTACAGCCAAGAAAAGCCCGACGTTCTTTATGAGAGATACAATTTATTCATGCTTGCCGGCGTCTGGCTGAAGAAACGAGAAGGCATCCCGCTGTTTCTCGAAGTCAATGCACCTCTCTTCGACGAGCGGCGCAAGTATGGCTCGCTATCTCTTACAAGAATGGCGCGTTGGACGGAGGAAACCGCCTGGCGAGCTGCCGATAAAGTCCTGCCCGTGACCAACGTGCTGGCGAACTTCATACGTGCTGTCGGCGTCGGCGACGACAGGATCGAGATCGTCCCCAACGGGATCAACCTGGAACGGTTCGGCAATGCCGCCGACACCGAAACCGCTAAGTCAAACCTGGGCTTGAACGGTCATATCGTGCTCGGCTTCACTGGCTTTGTCCGCGATTGGCATGGACTGGACACGGTCGTCGACCTGGTCGCGGACGCCGCCGATTCCGGCGTAACCCTGCTGATTGTCGGTGATGGCCCGGCCCGCCAGTCCCTGGAATCCAAGGCGGCAGCGCTTGGTGTCGCGGACCGGGTGCGGTTCACGGGCGTGATCGACCGCGACCGGGTCGCCGACCACGTCGCCGCCTTCGATATCGCGCTGCAGCCGTCGGTCACGCCCTATGCCTCACCGCTGAAGATCTTCGAATATCTTGCCCTGGCGAAGCCCATCGTCGCTCCCCGGATGGCAAACATCGAAGAGATCCTGACGGACGAGGACACCGCACTCCTGTTCGCGCCCAAGGGTGACCCATCATTTCGGACGTGCGTCGATCGGCTGGTCAAGGACGCCCCCCTCCGCACCCATCTCGGTGAGGCCGGCCGCCGTCTAATCGACCAGCGGACCCTGACGTGGGACGGCAACGCCGCGAGGCTGACCGCCCTGTTCGAAGCCGCCGTCGCCGCCCCGAAATAGGACTACCCGCCGGCGACCGGCGGCCAGGCGGCAACCGTGTCGCCGTCACTCAAGCGGTGGTTCGCCCGGTCGCTGGGCGCGACATAGAGTCCGTTGACCAACACCAAGTGGCAGTGCTCCTTCGGCACGTTGAGATGCGACAGAACCTCGGCCGCACTGGTGGCGTTGTCGACGGTCAGCTGGACAGCGTTGTCACGAGCTCCGTTTGGCAGCCATTGGGCAAGGCTCGCGAACAGCTTGACGGTGATTTGCATCGATCGCGGAGAGCGGCCCAGCGTCAATGCCCGACCCGCGCCAGATAGGCCTCCTGCAGGCGATGCGGGTCGTGCATCAGCTTATCCTGCCAAGGTCCGAGCGGGATTCGGCCCTGAATCAGCCCGCGCAGCACTCCCACCCAATCGGTTCGGCCCAAGGTTTGGCCACCGATGAGACGGCCGTCGGCGAATTGCAGATTCACGTATCGGAACGCCCCTTCATCGACGCGGGATGTGCTCTCGCCGCCCGGCACGCCATCCCATTGTCCGAACGAACAGGATACGAGACCCACCGTGTCCAGCACGTTCATGACCAAGCTGCCGGCATAACGGGCGTTGCCGCCGGCCATGTTGCAGGCCGCGTGAAAACCGTGATCGACGGCCGTGGGCTGAACTGCGTGGACCACATGGCCGCCCGTAGAGAAATCCGGACCTTCGGCGCAGTCACCGGCCGCATAGATGTAGGGCACATTGGTGCGCAAGTGATTGTCCACGACGATGCCCTGATTGATGATGATCTCGCTGCCCTGAAGGAGATCCGTGGACGCCCGCACACCGGCGGCGATGACGACCAAGTGTGCCGGCAACTGGGTGCCGTCGTCCAAATCGACGACAAGGCTGTCGCGCTCATCGGTATGCAGCTCAGTGGCGCGCTCAATCTTGGTGATCTTGGTGGAGGTACGCACCGAGATGCCTTTCTGCTCGCACCAGGTTTTCAAAAGGGTCCCGGCCGTGGCGTCCAGCATGCGAGGCACCATGCGGTCACCCATCTCGACCACGGTGAGGGTAACGCCGCGCTCGGCCAGGGCCTCCAGCACGATGCAGCCGATGAAACCGGCGCCAAGCAGGATCACGTGGCTGCCGGGCTCGGCCAGGCGGACGATCGCGCGGGCGTCCTCGGTGGTCCAGCACGTGTGAACGCCCGGCAGGTCCACGCCCTCGATGGGCGGGCGCAGCGGCGTGGAGCCGGTGGCGATGAGCAGGGTATCAAAGTCCAGGCTGCTGCCGTCGGCCATGGCCAGCCGTTGGCCGGGCGCGTCAACGCCTTTGACCCAGCCCTGACGGACGTCGATCCGCCGATCCTCGTACCATCCCGGGGTTTTGCGGAGGATCATCCCCGGCTCATCAATCTGGCCGGTCAAGACATAGGGAATCGCCATTCGGGAGTAAGGCTCACCCGCCTCGCCATGGAGCAGGACGATGTCCCCATTAGGATCGCGGGCGCGCAGCGTCTCGGCCGCGACCACGCCGGCCGGTCCCGCGCCGACGATAACATGGCGAGTCGCCCCGTTTGCCGATTGGCGTTTGCTTGCCGGTTGAGCTGCCGGACTTTGCCCTCCCGCGCTTGCCGTGACTCTGACGTCCGGCGCCTCGGGCTTTGGTGGTTCGGCGGAGCCTTTTCCGAACAAGGATTTGAGAAAGCTGAACATGGTCGCGGTGCGCCTCCAGCGGGTGGCTCGTGCAAGGGCCGCGACGGCCGGCGCAGCCCTTGCACGAGCTTAACGTGGGGACCTAGAGATTGAGTCGGGAGAGTGTTTCGTTGGAGGGGATGCCGTCCGGGGAC
>CAZUDB010000089.1:0-4101 GCA_964619055.1 uncultured Rhodospirillaceae bacterium
TGCTTTGGGAGCAGAGGGTCGCTGGTTCGAATCCAGTCTCCCCGACCAACTCGGTCTCATAGGCCCGTGTTCTGCAGCCCCGCGGTTTTCACGTCGCAACCGTAGACCCTTGGCTATCCGTTTCAGACAATGATCGCTCTTGAAAGCTTAGAAGCGAACGGACGCTTGAAAGGTAAACAGATCGACAGAGCTATCACTTTCACCAGAAAGATTGCCGCGGAACGTGTTGCCAGTCGACGACGCCTTTAAGTCGATCGGGGCATCGCCAATGAACAGATGGGAGTACCCAGCGCTCAAGCTTACGGACTCGAAAGGACTGTACGAGGCACCAACGGAGATCCACGTGCGTTCCGCCGTCGGGATGCGGGGCGTGCGCCGGTCATCGGGAATCGGCGTCTGGTCGTGGGCCGCGCCGAGACGTAATGTCCAGTCAGTAGTGGGCCGATAGCTGACGCCACCGGCAAAAAACCAGCTTCCCCGCCAACCCTCGTCCGTCACGCTATCCGGCTGGGCGGGATTGGCAAACTGGATTCGCAATTCTTCAAACTGACTCCAGTTGGTCCAAGCCGCTTCGGCCATCACCGACCATTGGTCATTAATATCATGGTAAACGCCAAAGGATGCCGTTTCCGGTGTCGTCAGCCTAGCCGAAGCGTCTGTGTCAACGAACGATCCTCGGACCGCAGATATGGCGGCTCCGATGCCGGCGCTGTCAAGGGTAAACTCCGCATCCCCTTTCAACTTGTGCTTCACTTGTGAGCGATAGCTAAAGCCGATTCGGGTATGTTCCCACGGCTCCAACAACACGCCCACATTGAAACCGGCGGATAGGCTGTGGCCCTCCACTTTACTGAAGCCATCCTGCTGCGTTGGGACGGCGGTGGGGATACCGCTCAAGGCCCCGATGGTTCCAAAGTCGATAGCACTCGTGAGACGTGCATCAACGTGTTGGATGCTAACGCCGAGCCCAACGGACAACCAGTCTGCGAACCGATAGGCGACGGCCGGGTTGACATCGATCGTCCGAATCCGGGACTGAAGCCCGTAATAGCGCCCAACGAAGTCTTCGCCATACTTGGTTTCAAGAGCGAACGGCGCATTGATGCCGAGGCCAACCTTGAAGCGAGGGCTTACATCCAACATGCCGTAGAAGGCCGGCACAAATCCGTTGGGCGCCACATCACTGCCGCCGTTGCTGCCCGTGATCGGGACATTCAGAGGTGCGGTTGTGCTGGCGCTACTTGGATGGAACGTCGAACTCGGTGCGATGTAGCTTCCAACCAGAACAGCTTGATGCCCCGATTGACGCACCAATCCGGCCGGATTGAAAAACATATAACTGAGGTCTTCGGCGCCGGCGGTGCTGCCGGCAAACGCATTGCCGAGGGCGGTCGCACTCTGCTCGCGGATGGCAAACCCCGCGGCTAAACTGTCGTCGGTCGCGACCAACATTCCGGCAAGTACAACTCCTGCCGCGACCGCGTGCCGACGGGGGGGCCCAATGAAGAAGACGAACGGGTATCCGAAGTGGATCGATGACTCTTTGAGCATTGATGCCAGCACACCTGAATTATCTGCCCATGTGCGGACAAGAATGTCCGCGGCGTCGCACCCGCTCGACCGTCGTTGCTGACTTTGCCCTTAACGTGTCGATAGACATGCGCGCGCGCCAAAATAAAGGGAAGACGTGCGGCAGCGGTTCCACACGAACGATGGGCCGTCAGGTAGGACTACGCACCTTGCGACAACCTGTGTTTCCCCCAGAGCCGAGTTTCTGGCTGAAACCGGTTGCAGTCAAGCCCTGAAACGCCACAATTTTGCAACAATTGTCGATGTTGTACCTGTTTTGCGATGGCTCGGAACACATAAGACCAAAAAAGCGCCTTTAGTCGCCCGCCGTGATCAAGATGGCCCGGAAATCGTTGACATTTGTATGGGTCGGACCGGTGATCACGCTATCGGTCAGCGCAGCGAAAAATCGGTGGCCGTCGTTGTCGGCAAGTAAGGCCAGCGAATCGATTGACAGCGCCCTGGCCCGACTGAGTGTTTCAGGGCCAGCGTAAGCCCCGGCTACCTCTGCCATCCCGTCGATCCCGTCCGTATCGGCAGCGAGCGCATGAATGCCCGCTGCACCTTCCAGCGCGATTGCAAGAGACAGCAAAAACTCCACATTGCGTCCGCCCTGTCCGCGACCATGAACTGTGACCGTAGTCTCGCCGCCGCACAACAGCACGCACGGCGGCGCGAATGGTTGACCACGCCCCGCAACCTGCAGCGCAATGGCGGCGATTGCTCGCGCCACCTCGCGTGCCTCACCTTCAATGCGATCGCTGAGGATATGTGGCGGCACGCCGGCCGCGCGTGACGTGGCTGCGGCCGCTTCGAGTGCTTGTTGAGGGGTTGCAATCAGGTGAGTCGTCACCCGTGGCCACATTGGATGGGTTGGCTTGATGGTCTCCGATCGCTCGGCGGCCAAGTGATCGCGAACTTGCGACGAGATACCGATGCGGTAGCGATCGATAATGGCGAGCGCATCATAGCGTGTTGTTGGATCGGCCACGGTTGGGCCGGAGGCGATGATAGACGGATCATCACCCGGTACGTCAGAGATAATCAGATTGACAATCTGCGCTGGCTGGCAGGCAGCGGCAAGCCGGCCTCCCTTGATCGCCGAAAGGTGACGACGAACGCAGTTCATTTCCGAGATAGATGCACCGCACCGCAGCAAAGCAGCATTTACGGCCTGCTTGTCGGTCAAGCTGATCCCAGGCGCAGGAAGCGGCAGCAGGGCTGAGCCGCCGCCGGAAATTAAGCACAGGATGAGATCATCCTTGCCAAAGCCGCTTGCAAGACGAAGGATGCGTTCGGCGGCATTCAAACCCGCCGCGTCAGGGATCGGATGGCCAGCCTCGATCACGTTGATCTGCCGGCATGGTTCTTTGTGACCATAGCGGGTAACAACGAGCCCGCTGAGTTTCCCGGAATACGTCTCCTCGACGGCGCGCGCCATGCTGGCGGACGCCTTGCCAAATCCAATGACGACAAGGTCTCCTTTCGGCGGCGGCGGCACGTGGCGCGGTACGGCTTGAGCCGGTGCGGCTGAAAGCACGGCCGCATCGAACAGGCTCCGCAAGAACGCCTTGGGCGAGGTGATCATCATAAGTCCCCCTGCTGTTGGTAGGCTGTGCCGCTGTCGCGACGACTTGGTTTGCACCTTTGGGGCCAAGGTGCTGCGACTTACCACTGGAACTGTCGCTCGGATAATAAGGGTTGTACAGGCGCTGCAATCTACCCGGACCTACAGCGGCGGAGGGCGCCACCTGAGAGAGGGTTGCCCCACCGCCAATCCGAACGCGCTCATCAGTCCACTACGCCTTTCGCCGCGTATTCTTGCTGGTATTTGCGAGCACAAGTGATGATGTGGCGCGATCAAGACAACTTGTCAGCCGCGAACAGATCCACGGTGGATCGCGCAGACATTACTCGGGTCGCGGCCACGGCCCAGGAATGGTGGAATGCCGATGGACAGTACGTGACCCTGCATCGGCTTAACTGGATTCGCCTCGCTTACATCCACGAGCTTCTTTGCCGTCATTTCGACCGCGATACTGGCGACAGCATTCCGTTTACCGGTCTGCGTGTGCTGGACATTGGCTGCGGCGGTGGCCTGGTCAGCAAACCGATGGCGTTCTGGGGCGCGGACGTGACGGGGATCGACATCACCGCCAAGCTCGTCGAAGTTGCTCGGTTGCACGCCGCACTCGTCAGCGCGCCTGTGACATACAGACGCACGGAGCTCAAGGCGTTTGTCGCGGCCGGCGAAAAGTTTGATGTGATTCTCAATACGGACTTGCTTGAGCCCGCGGGTAATCGTGATCGCTTTCTCAGCGATTGCTGCCGCCTGCTAACGCCGGGTGGCGTCCTGGTTGTTGCCACACTCAACCGGACGATCCGATCGTGGATGTTCGCCAAGCTGGGTGGGGAGCCCGTTCTTAGGTTGCCACCGCGTCGAACCCCTGATTGGCGCCGTATCGTTCGACCGACGGAGCTGGACACCGGCAATAATCCATTTGATGGCTGCGGCGGCGTCAGGTCCGGCGC
>CAZUDB010000090.1:0-3595 GCA_964619055.1 uncultured Rhodospirillaceae bacterium
CGTTTATCTCGTCCGCCACGGCCTGGGCGGCTGATCCGTGCTGCGAGCGCTGGCTGCATTCGTCGCCGGCAGTCTGTTCGGTGTCGGCTTCATCGTTTCAGGGATGATCAACCCAACCAAGGTCCTGGCTTTTTTGGATGTTGCCGGAGCCTGGGATCCGTCGTTGATGTTTGTCATGATCGGCGCTGTTGCCGCCTCCGCCGCCGGCTATCGTATCGCCCTTCGCCAGGGCCGTCCGCTCTTCGATTGCCGCTTTCACTTACCGACGCGGCGCGACGTCGATAAGCGTCTGCTTGGCGGTGCGGTGCTGTTTGGAGCCGGCTGGGGCTTGGTCGGCTTTTGCCCGGGTCCGGCCATTGCGGGGCTTTCCTTCGGCTCAAAGGAGAGTTTCGTGTTCGTTGCTGCTATGGCTGCGGGCATGATGTTGGTGCGGTGGCGGGATGCGCGGCTCGCTGCGGCGCTACCCACTGCCACGTCTAACAGTGACGAGCCAACGAAAGCGCAGCCGTGAAAGAGGCGCAGAAAAAACGCCAAGCGAACATAGGAATGACGGCGCAACCTCGTCGCGACCTCCAGGTGCGCGCGTTCTTTGATCCGATCACGTTTACGGTCAGCTATGTTGTCTCGGACCCAATAACGAGTGCTGCTGCCATTATCGATCCGGTCCTCGACTACGACCCGGCCTCCGGCCGGACCGGCACGACGTCTGCGGACACCATCATCAACCACGTTCGGGCATACGGTCTGACTGTCCAATGGATCCTGGAGACCCATGTTCACGCCGACCACCTGACCGCGTCTCAACACCTTAAACAGGCACTCGGGGGTCGGATCGCTATTGGCGCCGATGTGAGACTAGTCCAGAAGACATTCGCCACGCTGTTCAATGCGGGGCCTGTGTTCAAGACCGACGGCAGCCAGTTTGATATCACGTTCCATGATGGTGAGCGGTTCGCGGTTGGCTCAATCGAGGCGATGGTGCTCGCCGTGCCCGGCCATACGCCAGCTTGCGTGGCTTACGTCGTCGGAGACGCGGCTTTCGTGGGGGATACTTTATTCATGCCGGATTATGGCACGGCGCGGTGCGACTTCCCGGGTGGTGATGCCCGCCAGCTCTATCGCTCAATTATGCGGATCCTGGCCTTGCCGGATCAGATGCGTCTATTCATGTGCCACGATTACAAGGCGCCGGGACGGGATCAATATCGTTGGGAGACCACCGTTGCCGAGCAGCGGCGGTCTAACATCCACATTCACGACGACGTGGGGGAGGATCAGTTCGTTGCCATGCGTACGGCACGCGATGTGACACTCACCACCCCGCAGTTGCTGCTGCCAGCCGTGCAGATCAACATGTGCGCTGGGGCATTGCCGCCGCCCGAGGACAACGGCACCAGATATCTCAAAATACCGCTAAACGCACTGCTATCGTCGTGAGCAGTCCAGCGCGCTTGAGCGCGCCGGCCTGCTGTCACGTCGACAAGGCTGCACAGGACCGGTAAGCTCCTAAAATGGTGCCGTTTAACCCACGACATTATGCGGGACAGACGCTGCGGTGGTCGGCGTGAGGTCCCACAGACTTGTGGTGGCCCTCACGGGGGCCTCCGGTGCCATCCTGGGCATTCGGCTGCTTCAACTGGTCAAGCCCATGGCAATCGAAACCCATCTCATCGTGTCTCCGTCTGGGCGGCGCACAATCGCAGCCGAAACCGATTGGACAGTGGACCGCGTTCATGCGCTCGCCGATGTGGTCCACAAACACGGGAACATTGGTGCGACGGTGGCTTCGGGGTCCTTTGCTACACTCGGGATGGTCGTCATCCCGTGCTCCATAAAAACGCTTGCCTCAATTGCCAATTGCTACGCTGATGACCTGATCACCCGCGCGGCCGATGTGACGCTGAAGGAGGGTCGTCCGCTGGTTCTGGTTGTGCGCGAAACACCACTGCATCGCGGCCACCTTCGCCAGGTTGTTCAAGCCGCGGATGCGGGCGCAATTATCTACCCCCCGGTGCCGGCCTTCTACGCCAAACCAAACAGCGTGGACGACGTCATCAATCACATGGCTGGTCGTGTGCTGGCGCGCCTTGGCATCGCGAATGACGCATACGCTGAATGGTCGGGTGCGAGCGCGGGTGCCATTTAACTTGGGTCGTATCCAGCGACGGTGAAATGGTCTTGGCACGCTGTTGGCGCTGGCCCGCCGCCTTACCCGGATCTAAGTGCAATCCGTGAGGATGCAGGCTTGGGATCGCGAACAAAAAGGGAAGAGATTCGGTGGTCCGGCAGCGATCTACACCAGAGCAGAGCTTTTTTTGAGAGTATGAGACGCCGTCGGACGGAGGATGCCAGGTGATTCATGTTGTTTACCGTTGGGAAGTCACTCCAGAAAACAGACAGGCTTTTCTGATTGCATGGAGGAAAACGACCCTGAAAATCCGGGAAAGTACACCAGGAGCACGAGGAAGCTTTTGCATTGCCAACGTGGAAAAATCGACCGAAATATTCACAATCGCGAAGTGGGATCAACTTGACCAGTGGCGAGAGTTTGTCAAGATTGCAAAGTTCGGGACCATGAAAGAGATGCACGCCCTAGGAACGCAACTCTCTCATGACGCTTACGAGCAAATGGGTGATTTCACCATATAGTCAGAATAGGGTCATGGCCCGCGGCACATCCATCATTTCGGCACTTTGGATTCCACAAGCGGAATCTTGTACATCATCAATTCGTTGGCCGCGCCGGGGGTCCGGCCCATGGGCGTAAACCCACAGCGGTGCATGAGCCGGTGCGAGCGAACATTCGGCTGATCGACAGCGGCGACAAGGCGCGATAATCCGAGAAATCCGCGCGCATAGAGAGTCAGCGCGTTGAGCGTCTCGCAAGCCAAACCTTGTCCCCAGTACTTAGGGTTGAGTGCGATGATGGGTTCAACACCGCCGGCCATTTCGGGCGCCGCACCTGCGTCCGCCGCGACCGGCTGCAGTCCGGCGATGCCGGCAAAGCACTCGCGTATAGGCTCGATCACCCACAATCCCAGTCTGTTTGCTTCCAACTGCTCGCTGCGTGCGAGCATCGCGGCCACAATTTCGCGAGCAAGGCAGGTGTCGTCGCATAGGTAGCGGCGCACCTCTTCATCGTGCAGCAGTCCTACAAGGGCACCGAGATCGCTGGCTATCGCCGGCCGCAAGCGGCCACGTGGCATGGACAAGCATGGTTTCATTCACGCAGGAGCTCACAGGCTACAATCGGAGTTGGTCGGCGTCACCTTGGCGTCGGTAAAAGATCAATTTGCGCCGACCAGAGGGGAGATGCTCCCTCCTAAAATATGTTGAGTGCCAGCACTCCCTCTGCATTCTCGGGCACCGTACCACCGGGCTCGGCGTCATTCACTCTCGTGGTCATTGGCTCGTCGCCAGGCGAAGCGAGGGCCGACAGCCGTCCATCATATAGCGGGCGCCCAGGTTCTTGCTGAGACGAAAACGGCCAAGGATGGGATTGTGGCCGATCCCAACGGTTTCGTCGGTGCGGACACCATGGTGTGCCAGGGCTCGTTCCAGCTGGACACCCGCATTAACCTGTCAGGCTTCGTCG
>CAZUDB010000091.1:0-2476 GCA_964619055.1 uncultured Rhodospirillaceae bacterium
AGCCATCCACATCGCTGCCATCATCGGATACTGGTTATGAGTCCGGAGCCTAGTTGAGCCACCAGATGGTCGCCGTGAGATACGCCGCGAACGTCACCCACACCAAATACGGGACCAGTAGCAGGGCCGCCCGGCCATCAATGGTGCGAAACTGATGGGCCGTCAGCGCGATGGCGACCGCCAACAACAAGATCACGACCAACGACCCCGTCAGCCATTGCAGACCGAAAAAAAGCAGCGGCCAGAACAGGTTAAGGCCAAGTTGGATCAACCACAGCGATAAGGGAATGGCGGCACCCTGCAAGCCTTTCCGGCGCCA
Source organism: uncultured Rhodospirillaceae bacterium (assembly GCA_964619055.1). Classification (GTDB taxonomy): domain Bacteria; phylum Pseudomonadota; class Alphaproteobacteria; order Rhodospirillales; family Defluviicoccaceae; genus CAYVUM01. Next base: position 320 of record CAZUDB010000091.1, read on the forward strand.
GACCAGCCAGCCGGAGACAGCGATCATCACGTAAAGAACCGTCCAGACGGGCGCAAATACCCAGTTCGGCGGGTTCAACACGGATTTGGCCAAAGCTTGATAGCGGTCGTCCAAGTGCGCCGGCGTAGATGTTCCGGCCACGGTTGCGACGAGAAAGCAGAGGCCCAGGAACACGGCAAGGCCGAGCAGATCGCGGCGCGGTCGCCTAACGGGGCGAGACGCAGTGTCAAGAGGCATCGGCATTCCGGGCGTCAATCCGAGGTCGTTCGGCGAACGTACAGCGTACGCCAATGATAGGAGAGCCGCAAAGATGAGAACAGCTTATGCTGTGATGGGAACGCTGATGCTCAGCCTGATTGTCACCGTCGGGCTGGAAGCGTCCGATGAACCTCGGGCGGCGTCCGACGACGAACGGACCGCCATTGTCGCGGTGATCCGTAACCAAATCGCGGCTTTTCGCGCCAATAATCCCGAACGCGCGTTTGCCTATGCAGCCCCCACAATCCAGCGCCGTTTCGGCACGCCCGAAACCTTTCTCAATATGGTTCGACGCGCTTACGAGCCGATTTTTCGGCCCCAGTCCGTCCGCTTTGGTGAATTGCGCTCGACGGTGCATGGTCCCGTCCAAACCGTCGAAATCGTTGGGCCTAAAGGCCAGTTTTTCGAAGCGCTCTACATGATGAAAGAGGTGGCGCCGGGTGAGTGGCGAATCGGCGGATGTCTGCTCATCCCTGCTACCGGCATGGCGATCTAAATCGTATGTCCATTAGCAGTTCTAACGGTTAAGAAGACAAAGTTCATTTGCACCTTATCGTGCGGTGCTAGCGAATGCCGAAAGAGTGTGCTCAACCCTCGTTCGAAATGACTATGATTTGGGGAAGAGCGAGAGGTGGGGCGAGCTTTACAGAGCGGGGGACCCTAAGCTCGCCCCACCATCCGGCGCGCCGTGACAGGGGGCATGTCGCAAAAAAACGCCGGATGTCTTTTATTACGCGGGTTGGCTGGGTCGGGATCACGGAACGGTCCAGCTAATCCTGCCTGCTTCCACTTTCCCGCAACGTTCCGATCGCTGCGGATGGTATCACTGAAAACACCTATCCCTGTGGTTGCAGTCCACCTGGATTGATGGGCCCTGCCGATGGTTTGCCGCTGGATGGCACCGAGGTGCCGCGGCCGGTGCGCTTCTTCTCTTCATCGTCGCCATCGTGTCGTGGATTGATTGGACGGCCGTTCAGGGCATCGTCCACATCGTCACGACTGAGCGACTCATACTCGAGCAGAGCGGCGGCCAGTGCGTGAAGATCGTCAATGCGCTCCTGGAGGACCTTTCGGGCGCGATCCTCGGCTGTTTCGATCACGCGCCGAATCTCTTTATCGATCAGATCCGCAGTTTCGTCGGAGACATGTTGCTGCCGGGCGATGGAGCGTCCGAGGAAAATCTCCTCTTCATTATCACTGTAGCGCAACCGGCCGAGCTGTTCGCTCATGCCCCATTCGGTGATCATACGCCGTGCCAATTGAGTGGCTTGCAGAATGTCGTTGGCTGCACCGGTGGTGACGTTAACGGCTCCGAAGATCAGCTCCTCGGCGACACGGCCGCCAAACATCATGGCAAGCCGGGCTTCGATTTCGCGTTTGGTAAAGGCATAGCGGTCCCGCTCTGGCAGGTTCATCGTGACGCCAAGCGCCCGGCCGCGCGGGATGATCGTCACCTTGTGCAGCGGATCATTGCCCGGAACCGCCAGGCCCACGAGCGCATGGCCGGCTTCGTGGTAGGCGGTCAGCTTGCGCTCATCCTCGGTCATCACCATCGAGCGCCGCTCGGTGCCCATCATCACCTTATCCTTGGCCGCCTCGAAGTCGGACATGGTGACGAGCTTTCGGCCGACCCGGGCGGCAAGCAAGGCCGCCTCGTTGACGAGGTTGGCGAGGTCCGCGCCGGAAAATCCCGGTGTACCGCGAGCGATGACGCGGGCGTCGACGCTCGTGGCGGACGGGACCTTGCGCATGTGCACTTTCAGAATTTGCTCGCGACCCAGGATATCCGGATTGGGAACCACAACCTGGCGGTCGAAGCGACCGGGGCGCAGCAGCGCCGGGTCGAGCACGTCGGGCCGGATGGTGCCCGAAACTAGGATCACGCCCTCGTTGGCCACG
>CAZUDB010000092.1:0-1981 GCA_964619055.1 uncultured Rhodospirillaceae bacterium
CGTCCGAACGCTGACCGACTGCGTCAACAGCAGCATTCAGCGCAAAGATCCCTTAATAGCGCGTTAGGCGATGACGACCTACCAGCCTCAGCGACCGGTCGCGAAAACCGAGCTGATGTGAATTCTGACGCGCGCTCAGAACTACGCAGAGTTGCCGCTAAGAAGGCAAGCTGAGCCCCCTGCTCGCGCCGGGACCACTCGCAAACCCCAGGTAACGGCTATTGTTCAGGATCGATGCGGATCAACTGGCCGTCGCGCTCGTCGGTGAGAACATAGACGTGGCCGTCCGGTCCGACCCTGATGTCACGAACACGGGCGTCGAAGTCGATGGCCGTCTCGCCCATAACCGCGCCGCCGTCGCCGAATTCGATCCGGCGGACGTCCTCGGTTTTCAAGCCACCGCTGAACACGTCACCGTCCCACCTCGGAAACACGTCACCACGATAGACCGCGAGCCCGGAGGGAGCGTGTGTCTCGCTCCAGACGAACACGGGGTCCACCATCCCGGGCAGGCTGGTGTGCGGTGAAATCTCCGTTCCCCAGACGTAGTTGCGGCTAAAGGTTGCCGCCGGCCAGCCGTGATTGGCACCGGCTTCGACGCGGTTCAACTCGTCTCCGCGTCTGGCGCCGTGCTCATTGGCAAAAATCGCGCCCGTTTCAGGATCGCGGGCCAGCCCCTGGATATTGCGATGGCCATAGCTGTAGATTTCCGGCTTGGCACCTGGCTGGCCGACGAACGGATTGTCGTTGGGAACTTGGCCGTCGTCCCGAATGCGGATCAGCTTGCCGAAATGGGTGCCCAGATTCTGGGCCTGCTTGCGGATCTCGTCTCCTGCGAAAGAGGTTGGTGGATTGCCGCCATCGCCAATGCTGACAAGCAGAGTGCCATCGGGGAGCCAGAGCAGGCGCGAGCCGAAATGCTGCCCCCCCTCCTTGGCATCAGCGTTCTCGAAGATGACCTCAAGATCGTCCAGTGCCTGACCATCGAAGACGGCACGTGCCACCCGGGTGCGGTTGGCATCATCGTCGCCATGGGCATACGTGAGATAGATCAGTCTGTTGGTCGCGAAATCCGGATGCAGGGCAACGTCCATGAGCCCCCCCTGGCCGGAGGCGAACACCTTCGGCACACCGGAGACCGGACGCGGGTCCAACGTCCCGTTGCTAACGACGCGCAGCCGGCCGGGGCGTTCGGTAACCAAAATCGTATCATCGGACAGCCACGCCATCCCCCACGGACGCTCCAGGCCCGACACAATCGTTGTCAACCGGACACCGCCCTCCGCTGGCACGGACTCCTCAGACATCACCGGCCGCGCCTCCCCCGCGCCCCATGGCGTCGCAACGCCCAAGCTCACGACCAACAGAGCGGCAATTAAAGGGAGGCCGGCGAACCTTGCGGCGACTGTGCGGGATCCGGAATGCTCGCGTCGATGCATCCGCTTTCTCCTGACTGGTGGTGTCTAAATAACACTCGTAAACAGATGCTGCCCGGCGATTGATGCGTCCAGAGGGGAGCCGCGCCGTTTGTGCCCGTGCATTTAAGGGGTCTACGGCCATGAGCGGTGGGTGGGTGTGATGATGCCCACGTTAACGCCTGAACTGCGCTACCCTGCCGCGTCGATGTTTTGTTCTGATAGCCAACAACAGGAGGTCAATGTGGCTTGGGTATACTTGGTTTTGGCGGGGATTTTTGAATGGGGTTGGCCCATGGGGCTGAAGTTTGGCTGGACCGAAGAGGGCCTAAAGGCTCTGCCGCTTGTCTTTGCCGGCGTTTGCATGCTGATCAGCGGCGCGTTGTTGTTGTTGGCACAACGGGAAATTCCGGTCGGCACGGCTTACGCCGTATGGACAGGCATCGGCGCTGTGGGCACCTTCTTCCTTGGCATCTGGCTGTTGGGCGAGCCTTCAACCGTCATGCGTTACGTCTTTGTCGGCTTCATTGTGGTCGGGATCATCGGCCTGAAGATTGCTTCATAAT
>CAZUDB010000093.1:0-1661 GCA_964619055.1 uncultured Rhodospirillaceae bacterium
TTAACCGGGATTTCCCAGGTAGGGGTCATCCCGGCACATCGAATGTGCCACGCGAGCCCTCGACGCGCAACGCCTGTGGCGTCTGTCGGCCGGCTTTGGGCACACGCGGTTGACGGAGCGGCAGACTGTGGCGACGATGGCCTGGAATGGGCCGTTTCCGGGCGGTCCGGGCACACTGATCCTGTCTGTTCTGCGGAACAGCGATGTTGCGTCGGTCATGCCGGGACTGACTTCGGTCTGAGGCGGTCGATGCGGCGCAGGATGTCGGCGAACAGCTGCCGCGGCACCGCGACCTCGGCCAATTGGAAGATCACGTAGCGTCCATGGCGCACGATCTTCGCGCCGATCTTCACGAGCTTCTCGCGCAGGGTGGTCAGCGTCCACTGCTCGACAGCATCGGGCAAGGCGAGCGTCCGCATGAAGTTGGCGAGGTTGTAGCCGAGCGCATGAAGCTGGAGCCGGACGGCGTTGTTGCGGAACCTGCGGCAGGACAGCCGGGTCCAACGAACCGCGTTCTTGCCCTCCTTGATCCACTGCTCGGCGGTACCGCGCTGATTGTAGAAAGCGACGACCCGTTCGGCCGGGCGGCTCAGATTGGTGACGATAAACCCGACGCGGGGATACAGCTCGCCGGGATGCCATTCGACCTTTGCCACGACCCGGCGCTTCTTGTTCCATGAGCCGGCCTGGTAGCTGAAGCTGGCGTAGTATCGTCGCACGTCGTTCGGCGGCCGCCCAACGGGCCGCTTCAGGAGATGCGCGATGCGCTCCTGAAGCACCTTGTTCGCCGGCAGACGGATCACGTAGCGGAAGCCTTCGGCTTCCAGGAACTCGTAGACCTCGGGCATGGCAAACGCAGCATCGGCGCGGAAGAAGCGGCGGATCTGCCGCTCCCGGTAGCGGGTGACAACCGGCTCCAGAACGTCGCGCCAGCCGTGCGCGCTGTGCACGTTGCCAGCTCGCAGGGCACAGCGTTCCAGATCGCCGAACTGGTTGAACACAAACAAGGGGTGATAGCAGGTGCAGCCAAAATGCCCGTTGTAGGCCGAGCCCTCCTGCTCGCCGTGGGTCGGGCTGACCGAACTGTCCATATCAAGCACGATGGACCTCGGCAGCTTCCGGTCGTGGACTGTATCGATCCAAGCGCCCGACATGTCCGCGAGAGCGGCGAGGTTGGCATCGGTCGCCAGCACCTCCGTCTCGAAGCGGCCCATCTGGCTCGTCGATGCGCCGCCACGCTCGACCGCCTTGCCGCCGACAATCCACCGCATCGCCGGATCACGCCCGAGCCGGTCGGCGTCATTCACATCCTCGTATCCGGCAAGGCGCCCATAAACCGACTGGCGCAGGAGACCGAGGATCCCGTGCCAACCGTTCTTGCCGGTTCGCGTATCGGCGAGGAGCTGGTCGGCCGTTGCGGTCAGGCCGAGGGCCTCATCGAGTTCGCGGTAGGCGAGCAAACCGGCATCGGAGGTGACCCGAGAGCCATGGAACTCCAGCTTCAGACGACTGTCGAAATTGGGCCAAAGTGCGCTGCGATCCGAGTCACCCGCCAAGTCCTCCATCCGGTTCGCCCTCCGTCACCCCTAATTCACTGATTCCTATACCACAATCAGCGGTAACTGGCATCAAGCAGATCGGTCACCTGGGAAATGCGGGTT